>CAWANG010000039.1:0-16709 GCA_963783175.1 uncultured Alphaproteobacteria bacterium
CACCGAAATGTCGCCGTCAGCTGGGCTTCGCCTCTGCCTTGGCGAGGGGGGTCTGGGGCGGGGGTCAGCCTCGACCCCATCCGGCGCCAATATCCCGTCCGAAAGGAGGGGCGTCGTCGGAGAAGGGGCGCGCTCCCTGTGAGGTAGGAAGCCCCATTTGTGCTATTGTCCGGTCTTCTTCGCCAGAGTTCGTGCGGGGAGATGCACAATGGCCAGTCCGAGCCTCGCCGATCTCGACGCCTTTGTCGCCGTCGCCCGTGCGCGCGGCTTTCGCGGCGCGGCCGCATCGCGTGGCGCCTCGGCCTCGGGTTTGAGCGAGGCCGTGCGGCGGCTCGAGGCCGCCCTCGGGGTGAGGCTCCTTAACCGCACCACCCGCAGCGTCACGCCGACCGAGGCTGGGGAACGCCTGCTCGAGCGGCTTAAGCCGGCGCTCGGCGAGATCGAAAGCGGGCTCGACGTGGTCAACGGCTTCCGCGATAGCCCGCGCGGGACGCTCAAGCTCAACGTGCCGGTCATCGTGGCGATGAAGATCCTGCCGCCGATAGCGAGCCGCTTCCTCAAGGCTTATCCAGGGGTCAAGCTCGAGATTGCCGCCAACGACGCGTTCATCGACGTCATCGGCGCCGGCTTCGACGCCGGCATCCGCTACGAGGAGCGGATCGAACGCGACATGATCGCGGTCCCGATCGGGCCGCGCGTCCAGCATTACGTCGCCGCCGCGGCGCCGGCTTATCTTGCCGCCCATGGGATCCCCACCCACCCGCGCGACCTCGTCAATCATGCTTGCATCCGCCACCGGTTCGTAAGCGGCGCCGTCGCCGACTGGGAATTCGAGCGCGGCGGGGAGATGGTGCGCATCAAACCGGACGGGCCGCTTGTCGCTTCCGCCAACGAACTCGAGCTCGGCGCGGCGATCGCGGGCTTGGGGATCATCTGCACCTTCGAAGACTTTTTGCGCGAGGCGCTCGAGCGCGGCGAGCTTAAGCCGGTGCTCGACGACTGGCGGCAGTGCTTCTCGGGGCCGTTCCTCTATTATCCGAGCCGCAACATGCCCGCGCCGCTCAGGGCCTTCGTTGATTTTATTCGCAAGGACGGGTAGCCGCGCTCGACGAGCGCCGAACTGGCCGGCGATAGGCGGCGAAGGCGAGGCCGGCGAAGCCGAGCAGCATCATCGCCCAGGTCGACGGCTCCGGCGAGGGCGTGGCGACCAGGAGGATTGGGCCGACGGAGGTGCTCGGATTCGTCGGTATGTCGAGGGTTATGTCAGCAAACACATCAAAAAAGCTGTTGATTTGGAACGCCCCGCCATCGGGAGTGATGGTCGTCGTGCCCGACGATGTATCCGAAGCGTCGAGACCGACCATGAGCGTCCGCCCGTCCAGCGGACTGCCCGGCAACGACAGGGGACCGCTCAGCGTGAGCTCGGTGATATCGACGGTGAAAGATCCGGTCTCGGTATTCGAGGTTCGGCCGATCACCGTCATCTCCACAGTGCCAGCGAGGTCGACCGATCCGATAATGTTGGTTTCCATCGGCGGCGTCAGCGTAGCGTCGTATGTGACGCCGGCAGTAATTATCTGATTGCCTAGGCTGTACGAATACATGACTGGATTTGTCAGGATGAACGGGCCCGGATTGACGCATGCGGTGGCGATCGTAAAGCAGCCGGCGCCCGGAGGCGGCGACACGTATGGAACGCCGATGAGCGGCAGCGAGGCCGTGGGCGTAACGACCGAAGCTTGAGCCGATCCCGCGAGCGCCCCGGCGAGGGCGACTCCGGCGGCGAGAAAGCTCGAACGCGCATGCTTCGATATCGCGAATTGCATGATCTGTCCTCCCCGAGCGGCGGCGAACGATCCTTATGCGGCGGCCGCCCCGCGCAGCCCCGAGAAATCAGAAAAATTCCGTGAGGAAAATGAGCCTATACTGCGATATTCCTCGAATGGGCAGTAAAGCTACCCATGTAACGATTAGCTTACCATCTTTGCTGCGTTGCCGCAACGGTCGGTGAAAAGAAGAGCGCAAAGTCACGGGGGCTGTTTCACCGAGACCATTAGGGCAATGCTTCACGGCTCTGCTTGCCAATATATCATCGCCTTCCCGCTCGAGGACTGCGCCCTGTCCTTCGCGGGGCGCGCTCAAGCCGGCGCTCGCCGACTGGCGGCAGGGCTTCTCGGGCCGTTCCTCTGCCGCAACATGCCTGCCCCCTTGCGCGCCTTCGTCGATTCATCCGCAAGGACGGAGTGGAAAGGGAATAGCGCTTGACGGTGAGTAACCGCTCGGCCGACTATGGTCGGAATCGCATCCGGCGAAAATGTCGGATCGACCAAAGGGGGTAGTTCAATGCGCAAACTCTTGGGAGTAGCCGCGCTTGTCTCGGCGCTGGCCTGGGCGTCCGGGGGCGCGCAGGCGGCGACGGAACTTGCGTTCACCATCACGGGTGCGGGCAACACCATTATCTTCGACCTGCCCCAGAATCCGACTCCGGACGACTTCACGCTCGGAGAATCTTTTACTTTTGACTCCGTCAATGGAACTTTCGATGGAACTCCGACAGTGTTTGACGGAGCAACCTTTTGGAATCCCGATCAGAATACTGGGGATCTGCACTTAGATTTCTTTTCGCCGTTCTTCGGCGACATATTGTATACCGGAATGGAAAGCAGCCCGACCTTCAAAACCGGTTCATTCGACATAAGCGACGGCGAGTTCGATTACACTCTGAGGATCAGCGCCGTGCCAGAGCTTTCGACGTGGGGCCTGATGCTCCTTGGCTTCGCGGGTCTCGGCTTTGCCGGCTATCGCCGCTTGGTGAAGGCCGCCCCTGCCGTCTGAATTATCGCCGCCACCGCCGGGCGCGGAAGTCGCGGATCATCTCGCGGGCGGCGTTATGGCCGGGGGCGCCGGTGACGCCGCCGCCGGGGTGGGTCGAGGCGCCGCACATGTATAAGCCCGGAATGGGCGAGCGGTAGTGGCCATGGCCGAGCACGGGCCTTGCCGAATAGAGCTGGTCGAGGCTCAGCTTCCCATGAAAGATGTCGCCGCCGACAAGGCCGAAGTCGCGCTCGAGGTCGAGTGGGGTCAGGATCTGGCGAGCGATGACTGAGGCCCTGAAGCCCGGCGCGTAGGCCTCGACCGTCTCGATCATGAGGTCGGCGACCGTCTCGCGCGCCTCGTCCCATGAGCGCCCGTCCAGAAGCTCGGGCGCGACATGCTGGCAGAAGAGCGAGGCGACGTGGCGCCCCGGGGGGCTGAGCGAATCGTCGAGGGTCGAGGGGATCAGCATTTCGACGATCGGCTTCGCCGACCAGCCGGAGAGCCGGGCGTCGAAGAAGGCGCGCTCCATGTAGGCGAGGCTCGGGGCGATGACGATTCCGCTCCCATGATGCTCGGCCGCGACGCGCCCGGGGAGAGCGGAAAAGCTCGGCAGCTCGCTCAAGGCCAGGTTCATGCGAAAGGAGCCCGAGCCGCTGCGATAAGAAGCGATGCGGGCGCGGAAGTCAGAGGGCAGGGCGGCCGGATCGAGAAGCTGCTCGAACGTCAGCTTCGGATGCAGGTTCGAGACCACGGCGCGAGCCGCGATCCTCTCGCCGCCGTCCGTGACGACACCGGCGGCGCGGCCCTTCTCGAGGAGAATTGCGCTGACCGCGGCGCCGGTTCGGATTTCGACCCCGCGCGCAGCGCATGAGCGCGCCATCGTCTGGGTGATCGCGCCCATGCCGCCGATCGCATGGCCCCATTGGCCCCGCTTGCCGTTCACCTCGCCCCAACAATGATGCATGAGCACGTAGCCGGTTCCCGCGGCATAGGGGCTGGCGTAGGTTCCGACGATCCCATCGAAGCCGAGGATCGCCTTGACGGGAGTGCTCTCGAACCATTGGTCAAGGACCTCGCCGGCCGAGCGGGTGAAGAGTTCGAGAAGGTCGCGCTGCCCTTCGAGCCCGAGCGAACGCAGGCGGTTTCCGACTCTCGCCGTATCGAGAAGCCCGCCCAGATTGGCGGCGAGGCCCTGTCCGGTCGCGAGATTGGGCGAGGCTTTAAGCGCAAGCGCGCGCAGGACGTCGGTCAAGCGCTCGAGCCGCGCCTCGTAGGCGTCGAACCGCTCGGCGTCGCGGGCCGAGAATTTCGCGATCTCCCCTTTCGTGCGCCCGGGCGCGACCTTGAGGTAGCGCCCGTCGGGCAGCGGCAGGAAATTCGATAACGGGCGCTCGACCAGCTTGAGCCCGTGACGATCAAGGTCGAGATCGCGGATGATTGTCGGGCTGAGCAGCGAGACGGCGTAGGCGGCGACCGAATTGCGGAAGCCGGGATGAAATTCCTCGGTCGCCGCGGCGCCGCCGACTTGCGCCCGGCGCTCGAGCACGGTGACTTTGAGCCCGGCGGCGGCGAGATAGGCCGCCGCGACAAGGCCATTGTGGCCGCCGCCGACGACGATGACGTCGGGCATCAGGCCCTCGCCCTCAGGCCGCTTCGCGGCGCCTCAGGGCGAGGCCCGGGGAGGCGGTCTTTTTTCATTGCGGTCGACGCTAGAAGTCGAACCTGACGCCCTGGGCGAGCGGCAGCTTGGCGGAATAGTTCACCGTGCTTGTCTGCCGGCGCATGTAGGACTTCCAGGCGTCGGAGCCGCTCTCGCGGCCGCCGCCGGTCTCCTTCTCGCCGCCGAATGCGCCGCCGATCTCGGCCCCCGACGGGCCGATATTGACGTTGGCGATGCCGCAGTCGGAGCCGGAGGCCGAAAGGAACGTCTCAGCCTCACGCATGTTGAGGGTGAAGATCGACGAGGACAGGCCCTGGGGCACGTCGTTGTGGATCGCGATCGCCTCGTCGAGGGCGTCGTAGCCGAGCGTATAGAGGATCGGCGCGAACGTCTCCTCGCGCACGACGTCGGTCTGCCCCGGCATTTCGACGATCGCCGGCTCGACGTAGGCCCCGCCGTTCGGCGCGCCTTCGGCGACCGTTCTCCCGCCATGGATGACGCCGCCCTCCGCCTTGGCTCGTTTGAGCGCCGTCTGCATCTTCTCGCGCGCAGCGTGGTCGACGAGCGGACCGACCAACGTCCCGTCTTTGCGCGGATCGCCGATCGGCAGGTTCGCATAGGCCTTGACGAGGCGGTGGGTGAGATCGGCGCGGATCGAACGATGGACGATGAGCCGTCTCAGCGAGGTGCAGCGCTGCCCGGCCGTGCCGACGGCGGAGAAGACGACCGCCCGGATCGCCAGGTCGAGATCGGCGGAGGGGGCGACGATCATCGCGTTGTTGCCCCCGAGCTCGAGGATCGGCCGACCGAAACGGGCGGCGACCTTGGGGCCGACGATCGAGCCCATCCGAGTCGATCCGGTCGCCGAAACGATCGGCACGTGGCGGGACGCGACCAGCGCTTCCCCGATCGCCGGCCCGCCGATGACGACCTGGGCTAGGCCTTCGGGCGCGTCAGGACCGAAGCGCTCGATCGCGCGGTTGAGGATTTTCATTGTCGCCAGCGCAGAGAGCGGCGTCTTTTCCGATGGCTTCCAGATCACCGGGTCGCCGCAGATGAGCGCCAGCGCGGCGTTCCATGACCAGACCGCGACCGGGAAGTTGAACGCCGAAATGATCGCGCAGGGGCCAAGCGGATGCCAGGTCTCGGCCATCCGATGGCCGGGGCGCTCCGAGGCAATAACAAGACCATGCAACTGCCGCGACAGGCCGACGGCGAAATCGCAGATGTCGATCATCTCCTGCACTTCGCCGAGACACTCCGACACGATCTTGCCGACCTCGAGGGTCACGAGCGCGCTGAGAGCCTCCTTCGAAGCGCGCAATTCCTCGCCGAGAAGGCGAACGAGTTCGCCCCGGCGGGGCGGCGGAATCTCGCGCCACGCGAGAAAGGCGGCGCGGGCGCGATCGATGACCGCCGGCATGTCGGCGAGCGCCGTCTCCGCGATGCGGGCGATCTCGGCCCCGTCGATCGGCGAGCGGACCGAGAGCGAGCCGCCCCCAAGCTCCGCCTCGGCAAAGCCCGCGTGTTCGAGCACGTCCTCGCTGGTCATCGGTTCTCCTCATCCCCGTGTCGGTTCGCGAGCAGCGCCGGTCGTCGCCGCGAAGCCTTCTCTTCGACCCCAATTCCGCCCGTCCGGCAAGCCCGATGACGTTGCAGCGCCCGGCCGCTGCAAGATTTCGGCCAGATTCAACCGCGCGATTGCCGTTTTTCGCCTCCATGAGCGCGAAGCCGCCGGCGTTGCGCCAAGCGACTTCGGCGGCTAGGTTTACAACGCTCGCTGCGCGAACTGCGCCCGACCGGAGCCTGACATGGCGCGCTCGACCAATGTTCTCTTCGCCTGCGTCGCAATGCTGGCGGCGATGCTGCTTGCCGTCGTGATGACGCCGCACAAGCTGATGGCGCGCACGCACGAGGTGTTCGATGTCGAGAAGCATCTGCCGACCCAATTCGGCGAATGGAAGCCCGTCGAGGGGTTGAACGTCGTCGCGCCAGCGCCCCCGGACGCGCTCGAACGCGAGGTGTATAACCAGGAGGCGTCGCGTGGCTTTATCGACCCGGACGGGAATATCGTGATGTTGGTGGTGGCTTACGGCGAGAGCCAGAGCGACCGCCTCCAGCTGCACCATCCCGAGGTGTGCTACACCGCCCAGGGCTTCCGGGTGTCCGCAACGAGTTCGGCCCGGCTCGCCTACTCCCCCGCGTCGCCGCCGCTCAAGCTGACAAGGCTCGTCGCCGTGCGCGAAGAGCGGATCGAGCCGATCACTTACTGGATGCGGATCGGCTATGACAATTCTAACAGCAATTGGGCCCGCCAGGCGCTCAAGCTCGGATATGGCCTCAGGGGATGGATTCCGGATGGGGCGTTGTTCCGGGTGTCGACCGTCGGCATCCCACCGGAGCAAAGCTTCAAGATTCAGGATAAATTCATTCACGATCTATTGAACGCCGTGGACGCCGACACCCGGGAGTTCATGGTCGGCGACCCGAAAAGGGCGCTGTTGTAACCCTGACCGGCCGAGTGTTTACCCGCGTTCGCGGGGAGTGACCGGACGGCGCGTCACTGCCGCCCGAGACCCTGGCGCAGAACGGCCTCGCCGACATCCTCGGAGTCAACTACGATTGCCTATTCGCTCGTCGGCGACCGGCAGCCGATTTGCGAGCCCGTGTTGATGGATGAGGCGATATGGAACGGATATGGCTCAAGTCCTATCCCGAGGGCGCGCCGGCCGAAATTGACCCGAACGCGTTTCGATCGCTAGGCGAGTTTTTCGCGGCCAGCGTCGCCAAGTTTCGCGACCGGACCGCCTTCATCAGCATGGGCAAAGCGATCTCGTACGGCGAACTGGACGAGAAGTCGCGCGCGTTCGGGGCTTACCTGCAGAACGTGGTTCGCCTGCCGCGCGGCGCCCGCGTCGCGTTGATGCTGCCGAACCTGCTGCAGTACCCGATCGCCATGTTCGGGGCGCTCCGCGCGGGCTATGTCGTCGTCAATTGCAACCCCCTGTATTCGCCGCGCGAGCTTGGCCATCAGCTCGCCGATTCGGGCGCGGAAGCGATCGTGGTGCTGGAGAACTTTGCGGGCGTCCTCGAAAAGGCGATCGGCGGCACGGGCGTCAAGGCCGTCGTGGTCACCGGCGCGGGCGATCAATTGGGCGCCGCGCGGGGGCGAATCGTCAACATGATCGTCCGTCGCGTCCGTCGCGCCGTCCCCGTCTTTCGCCTCGAGCGGGCGGAGCGTTTCAATCGCGCGCTTAAGCTCGGAGGACGGCAGGCGTTCGCCGAAGCGCCGGTCGAGCCGACCGACGTCGCCTTTCTGCAATACACCGGCGGGACGACCGGCGTGCCTAAGGGGGCGATGCTGACCCATCGCAACCTGATCGCCAATCTGCAACAGGTCCACGCCTGGGTCGCCTCGGCGATCAGCCCCGAGGGCGAAACATTCCTGGCGGCGTTGCCGCTCTACCACGTGTTCGCCCTTCAGGCGAACTGCTTCGTTCCGATCATGATCGGCGCGTCCAATCTGCTCATCGCCAATCCGCACGACATCCCGGCCCTGGTCAAGGCCCTCCGGCGGACCCAGTGCACGGTGATCACCGGCGTCAACACGCTCTTCAACGCGCTCATCAACAACCAGGATTTCGCTCGGCTCGATTTCTCGCGCCTGCATCTGGCGATCGGCGGCGGCATGGCCGTGCAGCGGGCGGTCGCCGAGCGGTGGAAATCGCTGACCGGCAAGCCGCTGATCGAAGCCTACGGGTTGACTGAAACCTCTCCCGCCGCGGTCGCCAATCCGCTCACCATCAAGGACTTCACCGGCGCGATCGGCCTGCCGCTGCCCTCGACCGACATCGCCATTCGCGACGACGGCGGCCGCGACGTAAGGCCCGGCGAGGCCGGCGAATTGTGCATCAAGGGCCCGCAGGTCATGGCCGGCTACTGGATGAGGCCCGACGAGACCGCCGAGGCGATGACTGCCGACGGTTACTTGCGCACCGGCGACATCGCCCAGGTCGACGACCGCGGCTACGTGTTCGTGGTCGATCGAAAGAAGGACATGATCAACGTGTCCGGGTTCAATGTCTATCCGAATGAGGTCGAGGGGGTGCTGATGACCCATCCGGGCGTGCTCGAGGTCGGCGCGGTCGGCGTTCCCGACCCCAGGACCGGAGAGGCCGTCAAGATCGTGGTGGTGCGCAAGGACAAGGCGCTGACGGGCGCCGATCTCATCGCTTACTCCCGGCAATATTTGACCGGGTACAAGACGCCGCGCCAGGTCGAGTTCCGCGATACGCTGCCGCGAACCACGGTCGGCAAGATCCTGCGCCGCGAGCTGCGCGACGATGAGCCAGCGAAAGGATAAGTCCTCATCCCCGGCGCCGATGTCGCTCGCGCCGCCGCGATATATCGGCTTCGGCGCTCAGGGCGCGCTGGCCTTGTCAAGCGCCGCCATGTCGACCGGGGTCAGCTTGAGCTCCGTCGCGCGGAGGAGGCTGTCGACCTGCTCGACCGAAGTGGCGCTTGCGATGGGGGCGGTGACGCCCGGCCTCGCCATCACCCAGGCGAGCGCGACCTCGGCCGGCTTGGCCTTGTGCTGCGCCGCGACTTTCTCGAGCGTGTCGAGGATGCGAAACCCGCGGGGGTTGAGATACGCCTTGACCCCGCCCCCGCGCGGACTCTTGGCCAAGTCCGCCTCGCTGCGGTATTTGCCCGACAGGAAGCCCTTGGCGAGGCTGAAATAGGTGATGACGCCGATCTCCTCGCGGACGCAGAGCTCGGCGAGGCCGTTCTCGAATTCGCCGCGGTCGGCGAGATTGTATTCCGGCTGCAGGACTTCGTAGCGCGGGAGCCCCTTGGCCTTGGCCGCCGCGAGCGCCGCCTCGATGAGCGCGACGTTGAGGTTCGAGCCGCCGAACCAGCGGATCTTGCCCTTCTCCTTCAGGCGCTGAAAGGCGCCGAGCGTCTCCGCGATTGGCGTCGCCATGTCCGGCCAGTGGGCGAGATAGAGGTCGATGACGTCGGCTTGCAAGCGCTTCAACGAGGCCTCGACAGCCTCCTCGATGTAGCGGGGCGAGAGGCCCTCCTTGCCCTGGCCCATTGGCGAGCCGACCTTGGTGACAACGATCACCCGGCCGCGATTTCCCCGCGCCTTCATCCATTCGCCGATGATCGTCTCCAATTCGCCGCCTGAGTTGCCAGGCGCCCAGGCCGAATAGACATCGGCGGTGTCGATGGCGTTGAGGCCGGCGCCCGCGAACCGGTCGAGCACCGCGAACGAGGCCTTCTTGTCCGCCGTCCAGCCAAACACGTTGCCGCCGAGCACGAGCGGCGCGATGGAAAGATCGGTGCGTCCCAGACGGCGCATTTGCATTGGCAATCTCCTAGTTTGCGCGCACGTTACCGTAAGTTCGGCTTGACGAAAACGGGTCAAGCCAAACGCGGGCCAAGGCGAGGCGTTGGCGCCGGGATGGCCTGCGTCGCGCTCGGTGTACACTGGCCCCGATCAATTGACCCAGGGGATGTTCGAGATGGCCGAGGACGCGATTCGGAACGCGCGGCGCTGGTTCGCGGAGGAGCTGCGTTTCGTTGCGCGCGTAAGCTCGGCGGAAGTCGTCGAGGCGTTCGCAATTGTGCCGCGAGAGCGCTTCCTTGGGCCGGGGCCGTTGCGAATCCTCAGCCTTTGGAACATGCGGGATTATTGGACGCCGCCAGTCGCTAGCCCGGCCGCCGTTTATCACGACGTGATCATCGCCTATGATGAAAAGCGCTACCTGAACAATGGCCAGCCCAGTCTTTGGGCGTTCGTCTTTGACAAGCTGAATGTGGTCCCGGGAGATCGCGTGCTCCATTTGGGGTGCGGGATGGGCTATTACACTGCAGTGTTGGCGGAGCTGGCCGGTCGGGCCGGCGCGGTTTCGGCGATCGAGATCGATGAGCCGCTCGCCGAGCGCGCCCGAGAAGCGCTCGCGCCGTGGCCTCAGGTGACCGTCGCCAACGGCGATGGCGCCAAAAGTTCGTTCGCAAAGTCCGACGTCGTTGTCGCCAGCGCCGGAGCGACCCATCCACTGCCGTCCTGGCTCGAGTGCCTCAAGCCGGAGGGACGGCTCGTTTTTCCAATGACGACGGCGAACAAGTCGGGCGCTATGCTGTTCGTGAGACGGCGCGCGCGTGACGATTTTGAAGCACGGTTTTTATGCGCCGTCGGGTTCTATGAATTCGCCGGCGCGCGGGACGCAGAAGTCGGCAATCGTCTTGACCGAGCGTTTGCTCGAGACGGGGGCGCGGGCGTCAAATCGATCCGCACGGACCGGCATCTGGAAGAGGAAACCTGCTGGCTTCAAGGCGACGGATGGTGCCTCTCGTGTCGCGAACTGGATCAGGCGGAGCCGGCGTCAAGGTAGGATATCGTTCGGGGGCCGCCCGGCCTGATCACGCGAACGCGATTGGCGCCGCGGGGCGTTGTCCGGTAAGGGTAGGTGCAACTTCCAAGAAATCCCCATGCCCCCGCTGACGACTCACCGACCGCTCGTGCTCGCCGCCGTCATGGCGGCGAATTTCATGATCGCGATCGAGGCCACGATCGTCTCGACCGCCATGCCGCAGATCGTCGGCCAGCTCGGCGGCTTGCAGCTCTATAGCTGGGTGTTCTCGGCCTTCCTTCTTACCCAGACCGCGACCACCGTGGTGTTCGGCAAGCTGGCCGACAGCGTCGGCCGCAAGACGGTGATGATGGTCGGGATCGCCATCTTCCTCGTTGGCTCGGTGCTGTGCGGGTTCGCTTGGTCGATGCCAACGCTGATCGCCTTCCGGCTCGTCCAGGGCGTCGGCGCCGGCGCGGTCCAGCCAGTGGCGATGACCATTGTCGGCGACCTTTATTCCGCCCATGAGCGGGCCAAGATCCAGGGCTGGCTGGCGAGCGTCTGGGCGCTCTCGGCGGTCCTCGGGCCCTTGGCCGGCGGCCTCATCATCCAGCATTTTTCCTGGGCCTGGATTTTCTGGTTGAACCTGCCGATCGGGGCGCTCGCCGCGGCCGGATTCTGGGCCTACCTGCACGAAAAGCGCGCCCGCCGCGGGGGCAGGATCGATCATTTGAGCGCTGGCGTCTTCACCATCGCCATCGCCGCGATCATGGCCGATCTGACCGCGCTTTCGACCTCTGGCCGGTTCGAGATCGGGCTCATCACCGGTGTGGCGGCGGTCGCGGTGGCGCTGTTCGTGATCCAGGAACGCCGGTCTCCCGAGCCGATGATCTCGCTCGAGCTCTGGGGCCGGAGGCCGATCGCCGCGGCCAACGGCGCTTCGCTGCTTTCCGGCATGGTGATGATCGGACTCACGTCGTTTCTGCCAGTGTTCGTTCAGGGGGTGATGCAGGATTCTCCGCTGGTCGCCGGTTTCGCCCTCTCGGCCATGGTGCTCGGATGGCCGGTCGGCGCCACCGTCGGCGTGCGCGGGTTTAGGCGGTTCGGCGTGCGCGCCGTCCTACGCACCGGGGGCTTGCTGGTGCCGGTCGGCGCATCGGTGTTCGTTGTCCTGACCGCGGACAGTTCTCCCATGATCGCCGGGATTGGATCGCTCGTCGTCGGACTCGGCATGGGCCTTCTCTCGAGCGCTTCGATCATCCTCATCCAGGAGATCGTCGATTGGTCCGAGCGCGGCAGCGTGACCGCCTCCTTCCTGTTCGCGCGCAGCCTCGGCAGCACCTTCGGGGCGACGGTCTTCGGCGCCGTGCTCAATTTCGGCCTCATGCGTTCGGGGACTGTGACCTCGGACGAACTGAGGCGGTTGCTGGAGCGCGGTTCGGCGGGCGTCGATATAGAGCTTCGGGCGGCGCTTGAACAGTCGCTTCACCTCACCTTTGTCTCGATGTTCGGGATCGCGCTCATGGTCGCGGCGACGGCGTTTCTCGTGCCCCGCGTCGCCTTCGCCGCCAAGCGGGCGCTCGCCGAGTAGCGCGGATCAGGCCGCCGCCTCGGCCCGCTTTTCGCCGACCGCGACGGCGAGCGTCATCGCCAGACAGAATGTCGCTGAAAGCGAGCGAAACGAGCCGAAGTCGCTTTCGACGACCTCGAACCGGACGTCGGCGATGCCGGCGAGCGGGGAGAGCGCGCTGTCGGTGACGACGACGATTGGAACGCCGGCGCGCCGCGCCCGTTTGGCGAGATCGACGGTGAACGGCGCATAGGGCGAAAAGCTGATCGCAATCAGCGCGTCGCCCTCGCCGGCCTGCGCCAGCTGCTCTGGCCCGAGGCCGCCGACATTGTCGATGAGCGACGCCGGTATGCCAAGTTGGGACAGGGCGTAAGTGAGATAGTGAGCGACGCAGAACGACCGCCTCTGGCCGAGGCAATGGATCGTCCGAGCTCCGGCCAGAAGGCTCACCGCCCGGTCAAGCTCGCGCCGCTGGACCGCCTCGCGCAACCGCGCAATCGAGGCCGCCGCGGAATGGGCGAATCCGAACAGGAGATGGGTCGGATCGCCGCTGTCGCGGGCGTTCTGCTGCAGCGCTTTGAGCCGCTCGGAATAATCCGGCCAGCGGTTGCGCAGTCGCGAGCGAAACACTTCCTGGAGCTCGGAGAAGCCTGCGAAACCGAGCGTCTGAGCGAAGCGCACGAGGGTCGAGGCCTGCACCTCGGCGCTGCGGGCGAGGGCCGAGGCGGTGCCGAGCGCGAACTCGTCGGGGTGGTCGAGCGCATAAGCTGCCGCCTGGCGAAGGCGCTTGGGCAGATGCGGCTCGATCTCGATCAGGCGGCGCTGCAGGGCGTCGAAGCTCTCAGGCGGTTCGATCGTCGCGTCCGTGCTCATGGTTTCCATCGCCCCGCCGACGCGGGTCCTCCCCCGCGCCACCAATAGAACAGATATTCCAATTTGTGTACCAGATGAAATATTTGTATTGGCGCGAGGCGGCTGGGCGGCCGGCGCGCACATTTCGGGGGGCGAAGCGTCATGCGCACGATCGGCGTCGGACTGATCGGCACCGGCTACATGGGCAAGTGCCACGCGCTGGCCTGGACCGGCGTCCGCGAGATCTTCGGCGATGCGCCCGTTGTTCGGCGCGTCATGCTGTGCGAAGTCGAGGAGGGGCTCGCGCGACGGCGCGCCGACGAGTTTGGCTTCGAGGCCTCGACCGCCGACTGGCGGGCAATGGTCGCCGATCCGGCCGTCGAGGTCGTCTCGATCACGACACCAAACGCCTTCCATGCGCCAATGGCGATTGCGGCGCTCGAAGCGGGCAAGCACGTCTGGTGTGAAAAGCCGATGGCGCCCGCGCTCGCCGACGCCGAGCGAATGGCGGCGGCGGCGCGGGCCTCGGGCCGGGTCGCCATCCTCGGGTACAATTACATCCAGAGCCCCGCCGTCCGCTTCATCGGCAAGTTGCTCAAGAACGGCGCGATCGGCCGGCTTACCCATTTCCGCCTCGAAATGGACGAGGATTACATGGCCGACGCGGAGGCGCTCTATTCCTGGCGCAGCCAGGCAAGCGCCGGCTATGGCGCCCTCGACGATTTCGCCGTCCACCCCTTGAGCCTGATCTCGACCCTCATCGGGCGCCCAAGCGCGGTGTTCGGCGAGATGAGCAAGCCCTACGCCGATCGCCCCGACGGCGGCGGCCGCCGGGCGGTCGAGACCTTCGACATCGCGACCGCGCTGCTCAGGATGGATAACGGCGCGTCGGGGACGATCCAGGTCAATCGCTGCGCCTGGGGCCGCAAGGGGCGGCTGCAACTGCAGGCGTTCGGGGCACGAGGCGCGATCACCTTCGACCAAGAGCGCTTCAACGAGGTCGGCGTCTATGTCGCCGAAGGACCGGAGGAGCTGCAAGGGGTTCGGCAGATCCTGATGGGCCCGGCGCATCCGCCCTACGAGCGGTTCATCGTCGCGCCCGGCCACCAGATGGGCTTCAACGACCTCAAGGTCATCGAAGCCCACGAACTCCTGAAGCGCATCGAGGGCAAGCCGGCGCTGACCATCGACTTCGACGCCGGCCTCGCCATCGAGCGAACCATCCACGCGCTCGCGAAATCGAGCCGCGAGGGGCGATGGGTCGCGATGGACAAATCCTAGTGTGCAGCCGCGCGTCTCCGCCCCACAAGTGGTGGCGGGAGGGACCCACCTACTTGAACCTCGCCCCGAGGCTTTCCATCGTCGGGCGGAATTCGGGGAAGCTGGTGGCGATCATCGCCGCGTCGTCGATCGCCATCGGCTCGAGGCTGGCGAGCCCCATGACGAGGAAACTCATCGCGATCCGGTGATCCATCTCCGTCGCGACCAGCCCCGCGCCGCGCGGCCTCCCGCCTTCGACAATCAGATCGTCGCCGTCGATGGCGCAATCGACCCCGGCGACTTTCAGGCCCGCGGCGACGGCGGCGAGACGATCGCTCTCCTTGACCCTGAGTTCGCTCAAGCCGCGCATTCGCGTCGTCCCGTAGGCGAAGGCGGCGGCCACGGCCAGGATCGGATATCGTCGATCATCGAGGGCGCGCGGGCGGCGGGGACGTCGACGCCCCGCAGCGTGCCCTGGCGCACCCGCAAGTCGGCGACCTCCTCGCCGCCTTCGCGGCGCGCATCGAGCGTCTCGATATGGGCGCCCATCTCGCCCAGGGTCTTGAGAAGCCCGGTCCTCAGCGGGTTCATCATCACCCTTCGACGATGATGTCGGAACCCGGAACGATCAACGCGGCGACAATCGGGAACGCCGCCGACGAGGGATCGGCAGGAACGAGACGGTCATGGGCCGCAATTGCGGCCGGCCGACGAGCGTGATCCACCGCCCTTCGCCCTCGGGCTCGAACCGTGACCTCGGCGCCGAAAAGAGCGAGCATCTTCTCGGTATGGTCGCGCGACGCTTCGGCCTCGATGACCGTGGTTGCGCCCCGCGCGTTGAGGCCGGCGAGAAGCACGGCCGATTTGATCTGGGCCGAGGCGACGGGAATGCGATATTCGATCGGCGCGGGATCGCGAGCGCCCTTGAGCACGATGGGACAGCGCCCGCCCTCCGCCTCAGAGAGAATTTGCGCTCCCATTAGCTTGAGCGGATCGAGGATGCGCCGCATAGGCCGTTTGCGGAGCGACGCGTTGCCGTCGAAGGTCGCGGTGACCCCGTGGCCGCCGACGACCCCCATCATCAGCCGCGAGCCGGTGCCGGCGTTGCCGAAATCGAGCGTTTCACGCGGCGGCAGAATTGCGCCGAGCCCGGGCCCGCGAATTCGCCATTGACCGGGCCCTAGCTGCTCGACACCGTCCGCGCCGAGCGCCTGGCAGGCCTTTCCGGTCCTGAGCACGTCGTCGCCTTCGAGCAGCCCCTTAACGCTCGTTTCCCCGCAGGCCAGGAGGCCTAACAGGAAAGCGCGGTGCGAGATCGATTTGTCGCCCGGCGGCCGGACCCGGCCCTTGAGCGGCCTCGCGCGCACGGCGCTGAGGGGCGGAGACTGCGCGGGAATGCGACGAATGAGCGGACAATAGAGCGGCTTCCTTCCTCCCGCCACGGCGACATGGCCGCGCGTGGGCTAGCGGGCCCGCGCTCGTATCATCGACAATTGAGCCTGTCGACCGTCGCGAAAGCGCATTGACACGACCGGGAGCGGCGACTAACGGGGCGGTCCTGAAGACCGCCCTCAAGCCCCGGGAAACTGATCGCAGTGGCCAAAGTCGAACTCGGAACCAAGCGCCAGTGCCAGAACTGCGGCGCAAAATTCTTTGACCTCAACAAAGACCCCATCATCTGCCCAAAATGTGGCACGATCTTTCAAGGTGCGACGGCGCGGGCGCGGCCCGCCGCCAAGCCCGAAGAGGAGGATACTGAGGTTGGGGCGCCCTGCCGGCGTCGCCATCGTATCGCTCGACGAGGTCGAGGCCGGCGAGGAGAAGGCCGCCGAGCCGGCGGTCGACGACATTGACGTCGAGGAGGCCGACGGCGACGCGCCGGATGATCCGTTCCTGGAAGAGGAAGAGGAAGAAGACGACGACGTCAGCAACCTCATCGACGGCGACATCGCGCCCGACGAGGAAACCTGAGCCTCTCAGGCCCCGGGCCAGCCGCTTTTTTCGGCCCAGAGGCCCTTGTGGCCGGCGGAGGTTTGCGGTTATACCCCCGCGCCGCGACAATCGAGACGCGCTTCGTCCCAATCGAAGCCGCGGTGACGAGGTTTTCGAGAACGGGGCCATAGCTCAGTTGGGAGAGCGCTTCAATGGCATTGAAGAGGTCGTCGGTTCGATTTCTCGTCTGGCTCCACCA
>CAWANG010000040.1:0-16332 GCA_963783175.1 uncultured Alphaproteobacteria bacterium
GTGCGGTCAAGAGGACTCGAACCTCCACTCCGGTTAAAGAACTAGCACCTCAAGCTAGCGCGTCTACCAGTTCCGCCATGACCGCACTTTTCGCTTCCGAGCCGGCGGGCGCGAAGCGAAGGCGGTCGTCTAACAAATCGCTTCCGCGAAGACAAGCATCGCGGCGCCGATTGAGCCTCAGCCGTTGTTGCGGGTCTCGCGCATGCTGAAGATCGCGAGGAAGCTGATCGCCGCGGCGGCGGCGATGTAATAGCCGACCCAGGCGATGCCGCCCATCGCCTCGAGGATCTGGCCCAGCGACGGCGCCAGCGACGCGCCCAGAATGCCGCCGAGATTGTAGGCGCTCGCCGCCCCCGTATAGCGCACTTCCGTCGGGAACAATTCCGGCAGCAGCGCGCCGAGCGGCGCGAAGGCGAGGCCCATTACGCCAAGCGCGAGAGGAAGGCAAGGACGCCGCCCGGCCCCTGCGCCAGCAGCGCCGGCATTACGAGCCCGACCGCGGCGGCTGCGAAAGCCGAGACGAGCAGCACCGGACGCCGGCCGACTCGATCGGCGAGTGCGGCGGAAACCGGCGTCGCCAGCGCCATGAAGACGATCGCCAGGCACAGCATCTCGAGCAGGCTCACCCGCGACATGCCGAGCGACCTTACGCCGTAGCCCAGCATGTAGACGGTCGCGATATAGAACAGCGCGTAGCAGACGACGATCGCGAGCGAGCCCTGGATCAGCGGCGCCAAATGGTGGCGCATCACTGCCCCAAGCGGGACGGCGATCCGCTTGTCGAGCGCCATCGCCGCCTTGAAGGCGGGCGTTTCCTCGAGCGCGACCCGAACATAGAGCCCTATCGCGACCAGGATCGCGCTCATGAGGAACGGAACGCGCCAGGCCCATTCGACGAACGCCGGTTCGCCAAATCCGATCAGCAGGGCCAGGAACAGCCCGGTCGCGATGAAGAAGCCGATCGGCGGCCCGAGCTGAGGGAACATGCCGAACCAAGCGCGCCGTCCGTCCGGCGCGTTCTCGGTCGCGATCAGCGCCGCCCCGCCCCACTCGCCGCCAAGCCCCACGCCCTGCAGGAAACGCAGCGCTGCGAGCAGCCAGGGCGCGAGAACGCCGGCGGCCGCGTATCCGGGAAGCGCGCCGATCAAGGTCGTCGCCAAGCCCATAGTCAGCATGGTGGCGACCAGCGCCGACTTGCGCCCGACCCGGTCGCCGAAATGCCCGAACAGGAACGAGCCGACCGGCCGGGCGAGAAAGGCAATGCCGAAGGTGAGATAGGCGTTGAGGGACTGGGTCTCGGGCGCCGACTTGGGGAAGAACATCTGCCCGAAGACCAGCGCAGCCGCGGCGCCGAAAATATAAAAGTCGTAGAATTCGATCGTCGTGCCGACGAGGCTCGCCAGCACGATCTTGCCCATGCCGGCGCGCTCCGCCTCCACACCAGCTGCTCCCTGGATTGCCGCCATTGCCTGTTCTCTCTAGTCCTTGTCGCGCCGTCCGGGGGCCACCCTAGTCCAGCCAGCAATCCGGCCAAGCCCGCAATCGCAAGGCCGAGGTCGTTTCCGCCATGGCGGCGCGCGGTCGATTGATTGCCTGGGCGAACCCCTGGAAAAGCTTGTCTTGCTGATCCGAGGTCGTGCCAACGCCGCCGTCAGCGATCGGCGGAATGCGCCCTCGCCGCAACTCGCCTCTCCCAACTGAGCCGCTTCAGGCTTGCACAGATCTCGAGCGGCCGTCGAATATTCGCGCCTCGACATCGTTGAACGAGACGAGGCGTTGCCGTGGCTCATCCCAAAGCGCCAGACGAGGACAGCTCAGGCTTTGGAGGAGATTGACGCGATTGAGTCCACGAAGCGAGGGATAGTCCCTGAGCACCTCGGGCAGCCGATAATACGGAATACGGCTGCAGAGGTGGTGCACGTGGTGGACGCCGATATTGGCGGTGAACCAGCTTAAGGGAGCCGGCAGAGCGTAATACGAGCTGCCGAGCGCGGCCTCGCTGGCGCTCCACCGCTCATCGCAAACCCAATGCGCCTGGTCGAACTGGTGCTGAACGAAAAACAGCCAGACCCCCACTGCCGCCGCGATCAGCGCAGTCGCAACGTAGGTCATGAGCAGGGCTTGCACGCCGAAGGCCCAAATCGTCAGCCCAGCGCAGGCCGCGATACCGAGGTTGGTCGATGTCGTGCTGACCCAAGGCATCCATCCCTTGCGCATCGAGCCAAACGGCAGACGATTCTCAATGAAAAAGACATAGGCCGGCCCTAGTCCGAACATGACCGCCGGGTGTCGATAGAGCCGATAGCTCAGCCGCCCCCAACCTGACCGGGCGCAGTACTCGCCGCACGTCAACGTGTTGATGTCTCCCGTACCGCGGCGATCGAGGTTGCCTGAGGTCGCATGATGAATGGCGTGAGTTCGCCGCCAGTGATCGTAGGGGGTCAGCGTCAGCACCCCGGCCAGGCGGCCAACCCAATGGTTAGCCGCCGCGCTGCCAAAGAAAGCGCCGTGGCCGCAATCGTGCTGGATCAAAAACAGGCGAAGGAGAAATCCCGCGGCGGGAAAGAGAAGAAATCCATAGAGCCAGTACAGGTGAAACCTCAGCGCAATCAGCATCCCGAGCCAAGCAAGCCCGAGCGGTAGAACCGTGACCGCGAGCTCAAACACGCTCCGCCAGTCATTGGGTCGCTGATAAAGGCTCAATCTGCGCCGCCAGCCCTGCGTGTCGGACATCGAGAGTTCTCGATTGGCGTGTTCGGTCAAGGGACTGAACCTTTGTGGAAGGGCGCGACCGCGGCAATCTCTCGCGCGCTGGACCAAGGGCGCCGCTCACCAACATGCGGCTCGATTGGGCGATCCTTGGAGGAAGCGACGCGACGAGATTATCCGACCGCGACGATTTCGTACTCGTTGACGTTGCGCTCGAACGGTTCAGCCTGGCTCTTGATGCGATAGACGCGCGGCTTCATCTCGTCGTCCGCCGGCAGCACGCGCAAGACCTGGTAGGGTCCTTTGGTTCTCGGGGTCGGCTCGATCCTGGTGTCGAAGTCGACCAGTTGGCCGATGGTGAACTTTTGCGGCGTCATAATTTCGAACCCGCTGCTTGGACAGAAAAAAGGGCCAGGAAACTTCCTGACCCTTCCCACCGTCCGACGAAAACTCGGGACCCCCCGCCGCCGCCGGTACATCCGCGGTCTACGGTCGGCGCGGTCCGCCTTTTCGCTCAGACGGCCTGGAGCTTGTCGGCGGACATCTTGCCCGAGCGCTTGTCGGTGACCAGTTCGAAGCTGATCTTCTGACCTTCTCGCAAATCGTTCATCCCCGCGCGCTCGACGGCGCTGATGTGAACGAAGGCGTCCTTGCCGCCGTCGTCGGGTTGGATGAAGCCGAAGCCTTTTTGCGGGTTAAACCACTTTACTGTGCCAATCGCCATGAGAATCCCTTTCGGATGCGAGCATTCAGACGCGGCTCCAACTTTCAGCGCCGCAATCATGTTTCGATTTTTCGAGGGAGTTCATCAGAACAAGCGAGGTCTTCGCTCGTAGCAAGTGTCGTCCGGCCGAATTTCGATGGCTAAAGCTAAGGCGATTAGCGCACTTTGTCAATAGCGAGCGGGTCCAACGCATCCGGCGACCCGGCCCCGAGGGCGAGAATGTTCGGCGCCTCGGCGCAGGAAGCGAAGGCCGCCTCCAACAGACTTTCATCGACGCTGCCGGCGGCGCCGATGACGACAAGCCGCGTGCGCGGCACTGTCCCCCACGGCTCCGGATTGAAATGTCGACGCGCCGGCCGACAGCCTGAAGAACCGCGCGGCGGTACGGCGCCTCGGCGCCGTATACGAGAGTGCGGTTGAGCAGCGTCGTCTTGCCGGCGCCGAGAAAGCCGGTGAGGACGGTGATTGATCGGGAATCGTCAGACGCATCGCCCGGCGCGGCGACAAACTTGGAGGAAGCGTTCTCCAAACCAAAGGAAGGAAATGCAAAACAGAAGGAAAAGAATTCCAAAGCAAATGGAAGCGAAATCCAAGTTTTTTTCTTCCGCCAATCCAGTTTTTTCAATAGGTTAAGCTACGAATCCAAGAAAACGCCCCTTCCGATGTCCGTCTGACCCTTACGTCAGCTCTTTCGTCCTCCGACCCGGGCGCGGCTCCGACGACAGCGGGCAGGATAGCGCGTCGTTCGGATTTTCGCAAAATGTTGTCGCGATTTTTCACGTCGACTCCGTGAGCGGATGCGTGGTTCAATCCGCCTTGACCCTATCCGCGCGCTGCCTTTCGCATAGGAAAGTCTAACTAATGAAGCTTTTCTCCTCTTTCGCGGCCCTCGGGTTGGTTGCTTTTCTTGGCGGGGGCGTCGTATTTGCCCAGACCTCCGTGGCCGTGACGCACCCTGGCGGTTGTCATGAGGGGAGTTGCGCTGACGTTGTCGCGAAGAAATGTTCGGCCGAAGCCGACAGCGATGGATTGCACGGCAAAGCGCGTAAGAACTTCCGAGCGGAGTGCTGTTCGACGCAGGCCGATAGGTTCGGCCTTCGCGGCAAAGTGCGCATGAGATTCCGCGCGGAGTGCAAGAGAGACGACGCCAAAACTTAGGGGCTTTGACGGTCGAGCAGAATCCAAGATGGCGTCAGCGCGCCCCGTGAGAGCTACAGCGTCCCACAACCTCGCGGTCAATTCGGCTGACTGCGATGGCTATCTGCGTGGCCCGACCCGGTTCACCTCACCATTGCGCGTGGTGACGTGACCAGCTACTGGCCGCCTTCCTGCACCTTCTTCACAAAAGCGTCGACTGCATCGACAACTTTCTTATCGGGATTGGCTTTGCAATAGACAATGACTTCGTGGAGGCCCTGCTTGGCCCGGGCGATGTTGATCGAGTGCCTTTTCATGTGACCGTTCCACCAGCCGCTGTACCAGGCGCCCAAGAAGTTGGCGTCCTCCTGGTAGGTGTTGGCGAGCTGTGCGCAGGTCAATCCGCGCACATTGAGATAACCCTTCGCGTCGGTATAGGTCGACAGGTCGACCTGCGCCTGAGAGGCCGAAGCCGATGCGGCCAGCGCCACCGTCGCGATAACGGCGAGCCGCAAATCAGTCCGGCCAAGCGCTGCACGGAGTTTGGCGGGGATTCCCGTGTTTGAGGCGATCATTGCTTTCCACTCTTTCTGAGACAAACAGACAATTCGGGTTCGACCGGCCGGACATTTCCGACCTGGCGGCTCCAGATCAGCGCGAAGCGGGAAACCGGCTATTTTTCGTCGTTGACCTTGATGCCGAGCTCCTTGCGCATCTGCTTGATCTGGATGTCCATCGCGGTGATGACCTTCTTGTCGGGATTGGCCTTGCAATAGACGATGACGCGATGCTCGAGCTCCTTGGCGCGATCGACCTTGAGCTTGCTGTAGTTCGCCAGGCCGTTGTACCAGCCGCTGTACCAGACGGTCATGAAGTCGGCGTCTTCCTGGAAGGTGCCGGCCAACTGGGCGCAGGTCAGCTTCTGAACGTCGAGGTCGCCCTTGGCGTCGGCATAAGTGCTGAGGTCAACCTGCGCCTCCGCGGCGCCGGCGCTCAGAATCACCGCCGCGCAAAGCGGCGCTATGAACTTCATTGTCGCACTCCTAAGATTTCGGAAGAGGCTAGCCTCAAGGATTGGAAAACACGCCATCGATACGCTTTTCGTGGGATCGCTCTGCTGCCGAGGTTTCATCCGACGGCCGTGGGCCGAAAGATACTCTCGCTGACGCAGATTCACGCGTCTTCCCCCGAAATTTGGGGTCGGAACGCGAGTCCGGTTCTGCCGAGCGTCGAGGAAGGGCTGAAACGGGCGACGGGGAACACTCCCCCTGCGGACACAGGACTGTGGAAAGTTAACGGCGTTGACGGCGCGCTCGTAATTCACGGTCGACATTGTGTCAACTGGCTCTGGCGCTTTACGGCCGACTCGAGTGAGAAGAGAACAATACGCTGAGCGTCGCGCGGATCCCGCCGATCATGCGGGCGCTTTAACGAGACGGCTCAAGGAAGCGGGAATCCGCGCTGGACGACCGTCACGAATCGCAGCGACAAGCACCACGGCGCTGACCAGTTCCCTGTCGCCGCGCAAGATCCGTTGCCGAAACGCGATCGACGCCCCGCGCGCCTTGGCGACGCTGGTTTCGACGCGAAGCAGGTCGTCCATCAGCGCCGGCGCGAGAAACTCGATTTGCAATGAGCGAACAGCGAAGGCGACGCTGGAAGTCTCCGCCAGCTCGGAGTGGGCGAAGCCGCGCCCGCGCAGCCACTCCGTGCGCCCGCGCTCGAGGAAGCGCAAATGGGACGCATGATAGACGCGGCCGGAGAAGTCGGTGTCTTCATAGTAGACGCGAACCAGCAACGCGTCGGCCGGGGGATGCGACAAGGCCTTGACTCCTGGGACCGACGGAAGGAAACGCTCTCGCGCCATTTCGTCAACCGGCATTCCGGGAACGGCGCGAACGGGCGCCGGTTCACGCGAAGGTCAGCGAGGGACGAAAACGATGACCACCGGTCTTGTCGACAAATTGCCCGACGCACTCACCGCCGTGAGAACACGGCCGCTGTTCGTGATGCGCCTCAGCTCTCAGATGCAGGTCATCGGCCCCACGCCTGGACACGTCCGTCGGGTCGGCGCCATCTCGGGCGGCGTCTTTGCGGGCGAGCGGCTTTCGGGCGAAGTGCTGGACGGCGGCAACGACTGGCAGACCGTGCGCAGCGACGGCGCCGTGACCCTGGATGTCCGCCTGGTCCTCAAGACCGACGATGAAGCGATGATCGGCATGATCTACCGAGGAATCCGGCATGGGACGCCCGACGTTCTGGCGCGGATCGATCGCGGCGAGGCGGTCGACCCGGCGACCTATTATTTTCGCGCTACGTCCGTCTTCGAGACTGCGGCCCCGAAATACGACTGGCTCAATCGGCTGCTGGCGATCGGTATCGGCCATCGCACCGCCGATGGGCCGATTTACAGCCTGTTCGAGCTCCTGTGACCGGCGGCGCCGCGCCGTCGTCGTCTCGTCCGGACCGAGATTTGATCCCCCTTCGATGCGACGGTAAGACAGGCGCCGTGGCCGGCAAACGTGCGAGGACACATGGCAGATCGAGCTGACATCGGCGTCTTCGGATTGGCCGTCATGGGCGCGAATCTGGCCCGAAACGCGGCGCGGAACGGGTTCGGCGTCGCGCTCTTCAACCGCAACCATGAACGGACCGATGAACTCATGGCCGAGCATGGCGGCGAAGGGCGCTTTTTCCCCTCCAGCGCCCTCCCCGACTTCGTCGCCAGCATAGCCAAACCCCGCCCGATCCTGATCATGGTCAAGGCCGGCCCGCCGGTCGACGAGGTGATCGACGAACTCATGCCCCATCTCGACGAGGGCGATATCATCATCGACGGCGGCAATTCGCTGTTCACCGACACCGCCCGCCGCTACCAGACGTGCGAGGCAAGAAAGATCCGCTTTGTCGGCATGGGCGTTTCCGGCGGCGAGGAGGGCGCGCTCGAGGGCCCGAGCATGATGCCGGGCGGCGATCGCGCCGCCTGGGACCGGATCGCGCCGATGCTGACGAAAATGGCGGCCCAGGTCGATGGCGTTCCCTGCTGCACCTATATCGGCCCGCAGGGCGCGGGGCACTACGTGAAGATGGTGCATAACGGGATCGAATATGCCGACATGCAGCTCATCGCCGAAGCCTACGATCTCATGAAGAGCGTCTACGGCCTTGGCGCGCCAGCGATGGCGGACATCTTCCTCGACTGGAAGCAGGGCGATCTCGACAGCTATCTGATCGAAATCACCGCCGCCGTCCTGCGCAAGATGGACAAAAGCGGCAAGCCGCTCGTCGACGTCATTCTCGACGAGGCGGAGCAGAAGGGGACAGGCCGCTGGACTGCCCAGAATGCGCTCGAGCTCGGCGTGCCGCTGACCGCGATCACCGAGGCGGTCTATGCCCGTGTCCTCTCCGCCAACCGCGCGATGCGCATGACGATGGAGAAGAAGACGCCACATCCCACGCCGCCGGCGCTGAAGCCCGAGAAGGCGGCGATCGACGCGATCCGCGACGCCCTCTACGCCTCCAAGATCATCGCCTATGCTCAGGGCTTCGAGCAGATGTCGGTCGCCTCGACGCAATTCGATTGGGACTTGAGACTCGGCGACATGGCGACCATCTGGCGCGGCGGGTGCATCATCCGCGCCAAGTTTCTGGACCGCATCAAGGAGGCCTATGAGCGCGACGCCAAGCTCGCTAATCTGCTGCTCGACGACTATTTCCTGAGTGCGGTGACAAGAACCGAGGGCGCATGGCGGCAGGTGATTGCCCTCGCGGTCGCGAACGGCGTGCCCACCCCGGCCTTTTCCTCGTCGCTCGCCTACTACGACGGCCTCAGGCGCGCCCGCGGCCCGGCGAACCTGCTTCAGGGCCTGCGCGACTATTTCGGCGCCCACACCTACCGCCGCCTGGACAAGAAAGGCAGCTTCCATACCCGCTGGAGCCAGGACGGAAGCGAAGTGAAAGTGTGAATCGCAATCCTCGGAAGGGAAGTTTCCGGTCTTGGAAACTTCACGATCGGTTCCTAATCTCGACCGATCTTGACGGCAGGGGGCTACAGGCTTGGAGGTCGCGATGAAATCGCTTCGCATTGTTCTCGCCGCTGCGCTTTCGCTGGCTCTCGCTCCCGCCCTGGCTCAGAACCCGCCGGTCGCCTCTGCGCGCGCGACCATCGAGACGATAAGCGCCGACGGCGCGAGCCTCGGGGTAAAAACGCGCGCGGGCGAGGAAAGAACTGTTCATCTGGGCCCCAAGACGCGCTTCGTTTTGGTGGTCCCGGCGACGCTCGCCGACATCAAGCCGAATTCGTTTGTCGGCATTGCAGCGATGCCGGGCGAGGGAAGCGAACTCAAAGCGATGGAGGTGCACATCTTTCCCGAGGCGATGCGCGGGACCGGCGAGGGCTATCGCCCGTTCGACCTTGGACCGGGCAGCAGCATGACCAACGGCAATATCCAGGCGCGGGTCGACGCCGCGAGCGGCCCCAAGCTCACGGTCGCCTACAAAGGCGGCGAACAGACCATTGTCGTCGATCCGAAGACCCCGATCGTCGCCCTCGAGCCGGGCGCGCAGACCGACATCAAGCCCGGCGCGGCGATCATCGCCCGCGGAGCGAAGCAGGAGGACGGCTCGATCGACGCCGCCTTTGTCCTCGTCGGCAAGGACGGCCTCGTCCCGCCGATGTGACGGGCTATCGGCGATCCTCCGGAAAGGGCGGGCGATTTGCCCGGTTGGGCCGTCCCGTGCTAGCCAAGCTGCGATTCACGGAAAAGACGGGACATCATGGACGCGGCTTCGGGGACAATTGAGACCAGGCCGGATTCGCGCGCGCCGGATTCGCTGTTCACCTTCGTCCTCATCAAGCCGACCCACTACGACGACGACGGCTATCCGATCCAGTGGTATCGCTCGGCGCTGCCGTCCAATACGCTCGCCTGCATGTACAGCCTGGTCGAGGACGCGCGGCAGCGTGAGGCGCTGGGGGTGGGAATCGAGTTCGCCGTCGAGACTTATGACGAGACCAACCGGCGCGTCCATCCAAAGCGCATCATCGCCGACCTGAAGCGTCGCGGTGGACGGGCGCTGATCGGCATCGTCGGGGTGCAGTCGAATCAGTTCCCGCGGTCGATGGACCTCGCGCGCGAGTTCCGCGCCGCAGCCCTCCAGGTCTGCATCGGCGGGTTCCATGTCTCCGGCTGCATCGCCATGCTGCCCGAAATGCCAGTCGAGCTCAAAGAGGCGCAAGCGCTCGGAATCGCATTGTTCGCCGGCGAAGCGGAGGAGCATCGGCTCGACGAGGTGCTTCGCGACGCATGGCGCGGCGAGATGAAGCCGCTGTACAATTTCATGGACAAACTGCCTTCGCTCGAGGGCGAGCCGGCGCCGATCCTGCCGCGCAAACATCTCGCGCGGACGACGGGCCACTATTCATCGATCGACCTTGGCCGCGGCTGCCCCTATCAGTGCTCGTTCTGCACCATCATCAACGTGCAAGGCCGCAAGAGCCGCTTCCGCACGCCGGACGATCTCGAACAGATCATTCGCGAGAACAGGAAGCAGGGCATCGACCGGTTCTTCATCACCGACGACAATTTCGCTCGCAACAGCGACTGGGAGATCCTGCTCGACCGAGTGATCAAGCTTCAGGACGAGGGCATCCACTGCGGCTTCACCATCCAGGTCGACACGCTCTGCCACAAGATTCCGAACTTCATCGAGAAGGCGACCAAGGCGGGAGCGCGGCGCATTTTCATCGGGCTTGAGAATATCAACCCCGAGAATCTCATCACCGCCAAGAAGCGGCAGAACAAGATCACCGAATATCGCGTCATGCTGCAGAAGTGGCGCGCGCATGGCGCGCTGACCTTCGCCGGATACATCCTCGGCTTCCCGGCGGATACGAAGGAATCGATCCTGCGCGACATCGAGATCATCAAGCGCGAGCTGCCGCTCGACATTCTCGAGTTCTTCTTCCTGACGCCGCTGCCGGGCTCAGAGGACCACAAGACTCTGTTGAAGAAGGGCGTCTGGATGGACCCCGACATCAACAAATACGACCTCGACCATCGCGTCGCGCATCACTCGAAGATGACCGACCAGGAGTGGGAGGACGCCTACCGCGCGGCCTGGGCCACGTACTATACGCCCGAGCACATTCGCACCATCCTCAAGCGCGCCGCCCAGATCCCGAATGGCCGGCCGAAGCCGATCACAAGTACGATCATGTGGTTCAAGCTGATGATCGAGCAGGAGGGCGTGCACCCTCTTGAAGGGGGCGCTTTCCGCCTCAAATACCGTCGCGACCGCCGGCGCAGTTTGCCGCTGGAATCGCCCTTCGTCTTCTATCCGCGCTACTGGGGCGGGATCGCAGTCAAGGCTTGGCACTATTCGCGATTCTTCTTGGGGACACGGCGCATCCTCAAGGAGGTCCTGAACGCTCCCGACCGCTGGACCTATACTGACCTCGCCATCGCGCCGCCGCGCGACGACGAATTCGAGCAACTCGAGCTCTATCACGCCACCAGCGGCGGTGAAGCGGCGCTCGCGCGCAAGGCGCTCGGCGACAGCATTCGCGATTCGGCGCGGCCTCCCGCGATCGCGATGTCCGCTGCGCAGGCGCGATGACGTCAGGGCGATGACCGAAGCCTCCCAAGTCAGAGCGGCGCGCGCGCTCATCGGCTGGTCCCAGGCGGAACTGGCCGACGCGGCCGGCGTATCGCTCTCGGTCGTCGATCGGTTCGAAACTGGACAGCCCGACAGCATCCCGGCGGAAGCGGTCGCCAAGATGCGTGCGGCGCTCGAGTCCGGCGGCGTTGCGTTCATCCCCAAGAACGGCGGCGGCGCCGGCGTTCGCCTTCGCAAGGGCCGCGAGTCGAAATACCTCGGATGGGAAGAGCTTAACGCCTCGAACGACGAGTGAGGCCGCCCACGGTCTCGCCTTCAGGATCGCCTTGGTCGCAACGCGAGGCGACGCGGACCGAAGAAACCCGCGCGACCAAGGCTCACATCTGCGGCGTATGCTCCACGAAGCCGCCGCGCGGGGCCGGGTGCGGCACGTTCCAGCCGAAATAGACCTCGACCTCGACGATCTTCCCGTCGCGAATGATGTGCACTTCCGTATTTTGAAAGCGTCGGCCAAGGTCCGAACGGCCGATATAGGTCACGTAGACGCGTTCGCCGCTCGGGACCTCGTCGATGAACTCGAAATCGGCGATCCATTGGCTGTTTGGCCAGCAGCGTTCGAAATAGGTCTTCCGATCGAGGCGATTGTCGAGCGGGCTCGTGAAATGGAAATCCTCGGCGATGAGCCGCTCCATAGCCGGGCGATCCTTGTTGACGTAGGCGAGATAGCTCCGCTTGGCGAGTTCCGCCAATTCGGTGTCTGTACCGGACAGACTGGACATGCTCATACGGGCCTCCTCTCAGCTGCTGGCCTTCCGCGCCTCCGCGTCACGTCCTGAGTGACGCGCCGAGCTTGTCCAGAAGGTCCCCTGTTCCGCGTTCGCGCGACCCCGCGTCGTCGTAACCGTCGAGAAACGCCCCCTGCTCGTCGACCAGGAGCCTCGTCCGCCGCCAGACGTCGGGCTTGATCTGCAGGGTGGCGAGGGAGACGGAGATCTTGCGGTCGTCGAGATGCATCTCGTAGGTGTAGACAATCCGCTCGCGCGGAACGATGTCGTGATAGACGGCGTCGAAGGTCGTCGTCACGCCGCCTTCGAAGCCGCCTTTTACCCGCTCGCGGCCGCCGACGCGGAAGTCCATCACGCGCTCGATAAGCCGCCACCCCTGAGGCCCGAAGAACCAGCGGGCCTTGGCCGCCTCCTCGGACAGCGCCTTGTAGACCTCTTCCGCCGTCGCATCGTATATGCGCTCGAGATGGAAGGCCCCGTGGACGACGGAGCGGACGCCGCCGCCCTGAATGCGCGCGACTTCCGCTTCGAGCTTGTCGAGCGTCTGCCGCCAGCCCTCGGGCGCGCCCTTGATCATCTGCTCCGCCTGCGCGGCGCCGGCCGCCGAATAGGTCTGGACCACCACCATCAGCGTGCTGCGGGGGCCTTCTTCGGTGAAGTTAACCTCCGTATAGGCGCTGAAAAGCGGACCGCCGCCGCACGGGTCGATCACGTGGAGATCGATCGCGAGACGCTCGGGAGCGAGGACTTCGGCGAACGTGCCCCTCGTCCAATGGTCGACGCCCTCGGGCGAGCGCATGCAGACCTCGAACCGCCCGCCGACCCGCATCTCGACTTTCGCCTCGGGAACCGAATAGCCGTCCGGGCAGAACCATCGTTTGATATGGTCGGCTGAGCTCCAGCCCTTGAACACCGTCTCCCGCGGCGCCGAGAAGACGCGCGACATGCGCACCGGGGCCGGCTCGACCTTGAGCCTCACGTCATCCATTCTGGTCATTATCGCTGTCTCCTTCGCTGTTCAGGGATTTGAGGTATTCGTCGAGCCGGTCGAGGCGGCGCTCCCACTCGAGGCGCCGGTCGGCGATCCATCGTTCGGCTTCGGCGAGCGCGGGAGGGTTGATGCGGCAAGTGCGCACCCGTCCCCTTTTCTCCGAGACAATGAGTCCCGAGGTCTCGAGCACCGCGAGGTGCTGCATCACCGCCGGCAGCGACATGACCAGCGGCCCCTTGAGCTCGCTGACCGACGCCGGGCCCCGCGTCAGCCGCTCGATCATTGCCCGGCGGGTCGGATCGGCGAGGGCCTGGAACGCCCGGTCGAGGGGGGTCACATAGTTAAGCATATGCCTTAGTATCATGCGCTCAATAGAAAAGCAAGCGCTTTAGTTTCATTTGCTCCGGAGCCTCTTCGCGCCGCGAACGGAGCGTTTGCGCCTTGACCGCGTACCCCGCTCGCGTGAACAGGATTCTGGCTTTCCGCGACACCTTCGCTTCGGCCACATCGAGCGCGGCTATCATTCGATCAAGGCATCGAACCTGACCCGCATCGTTCCGCCAGGTCCCGAACTCGCTTGAGCGCCGGGTTGACCTGAGCGCAGACCCTGGACAGATTCGATTCAATCCCCAACTGACAGGAGGTGCGCACGTAGCGGCAGCGCGCGCGCAGAAAGCCGCCTGAAGCCTCAAGATCTGGAGCCTCGCGAATGAGCAGTCCGTCCGACTACACCCCGCCTAAGGTTTGGACCTGGAACAAGCCGAATGGGGGCCAGTTCGCGTCCATCAACCGCCCGATCGCAGGCCCGACCCACGAGAAGGAGCTGCCGGTCGGCCGCCATCCCTTCCAGCTCTACTCGCTCGCCACGCCGAACGGCCAGAAGGTCACGATCATGCTCGAGGAGCTGCTGGCGCTCGGCAAGAAGGGCGCCGAGTACGACGCGTGGCTGATCAAGATCAGTGAAGGCGATCAGTTCGGCAGCGGCTTCGTCGCCATCAATCCGAACTCAAAGATACCGGCATTGGTGGATCGCAGCGGCCCGAAGCCAATCCGGGTGTTCGAATCGGGCGCAATCCTCTTGCATCTCGCCGAGAAGTTCGGGGCCTTCCTGCCGACCGAGGCCAGCGCACGCGCCGAATGCCTGTCCTGGCTCTTCTGGCAAATGGGAAGCGCGCCTTATATTGGCGGCGGGTTCGGCCACTTCTACGCCTATGCGCCGATCAAGATCGAATACGCCATCGATCGGTTCACGATGGAGGTGAAGCGCCTGCTCGACGTGCTCGACCGGCGGCTTGCGGAGTCCGAGTATGTGGCGGGCGGCGACTACACGATCGCCGATATTGCGATCTGGCCCTGGTACGGCGGCCTGGCGAGGGGCGGGCAATACGGGGCGGCCGAGTTTCTCAGCGCGCAGAGCTACAAGAACGTCCTGCGCTGGGCCGAGGCGATCGCCGCCCGTCCGGCCGTCAAGCGGGGACGAATGGTCAACCGAACATCCGGCGAGCCGTCGAGCCAGCTGCACGAGCGCCATGACTCCAGCGATTTTGAGACCAAGACTCAGGACAAGATCATGGGCGCCGGCGCGCACATCTCGCCTGGCGGGATCGCGCCCGCAGCCTGACCGAGCTTTCACCTCTACGGAATGATCATTCCGGCGGTCGCCGAGGCGCCCGGCAGCGCGAATGTCGCGTCCGGCGCCATGCATTCGTCCGCAACGCGATGCTAGGCTGTGGGCGAAAGCAGGAGCCCGTCCATTCGGATCGCCGCGTCAATCGTCGTCCTCGCTCTTCTTTGGTATGCGAGCCTGCGCATGGCCGCATCGAGCCGCGCCGTCGTCAATGTCTCCGCGAAAGCGCTCTTCCTGATCCTGACCTGTCTCGCCTGTATCGTGATCGGGTTCCTCCTGCCGATGGTTCCCGGGATCAGCGCGGTCATCGGCAGCGCATTCTGGGCCGGCCTCTTGGCGAGCGCCGGCGCGCTGGCCGGCATGGCTGTCTCCGACGCCATCCTCGCGCGGATCGAGCTGCGGGCGGCGGCGACGCCGGCCTCTGCCAGGCTGACGAAAGCAGGCGAAAAAACGCAGCCGCGCGCCTGAGCGAGGCCCAACGCTCAGATCCGCGCAGCCGGCGCGCTTGCGCTTGAGTGCGCGATGCCTTTTAACGTCGGCGACGCGCCATCGAACGGATTCTCACGATCAATGACGTATTTCTGGGTCATGCTGGGCAGCGCGCTCGGCGGGGGGGCGCGCTATTTCGCGTCGGGCCTCGCTGCGCAGCACATCGGCCAGACCTTTCCGATCGGCACGCTCATCGTCAACGTCACCGGCTCGTTCGTGATCGGCTTTTTCGCCACCCTGACCGGCCCCGACGGGCGCATTTTCGTCGGGACGGACGCGCGCCAATTCGTCATGACCGGCCTCTGCGGCGGTTACACCACTTTCTCGTCCTTCAGCCTTCAGACGCTCAATCTCGCGCGCGACGGCCAGACGCTGCTCGCCGGCGTCAACATCGTCTTGTCGGTCGTTCTTTGCCTGCTCGCGGTCTGGGCCGGACATGTGGCGGCGAGCGCCCTCAATCAGCTCCGGGGGACCTGACCATGAACTGCCCCCTGCGGCGCGCCGGCGATGGCTCGCTCCAACGTCCATGGGCTCGGCTTCACCCTCTTTCTCGCCGCGCTCACTGCGCTACCGCCACTGTCGATCGATATGGCGCTGCCGAGCCTGGGGCTGATCCAGGCCGATCTTCACGCGCCGCAAACGAAGGCGGCGGCGTCGATCGCGATCTTCATCGCCGGTTTCTCGACCGCCCCAATCGTGGTCGGCCCGCTCGCCGACCGGTTCGGCCGCAAGGCGGTCATGCTGGTCGGGCTTGTCCTGTTCACGCTCACCGCTGCGGGCTCGGCGCTTGCGCCCTCGATCGACGCGCTGCTCGCCTTTCGCCTTGTGCAAGGGGCAAGCGCCGGCGCAGTCGGCATCCTGCCGCGCGCGATCATTCGCGATCTGTTCGAGGGCCGCGAGGCGCGCCTGCACCTCGCGGCCGTCTCGCTCGTGTTCAGCGTCGCGCCGCTCATCGCGCCAACGCTCGGCGCCGGGATTCTGTTCGTCGGCTCGTGGCGCCTGATCTTCGCCGTGCTGACCTGTGTCGGCGCGATTGTCATGGCGGCCGCGCTCGTACTGTTTGACGAGTTGCACGCGGCCGAGAACCGCCGGAACCTGAAACCCTCGACGATCATCGCCGGTTACCGGCGGGCGCTGACCAACCCTGCGTGCGCTGGCTTTTCGCTGCTCGGCGGTCTCTTGTTCGCCGGCCTTTTCGCCTACGTCAACGTTTCGCCGCTCCTCTACATGCAGGGGTACGGCGTGTCCAAAA
>CAWANG010000041.1:0-24591 GCA_963783175.1 uncultured Alphaproteobacteria bacterium
AGAGGCTTTGGCGGCAAGGACCCACGTCATCGATCCATCATCGCCAAACGGCGCGGACGGTAGGTTTAGACAGGGCACCTTGCCTTCTAGGGCATCTCGATCTGCTGAGCCGACTCGACGTCTATGAGCGCGCTTGAACGTCTTCTTGTCGGGGAGTCCGGCAGGCGCGTTGAAGAACTTCAACTGGCCGGCGTCGTGGCGCACCGGTGAGCATGGCCAGCGTCTTGCCGCTGAATAGACGCGCCGGCAGGTTGTCCACGTGCACGAGGAAGTCGGAGCGGGAGGCGACCCACCGCGCGCCGTCGAGCGAGAGCCCTCCTCCGGGCGCGATCATATGCACGTGCGGATGATGGATCACTTAAGGCCAAAGCAAAACTCGAGACATTGCCTTTCATTGCCGCGCAGGGAAACACGGCGCACAGAGACGTGGAGGATTTAGCGCTCTTGAAGATCGGCGTGGCCAGGCGAAACTACGTCCTTGAGTTCGGCCACGGCGAAGCGATGATGCGCGCCGTGCGCACCGATGTCGGCCTCGCATTTCTATTCAAGTCATCGATCGTTGAAGAGCTTGAAAACCGAGCCGAGATCGGCGGCGCGGCGCTGGACCATGCGCCAGGCATCGACGCGGTGCATCGGCTTTGTCGGTTAGCATGTCGGTGCGGCCGGTCGGCGGAGCGGAAGAGGGAGCTCTTGCCTTCCTCGCCAATGCCGGCCGCCTTGCATGTAGGCGTCAAGGTAGGCTTCGAGATTGTGATGCGCCGGCATCTCATGGCGCTTGCCGCCTTTCTCATGCAGGCGGACCCACCAGCGCTTGCCCTTGGGATAGTAGTCCTCGACGCGCATGGCGACGACCGCGCCGATGCGGGCAAAGGCGAAGGTCATCACCTCATGGTGCCCATGCAGACAGGTGAGCAAGGTGCCGTAGGGTTCAGCTTCTTTCAGCGAGCATCGGTGGTCCTCGATCCATACTGCCGCTGCTTGTTCTTGGATGGCCCAGAAGATCCCGACGAGCGGGAAAATCGGGTCGCGACACCATCAGATCTTCTCTGCATGTGACGAAGCGCAGGTTCAAAGGCAGGGCCACCACTTTAACGCTTTGAAACAGCGATGCAGCATCGCTGGCGTAGCCACGGTAAGGCACGGACGCGAAGTCGACCTTCTTGCCGACCCCGCCAAGGGCGGCGCCTTATTCCGCCGGGCCGTTTGTCGGCTCGATAGACTCCTGCGGCTGCGCGGCGGCCGTTTGCGGGGGCGCAGAAGCGGGCGGCGGCGCCGGTCTGCACAGGGCGCACCCCGGGCTCGGTCAGGAAGGCGTCCCACTGCTCCTTTGTGCCATAGAAGGCGTCCTTGTCGACGTTGCCGCCGATGCCCGGGACTTCGCCGTCGGATTGATACTGCCAGAAATGCCAAGCGCGCGACCCGTACTTCACCGCAGGAGGGTGTTTGGTCGAGCGCACCCAGATCGGGTAGTCCATCAACGCGCCGTTGGAAAGATTCGCTTGGTAGAAATCGACGGTCGTGTAGATGATCGGCCGCTTGCGGTAATGGCGCTCCATCTCTTGCAGCATGACCTGCATGTCGGCGATGGCCTCGTCTTGGGTGACGTGGCGACGGCAGGTCGGTGAGGTCGGCGTCGCCTCGGCGTCGAGCACCGGCGGGAGCGCGTCGTCCTCGACGGGCGCATTCTGTTCGAAGATCTGAATCTCCTCGAGCGGCTGGCGGCACCAATAGACGAAGTGATAGGCGCCATGGGGGATGCCCGCGGCCTTGGCCCCCTCCCAGTTTGCCCGGAAGCGCGCGTCCTGGTCGCCGCCCTCGGTCGCCTTGATCCACGCGAATTTGACGCCGCTGCTGGCGACCGCGTTCCAATCAATATCGCCTTGAAACTTGGACACGTCGATGCCGTGGATCGGGTAGTCCTTCGGCTTGAGATGGCTGCCCGAAGAGACATTGCCCGACAAGATCGGTTCAGATTCCAGCGGGCCACCGCCGCCGCAGCCCGAGACAAACCCGGCTATCGCAAGCGCCGCACAGCCAATGGACCAGGAAACCCGCCGCTTGAGCCTAGAGAGCATTCGACCTTTCCCCACCCTTTCCCGGACGGCGCCGCCGGGACGACAAAGATTACGAACGCACGGCGGAGAAATCAAACTACAGCGATCGCGATAATGCTTCGTTACCAGCCCCGCCAACGAGGCTCAAGCGCCCGAGGCCCACCTGCAATGAGCGCCGTCTCATACGAGCTTGCGGATGGAAGCCTCGTGCTGTCCGGCAATCGGTCGCGCGCGGCGCTGGCGGCTGCACCCAGGGTCAGCGGGCGGCAACCTGCGGATCGAACAGGATGGTCTTGGTCTTCCATTGCTCATAAAAGGAGCGATATTGAGCCGGCATCGGTAAGGGGTCGCAAGCCTTGACAGCCTGCAACACACTCTTTGCCTGCGGCTTCTGCGTCGGATCGGACGGCGGATTGACGAGCTTCGGCGGCTTCAGGAGCGATCCATCGGGTTTGAATTTGACGCGCACCCGCGCGACATATCGACTGGCGTCGGCGGGCTGAGCCGCCGGCTTCCAACATGCGAGATAGGTCTTGATCATCCACGCGTCGAGGCTCGCCTCTTCCGAGACGGTCATGCGCCGCGGCGGCTCGGGCCCGGGCGTGGCGAGCGCGGGGGCCGGGACGGGCGCCGGGCTCACAGGCGCCTGAGCAGCGGGCTCGGCCGTCGCAATCGACGCGGTTCGCGTCGGAGCCGCGTCCTCGATGAACGCGGGCATCGGCGCCGAAACGGGCGCCCGGCTCACAGGCGCCGGAGCATCGGGACTGGCCGTCGCAATCGATCCGGTTCGCGTCGGAGCCGCGTCGTCGACGAACGGCTTGGTCCTGACGCGGTCGTGGACGAGGACGCCCGCGGCAAGGGTCGCGAGGAGCGCTATGGGCACGATGAGCGTCGATTTCATGGTCATGCGAAGATTGCCGCCGATCCTGCCGAAGGAGTCCTAACCATGTGTTTCACGTCGGATCGACATGGATGATCCGCCGAGATCGGCAATTCAGCGCCCCCAACGCTTCGCCGGCTGGGCAACAATCAACGTCGCTTTGGCGCACGTCGGCGCGCCTTGCGACGCTCGCAATCCACGAGGGTGAGGAGGGCGCAAGGCGGCTACGAGCCAACCTCCGCCCCGGCCGCTCATAAAATGCAACAACCGAAGATGGTTCAAATAGGACTGAACCGATTTAAAGAAACCAACCTATTCGAACCGATGGGGTCTCGAATGCTCGCTCGCTCCTATCTCCGCGCTTCGACCGATGAACAGGATGCGACCCGCGCCCGAGCCGCAGTCGAATTCTTCGCCGCCGAGCACGACTTGAACATTGTGGGAACGTATGCCGAGAGCGAATTCGGGCGCGAAGCTGGCGCGGCCAGAACTGTTTCGGCTCATCGCCGACTTCCGGCCCGGCGACGTGCTGCTCATCGAGCAGGTCGACCGCCTCTCGCGCCTCACGGCGGCCGATTGGCAAAAGCTCCGCGCCGATCTTGACGCCAAGCAAATCCGCGTCGTCGCGCTCGATCTTCCGACAAGTTGGATGCTAGCGGGTCCGGCCGACGACTTCACGGGGCGCATGTTCCGGGCGCTCAATTCGATGATGCTCGATATGCTCGCCGCCGTCGCCCGCAAGGACTATTACGATCGCCGCCGCCGGCAGGCCGAGGGGATTGCCAAGGGCAAGGCCGCCGGCCTGTATCGAGGCCGCCCAGAGGACTCCAACCGCCTTGCAGGGATCGCCGCCATGCTTGCGGGTGGCGCGTCGTGGTCGACGATCCAGAAGGCAACTGGATGCAGCCGGGCGACCGTCGCGAAGGTGGCGAGGCGCGCTCAGGCGTCAGGCGAGACGGCATCCACCCGGCCGGCCATCGGTTTTGCGAAAGGATCAGCCCGCGATCGCCCCCTGCCGCAGGTCCTTGAGGCGCTGGAGCATGGCCAGCGTCCGTTCGAGCTTGCGGTCGAGATGGACCTCGTAGCGGCCGAGCCGCTCGAGCTTGTCGGGGTCGAGCGACTCACCAAACGCCTGCTCCCGGATCAGCGGGCGGTTGGCCAGTTCCTTCTTGCGCGTCTCACCGGATCAGCTGGAGGCGTCTCTACGACTTGGCAACTTTCCGCGCCTTACATCGCCGCGCTCGCCCCGGCTGCGCAACCCCGTCAGGTTCGGCGGGGCGAGCGCTGCCGGTCCCCGCGCGTCTCAAAAAAGGGGGTCAATTTTAGGAGCCCCCGGGGGTCAATATCCGAAGGTTGTTTGACAATCTCGCAGGCCGCATGGCAGGGTCCGGCGACAAAAAACACGGGTCGGAAACGCCATGAAAGCGCTGCTCGCCGGCCTCCCGCTGGTTGTGTGTTCCGTCGCGGTTTGTGCCCCGGTCGCCCTCGCACAAGCGCCGCTCGCCCCGCGGAACGTGCCGGCCAAATCCATTCCTGTCCCGAGCGATGTCAGCCCGGAAATGCAGGCGATTATCGCCCAGCCGTTGCGCCCGAACTGGGACAGTCCGCCGACCACGCCCGACGCGTGGCGTCAGCTCGCCGACAAGCTCGCCGCTGCGCTGGGACCGCAGGCCGCAGCCATGGCCGAGCGGCTGCATGTCAACGTGCGGCTCGACACGATCGACGGCGTGAAGGTCTACCGGCTGACGCCCGAGCAAATCCCTACGCGCAACGCCAATCGCTTGGCGATCCATGTGCACGGCGGGTGCTACGTGTTGAACCCGCACGAGGCTGCACTGCCGGAGGCCGTGCTGCTGGCCGGATTCGGGCAGATGAAAGTGATTGCGGTCGATTACCGCATGCCACCCGACGCGTATTTCCCGGCAGCGCTAGATGACGCGATGACCGTCTATAAGGCGGCTGTGAAGATGACGGATCCGAAGAAAATTGCTGTCTTCGGCAGCTCGGCTGGCGGCGCGCTGACGCTCGAGATGATGTTGCGCGCCAAGCAGGAGGGACTGCCGCTGCCGGGCGCGATCGCGCCCGGCACGCCGATGTCGGACGTGACGAAGGTGGGCGATAGTTTCCAGACGAACGCGTTGGTCGACAACGTGCTGGTGTCACCGGACGGGTTCTGCGACGCCGCGACACGCTTCTACGCGCAGGACCACGATCTGCACGACCCAATGCTGTCGCCGATATACGGCGACATGAGCGGCTTTCCGCCGACGATCTTGACGACAGGCACGCGCGATCTGCTCCTGAGCAATACCGTGCGCGTGCATCGCAAGCTACGCCAGGCTGGCGTTGACGCAGTGCTGCAGGTTTTCGAAGGCCAGTCGCACGCGCAGTTCTATCGCGATGACCGCGTGCCTGAAGTGAAGGAGGCGTTTCAGGAGATCGCGGAGTTTTTCGACCGGCACTTGGGGCAATAGCGGTCGTAAACCCCCGTCAACTTCAGCTCGCCACGTCAGAAGTCCGAGCGGCGAGCCAGGGATCAGAACGATCGCGGCTGCGATGGCGATCAGCCCGCTTGCGGTGCAGGTGCTGGCCGGCGTTCTGCTGCCGAGCGCGACCGTGTTCCTGCTGCTGCTCTGCTATGACAAGTCGGTCCTCGGCTGCACGCCGACGGTGAGGAAGTCCGCGCGGAAAAGTTTTTCACTATTTCGACTGAACTTTTCCGCCTTTGTCTGCTCTCTCTCGCGCTGCAAGACGCGACTTGGTCAGACCCTTTTCTTCGGCTTTGCGATCGAGCTGACTGGCGTCTAGCCATCCCTAAAGGCCCGCAGGACATACATCAGCGGAAGCGAGGGCGTTCCTGGCGGCATGCGGTAGAGCCCGTCTTCGCCTCTGATCATCATCGGCCATTGATGCAGAACGTCGCCGTCGAGCTCGCGGAGCGACTGGATGCGCATCCCTGCGGCCGCGAGCGCCGAGACCACTTCGCCCAGAGGATGATTTCACTGGACCGTTGGTGTCTCCGCAGCCGGCGCTATGGCGTCAGCATAGGTCACGCCGCCCAGCCGAAAGCCTTCCGCCGGCGTGAAATAGGCGTGGAGGATTTCGGGCTTGTCGGTCTCTCCAAAGATCCACTTAAGCGGGTGGAACTCGTACAAAATAAAGCTCGCCGCCAGGCTGGAGCAGATTGAAAATCACCTTTGCCCAGCGCGTCATGTCCGGTAGCCAGCACAGCGCACCGACCCCGGTATAGACGATGTCGAACGTGCGCCCGCCCAGAGCCTTGGGGGCGTCGTAGACGTCGGCGGTCACGAACCGGGCGCCCACGCCGATCTCTGCCGCAAGCGCGACGGCCGCCGCACGGCGGCCTCGGAAAAATCGAGGCCGGTGACGTGCGCTCCCAGCCGCGCCCACGACAGCGTGTCTTTGCCGAAATGGCATTGCAGGTGAACCAACTCCTTGCCCCTGACGTCGCCGAGATCCGCGATCTCGTGCGATCTCAGGGAGAGCGCGCCTGCCTTGAATTTGGGGAGATCATAGAGTTGCGAGCGGAGATGAAGGGGAACCCTTTCGTTCCACATAGCGCGGTTCAGTTCGCGCCAGGACGGTTCGGCCATTCTCGCATGCTCTCCTTGGATTTCCGCTCTATCGCAATTATTGGCTCGGGGTCGATTTAGCCCTTCGCTACGTCGTCGGGAATGGCCGCTTTTTACGCACAGCAGATGGTCGGAGTCGACGTTAAGGGATCACGACATATCCGCCCGGGAACTGCACCATAGCGGCGTCACGCCCGTTGGCTTCGAAGGGCTCGACGAGCACCACCACGCCGGCCGCCTTGGCCTTGTCCAGGGTCGCCGTCAGGTCCCTGACTTCGTAACCGGTCAATTCCCGGCCGTAGGGAAACGGCAGATGGCCATCGGTCACCAGCAGCGTTAGCTTGCCGAAGGCCGAGGCGATGCGCACGCGCCGGTAGGCGTCGCCGGGCCGGCCGATCTCAACGCCCGGCGCCTGGCCATCGTCGGAGACGACATGCCCATTTGAGAAGCGCAGGAACTCGGCAATGGAGGCGTCGACCCTCAGTGGTGAGACGTAGACACGGTTTTCGGGGATGGTGGCCAGCGGCGCATAGGACGGTTTGATCGTATGCCAGTAGAGCTGCATGTTCACTCCGCCCGGCCACTGAATCACGGCGTCGCGGCCGATCGGATCGGCGAACGGCGCCACGAGCACATCGGCGCCCGCCTCCTTGGCGGCGCTAATGGCCGCGTCCATGTCGTTGACGAGGTAGCCCGTCCGCTCGGCACCGAACGGATAGGGACTGGCGTCGTGAAAGCGAACACCGAGAGCGGGCCTGCGGGCGTCTGAACAGCCGCGAAGGTCGTGCTGCTTGGGGTGGGCGTCACCGTCGTCGTCGCCGGCTTGGCAGACTGTCCCCCGAACGTCGCCGTGAAGCTGTGATGAACGGCGTCATGTCCGCCGGCGCGACATAAACGTGCGTCCCGTCATATTGCGCGCCGACACCCGGGCCAGGGGAGCCCGTGGAATTGTCCGACGCTGCGCCCGTCCGCGCCGCGTGAGTTTGAAGAGCCCCCGCCAAGGCCGCAGTGAAGGCGTATCGGCCGATTGTCGGCACCGTCCAATCTCCTCCGTGTTCGGCGCACCATGCTCAATTCAGCAAATACGCGCTGGGGCAACTCGGACCCTTGGCGACGGGCGACGAATGTCCGCATGGGTGATTTGACCCCTTCGCCCGCCATCGGGCAATGGCCGCTATTTGCGGATATCGTTGAAGAAGTCGGCGAGTGTTCGCGTTGATTGGGGGTGCGAGCAGCGTTTCGAAGTTGAGGGGGAGGCATTTTCAGGCGGCCCTCGGGCCGCCCTTGCAGCTGTTATGCGGCCATCGCTGCTGGATGTTCGCTCATCGGCCTTAAGCGAGCCAGGCGCCTCAGGTTTTGGGCCGTGGCGGCGAGAAGAAATTCGTCGCTGGCTCCGCTGGGACCCCTAAGGCGCAAGCGGGTAAGGCGCAGGATGCGCTTGAGATGGGCGAATAGCATCTCGATCTTCTTTCGACGACGGCAGGCCTCCACGTATTGCGGAGTCGCGGCGAGCGCACGGGCCACGTCGCGGGCGTCTTCGTGCAAGTCCCGCGGGATCTTGCGGGCGACATCGTTCGGGCAGCATTGCGCTTTGAGTTCACAGAGGTCGCAGTCCAATTTGCTGGCGCGGTAAATCCGTGTCCCCTCGGCCGTTATGCCGCTTCTGGGAGTTGCGTAGGTGCGCCGGAATTGAACCAGTTCCTTGCCCGCCGGGCAGGTGTAACGGTCGCGCTCGGGGTCGAATTTGAAATCGACTCGGGAGAATGTGCCATCGGTTCGATTTGATTTGTCGAAGACCGGAATGTGCGGAGCGATCTCCTTCTGTTTGACGAGCCAGGCGAGGCTGTCCGCCGACCCGTAGGCGCTGTCGGCGGCCAAGGACGCCGGCGCGGGGCTGCTCCGCCCCGGCCGCCTCGAACGCGGGCGAGGACCTATCGGATAGTATCGCTCTAAGGGTCCTTGCGGGTTCGGAGGCTATGCGCCGGCCGCTCGACGAGCTTAGCTCCTCCTCGAAGAAAATTGACTTAGGAAGCGCATGTTCTGGCACAATGTTAATGCTCATCGACGTACTCCTTTTACCGACGACGATATTAGATTTATCGAACGGGTTACTATCGCGTTAATGCCCTAGTCATATTCACGGCGGCAAGTCAGCGGATGAGACTATCGGCGCGCGAAATGACGAGGCGATCGTGATAATACGCAACCGGGGCTGCTATAGGGGCGCGGACCGGAGGCATTTGGGCCACGTGGGCGCGTGGTGGCTCGGGCGATAGGCTGGTCAGGGCTGAGAGGGCAAGCGCCGCCCCGAGGCCCGCCACAAGGGCAGCTCTGGACGAAAGAACGGAAGGCTGAAACCTCAACACGATTTTTATCCGCGAAAGTTTCCACTGACCCCGCTGATACCCCGGCGCTCGGATCGCCGCAGTGATCGCGCTCACAGTCTGTGATTTATTGGGCGCGTTGGTACGGCAGCCGGGGCCGTGACTACTCCGGCCGCGATAGACGGCCGCCAGCGCCCGCCGAGCCGGTCGGATAGGCCGACATAGTCCCTGACCCTGAACGGCCGCCAGCGGGCTTGGCTCCAAATCGCGTCCGGTCAGGCGCGCCGTACCTCAGAACGCTATTCAATCTCGCCGGCGAGGATAGCCCGACAAAGAAAAAGCCCGGCGCAGATGGCGAGCAGCCGGGCTTCAAAGTTAAAGGTCACCTGCCACTTAAAGCCCGCCTCACCGACCGCCGGCAAGCGGAAGGTAAACGTATGGTTAACGCCGCCCGCGGCTGACTGCATCCGGTCGGGCGACGCCGTGCCGCCAGCGCCCACGACGCCACAGGGGATGAAGGCCGTCACGGGCCGCCGGCAGGGCCGCCACGATCGCCCGCCGATCGCATCCCATTCACCCGCCGATCGCGAGGGCTTCGCGCCAATCGCAGCGGCATCGTTCGCCGTCTCAAACGGACGCCGCTCCCCCGCGGCTTCGCCGGCCCGAGCCTGCTCGCCATGATCCTGGTCGGCAAGTTCGGCGACCATCTGCCGCTGAACCGCCAGAGCGGCCGTGCTGACGAGCACCTGAAGCAAATGATGTTCTCGGCGCTCAATTCGATGATGCTCGATATGCTCGCCGCCGTCGCCCGTAAGGACTATGACGACCGCCGACGCCGGCAGGCTGACGGGATTGCCAAGGGCAACGCCGCCGGCATGTATCGAGGCCGCCCAGAGGACTCCAACCGCCTTGCAGGGATCGCCGCCATGCTTGCGGGTGGCGCGTCGTGGTCGACGATCCAGAAGGCAACTGGATGCAGCCGGGCGACCGTCGCGAAGGTGGCGAGGCGCGCTCAGGCGTCAGGCGAGACGGCATCCACCCGGCCGGCCATCGGTTTTGCGAAAGGATCAGCCCGCGATCGCCCCCTGCCGCAGGTCCTTGAGGCGCAGGAGCATGGCCAGCGTCCGTTCGAGCTTGCGGTCGAGATGGACCTCGTAGCGGCCGAGCCGCTCGAGCTTGTCGGGGTCGAGCGACTTACCAAACGCCTGCTCCCGGATCAGCGGGCGGTTGGCGAGCTCCTTCTTGCGGCTCTCCAACCAGGGCAGCACTTCTTCCTCCAGAAAGCGACGCAGTCCCTCGACGTCGGCGGTGCCGGCCTTCTCGCCCTCGTCCAGTTCGTCTGGCTTACGCGCCAAAAACTCGACGTGGGGAACCGGGCCGAACCAAAACTTCACGCTCGTCATCGGAACCGTGGTGCCGGAACCCTCGACCTGGGCGATGATGCTCATCGGTTTCGCGGGCCTCGGATTTGCCGGCTATCAGGCGTCGCGAAGGGCTGCTAACTCCGTGTAGCTCTAGCCCCAACCGCGCACGGCCGTCCGTCGGCCGACGATGGCGCGCTCAAGCCCCACAGAAGGTCGGTCGGCGGCGCGCCGGATAGCCCCTTCAAGGATGCGTTTCCCGATCTTGGCCTACACCTTCGAGCCGATGGCTCTTGCCGGGTTCGCAGTTCCACGAAGCCCGTTCCCTTTGCCAGTCACGCCATGCTGTCAGGGCGGCCGTGACCCCCACGGCTATCGCCATGGCCGTCAACAATGCGACCATCATTGCGATGATCGCGAAAAGGGTTTCGGTCATTGAGGTTCGCCGTTGTGTCGATGCGCGCTCGGCAGCGGGCCACCCTCATCGGGCTTCAGGAAACCATAGCCCTTGCGAACACTGTAGGGAAGCCTTCAAAAAGGTTAGCGTCCCATTAACGCGTCAGACGATCCGGCGTCAGCCGAGTCACGCCCTCCGCCACCCGCAGGATCACGTCGCTGTAGCTCTCGCCTGGCCCGCGCATGGCGCGCAGGCGGTCCACGGCTGACATTTTTGTGAAATAGACTCCCGCTCGGCCGCCATGCTCTCATTCCAACAGATTCAGGAGGGCTATATGGCGCGGCTTGAGCGCGTCGTCGACGTGGCTCACGAGGAACGCCTAAAGCTTGCCGCTGACATGGTCCGCCGCATATCCGGCGCTGAAGGCCGCGCGAACGCGGCGAAGGCGCTGGCGAAGCTAGAATCCGACCCTGACGCGGTTCGCGCCCTCGTTGACCTCCTGGCGATCGCATCCTCGCCGCCGCTCAGGCGGCTGACGGGTCGGCACAAGGTAGGCCTCTTGCCGGACGAAGCCCTTCAGCGGCTCAAGGACGACTTGGCAAACGCGACCGACCTTCAACCGGTTGTCGTCTATGCGGCCGATCTGAGGACCTTGATCGAATTGGCCCAGCGCGGCCGCTGATATCCTCCACGGGCCGCTGTGGGAGGCTGGTCATCCTGCTCGCTTCACTCTGCGACCGCCTGGATAGGACCGGACCTGGCGAAGATTCGTATCCAAAGCTGATGAAATCGCCCGGCTGAGCCGGTGCTTTTGCTCACCGGCGCACTATATTGGCCGGAGAATAACGGCGCTGAACCCGCCATAGGAATGTCATGACGGAACAAAATCAGCCCACCATCAGATGCGCTCGCGTGTCCTGCGCCCACACGACTGAAACGCCGACCGCATCGGGCTGGATTTATATGGATAGGTCGATCATCTCCATCGCCACGTCCGCCATCATGCGTACCTGGCCGGCCCTGTCGCCGCCGGTGCGCTCGCCAGCGCCCGCCGAAACTCCCGACCTGGTTGGCTGGTGGTGTTCTCAGTGCATCGAGGAACTCGACCGCACATCGCGCGAGTTTACCGAGGAGCCACTACACTAACCCGTCGCGCTTCCGTCGACGACCGCCTCAACAACCTCGGCGGGCGTTTCCCGGCTTCTCAGACCGGCCCTGGGCGGGCTTGGGCGAGAGGTTCGGTCAGCCCTCGCCAGGCGCAGGATCACGTCGCTGTAGCTCTCGCCGGGACCGCGCATGGAAGTCAAGCGGTCGACCACGTTTGGCGCTAACCAGACGTGGCGCTCGCCCTTCTCGTTGACCGCGTTCTCATAGCCGACGCTGCCCAGCGGCAAGGTCGGCGATGGCCTCGAAGGCGGCTTGGGTGATGGCGATGCGGATCATGCGGCGACGATATGGGGCGGGCCGGGCTATGGCCAAGGGCTCAGGGTGAAAGCTATAGCGACGTGATCTTGAGGCTGGCGAAGGGGTGACGGGGACACCAAGCCTCAGGCAAGGCCGCCTGACCGCCTTGGACAGACCGGCGGCTACCATCCCGTCCGAGCCTTCGCCACTCGCAAGATCACGTCGCTGTAGCTCTCGCCGGGGCCGTGCAAGGCGGTCGAGCATTGCACGTGAGCGTCCCGCATAGTGCGCCGGTGGTCGATAAGCCGCTCGGGGCGCGGGGGCCGCTCTAAATGGGCGTGTGTCCCACTGGGACAGCACTAGGGCGTACTACCATGTAATACCTATGGTTATCGCACCCAGTACTCCTTGACGGGAACGGTAAAACCGGCGCATCTGACGCGAAGTCAGGGGGACGAACATGACAAACGTCCAAGAAAATCTGGGCGCGCAGCGCACCCGCCGCAACATCATGAAGATGGGCGCTATTCTAACTTTCGCCGCGCTCGGTGATCTATCGAAAACGGGTTCAGCTTCTGCAAATTGCGGAAACGATAAACTTGTCGGAAAGGGTTGCGAGGGGGAGGGTCAAAACTGCTTCCTGAAGGGTACGTCGATCAGAACCATAATCGGCGACAGGAAAATCGAAGACCTCGCGGTCGGGGATTTGCTGCCGACGATGTTCGGCGGACTGCGTCCCATCCAATGGATCGGACGTTATCCGCTCAGGAAGAGCCATCCATCAAAACCTTGGGTCAAGGGCGCGCTGCCGGTTCGCATCGCCCGCTCCGCTCTCGCTCCCAATGTCCCGCATGCCGATCTCTATGTGACATCGTCCCATAGCCTGTTGATCGATGGCGTGTTGGTACCGGCGGAGATGCTGATCAACGGCACTACCATCACCCGCTACGAGGCGAGCGAAACCGACAAACTGGAATACTTCCACATCAAGCTCGAAAGCCACGACGTGGTGTACGCCGAGGGGGTTCCGGCCGAGACGCTGTTGAATGTCGAGGAATCCGCAGTCAATTTCGCCGAGTATTTTCGCCGATACGGAACGCCAACGACACAGGAGCCTCGGTGCGCCCCGCTCGTTCATATTGGCGGCAGAAGTGAACTGAAATCGAGATTACGCAGCGCTCTCTCGCCTTGGAATGATCTCCGAAATCGGGCTGACGTGGTTCGCGACCAATTGGAGGAACGCGGATTCATAGATCCTCGACAAATCGAGACTGTCCGCTAGCCCCTTAGCGACGTTTTCCGACGCTAGCCGCAAAATCACGTCGCTGTAGCTCTCGCCAGGTCCCCGCAGGAAGCGCAGCCGGTCGACCACGTTCGGCGCTAGCCAGACGTATCTCTGGCTCCCGATAACGTCGACGTCATAGCCCACCGAGCCGAACGGCATCGTCTTGGCGATGGCGTCGAAGGCGGCTGGGGTGATGGCGATGCGGATCATGCGGCGACGATATGGGGCGGCTCGGGGTGTGGCCAAGGGCTCGGGGTGAGAGCTATAGCGACGTGATCTTGAGGCTGGCGAAGGGTGAGGGGGAAATTGGGTAGGAGGCTCAGAAGCTGACTCGAACAACCCCCAGCACCGTCGAAGTCGTCAACGGCCACGTCAACATGACAGAATGTGTTCTCTTGGCGTTTCTGAGCATGAGGTAGGTCGGTCGATACCCCTTCGGGTTCGCCGCGTCAGGCCCGTAGGTCGCGTTTTGATCGAACAGGATACTCATAGCGAACGAGAGGTAGCTGACTTTGAGGCCCACCATTCTTTGCTTCATTTTGTCCGAAGCCGGTTGGAATTGTATCTGGTTTGTTTGATTCGAGAGTTGAATTGGCTCGACATAGAGTCCGCAAGGCGGACGCAGCGCTCCGTTCTGTAGAACGTGATAGCACGCTTCATTTATACTCTGCCTGCTCGCCAACTTCTCTCTGTCCTTCGCGGCAGTGCCAGAGTTGAACAGACCAATTGCCGTTTTAAGTAGCCATAGCTCAAGTTCCTCGCCGCTGAACAGATACCAATCGCCGCGCCGAGACAAACGCCTCCCTGTTAGAACGTCTTGGTGGATCGAATTTAGCACGCCAAAGAATTTACCCGCCATCGTGTCCAACGGCGCGAACGCCTCGTTGTGGCGCTTGCAAAGTATGTTTGAAGCAAGGGCGTTGATCGGCAGGTCCTTGGTTTCATCGGCCGCCAACCAAGGCACTCCGCTCAGCCTGACGTTTGCGCCGCCCAAATGAGACAGGACGCTCGCCGAAACGAAGTGCTCGCGAGAGATTTGTCGGCCGCAATCCTGCGTGGACCGCATGTAGCATTGGGGATGCGAATAGCTTGTCGCAGGCAACGCGGGCGTCCGTGCCGCAGGGGTTTTATACGGGCGGCCATCGAAGCGAAGGCAGCAGTCCGCATAGCGCTTGCCGCCGCCGCATGGGCATTGTTCATCAGGCTTCCACGGGAGCGGAGGCTCCGATCCGGGTCCGCTTCGGACCATGTTTTCTTCGCGCCTAGCTGAAGCCGGTTGTCGTTACCCCAGTGCATACCCCGGCCAGAAATGACTTGAAACTTACGTCTCCGTTTCCGGCTCTAATTGATTGTTTTAGTTTGGTGAGCGCGGTGGGAATCGAACCCACGACCCTCTGATTAAAAGTCAGATGCTCTACCTATTGAGCTACGCGCTCGCCTCAAGGCTCGAAGGCGTGGGCCGTGCGTACAGCCTCATAAGGGACGGGTCAACGGCAATGTCCGCCTCAAAGCGCCGCTGCGCGCGCCGCTTTGAGCCGCGCGAAGTCGTCGCCGGCGTGGTGCGAGGAGCGGGTCAGCGGCGACGAAGACACGAGCAGAAAGCCCTTGGCGAGGCCGATCGTGGCGTAGTCGGCGAACTCATCGGGCGTCACGAAGCGCTCGACAGCATGGTGCTTCGGGGTCGGTTGCAGATACTGGCCGATGGTAAGGAAATCGACCCCAGCCGCGCGCATGTCGTCCATCATCTGCAACACTTCGTTGCGCTCTTCGCCCAGGCCCACCATCATGCCCGACTTGGTGAACAGCGTGGGGTCCAGCTCCTTGGCGCGCTGCAAGAGCCTCAGCGAAGCGAAATAGCGCGCGCCGGGACGGACGGTCAGATATTTCGACGGCACAGTTTCGAGGTTGTGGTTGAATACGTCCGGCTTGGCCGCGACCACGGCCTCGAGCGCCCCGTCCTTGCGCAGGAAATCCGGCGTCAGCACCTCGATTGTGGTCTCAGGCGCGGCGCGGCGGATGGCCGCGATCGTGCGGGCGAAATGCCGCGCCCCGCCGTCGGCGAGATCGTCGCGGTCGACCGAAGTCACCACGACATGGGTGAGACCGAGTCTCGCGACGGCGTCGGCGACGCGCTCGGGCTCGTTCTCGTCGAGCGGATCCGGCAGGCCGGTGCGCACGTTGCAGAAGGCGCATGCGCGGGTGCAGGTATCCCCCATGATCATGAAGGTCGCGTGGCGCTTGTCCCAGCATTCGCCGATGTTGGGGCAGCGCGCCTCCTCGCAGACGGTCGCCAGCTTGAGCTCGCGCACCAGGCTCAGCGTCTCGGAATAGATCGGCGAGCCGGGCGCGCGGACGCGGATCCACGGCGGCTTGCGCGCGACCGGCTGGTCGGGCCGATGCGCCTTCTCCGGATGGCGCGGCGGCGGGCGCAGCGCGCTCGGCGAGCGTATCGATGAGCCGGGTCATGGCGCACGCTTCTAGGACCGGGCCGCACGGCGGTCAAACATCGTCGCCAAACCCGCTCGCGCCCGGCGATAGACTGCTGATAGGCTTGGCCCCGCGCGCTCGCCGGCCCGGGCGAGCCCTGCGGACAGGACAAAGACATGGCGGCGCTCGTCGACCGGCCCGGCGTTTTGCTTCTCGTCTCTTTTGTCGGCCTCCTGCTCGCAGCCATGCTTGGCGTCGTCGCCCAGAAGGCCTGGAACCCTGTCAAGGCCAGCGATCATAATGAGCTTGCGATCGTCCAGTCGGCCGCGCTGACGCTGCTCGGCCTCATCGTTGGGTTCAGCTTTGCGATGGCGATCGGCCGATACGACCAGCGCAAGAATCTCGAAGAGGCCGAGGCGAACGCGATCGGCACTCAGTACGTCCGCGCCGACCTGATGCCCGAGAGCGCGGCCGCGCCGGCGCGGATCACGATCAAGCGATATCTCGATCAGCGCATACTGTTCTATGAGACCAGCGACCAGGGCGAGCTCGAGCGCATAGGCGCCGAGACCGCAAGGCTCGGGGCTGATCTCTGGGCGTCGGCGCGGTCACTCGCCGCCGCCCAGCCAACGCCGGTCTCGGCGCTTGTGGCCTCAGGCGTCAACGACGTGCTCAATTCCGCCGATTCGACGACGGCAGCCTGGCTGGATCGGATCCCGATTCCGGCATGGTGGCTCATGGTCATGATCGGCATCGGGGCTAATGTCACGCTCGGGTTCGGCGCCAGGCGTTTCAATTCGCTGCTTCTGCTCGTTGTCCCGCTGACCGTGTCGGTGTCCTTCTTCCTGATCGCCGACATCGATAGCCCGCGCGGCGGCGTGGTGCAGGTGCCGCCGCTGAATTTGACCCGGTTGGCTGGGTCTCTGAGCGCGCGCTGAGGTCGCGGCTGAATGCCGTCTCGCGCCGGTGAGCGCGTTTACGCGATCGCGCGCCGGCGCATGACGAGCATGATCGCGACCGCCGCATTCAGGACCATGAGCGTCGCCGGGTAGAATGAGGTAGCGAACGAGATCGGGTCCATCGCCATCAGCGAGGGGACGAACTTGAGCCCGTTCAGGGCAAAACTGGCGACGCTGTCTTTCTTCGGCTGAGACCAGCCGCGGACGAAAGTCGGTCCGTATCCAAGCGCATCGACGAGGGTCGTCAGCGCAGCCGCCACGTTAGCCTGCCTGGTGAAGAGGTAGACCACGAACACCGCGCCACCGGCGACCAGGAACGCCCATTCCCGGCGGGAAAAACTCCGTTCGCCCCGCGCGACGCTGACCGCGACGAACAAAAAGCAGATGATCGTCATCGCCATTAATGTCCAGCTGCCCTGGCGCGCGCCCTCGTCGCGCTGGACCAGAAAGCCGGTGAGGCTCAGGATTCCGAACAGGAACCAGGACAGCGGATGAGGCCGGACCTCGCCGCGCAGGGTCTGGGCGATGTAGATGACGGCCGCAAGGACCGCCAAGGCGACCGAGACAAGTCCGAGCGCGTCCCGCCAGTCGCCCGTCATTCTCGCTGCCTCTCAAAGACGCGCGAGCGTCGCAATGCAGCCCGTCGCCCGCGGCCTGCCCTCGGATAAGCCGAGCTTTGTGACGCGGCTCACCGACAACTCGGATGCGCGCGTAGTAACCCGTGTTGGTGTCGTCGCTCGGGGCTCGAAGCGCAGGGGAACGACCCCTCATGAAATGTGGCGCTTTGCAAGGGGAAGCGGACGGCCATCGCGCATGAATGGAGGAGGTCAACCATGGCGTACGTCGATCTCGGTGAACTGGGCTACTATACATTGAGCGAAAACTCTGCCGTGACTCTGTCAAACTCAGAGGGACAAGAATTCCGGCCGGGCCAATGGTACAGGGCAGCCCCTTGGCTCGATAGCGACAATTCCCCTGGCGTTTCAATCGTTATCGGCGACACAGGCAGTTGGCCGAACCGCTACGGCGAGGCCGTCTGGATCGACAACAACGGCAACGTGAATATCGCGCTGACGATCCTCAATGTCGGCACGGGAACGGCGGCGGTCGGGGTCAGCGCCAGAGCTGGGAGAATGACCATGAAAGTCCATGTTTTATTCGACGATGCCGGACATATTCATGCGATATCGCATCCGGTCCCGCGAAAGGGCGCCAAAACCGCGAAGGGCGCGAAGCCCGGGACGCTCGGAGGATTCCGTCCGCATGCCAGCCAGCACATGGCGACGGTGGAGGTTCCCGCCGAAGCCGCTGGCCTCACGCATGATTCCGTGCGCATCGAACATCGCGCCGGCCAACCGCACCTAGTCGCAAAGACGAAGTAAAACGAAGTCGGGTTTGGCGCCATGGCGCGCCTCAAACCCGTGCGAGCGTTGCGATGTAGAAGCCGTCGGTCCCGGTCGCCCTTGGACTCAGGCGGAAGCCTGGCCCGAAGACCGAGAGATGCTCGGCGAGGACCGGTAGGCCAGCGGAACGAGCCTGGGCGGCGGCGTCGACCGGCAGGACATCGTCGCGGCGGGTCATGAATGCGGCGATCCGATCCTCGTTCTCGGCCCGCAGGACCGAGCAGGTGATGTAGACGATACGCCCGCCACGCTTGACAAACCTCAAAGCGTCATCAAGGGTTTCGTCCTGGTTCTTGATGCGCTGCTCGAGCGCGCCGGGGCGGATGCGCCACTTGGCGTCTGGGTTGCGCCGCCATGCGCCCGAGCCGGTGCAGGGAGCGTCTATCATGACCAGATCGCAGCGTCCTTCGAGGTCGGCGAGCACGTCCTGCTGACCCCGCGGCGCCCGGACCTGGACGTTGCGAGCGCCCGACCGGGCGAGCCGGGCGAAGATCGGCTGAAGCCGCCTCGGGTCGTCGTCGGCGGCGTAGATCTGGCCCTGGTTCGCCATTGCCGCGGCGAGCGCGAGGGTCTTGCCGCCGGCGCCGGCGCAAAGATCGAGGACCTGCATGCCGGGCTTCGCTTCGGCCAGCAGCGCGGCAAGCTGCGAGCCCTCGTCCTGGATTTCAACGAGGCCTTTGACATAGGAGGGGTCGGACGCCAGCGGCGGGGCGCGCCCATCTGGGCGCATGGCGATGCGCAAGCCGACCGGAGAGAATGGCGTCGGCTCGGGCGCGAGATAGGAAAGCGCGGCGAGCGCCTTGTCGCGGGCGCCCTTGAGCAGGTTGACGCGCAGATCGACCGGCGCCCGCTCCGCCAGCGCCCTGCCCTCGGCCGCCGCCTTTTCACCGAAGCTCGCCTCGAACTGCGGCGCGACCCATTCGGGAAAATCGCCCGCCACATGCGGCGGCGCGCCGGCAAGGTCGGCCTCGGCGAGGCGCGCGCGCTCGGCGTCGGCAAGCTTCGCTGGCGCATGCCCCTCGCCCGAGAACAGAGCCGCGATCGCCTCGACGTCGAGGCCGCGCGTCTGCCTCAGCGCGCCGAGGATTTCGGCGCGAGGCGTCGCCTCGCCCATGATCCAGGCGGACGAGCTCTTCTTTCGCAGCGCGTCATAGACGAGGCTCGAGATCGCCGCGCGGTCGCCCGAGCCGGCGAAGCGATGGGCGAGGCCCCAATCCTTCATCGCATCGGCCGCCGGGCGGCGTCGGACGTCGATGTCGGTCAGAACTTCGACAGCGGCGGCAGCGCGCGCAGCGGGCGTCACGGGAGATATCTCGGACGCGGGAACTTCGTTTCCCATTGCGTTGCCGAGGCTGCAATCGGCCTTCGTTCGCAAGTGACAAATGTCACCGGCAGCGCCGATCGGTCCCGATGTCGCGCGCGTCGACGACCCGGCCATTCACACTGGTGAGCTGGACACACTGGCGCGTTTCGGGATTGAAGTAGATTCCGGCTATTGCTCCGCCCGCCACCGAAGTGCCGACGTTCCTGTATCCGCGAGACGCCATAGCGCCCAACGCCTGGACGGGTTCCATTCCGTGAACGTTGGGAATTCCAATTGTCGGGCCTCGCTCCTGTCCCCAATGGCGCGGCCGCTCCCCGCCCCCGCCCTCTTCTTGTGCGGCGCGGCATCCCTGCCTGTAAGAGTGGCTGTACTGGGCCGCCCCCTCGTCGTATCGGCCGGCGAGACAATCATAATAGCCGCGATTGTATTCGGGTGGACCGGCGACGGCCGCCGAGGCGGCCACCGACAAGGCGAAAGTCGCCGCAGCAATGGCGATCAGGCTCCTCAAGGGCTTCTCCCGCTGGTCTTCTCAGGCGACGGTAGGAGGTTGCTCGTCAAATGGAAAAACCTCGAAGTGATAAAGACGAGGCAGAGAAAGTCGCTTGGCGAGCTCGTCGCGCCACAGACCGGTCGGTCAGTTAGTCTCTTTCATCCGACCCCGCAATGTCGGCTCGGCGTCGCAATGTCGGCGAGGACTTCGATGCGGCGCGCGCGGCGGGGGTCATGCGCCCTCTTGCCGCAAATCTCCTGCCGGCGCAAAGGCGCGCGAGCGCGCTCCTCCCTGTTGGGAAGCTCTGCGGCCTGCACTCCAGTCGTCGGAGCCGATCGCGCCCTTATTTGGATGCGCCGGCTCGCGCAGGCTTCCGCCTTCGTCCCCTGGCCGCGGAGGCCCGCTTTGCGGGCGCCGTCTTCTTGGCGGCCGCTTTCTTTGCCGCTCCCCTTTTGACGGCGACCTTTGCTCTCGCCTTTGGTTCGGCGGCCTTCTTCGCCCGCGCGTGCTTCACGTGGATGCGCTCGACCTCGCGGGTCGGCGCATGCTCCTGCGCCCATGCGACCGCGGTCTCGAACGAAACCGGCTGCTGGTAGACCAACTCATGATTGAGCGCGCCGGTCTTCTCGTGTTGCCAGATATAGGTCACCGAGCTCTCGGGCTGGCCGTCTTCGTACGAGGTGTAGACGACAAGGCACGGCGGGGACGGGATAAAAACGTCGAGATCGCCGATCCCGACGCTGGTCCATGAAAGCAGGGTCGCCATACGAACTCTCCATCCGTTGGCGGCGGCAACGAGCTGCCGGTCCGCGATAATCTAAATTGCTTCGCATATTGCGAGATCGCTTGCAAAACAAAGCGGAATACGGCGTTCTGCCGCCGTGGCGACAGCGGAAATGCGTTTGCCGCGTCAATGAGGTCGAGCTGGCGATTTCGCCCAAAAGCAAATGGCTCAGCGCCGGCTCGTCGCGTCAACGGGCGTGAGCCGCGCCTCGGCGAGAAAGCCGCGGCGGTCGGGGCGTCGACCCTCGACCGGCTGAGCATGGTTCTCGCCGCTTTACCAGCCGTCGGCGGTTGGTTAGTCTTTTCGATTGCGGCCCGTGACTGCAGGGCGCATGGAGGGGGCGGATGAAAAAGGCGTTCTTGGGCCTGCTGCTGGTTGTCGCGTGGCTGGGCTCGTTCCCCGCTTATGCAACGACATATACTTACGACGTCGACTATAGCTTCGGGCTTATTCCGGCCGACGGCGAAATCACCGGCTTCATCACTACGTCCTGCGATTCATGCGTTCTGACTGCGAGCGATGTTCTGTCGTGGTCATTCACGGCAAGTGACGGCACGAGCGACAGTTCATCGAATCCCACCTCCGGGATAAACGCATCGGGAATTATTCTCGAGGCGACTCCGAGGGAATCTTCACCGCCGCGGACGCCACGGTCGGGGGTTATTTTGCGTTCTGCAGCGACATAGCGAACAACGGATCGGACTGCTTCAAGACGGCGGGACTGAATGTGGATAATATCCTTGAGGGGCCGGATCAGGGGTTCCCCTACTATCATATCAGTTGGGAGGAGAAATCGTCAGCTATTGGGAAGTACTCGACCGACGGCGGCGCTCCTGACAATCCGAACGGGCCCGGATACGAATTTCCTGTTATTGAGCTTACCGTCCCGGAACCGCCAGCCTGGGCGATGATGATCATCGGCTTTGCCGGTTTGGGCTTCGCCGCCCATCGGCGGCAGAGGCATGGGCCGAGACTCCGAACCGCCTGATGCGTGCGCCCACATGACCGAAACAGCGAAGCTTGAAGCCCGGCTCCTCACCGCCGCCGAACTCGAGATGGTCGCCTTGACCCGGCCGCCCGAGATCGAGCGCCAGTCCTCCGACGAGCTCAAGGTCGCCGGCCGCCGGCTACGGGAGGCGCTTAATCGCGCCAAGGGCATCGCGGCGCGCCAAACGCGCGAGATTCGGGGCAAGGCCGCGCCGCATGGGGCAAGACCGGCGAAGGACAACCTCGGAACGATCGGCAAGGCGCAGGCGCTGCGCGCGGCGCTCGATCGCGTCGAAGCGGAACAGCGCCGCCGGGCGGCTGCGGCTCTGCAGTAGCGACCTCACTGCGGCTTTCCGCCGCCGCGGAGGAGCCAGGCGCCCATTCCGGCGAGCCAGAGCGGAAACGGATAGGCGGCGATCCGCTCAATGCCGCCAGCGCCGAGCCCGAGATCGAACCTGCCCGCCAAGCCCGCGAGCCCCGCGAGGCCAATCAAGCCAAAGCCCAAAGAGAGAAGCCCGACGGCGCGCGGCGCCCGCTTCTCGCGCAATAGTGCCGCGCCGATGAGCGCCGCGCCGGCATTCGACAAAAGCAGGTTCTCCGCCGCCCCGAGATAATGCCAGCCCGGCGCGGCGTCCTCCGGCGCGAGCCCCACGACCGCGACGCCGAGGCCCGAGGCCGCGACGAGCCCGAGCCCAAGCCTCGCCATCCCTCTTGGGAAAAGCGGCCAGACCAGAATCGCGCCGCCCAAGATCAGCACGCCCTGAAGCAGAAACGATGCATTCATCAGCGCATGGAGCGGCGAGCAGCCCGCGCCGTCGGCGCACCGCACCGCCCCAAGATCGCTGATGAAGTTGCGCCGGAAACTGTACCCGCCCCGATAGCCGGTAGCGGCGATCGCCTCGGCGGCGAAATATTGCAGGCAACCCACCCACAGCCACCCGCCCCGCCGCCTCGAGCTCGTGGGCCTCGCTATTGTCCCATCCCCGGCAGCGTTCCCATTCCCTTGCACAGGATCGTCAGCATCACTTCTTCGGCGCCGCCGGCGATCGAGTCGAGCCGGTGGTCGCGGAAGGCGCGGCTCACCGGCGTCTCGTTCATGAAGCCCATGCCGCCCCAATATTGCAGGCAGGCGCTCGGCAGTTCACGCCCCAATCGACCGGCCTTCAGCTTAGCCATCGTCGCGAGCTGCGTCATATCCGCGCCGGCGATCATGGCCTCGGCCGCTCGATAGATAAGCGACCGAAGGAGCTCAATCTCGGTCTGCAGTTCGGCGAGCTTGAAGTGCACCGTCTGGTTGTCCAGAATGCTCCGGCCGAAGGCCTTGCGCTGGCGGGCATAGGCGATCGTTTCGGCGATCGTGCGTTCGTGCGCCTTCAGGCAGGCGGCCGCGATCCACAGACGCTCCTCCTGGAATTGCTTCATCTGGTAGACGAAGCCCTTGCCTTCCTCGCCGATGCGGTTGCGCTTCGGCACGCGCACGCCCTCGAAGAAAATCTGCGCGGTGTCCGAGGCGCGCATGCCAAGCTTGTCGAGCTTGCGCGCGACTGTCACCCCGTTCGCCTTCATCGGCACGCAGATCAGCGACTTGTTGCGATGTTTGGGGCCGTCGCCGGTGTTTGCCAACAGGCACATCCAGTCGGCCTGGGCGCCGTTGGTGATCCACATCTTGCCGCCATCGATGACGTAGTCGTCGCCGTCGGACCGGGCATTGGTTTTGATTTCGGCCACGTCGGAGCCCGCCCCCGGCTCCGAGACGCCGACGCAGGCGACCGCTTCGCCGGAGATCGCGGGCGCGAGGAACTCGCGCCGCAGCGCGTCCGAGCCGTAGCGCGCGAGCGCCGGCGTCGCCATGTCCGTGTGCACCCCGATCGCCGACGGAACCGAGCCGCTCCGCACCGCCCCGAGCTCCTCCGCCATCATCAGGGCATAGGAATAGTCGAGCCCGGCGCCGCCAAACTCGATCGGCTTGTTGAGCCCGAGAAAGCCGAGACCGCCGAGCTTCCTGAAAACCTCGTGCGCCGGAAACTCGCCGGCCGCCTCCCATTCATCGACATGGGGATTGATCTCGGCGGCGATGAATTTCTGGAGCGTGCGACGCGGCTCTTCGTGCTCGGCCGTGAACAACATCAAATGCGCTCCGCTTCCGTCCAAGGTCAACTTCAATCCGAGCCGTCGCCGTCATTCCGAGCGAAGCGAAGCAATCCAGGGGAACGTAGAGCGCCCTTCGGATGGATTGCCTCGTCGTCTCACTCCCCGCAATGACGTTTCAGCGTGGTCGGATCATGCACTAAATCTTGCGCATCGCGCCGCCGACGCTGGCGATGAAGGCCTTGCGTCGGGCGTCCGTGGCGACATTCATGTGGTAGAGCGCATGATATTCGGCCCTCGCCTTTCCGCCGGTGAACCAGCGCAGGTAGCGCATCACCGCCTTGCGAGGCGGGTCTCCCATCCATTTCGCCATATACCACGGCCGGCCATAGGTCACGACGCCGACGATTCTGCGCAGGTTGACGAGCGAGGGCTTCACATGCGCGGGATCGGAAAGGTCGAAGGCGACGCCGGGCATCAGCAGTCGATCGCAGAACCCTTTCAGCATCGCCGGCATGCCAAAGCACCAGGTCGGAAACTGCATCACCATCGCCTCGGCCGAAGTCAGGCGATCGATATAAGCTTCGTGCCCGGCGCGGTTCTCAGGAACATCGTGATAGCGCCGGCGCGCCGCCTCCCGAAAGCACGGGATCGAACGCTTCGGCGTAAAGATCGAGAAGGTCGACCTCGTGTCCCACGGCCTTGAGCCCGGCGAGCGCCTCCGCGCGGATGGCGGCGTGGAAACTCTCCGGCAATGGGGTGGCAGTAGACGTAAAGGACACGCATCGACCCGATCCCCAACCATTGACGCGCCCGCTTGCCGGCGCTGCT
>CAWANG010000042.1:0-70889 GCA_963783175.1 uncultured Alphaproteobacteria bacterium
CTTTGATTTCCTTGGATTTCCTTGTCCGAATCTAGCCTTTTCAATAGGTTACGCCGACCCCCTAGGCGACTTTTTCTTCTTTGGCCGTGCAGCCCCCCGTTGCGCGAACCAGCGATCAAGGGGCCACGGCAAAGCGCAGCATAGCACAAGCTTCTATTTTTCGGAAGCCTTTGTTTCGAAAACCGGGAGGCGGGTTCACATGCCATGGGCGAGGCGGCGGCGCGCCTCCCTGAGGCCTCCTGGGCCCCTCGTCGCGGGGCGACAATCGACGCCGGGCGCGCTATTCCTTCGCCTCGACCGGCATCGAAGGACGTTAAAGGAAATCGCTTGATGGAACGGGGAAAATGCGCGCTCATGATCGCGGCCGCTCTCGTTGCTTTGGCGGGCGGCGCCGATGCGCGCATCACCCGGATCGAGATCGTCGAGAGCGAGCCGGCGTTCGGCAGCGCTTCGTTCGGCGATGTCGGCGCTTATGTCCGTCTCGTCGGCCGCGTCCGCGGCGAGCTTGATCCGGCCGATCCCGCCAATGCCGGGATCCAGGACATCAGCCTCGCGCCGCGCAACGCGCGCGGCATGGTCGAATATTCGACCAATTTCGAACTTCTGAAGCCTGCCGACCTTACGCGCGGCAACCGTGCGCTCCTGTTCGAAGTCAACAACCGCGGCAACAAGCTCGCGCTCGTCAACTTCAACGAGGACGTCGCCGGAGGGGTCGCCGACCGGAACGGCCTGACTTCGCCGGGCGACGGCTGGCTCATGCGCTCAGGCTACACGATGGTGTGGTCCGGCTGGGAAATGGACGTGCTCGATGGCATGAACCGCATCGGCATGCCGCCGGTCGTCGCCCGCAACCACGACGGCTCGCCGATCACCGGCCTCGTGCGCTCGGAAATGATCACGCCCAGGCCGGCCACCAGCATTCCGATCAGCTTGAGCGAGCAGATCCAGAACTATCCCGTCGGCAGCTACGATTCCTATCCGACCGCGAACCTCGACAACCGGACCGCCTTCGCCGACGGCTTCCTGCCGAGCCTCACGGTACGCGCCCGCGAACAGGACCCGCGCGCCGCGATCGACAACAGCGAATGGAGCTTCGGCGTCTGCGAGGCCGGCAAGCCGCCGACGCCGGACGAGAAGCATGTGTGCTACCCGGCCGGCTTTGAGCCGGGCCGGCTCTACGAATTGATCTACCGGGCGAAGGACCCGACGGTCGGCGGTCTCGGCTTCGCCGCAACCCGCGACCTCGGCGCCTTCCTGCGCAATTCCCCGCAGGACGATTTCGGCGCGCCGAACCCGGTCTATCGCAAGGACGATGTCGCGATTCTCGAGGGCACGTCGCAGAGCGGCCGCATGATCCGGAGTTTCCTGGCGCTCGGCTTCAATGCGGACGAGAGCGGCGCCCGGGTGTTCGACGGCGCCTACCCTCACATCGGCGGGGGCCTGATGCCGCTCAATGTCCGCTTCGGACAACCGGTGCGCGCATGGGGCGAGCAGACCGACCACCTCTATCCGGCCTATGATTTTCCGTTCTCCTACGCGCGTCAGAGCGATCCCTTGACCGGGCGCACGCAAGGACTGCTCGACCGATGTTCGGCGACCGAGACCTGCCCGCGTATCTTCCACGTCGCGACGGCGCTCGAAATGTGGGAAGGCCGCCAGTCGCTGGGATTGACCGACCCGCTCGGCCAACGCGACGTCGACGATCCGCCCAACGTGCGCACCTTCATCATGGCGAGCACCCAGCACGGCGCGGCGGGCCTGCCGCTCCCCACGCACGCGCCGTTCGGCAATTGCCAGCAGCAGCCAAATCCCGATCCGCAGCTCTGGACGATGCGGGCCTTGCTGACCGCGCTGACCGCTTGGGTTCGCGACGGCGTAGCCCCCCGGAGAGCGCGAGGCCGCGCATCGCCGACGGAACGCTGGTCCCGGCCGATCAGGTGCGGTTCCCCGAGATTCCGGCCAATGAATACGGCGGCGTGCAGCGCCCGGCAGTTTCGCCGCTGCGCCTCTTCGATCCCCTGCATGTGCTCGATTTCGGACAGCTCTACCGCGCCGGCGATTCGAGCGGAATCATCGCCCGCGAGCCGCCGCTCGTGCGTTCCGCGAGCTATGGCGTTCTCGAACCTCAGGTCGATTCCGACGGCAACGATCTCGGGGGCGTCCGGTCGGTGTTCGCCCAGGTTCCTATAGGCACCTACACGGGCTGGAATCTCGGTCGCAAGGATCGCTTCGAGGGGGGCCTGTGCAACCTGCAGGGAAGCTTCATCCCGTTCGCCGCGACGCGCGCGGAGCGGATGGCGGTAGGCGAGCCACGGCTCTCAATCGAGGAACGCTATCCGTCCAAGGAAATCTATGTCGCCGCGTTCAAGAAAGCCGCGGACGATCTCGTCACTGCACGCTACCTCTTGCCCGAGGACGCGAAGCTTTTGATCGATCGCGCCGAGAACGAGGGCATTCGAACCGCGCCTTGAGGGCTTGCCCCCATCGCCGCCCTTCGCGCGGTCCCCTTCCCCCGATTCCCGGGCCAGGTTAGGGTCCCGTTCAATACCGGTAATGGTCCTCCTTGAACGGCCCGGTCTGCGGGATGCCGAGGTACTTCGACTGCTCTGGCGTCATCTTGGTTAGCTTCACGCCGATCTTGGCCAGATGGAGCGAAGCGACCTTCTCGTCGAGATGCTTGGGCAAGGTGTAGACCTGTTTCTTGTATTCGCCGGGCTTGGTGAAGAGCTCGATCTGAGCCAGCGTCTGGTTGGTGAACGAGGCCGACATCACGAACGAAGGGTGGCCGGTGGCGTTGCCGAGATTGACGAGCCGACCCTCGGACAGAAGGATGATCTTCTTGCCGTCGGGGAACTCGATCTCGTCGACCTGCGGCTTGACGTTGTTCCATTTGTAATTGCGCAAGCTCGATACCTGGATCTCGGAATCGAAATGGCCGATGTTGGCGACGATCGCCCGGTCGTGCATCGCGCGCATGTGGTCGAGGGTGATGACGTCGACATTGCCGGTCGCGGTGACGAAAATGTCGGCGCGCGGCGCCGCGTCGTCCATGGTCGTCACCTCGTAGCCCTCCATCGCCGCCTGGAGGGCGCAGATCGGGTCGATCTCGCTCACCATCACCCGACAGCCGGCGTTGCGTAAGGATGCGGCCGAGCCCTTGCCGACGTCGCCGAAGCCGGCGACCATCGCGACCTTGCCCGCCATCATCACGTCGGTGCCGCGGCGGATGCCGTCGACCAGCGACTCGCGGCAGCCGTAGAGGTTGTCGAACTTCGACTTGGTGACGCTGTCGTTGACGTTGATCGCCGGCCACAGGAGCTTGCCTTCCTTGGCCATGACATAGAGCCGATGGACGCCGGTGGTCGTCTCCTCGGTCACGCCGCGGATCGAGGCGGCGTTCTTGCCGTACCAGCCGGGCTTCGACTTGAGCCTTGCCTTGATCGCCGCATACAGCACTTCCTCTTCCTCGTTCGTCGCCGTGTCGAGGAACTTGACGTCGCCCTTCTCGGCGCGCGCGCCAAGATGGATGAGGAGCGTCGCGTCGCCGCCGTCGTCGAGGATCATGTTGGGCGAGCCGCCGTCGGCCCATTCGAAAATACGGTGGGTATAGTCCCAATAGTCCTTCAGGCTCTCGCCCTTGACCGCGAACACCGGCGTGCCCGTGGCGGCGATCGCCGCCGCCGCGTGGTCCTGGGTCGAATAGATGTTGCACGAGGCCCAGCGCACGTCGGCGCCGAGCGCCCTCAGGGTCTCGATCAGGACGGCGGTCTGGATCGTCATATGCAGCGAACCGGCGATACGCGCGCCCTTCAAGGGCTGCCTTGCCGCATATTCGGCCCGCGTCGCCATCAGGCCCGGCATCTCGGTTTCGGCGATGGCGATCTCTTTTCGTCCGAACGCGGCAAGCCCCAAATCGGCGATCGCATAATCGGCGGCTTTGGTCTTGGCGGCATTTATGGCGGAGGTCATGGCGGGCGAGATTCCTCTTGTGATCGGGCGTCTCTTACCAGCGCCGCTTGGAACGTGCAATAAACATATAAGCAAGTCTTTATATCAATTTCCGTCCAGAATATTTCCTGCTGACTGTGACACAAGCGTGACAACCATCTTAACATATTGACATAACTGCACAATTTCTCCTGTTGCCGCACTGCGCGCAGGCCGCTAAACAATGGACAGGCGCGCTCGGCGCAATGGTTGTGGTCGAATTCGGTTCGGCTCATGCTATGAAGCGCAGCGCCAAAGCAAAAAGCGAGCCGCGGCGGCGATCGCGGGGATTTTCGTGCGGGTGTGTGCGGTGAAGGGCGGGCGGTAGGTATGGCGCTCTCGGCCAAATTGGCGATGCGGCAGGGTCAGACCATGGTTCTGACGCCGCAGCTGCTGCAGGCGATCAAGCTGTTGCAGATGCCCAACCTCGAGCTGACCCAGTTCATCGAGAACGAATTGACGAGCAATCCGCTGCTCGAGCGGGCGGAGGAGCGCGAGGATTTGCAGGCCGAGCAGCTCGACGGCGCCGGTCCTCCGGACGCGCCGGCCGAGCCGGGCGACTGGGCTGGGGAGGCGCTCGAGACCGACCCAGCAGCCCTGGCCGCCAATCTCGGCACCGAGGTCGACAACGCCTTCGACTCGGACCGCACCGCTCCAGCGCTCAAATCCGCTCCCGCCGAAGGCTTGAGCGCGCACGCCTGGACGGGCCTCGGCGTCGGCGCGGACGCCGGCGAAGCCCCCGACCTCGAGGCCTATGTGGCCGAGGCGCAAACTCTTCCCGACTACCTTCAGCGCCAGGCCGCTATTCTGCTCGCCGACCCGGCCGAGCGCATCATCGGCGCGGCGCTGATCGACGGCCTCGACGAGGCGGGATATTTCGTCGGCTCGATCGCCGAGATCGCCGACCGGCTGGGCGTCGCCCCCGAACGCGTCGAGCGCGTGCTCATGCGCATGCAGACCCTCGAGCCCACAGGCGTGTTCGCGCGCTCGCTCGCCGAATGTCTCGCTTTGCAACTCAAGGAGCGCGACCGCTTTGATCCGGCGATGCAGGCCCTGGTCGAGAACCTTCCAGCGCTCGCCAAGCGAGACTTTCCGCTGCTTCGCCGCGTCTGCGGGGTCGACGACGAGGATCTCCGCGACATGATCGCGGAGATTAAGCGACTCGAGCCCAAGCCGGGACGCGCCTTCGGCGATCCGCCAGCGCCGCCGGCGATCCCGGACGTCTATGTCACCGCAGCGCCGGACTTCGGCTGGCGCGTCGAGCTCAACACGAGGGCGCTCCCGCGCGTCCTCGTCAACGAAGTCTACGCGGCCGAGATCCGGCGCGGCGCCAAGCGGGACGAGGACAGGCAATATGTCTCGACCCAGTTGCAGGCGGCCAACTGGCTGACCAAGAGCCTCGAGCAGCGCGCGCGCACCATCCTGAACGTCGCGAGCGAGATCGTGCGGCGGCAGGATTCCTTCCTGCTCGAAGGCGTCTCGGGCTTGAAGCCGCTCAACTTGAAGATGGTTGGCGAAGCGATCGGCGTCCACGAATTCGACGGTCTCGCGCGCGACCGCGCACAAGTTCATTCAGACGCCGCGCGGCCTGTTCGAGATGAAGTATTTCTTCACGGCGGCGATCGCTTCGAGCGCGCCCGGCCAGGCCCATTCGGCCGAAGCCGTGCGCCAGCGCATCCGGCAGATGATCGACGACGAAAACCCGGAGGAGGTGCTGTCCGACGACGTGATCGTCGAACGCCTGCGCAAGGCGGACATCCTGGTCGCCCGCCGCACGGTGGCCAAATATCGCGACAGCCTCAGAATTCCTTCGTCGGTCGAGAGACGCAAGATGAAGTTGGCGCCGATGCGCGCCCGGGCCGAACGCGACAATTCCCTTGCGGTTGAGGCGTAAAGTCGATTTTCCTTGCAAAAAGAAATGGTTATCACAACGATTGACATGGGGCCCCGACGCTCCTAACGCTAGCTGCGACCCAGACGCCGCCGGACCAACCGCGGCGGAGCGGGACGGAGGCGGCGGGAACGCGCGGGTGGCGGCGAGGGACGAGCGGCGAACGATATTCGCCCGCCTCGCTTGAAAGGTAAGGCCAGCGTTCGATGACCTTGAGGGTATCCGGCAAGAACCTCGACATCGGGGAAGCTTTGCGTCAGCATGTCCTGGAAAAAGTCGAGGCGACGGTCGCCCGCTACTTCGGCGGCTCCGTTGGCGGTCATGTCGTGATGACTCGCGAGGGCTCCGGTTATCGCTCGGACTGCACCTTGCGTTTGAGCTCGGGGACCAGCCTCCACGCCGAGGGCCGCGCGCACGAACCTTACCTCTGTTTCGACCAGGCCGCCGACAAGATTGAAAGGCGCCTTCGGCGCTACAAAATGCGCCTCAAGGATCATGCCGGCGTTGCCAGCGCCGGGCGGGGCAAGGTCGCCAACTACGTCGTCGAGCCGCCGGAGGACGAGGAAGAACCCGCCGGAGGCTTCAATCCCGTCGTCGTGGCCGAGGGAGCCGACGAGCTCAAATCGCTTTCGGTCGCCTCCGCCGTCGCCGAGCTCGATCTGACCGGCGCGCCGGTGGTCGTTTTCCAGCACTCCGGCAGCGGCCGGGTGAACATTGTCTATCGGCGTCGCGACGGCGCGATCGGTTGGCTCGATCCGCAGGCCTCGCGCGATTCGCCGGGCGCATAAGCGGGACGAACATGTCGTTATCGCAACTCGTCAAGCCGGACGCGATCATGGCCGCCCTGAGGGTGAACGGCAAGAAGCAGGCGCTGCAGGAAATGAGCGAGCGCGCCGCGCTGGTCTCGGGCCTGCCGGCCCGCGAAATCTTCGATGCGCTCCTGCAGCGCGAGCGCCTCGGCTCGACCGGGGTTGGCGACGGCGTCGCCATCCCGCATGGCAAGCTGGCCAAATGCCAGCACATTTTCGGCGTCTTCGCCCGGCTCGACCGGCCAATCGATTTCGAGGCCCCGGACGGGATGCCGGTCGATCTGATCTTCATGTTGATCGCCCCGGAAGGGGCGGGCGCGGATCATCTCAAGGCGCTGGCGATGAGCGCGCGGCTGTTGCGCAACGCGGCGGTCGCCGCCCAATTGCGCGCAACCCGTGATCCGACAGCGCTTTACGCGCTCCTGACCATGGGGCCGACCTCGCACGCGGCCTGACCGGCCGGGAGCTTTGCAACGGATGAAAGCGCGCGTCATCGTGACCTTGAAACCCGGCGTGCTCGATCCGCAAGGCAAGGCGATCGAGGGCGCGCTCAAGGGCCTCGCCATCGATGGGCTCAAAAGCGTGCGCCAGGGCAAGATTTTCGACATCGAGATCGACGGCGAGGACCAATCGGCCACGCGTCGGAGGCTGAGCGAGGCCTGCGAGCGCCTGCTCGCCAATACGATCGTCGAGAACTACGCAATCGAAATCGGTTGAGGGATCCATGCGGGCGGCGGTGATCCTGTTCCCCGGCATCAATCGCGAGGGCGACGCCGCGCGCGCGCTCAGGCAGGCGACCGGGGCCGAGCCGGCGATCGTCTGGCACGCCGAGCGCGAACTGCCGGCGGGGGTCGATCTCATCGTCCTGCCGGGCGGATTCTCCTATGGCGATTATCTTCGCTGCGGCGCGATCGCCGCGCGCGCCCCGATCATGGAGGCGGTTGCGGACCACGCCCAGCGGGGCGGGCTGGTGCTCGGCGTCTGCAACGGCTTTCAGATCCTTTGCGAGGCCGGGCTGTTGCCCGGCGTCTTGATGCGGAACGCCCAGCGCCGGTTCCTGTGCAGGATGCAGCATGTGCGAGTCGAGAACGCGCAAACTCCGTTCACGCGCCGCTATGCGCCCGGACAGGTGGTCAAATTCGCGATCGCTCATGGCGAGGGCAATTTCGTCGCCGACGACGAGACGATCGAGCGAATCGAGGCGGAGGGACGGGTCGCGTTCCGCTACTGTGACGCCGGGGGACGCGTCGGGGATGCGACCAATCCCAATGGCTCGACCCATTCCATAGCCGGCGTGTTCAACGAGCGGTTCAACGTCCTCGGCCTGATGCCGCACCCGGAAAACCTGATCGACCCGCTGGTCGGCGGCACGGACGGGCGAGCGCTTTTCGCTTCCCTTGCGGCGTGAAAGCTGGCGCGATTCGGTCTCGGGGGCGCTCAAGCCCTTGCCGCCGTGCCGGAAACCCCCCGTCCACACTAATCCCCAGGCTTTGAGCAAAATATTTATCTCTGTAGGCTTATTGTCATAGTCCGGGAACGCTTGCGCGCCATTATGTGTTTCCTTTAAGGATAATTCGAACACATGACTGATTCGCTCGATAGGCTGTTCGCCGCCGTTCTGGAGGCCCGGGACCGAAACCCTTCCGTTTCCCGGACCTCCAAGCTCTTCCGCGACGGGGTGCAGAAAATGGCTAAAAAGCTGGCCGAGGAGGCGATCGAGGTCGGGCTCGACGCGGTCCAGATGAACCGCGAGTCGGTGATCCTGGAGAGCGCGGATGTTCTCTATCATCTCGCGGTCATCTGGGCCGAATGCGGCGTATCCCCCACCGACGTCATGACTGAAATCGACCGCCGGGAGCGCGTCTACGGCATTGCCGAGAAGTTGCCGAAGCAGGCGAGCGCGGCGCAGATGCGGCGCATGACCCCATGGGCCCGACGCGCCGCAAGGCGCTCTCCTGAGCCGAACTCAGCCGCTCTCCAAGAGCAAGCTCCTTGCTCAGAGGACGACCGGATCCTTGCCGCCGTCGACCGACAAGGTCACCCCCGTGACGTAGCTCGCCTTAGGCGACGCGAGGAACACAACCGCGTCGGCGATCTCGCGCGGCGACGCCAGCCGGCCGACCGGGATGCGGCCAACGCTGCGCTGGCGCGCTTCGTCGACGGAAATCTTGGAAAGCCGCGCCTCGGCTGCGAGCCCTTCCGCCACCCGGCTGGTCTCCGTCAGGCCAGGACTGACCCCGACCACGCGAACGGCCCTGCCGGCGTAAGCCGCGCCAAGTCCCGCGGTCGCCAACATCAGCGCCGCGTTGGCCGCGCCGCCGGCGAGGTGCGTGGGCGAGGCGACTTTGCCGCCGCCGCCAATGACGCTGACGATGACCCCGCCGCCGCGCTTCGCCATCCGCTTGACCATCGGATCGATGACATTGATGTAGGAAAAGAACTTGGCGTCGAACGCCTCGCGCCAGATCGCCGGGGTCAGTTCGTCCACCGGAGTTCGTTTGGCGGCGCCGGCTGAATTGACCAGGACGTCGACTGGCCCGAGCCGGTCTTCGACCGCGTCGATCATCGCGCCCGCGGCCGCGGCGTCAATTAGGTCGGCGGCGACGCCGAATGCGCCGTTCAGTTCAGCGCGGGCTTGTTCGACATTGTCGCGCGAGCGCGAGCAGATGGCGATACGGGCGCCTTCGGCGGAAAAGGCGCTCGCGCAAGCGAGGCCGATGCCCTTGGACCCGCCGGTGACCAGAACAACCTTGCCTTCGAGACCGAGCTCCATCGCGCGAGGCTCATAGCATTGGTTTCGGCGCCAGCCTACTGGAGCACGCAGTCTCCCGGCGCCGGGGCGAGGGGCATGAGGCCTGCGCTCGCGAGCCCCAGCGGCGGCGGCGAGACGTCCCGGCTCGAGCGCGCATGAAGCCAATCAAACCAGGCCGGCCACCAGGATTGCTCGCGGGCGTCCGCCGCCGCGACCCAGGCGTCGGGATCGGGCCGGGGATCTTTCGACGCGGTTGTGGCGATGCGGAAATGGCGGTCGCCTTGGCCGGGCGGCGCCACCACGCCGCGATTGTGGCCGCCGTTGACGAGGACGAAAGTGATCTCGGCGCCGGCCAGATAGTGGATCTTGAACACCGAGCGCCATGGGGCGACATGGTCGCGCTCGGTCCCGATGACGAACATCGGCGCGCGAATGTCCCGCAGCGCCACCAGGCGGTCGTTGAGCCTGAAGCGCCCCTCCGCGAGGTCGTTGTTGAGATAGAGCCGGCGGAGATAGTCGCTGTGCATCTTATAGGGCATGCGGGTCGCGTCCGAAGACCACGCGGATAGATCGTCCATCTTCTCCGGCTCGCCCATCAGATAGTTATGGATGGCGCGCGACCAGACGAGATCGTTCGAGCGCATGAGATCGAAGGCACCAGCCATCTGGTTTGCCTCCAACGTGCCATGCTCCCACATCATGTCCTCGAGCAGCGCAAGCTGGCTGTCGTCGATAAAGAGCTTGAGCTCGCCGGCGTCCTCGAAATCCGTCTGCGCGGCGATCAGCGTCAGCGACTGCACGCGATCGTCGTGGTCGCGCGCCATTGCGGCGGCCGCGATCGCGGCCAAGGTTCCGCCGATGCAATAGCCGACGAGATGCGCCCGGGCAGCCCCGGCGATCGTCAAGGCCGCGCTGATCGCCGGCATGAGGCCCTCGTTCAGATAATCGTCGAACCCGACCTCGCGATCGGCCGAAGTCGGATTGCGCCACGAGATACAAAAGACGGTGAAACCGCTGTCGACGAGATGCTTGATAAGCGAGTTCTCGGGCCGCAGGTCGAGAATGTAATATTTCATGATCCACGCCGGCGCGATCACCACCGGTTCGGCGCGCACTGACTTGGTCGTCGGGCTATACTGAATGATCTCGGCCAGTCGCGTCCGCGCCACCACCGCGCCTTTAGTCAGCGCCACCGTCTCGCCGGGCTTGAACGCCTTCGCCGCCTCGCTGCGCTCGTTGCGCAGGAGACGTCGAAGATCGGCGGAATAGTTCATCGCCCCCCGCAACAGGTTGAGCCCGCCCTCGTTCAAGGTCTGCTTGAGCGCGACCGGATTGGTCGCCAGGAAATTCGACGGAGCGACGGTGTCGAGCGCCTGGCGGCCGAGAAAATTGAGGAACGCGAGATGATGGGACGAAGCGCCGCGGACCTCGGAAGTCGCCTCTTCCCACCATCGCTCGGCGGCGAGAAAGCCGTCGGCGTAGAGCGAGTATGGCCACTGGCGCCATTCCTCCGCCGCAAATCGGCGGTCCTCCGGCCGCGCGCGCGCTGCGGCGTTGCGGTCGCCGCTGGCGCGGAACGGCTGCAAGGCGGTTTCCGTGAGCGAGGCCTGCTTGGCGAGGGCGCTGAGCGCGAGGGCGCACTGACGCCCGGGCGAGACCGCAAGGTGGAGCGCCCAGTCGAACGCCGCCTCAGCGATCGCCATCGGCGAGAAGCCGCCGGACAGTTTTGCAATATTCGCGTGAGCGACCCGATCGAGCGGGTTCTCCCCTTCGATCGAAGCCGGCAAGGGCGGGACTGGCGGAGCAAACGTCGGCGGAACGGCAGCCCTTGCGGCCGACGGCGAAGCGCGCGGGCGATCGACGGGGCTGTCCATGGATTCCTCTCAGCTTCGCAGCCGCCGCCACACGCAGGCGTCGTCGGTTCGAAGCGTGCCTTATACCCCGGTCATCCGGCTGGCATTGAGGCGCGTCAATCGCCGTCCGGTCCACGCGCCGCCACCGATGCGTCAGCCGAGCTTCGAGCCGTTGGTCATCAGCATGGCCGCATAGAGCGACGTCGTGCCGCAAATGAACAGGCGATTGCGCTTCGCGCCGCCGAAGGTCACGTTGGCGACGATCTCGGGGATCAGGATCTTGCCGATCAGCGTCCCGTCGGGGTCGAAACAGTGGACGCCCTCGTCGGCGCTCGCCCAGACCCGCCCCTCGGCGTCGACGCGAAAGCCGTCGAACAGTCCGGCGGTGCAGACCGCGAACACTTCGCCGCCCTTGAGGGTTCTGCCGTCGGCCGAAATTCCGAAGCGACGGATATGGCGCGGCCCTTTTTGCTTATGGGTTGCGCCAGTGTCCGCGACATAGAGCAGCTTCTCGTCGTGCGAGAACGCGAGGCCATTCGGACGAACCATGTCGTCGATGACCCGCGTGACTTCGCGCGACTTCGGATCGATGCGGTAGACATTGCAGCCGTCGATCTCCTGGGGCGCGCGGTCGCCCTCGTTGTCGCTGTCGATGCCGTAGGCCGGATCGGTGAACCAGATCGAATCGTCCGACTTGACGACCGCGTCGTTGGGCGAGTTGAAGCGCTTGCCCTGCCACTTGTCGGCGAGGATCGAAATCGATCCGTCGAATTCGGTGCGCGTGACCCGGCGGGTCAGATGCTCGCAGGTCACGAGCCGCCCCTGGTTGTCGACTGTGTTGCCGTTCGAGTTCATCGAGGGCTGCCGGAAAACCGAGACATGGCCCGACCCATCGTCGTAGCGCAGCATGCGATTGTTGGGGATGTCGGACCAGACGAGATAGCGTCCGGCGGGAAACCACGCCGGCCCCTCCGACCAGCGCGCGCCGGTCCACAGCCGCTCGACCCGAGCGTAGCCCGCGAACAGCCGCTTGAAGCGCTTGTCGAGGACGACGAAGTCCGTCCCCTCGATCTGTCCGTAGAACATGGCTCGTTCCCCCCAATTTGCGCCGACGCTTCCTTAGGCCACGCCTCGCGCCTTCACGCGCGAACAGCAATATGAGCCGCGCCGCCCTTCACGCGTCAAGAATGAACAACCGCGCCCGACGTGACAAGCCCCGGGTCGGAGCCGACGCCGGGCTTGCGGCGGCCGCCGCCATCCTCCACATTGAAGGGCATGAATCGCTCGCCAGCGCGGGGCGACGCCTCGCGGCTTATCGCCGTCCTCGGGCCGACCAATACCGGGAAGACCCATCTGGCGGTGGAGCGGATGCTGGGCCACGCCTCAGGCATGATCGGCCTGCCGCTGAGGCTGCTTGCGCGCGAAATCTACGATCGAGTGGTCAAGGCCCGGGGGGCGGCAGAGGTCGCGCTGATCACCGGCGAAGAAAAGATCGTCCCCTTAAGGCCCCGCTATTTCGTCTGCACGGTCGAGGCGATGCCGCTCGACCGCAAGGTCGAATTTCTCGCCGTCGACGAAATCCAGCTCTGCGCAGACCCCGAGCGCGGCCACGTCTTCACCCATCGCCTCCTCCACGCTCGGGGGACGGCCGAAACCATGCTGATGGGCGCGGGAACCGTCGCTTCGCTGATCCGTCTGCTCTGTCCGGACGCCGACATCCAGTTCCGCGAGCGCTTGTCCCAATTGACCTACGCCGGGCCGAAGAAGTTGACCCGCCTGCCCCGGCGCAGCGCCGTCGTCGCCTTCTCCGCCGACGCGGTCTACGCCATCGCCGAGCTTATCCGCCGCCAGCGCGGCGGGGCGGCGGTGGTCATGGGCTCGCTCAGCCCGCGCACCCGCAACGCGCAAGTGAACCTCTTCCAGTCCGGCGAAGTCGATTTCCTGGTCGCGACCGACGCGATCGGCATGGGATTGAACATGGACGTCGACCATGTCGCCTTCGCCGGCCTGCGCAAGTTCGACGGCCGGCGCCTGCGCGGCCTCCACGCGCATGAGATCGCCCAGATCGCCGGGCGCGCCGGCCGCTTCCGCAAGGACGGCGCCTTCGGCGTCACGGGCGATGCGCCAGACCTCGATCCCGACGTCGTCGGCGCGGTCGAAGGCCACATTTTTCCCCCGGTCATGGCAGCGGAGTGGCGCAACGCCCGGCTGGATTTCCAATCGCTCGCGGGGCTCATACGTTCGCTCGCCGCGCCGCCGCCGGCGCCGGGACTGCAACTCGCGGAGGAAAGCCAGGACGAGACGACGCTGCGCCAGCTTTCAACCGATGAGCTTACCATCCGCCGCTCGCGCGACCGCGCCAATCTGATGCGCTTGTGGGAAGTCTGCCAGACGCCGGACTTCCGCAAGACGACGCAGGACGAGCACGCGCGCCTCATCGGGGCGATGTTCGAGCTCTTGACCCAGGGCGACCGGCGGCTGCCGGAAGATTGGATGCATGGCCAGTTCGCCGGTCTCGACCGGATCGACGGCGACATCGACACGCTATCGACGCGCCTCGCCCGGGTGCGCACCCTAGCCTATGTCGCCAATCGCTCCGACTGGCTCGCCGATCCGCAGACCTGGCAGGGCCGGGCGCGGGCGCTCGAGGATCGGCTCTCCGACACCCTGCATCAATCGCTGATGCAGCGGTTCGTCGACCGGCGGACCAGCGCCCTCCTGCGCAGCCTGAGCGAGCGGGCGGGGCCGATCCTCGGCGGCATCGGTCCGGAAGGGGCGGTGACGGTCGAGGGCCATCTGGTCGGCCGGCTGGCCGGCTTCCATTTCGAGCTCGAGCGCGGCGCGACCGCGCTCGAGAACCGCGCCTTGAGGAGCGCGGTCGAGCGGGTGGTCGCGCCCGAGGTCGCGCGGCGGCTCGGGGCGCTCGCAAGCGAGGCCGACGAGGCGTTCGCGCTTCAAGCTGGCGGGGTCGTCGCCTGGCGCGGCGAGCCGGCGGGCGAGATCGCCAGCGGGACGCCGTTCGCGCCGCGGGTGCGGCTCATCGGCGAATTCGGAGCCGAGCCCCAGCGCGAGCGGGCGGCGCGGCGGCTCGAAGCGTTCGCCGCCGCGGAAGCGTGCCGGCGGCTCGGCGCGCTCAAGCTTCTCAAGGAGGCGATCGAGGATGGCCGCCTCAAGGGCCTGGCGCGCGGCCTCGCCTATCAACTGGTCGAGCAGGCGGGCGCCCTCGACCGCCGGCTGGCGGAGGGCAGCATTCGGGCGCTAAGCCGCCATGAGCGCCGGATACTGAAGGGCCTCGGGGTGCGCTTCGGCGCCTTCACCCTCTACCTCCCCTCGCTACTAACCGCAGAGGCGCAGCTCATCGGTGCGGCTTACGCCGAACTTGCCCGCCCCGGCTGGCGGCCGGACGCGGGCGCCTTGACCCTGTTGCCCCATCCCGCCCCGCCGCCCGAGGCTCTTTCGCTGCGCGGCTTCCGGGCCGTTGGCGGGCTTGCGGCGCCGATCGAGGAACTCGAGCGGCTCGACGCGCTCGCCCGCGCCGCTCTGCCCGACGGCGCCGGCGCGGTCGACCTGACCCCCGCGCTTCTGGCCGATCTCCGATGGGAGCTCGATGAGGCCGAGCGGGTGCTGCGCGGGCTCGGCTTCGCCCGGGTGCGAAGGGGCGAAGACGGCGAGGGAGGCTTATGGCGCCGGCGCGCGGCGCCCTCGTCGGCAACCCCGGCAGGCATCGCGGTCACGCCGTTCGCGGCGCTCGCGGCGCTCGCCAAGCCAAACTCCGCCGCCGCACGGCGCGCGAGACGCGCCAAGGCCCGGCGCCGCCGCGCCGCCGGTCGCGCTGCTTCGTGACTGACGACGCCTGCCGGATCGACGTCTGGCTGTGGCGCGCGCGCTTCTTCAAGACCAGGAGCCTCGCCGCGCGGATCGTCGACGACGGCGGCGTCCGGCTGACGCGGGGCGGCGCGCGGAGCGCCGTCGACAAGCCGAGCCGAGCGGTGCATCGCGGCGACGTCCTCGCCTTCGCACAAGGGGCGCGGTGGCTCGCAGTCAGGGTCGAGGCGCTCGGCGAGCGGCGTGGCCCGGCGACCGAGGCGCGGGCGCTCTACAGCCTCCTGGAGGAGCCGCGAGGGCAGTCGCGCGCGGACTGACGCCACCCAGCGGGCGGCCGGGCCACTGGCTTCGGGCGGCGTCAGCCCTGGCTGGACGATGGAAGGATTTCCAAATCCACTGAAGGAAATCCAAATCCAGGCGGAAGGAAATCAAAGGAAAAACGGAAGGAAATCCAAGCCCGGCGGAAGGAAATCCAAGCAGAAACGGAGCGCGCGATCCGCCGACCCTTGTCCGGATAGTCAGGCCTATTCAATAGCTTAAGTCGCAACGCCATAGACAAGGACGCCCCATGAGCCGATGAAAGTATCTGGGCGTCGGCCGCTCGCTCTTGGTGAGGAGCGAGGAGCTGCAACTTCTTTCGCTCGGCAATTGAACAGGGCCTAAGAGTCAAACAGCGGGCGCCGCGCGCCCGGAACCGGGACGCCAAATGCGCCTCCAACGACAACGCGCACAATAGCCCCGCCTTCTGATTTTGGCAAACGATTGCCGCTTTTTTTGTCGCTCTCGACAACGATTGCGACTTTTTCCAGCGTCAATTCGCGCTGACGCCCTATGGCTCCTGTCGGTCACGATTCCGCGTAGAGCCGCGGTCTCCGCCGAAGCTTGATCGGCTCGCGCCTCCTCGACTTGAGCGCCTTCACGCCGGCTGAGGAGGCGACGGTCGCAACATAGCCGTCCCATGCGCTCGGGCCCGCCGCCCGGCCCTCGCTCGCTGCGGCGATGAAGGCGCGGAACTCGGCGTCGAAGGAAGGGGCGAAGCGCTCCCGCCAGTCGCCTGGGACGCGGCCCATGAAGGCGCCATTGGCCTTGACCACGACCTCGGTGCGTTCGGCGAGGCTGACCGTCCCGCTCTCGCCGATGACCTCGCCGCGAATGTCGTAGCCATAGGCGATATGGACGGAGGTCTCGATGGCGACGAGGGCGCCCGACCGCATGTCGATCAGTGTCACCAGCGGATCGGCGACGTCGCCAGCGCGGCTGTTGCGCCTCGGCGCGCGGACCGAAATCGCGGCCGGCTCGTCGTCGAGCAGGAAGCGGGCGATGTCGATGTCGTGCACCGCGGTGTCGGTCAGCGCCATGTCTCCGGTATAGTGCGCGGGAACGGACGCGTTGCGATGGCCGCTCTGGAAGATGAGCGGGGCGCCGATCGCGCCCGAGGCGATCGTCTCCTTCATCGCCAGGTATTGAGGGTCGAACCGGCGCATGAACCCGACCTGCACCAGCCGGCGGCCGAAGGCCGTCTCGGCGTCGACAATCGCCGAGCAGTCCGCTTCAGTGGTGGCGAGCGGCTTCTCGCAGAAGACGGGCTTCCCGGCCCTGATCGCCGACAGAACGAGCGCCGCATGGGTCGGACCCCACGACGCGACGATAACCGCCTCGACCTCCTTGGCGAGGATGAGGTCTTCGCCCTGGGCGTAAACCTTGGCGCCGGTGATGAGCAACGCGGCCTCCCGCGCTCGCGCTTCGTCGACGTCGCTGACCGCAACCACACTCGCGCCCGGGACTACGGTCGTGAGCCGGCGAATATGCTCCTGGCCGATCATGCCGACCCCGATGACGCCGACATTCACTGTCATGGCTCCCACTCGCCCCCAATAAGCTAGCCGATCAATATCCGACCGCCAGCGTTCCCCGCTGGCGCAAATCCGCCGCGCCGGTGAGCTCGCCGTCCGGCGTGCGCACGATCGTATTGGCCGAGCCCATTGATGGGCTCAAGACGACCTTGTGGCCCATCGCCTCGAGCAGGCGGATGGTGTCCGGCGATACGCCGCGCTCGACCCTGAGCTCGTCGGGGAACAACTGGTCGTGGGCGCGCGGCGCGTTCTCGGCCTCGGCGACATTGAGCCCGTGGTCGATGACGTTGACGATCACCTGCAGCACGACCGTGATGATGCGCGACCCGCCGGGGCTGCCGGTCGCCATGACGAGCTTGCCGTCCTTGAACACCAATGTCGGGCTCATCGATGACAACGGACGCTTCATCGGCCCCGGCGCGTTGGCGTCGCCGCCGAGGAGCCCGTAGACGTTGGCGGCGCCGGGCTTGGCGGCGAAGTCGTCAAGCTCGTTGTTGAGCAATGCCCCCGTCCCGTCGGCGACGAGTCCGCTGCCGTAAGGAAGGTTGAGGGTATAGGTGTTGGCGACCGCGTCGCCGTCGCTGTCGACGATCGAGAAATGGGTCGTCTGGTCGCTTTCGTAGCGCTGCGGCTCGCCCGGGCGGATGTCCGTCGCGGGACGCGCGCGGTCGGGTGGAATGAGCGCGCGCAGACGCTCGGCGTACGCTTTCGAGACGAGGCCAGCGAGCGGGATCTTGACGAAATCGGGATCGCCGAGCCAGGCCGCGCGATCGGCGTAGGCGAGCTTTTCCGCCTCCGCCATCTCATGCAGCGAGGCGGCGGAATTGAGGCCCTGCTCGCCGATCGGAAAGCCTTCGAGAATGTTGAGGATTTCGATGATGTGCGCGCCTCCAGATGAGGGCGGCGGCATCGAGACAACAGTATAGCCGCGATAGGTTCCGCTCACCGGCTGGCGCTCGACGGCCCGATAGTCGGCAAGGTCCGCCAGCGTCATCCGCCCGCCCGCCGCCTGCACCGCGGCGACGATCTTCTGCGCCACCGGCCCGCTGTAGAAACCCGCTGCGCCGTTGGCGGCGATGGTCTCGAGCGTCGCGGCGAGATCGTCGAGGGCAATGTGGTCGCCAGCCTGCTTCACGCTTCCGTCGGCCCTCAGATAGACACGCGCCGACGACGGGTGGCTGGCGATCGCCCGAACGGCAAGGGGGAGCGAATCGGCGACATCGTCGTCGACGGTAAGACCCTGATGCGCGAGCGCAATCGCCGGCGCGATCAGGTCGGCGAACGAGAACTTGCCTGAGCCGTATTTGCGCCATGCGAGCTCGAGGCCGGCGACGGTGCCCGGCACGCCGATCGCGAGGCCCGAAAAGCGCGACTTGAACGGATCAGCCTCGCCGTTGGCGTCGAGGAACACGTCCTTGGTCGTCGCCACGGGCGCAGCCTCGCGATAGTCGATCGCCGTCGTCTGATTGCGGTCGGCGCGATGAATCAGCATGAACCCGCCGCCGCCGATATTGCCTGCGCGCGGCAGGGTGACGGCGAGCGCAAATCCAACCGCGACCGCGGCGTCGACGGCGTTGCCGCCGCGCTTCAGGATGTCGAGCCCAACCCGCGACGCCTCCGCCTCCTGCGTCACGACCATGCCATGTCTGGCGATCACCGGACGCGCGGTGGCGAACGGGGAGATGATCGGGGTCGGGTCAGCGAAAACGGCGGCGGGAAAGAGGCAAAGGAAGGCGAGGGCGGCGAGGCGAAGCAGTCTCAAAGCGTGGTCCTTGGGGTGCGACGGAGGCCATCATAGGGAGGAGGACCACCCGGCGTCGATCCCGGGGAAGAGCGCCTACCCGATCGCCATCACTGCGCCGCGTGCAAGGCGCGGGACGAGCTTCAGCATGTCGGCTATGGAAATTGCGACGCAGCCGGCGGTGGGGGTGAGGCCCGGGCGGGCGATGTGGAAGAAAATGGCGCTGCCGCGCCCTTTTGCGCGACGTGAGAAATTCTGGTCGAGGACGAAGGTCAGATCGTAGAGATGATCGTCGCGCCACATCCGATCGGTGCAGTCGGCCGCCGGCAGCCGCACCGGCCGGTTGTAGCGCCGACTTTCCGGGTCTTCGCACCAGCCCTGGTCGCGACGCATGGGCCTGAGCGGCGCGCCGGCCGCCCGCAGCCGGACGCGGTCGGGCCGGCAATAGCCCCAGAGAAGCCTGAACCGCCCAGCCGGCGTGCCGCGATCGCCCTCGCGCTTGATCTGCACGATTCCGGTTGGCCCAAGCGCGCAGGGGATGCGGAACGAACCCGCGGTGAGCCAGCCGCGCGCCCGGTTGCCGGCAAGCGGGCGGACGCGGAGGAGGGACAGGCGCGAGGACATGGGTCGATCCGAATCGGCGGTGTCGCCGATGATGCAGGCTCGGCTCGGCGGCCTCAAGCGTTATGCCCGGCCGTAACTCACGCAAATTTGGTCGCCGCTCGCGCCGAATTGAGCGCGCCGAGGCGTCCATCCGCCGCGCTTGCCCTATTTTAGCTCGGGCGGCGCGCTCTATTTCGCGCCACAGCCGGTCCAATCGAAGAGTTGCAGACCATGATCGACCTAGTCATCAACGGACGGAGGCTCGCGATCGACGTCGAGCCCGACATGCCGCTGCTGTGGGCGCTGCGCGATGAACTAGGGATGGTCGGAACGAAGTTCGGCTGCGGCGCTGGGCTCTGCGGCGCCTGCACTGTGCTCATCGAAGGCGAGGCGACGCGGTCGTGCATCACTTCTGTAAGCGCCGCCGCCGGCAAGCCGATCCTCACCATCGAGGGCCTCGGCGAGAAAGAATTGCACGCGGTGCAGAAGGCGTGGATAGAGGCCGACGCGCCGCAATGCGGCTATTGCCAATCGGGGCAGATCCTGGCGGCCGTAGCTCTGCTCTCGCACAATCCCCATCCGAGTGACGCCGACATCGACGACGGGATGACCAATATCTGCCGTTGCGGGACTTACCCCCGCATGCGCGCCGCTGTTCATCGCGCCGCCGAACTGATCAAGATCTGAAGGGAGAGCCCGTAATGACCCTCATGCTCTCCCGCCGCTCGCTTATCCAGGTGGGCCTCTCCGCAGCCGGCGGCCTGATGATCGCCGCGTTCGCGCCCGAGTTCGCCGGCGCGACAACCATTGCTGGCGAACCGTGGAGCCCGGAGACAGGCAAGTCGCCCGACGAGGTCACCGCCTTCGTGGTCATCGACCCCGACAATTCGATCACGCTGCGCGTGCCGAAGTCGGAAATGGGGCAGGGCGTGCTGACGTCGCTCGCGATGATCCTGGCCGAGGAATTGGAATGCGACTTCGCCAAGGTGAAGGTCGAGTACGCCTCCGCCCACCGCAACCTCACCGACAACAACGTCTATCAATCGATGGGGACGGGTGGCTCTTCCTCGGTGCGGCGATCGCGCGTCTTCCTGCAGCAGGCCGGCGCGTCGGTCCGGGCGCGGCTCGTCGCCGCGGCCGCGGCGCGCTGGGGCGTCGAACCCGCGTCCTGCGTCGCCGGCGGCGGGCTTGTCCGGCATGAAGCCTCCGGGTGGTCGGCGTCCTTCGGCGACCTCGCGGCCGACGCCGCCAGGGTCACGCTCGCCGCCGAGCCCGCGATCAAGACGCCCGATCAGTTCAAGCTCATCGGCAAGGAGATCAAGCGCATCGACACGCCGCTCAAAGTGACCGGCGCGGCGCGTTTTGGCATCGATACCCGCCTGCCCGGCATGGCCTACGCTGCCGCCGCCAATTGTCCGGTGTTCGGCGGCAAGCTCAAGTCCTATGATTTTTCAGCCGTCTCCGGGCGCCGCGGGATCATCGCCGCCATGCCGGTGACCAATGGCGTCGCCGTGGTCGCCGACAACTTCTGGCGCGCCAAGGAAGCGCTGAACGCGATGCCGATCGAATGGGACTTCGGCCCGGCCGCTTCGACGGACAGCGTCGAGTTCGCCGCCGACTATCGCGCCGCGCTCGACGGGCCGCTCGCCAACGGCGGCGGCCATGGCGACGTCACCGCCGCCTTCGCGAAGCCGGCCAAAGTGCTCGAGGCGCTCTACGAGGTTCCGTACCTCGCGCATGCGCCGATGGAGCCGCTGAACGCGACCGCGCATTGGCGCCCCGACCGGCTCGACGTCTGGATGGGGACGCAAGATCCCGATTCCGCGCTCGCGCGCGCGGCCAGGGCCGGCGGGCTCGATCCGAAGGCGGTCTTCGTCCACAATTGCTTCCTCGGCGGCGGGTTCGGCCGGCGCGCGGTCAACGACGAATTGACTCAGGCGGTCGAGGTCTCCAAGGCGCTTCGGCGCCCGATCAAGCTGATCTGGACCCGGGAAGAGGACATCCGATCGGATCGCTATCGCCCGCAGGCGGCGCTGAGAATGCGCGCCGCGCTGAGTGATGACGGCTCGCCCGCCGGCTTCGATTTCACGACCGCGGTCGGCTCGATCACCCACTCGCTCGGCTGGGGCAAGGTCGAGAACGGGGTCGAGCGCCAGGCGGTCGAAGGCCTCGCCAATTGTCCCTATCGCGCCGACGCACTGAAAGTCGGCGTCAACCTCAAGAACACCCATGTGCCGGTCATGTTCTGGCGCTCGGTCGGCTCGTCGCAGAACGCCTTCGCAGTCGAGAGCTTTGTCGACGAGGTCGCCCATGCCGCCAAACGCGACCCACTCGAATACCGGCGCAGTCTGCTCCAAGACCGGCCCGACTTCCTCGCCGTCCTCGATGCGCTCGCCGACAAGGGCGACTGGGGCAAGCCCTTGCCCAAAGGCATCGGGCGGGGCGTCGCGATCCACGAGGCCTTCGGCACCATCGTCGGCGAGATCGCCGAGGTCGCGGTCAGCGACCGTGGCGAAGTCAAGGTCGAGCGGGTCGTCGCCTGCGTCGACTGCGGCCACCTCGTCAATCCGCTCACCGCCGCGATGCAGATCGAAAGCGCGGTGCTCTATGGCCTGACCGCGGCCCTATTCGGCGAGATCACGATCAAGGAGGGCAGGGTCGAGCAGGGCAATTTCGACTCTTATCCGATCGCAAAGATGGCCGACGCGCCGGTCATCGAAACCCATTTCGTCCTCTCCGGCGGCGACAAGTGGGGCGGGCTCGGCGAACCTGGCACTCCGCCGATCGCGCCCGCGGTCGCCAACGCCATCTTCGCCGTCACGGGCAAACGCATCCGCTCGCTGCCGCTGAAGAACGCGGCGCTCGGGGTGTAAACGGACCCCTCATATCCTCGCGCTGAGCGCGATGCGCATGAGGTCCATGGCGGAGCGGGCGCCGAGCTTCTGCTTGAGCTGGGTGCAATTGTTGGCGATGGTCTTATAGGAGACGTTCAACAGGTCGGCGATCTGGGCCATGGTGCGGCCGGCGGCGAGGAGGCGCAAGACTTCGAGCTCGCGCGGGCTCAGGCTCGAAATCGCATTGGCGTTGGCGCCCGCGCGCAGGAAGGCGATCTGCCGCGCCATCTCCGGATGCAGATAGAGACCGCCATTCGCCACCTGCCTTACCGCTTCGGCAAACAGGGCCGGATCGTCGTTCTTGGCGATGTAGCCCTTTGCGCCAGCCTCGATGGCCCGCGCGGCGACGACCGGGTCGTCGTTCATGCTGAAGACGATGAGCCGCGCCTCCGGCGCTCGCTCGAGGATCCGTCGCAGGAGCTCAAGGCCCGAATGTCCCGGCAGATTGATGTCGATCACCGCGACGTCGGGGCTCTGGTCGAAAAAAGCGGCGAAGCCGGACGCGCCGTCCCGCGCCTCGCGGACCTCGACGCGCGAATCCGCCTCGAGAAGAGCGCGACATCCCGATATGACGATCGGATGGTCGTCGACGATAAGAACCCGCAAAAGCTGCATCCTTCCGTGGCAATCCCTCGCAGCATTGACAGGAGCGCGAGCAAAATCAACGGTGAAGCCGGAAAGGCGTGAGACGGATGTGGCGTTCGATCTCCCTGCGCACTCGGCTCAATCTCATTTTCGCGTCGCTTTTCGCGCTGTGGCTCGCCGCCGACGCGGGCCACGTCGTCCTCCAGGCGAGCGCTCGGGCGCGCGCCGAAACGCAAAGCGCGATGCGGCTGACCAAGGATTTCGTCTCAACCACGCTGGCGCGCTCGCAGGGGCCGCCTCGACCGGACGCGGTCGAGGCGCTCATCGCCAGTCTCCAGAACCTGCGGCACGTGCGGGCCGGGCTGGGCGAACCGTCGCTCGCTTCGTCGATCGCGCGCGAGGCGAACAATGAGTCGGACGCCCCGCGGTGGTTTCGGGCCCTCGTCAACGCGCCAAGCGAAGTCGCCGCTATTCCAGTGAGCTTGAACGACGGCAGGACGGAGTCGATCATCATTGTCGCCGATCCTGCGGACGAGATCGACGAAGTCTGGGCGGGCGCGCGCGACCATGCGCTGGTCGGCGCGATGATGGCGCTGGCGGCGTTGGGAGTGACGAGCATGCTGGTCGGGCGCGCGGTAAAGCCTCTTGGCGTCGCCAGCGCAACGCTCGGACGCCTTGAGGCGGGCGACTATGCGGCGCGCGCGGAAGGCGGCGGACCACCGGAGATTCGCAAACTCAACGCCAAGATCAACAGTCTCGCGGAGGCGCTTGGCGACTTGAAGCGCGCCAACGGCGAATTGGTGGAGCGCGTTTTCGACGCCCAGGACATGGAACGTCAGGTGATCGCTCACGAGCTACACGACGAATTCGGGCCGCATCTCTTTGCCTTGCGGGCCAGCGCCGCGGTTTTGGGCAGAAAGCTCGGCGATGATCCACCGTCGCGGGCGGCGGCGAGCGCGATCGAGGCGCAGGTCGAAGCGCTTCAGGCGCAAAACCACCGCATCCTCGCCGATCTGCGTCCGGCCGCGCTTGAGGAATTGGGCCTTGCCGAGGCGCTCGAGGCCCTCGTCGCCCATTGGCGGCGAGCCGAGCCGAGGGTGGCGGTTAAGCTCGATGTCGATCCGCGCGTCGAGACGATGAGCGATCGCGCGAGCCTTATGGCCTATCGCTTCGTCCAGGAGGCGATGACCAACGCATTTCGCCACGCCGGCGCGATGCGGATCGACGTGTCGCTGCGGTTCGAAACGCCGGTCCTCGAGCCGGTCTTGGACGCGGGCTTAGGGGGATTTGTCATTCGCGTCGCCGACGACGGTCGCGGATTGCAGGGCGAAACTGAAGCTGGGATGGGGCTTGCCGGCATGCGCGACCGGGTCCGGCTGCTTGGCGGCCAAGTCGCCATCGGCTCCCGGCCCGGAGGCGGCGTCGTGGTCGAGGCGCGGTTCGGCGCGGCCGGAGCGGTCGCCGACCGGGAAAACTTCCCGACGAAGTGAGGAATGGGTCCCTGAAAATCTTCCAATGTTTGAAATTACTTGCGGCGAGAGACGCGCTTATGTTTGAGGGGCCGCGAGCGGGCCTATGAGATTTTGCGCTCTCATAACTCCCTGACGAGCTTGCTCGCGGCGCTATTGACGTGGCGCGCGCTGGGGAGGACGTCAGATGACTCGCTCAACGGCTTGGCGGTTGCGCGCGCTCGGCTTCTCGCTTTTTATCGCCGCAGCGGCCACGGCGCGCGCGGACACGATCGTGCTCCCGACCTTCGATGTCGTCGCGACGACGCCGCTCGGCGGCGGTGAGATCGACGTGGCGCGATCTCCCTTCGCGGTTTGGCAGACCAGCTCCCAAGATATGCAAACCTTCAACGATACGACGCTCACCGACGCGCTGGGGCGTTCGGCGCCGGGCGTCACCGTCGGCAACGTCTCCGGCAACGACTTCCAGCCTGACCTCAGCTATCGCGGCTTCGACGCGACCGCGGTCACCGGCACGCCGCAAGGGCTAGCCGTCTACCAGAACGGCACCCGCATCAACGAGGCGTTCGGCGACGTCGTCAATTGGGACCTCATCCCAGCAAATGCAATCGACAAGACGACGATCATCGCGGCAAACCCGATCTTCGGCCTCAACGCGCTCGGCGGCGCCGTCACCGTGACCATGAAGAACGGCTTCACCTGGCAGGGCTTCGAAGCCGATCTCGAGGGCGGCTCCTTCTATCGCGCGCAAGAGCAAATTCAATACGGCAAGCTGGTCGGCAACTGGTCGGTTTATCTGGCGGCCTCGCAGATCAATGAGGGCGGCTGGCGCGGCGACTCGGCGTCGCAGCTCACCAACTTTTATGGCGACGTCGGCTACAAGGCGAACGGGTTTGAATCGCACCTGCAGCTCACCGCGGGGAACACCCAGTTCGGCGCTGTCGCTTACACGCCGATCCAGCAGCTTCAGACGAATTGGGGCAGCGTCTACACCGTTCCCCAGACGACCGATAATCAGATGGCCATGCTCCAGTGGACCGGCAGCTACGCCTATTCGCCGACGCTGAGCTTCCAGGCCGGAGCCCATTTCCGCCAGTTCAACCAGCAGCACGTAGATGGCAACGGGACCCAGGTGACGCCCTGTCCGCCCTATTCGTGCCTAAACGGGAGCCCGGTGCATGACACGTTGGGCGGAATCATACCCGACATTTCGCAGGGTGGAACGCTCGACCTCGGCGAGGACGACGACAACCAGACGCAATCACGCTCGGTCGGCGTCAGCGGGCAGGTTGTCGACACCGACAAGATTTTCGGCCGCGACAACAATCTGACCGTCGGCACGTCGCTCGACTACGGCTGGACGCATTATATCGGCAACAGCACGCTCGGCACGATCGCTTTCACGAACAACTCGTACCCGTTGACCGCCTCCCCATTCATCATCGACGAGCCCGACAGCTTTCTGAATCCGATCGACGTCAAGGCGAACAACACCTATGTCGGCGTCTACGCGCTCGACACGTTCAACGCGACCGATCGGCTGACACTGACCGGCGGTGCGCGTTTCAATTTCGCCGGGATCAATCTCGAGGGCACGAACGACGCTCTCCTCAGCGGCTACTCGGACTACTTCCACCTCAATCCGACGGTCGGCCTGACCTACAAGATCACGCCTGACATCAACTTCTACGCGGGATATGCGATGACCAATCGCACGCCGACGCCGCTTGAGCTCGGCTGCGCGAGCCCCACTGTCCCCTGCATCATCGACAACTTCCTGTCTTCCGACCCGCCGCTGAAGCAGGTCGTCGGCAACACTTTTGAGCTGGGCTTCCGTGGGCAGAACGCTCTCGCCGCATTGGGGCCCCAATGGGGCAAGCTGCAATGGTCGGCCGGGCTCTTCCGCACCACGCTCACCAACGACATTCTGCCGGTGGTGAGCACGTTCAACGGCTTCGGGTATTACACCAACGTTGGCACAACCTTGCGCCAGGGGGCGGAGGTCAGCGCCCAGTGGACCGCCGATAAGTGGACGGCTTACGCCAATTACACCTACATCGACGCCATTTACCTTACGACCTTCGAGGAGCCGTCGCCGAACAATCCGTTGGCCGACGCCAATGGGAACATTCCGATCACCAATGGCACGCAAATCGCCGGCATTCCAAAAAATACGGTCAAGCTGGGCGTCGACTACGCCGTGACCGACAATTGGAAGATCGGCGCGGACATGGTCGCGGCCTCAGGCCAGGTCATCTTCGGCAACGAGAACAACGCGGTTCCCCAAGTCCCGGGCTATGCCGTCTTCGGCCTCCACACCTCCTACCAGTGGAACAAGCAAATTCAGCTTTATGGCTACGCCCAGAACATTTTCGACCAGCGCTATTATACGTCCGGCGGCCTGGTTCAGCCCGGAGAGTTCATGACCGGCCCGGCGATTACGAATCCGCAGTCGTTCGGGCCGGGGAAGCCCTTCGCCATCTACGGGGGGGTGCGGATCACATTGTAACTCCGGGATAAGCAGGGAAAGACGGAAGCGTTGAACGTAGTGTCCCGTCAGGCTAGAGCACGCGAGGCCGGATGCCCGAGAAATTCGGCCGCCCGGCGCATTACCGCAAGTCGCTCGCTTGAAGCGTGGCGCGGCCAGAGGATGTGTCATATCACGCAAGGTGAGGCCGCTCCGGGCGGCTGAGCTCATGCGTCGCGAAATCAGGAGATTCTCATGGCGCTCTCACCGCGGACTATGCTCGTGTCATTCGCCGGCCTGCTTGCTCTAGGCGGCTCGCCCGTGACTGCCGCCTCCGGCCTGCCTGCAGGAACTCGACACCGACGCCGACGGAACGGTCGATCTTGCAGAGCCGAAAAAGGCTGCCGCAACGCTGTTCGACAAACTCGACCACGATCACGACGGCACCTTGGACGCCAAGGAATTGCGTAGGAGATTGACGACGGGCGATTTGAATGCGGCGGATCTCGACAAGGATGGGACGCTGTCGAAGGACGAGTACCTCGCGGTGGTTGAGAAGCGCTTCAATGAGGCGGATGTCGACCACGACGGCACTCTCACTCCGGAAGAACTGCAAGGCAGGGCAGGCCGCGCACTGTTGAAACTGCTAAAGTGACGGACTCGACAGCGCGCGTGGTTGTTCTTGGCGAGTATGCGATGACATGGAAACGGTAAACCTATCTCCGATCGGGCTTTTTCTCTCGGCTGGGCTCGTCGGCAAGTTTGTCATGGGGGTGCTGTTTTTCGCCTCGCTCTGGTGCTGGGTCCTGATCATCGAAGGCGTCATTTCGGTCGTGCGCCTTGGCCGGGCCGTCCGGGCCGCGCGCGCCGGGCGAACGATCCCGAAACCGCTGGAGGCGATCGCCCTCGCCGGCGATGAGGAGACGCGACGTCGCATCCCCGGCGAAACAGTGAGCGACCTCAGAGAGCGCATCTCGGATGCGATGGCGCGCGCGGCCCGCGAGCTCCTGACGCGCTCGGAAGGCGGCTTGCCCAATCTCGCGGTCATCTCCTCGGTCGCGCCGTTCGTCGGCCTGTTCGGCACCGTCTGGGGAATCATGTCGAGCTTCGCCGCCATCTCCCAGGCGCAGGACACGTCGCTGGTGACGGTCGCGCCGGGGATCGCCGAGTCGCTGGCGGCGACCGCCTACGGCCTCGCGGCGGCGATTCCGGCCTCGATCGGCTACAACCGCATCGGCGCCGCCTTTGCGCGACTCGGCCAGGACATGGCCTCTTTCGTCGAGGAGCGCGCGCTCGCCCTCATTTCGCGCCCGGCGGAAGTCGCCCGCGACGACGGGCCGCGTCGTCGCGCGGAGGCGCCCTGATGGCAATGAAGCCGCGCAAGGTCGGCGAAGGCCTCTATCAGCCTCTGGCCGAGATCAACGTCACGCCATTGGTCGATGTGATGCTCGTGCTGCTCATCATCTTCATGGTCACGGCGCCGTTGCTGGCAAGCGGCATCAAGGTCAACCTGCCGAGCGCCCGGACGGCCGAGCCGCTCGACGCCAAAAATCCGGTCGTGGTCGTCGTCGCCAAGGACGGCGCCGTTTCGGTCGGGAAGGACCCGGTTGTGCCCGATGAACTGGCGGCGACGGTTAAGGCAAGGCTCGGCGAGTCCAACGGAGTCGTGCAGCTGCGCGGCGACCGCGACGCTTCTTATGGCGACGTCGTGTCGGTCATGGACGAACTGGCCGCCAACGGCGTCACCCGCATCGCCATCGTCTCGAGCGGCCGCCGCTCTGCTCCAGCTCTGACGCCGCCCGCGCCCGCGCAATGACCGACGTTGCGCTCGGCGGGCGCGCGTTCGAGCCGCCGTCCCTGAGCCCGCCCTGGCTTCGCCCGGCGGTGATTGCGATCGTGGTCGCCCTCCATGCCGCCGCGCTCTTAGTCATCACGCTCACGCCGAAGCCGCCCGAGCCGCCGAGAGCAGTGATCGTCGATATTCAGCCGGAAGCCGCGCCTCCGGAAAGCCCGGCGCCGCCCGCCGAAGAGCCGAAATCCCGTGAAGAATCAGCTGCTCAGCCGCCGCAAGCCGCCGCGCCGGCGCCGCCGCCTGTCGAAGCGCCGCCCCTCGAGCCGCCGCCGCCGATCGCCGTTACCCCGCCTCCGCCGGTCGTGGAGCAGCCTCCTCTCCCGCCGCCGGAACCTGTCCCGCCCGCGGCCGCCGAGCAGACTCCCCTGCCGCCGCCGGAACCTCCGCCGCCTCCCGCTCCGGTCGAGCTTGCGCCTCCTCCCCGGCCGCCGCCGCCGAAGGCGGTCGAGGTCCCGCCGCCAAAACCTCGTCCGCCTCAGCCGCGGGTCGAACCGCGGCCAAAGCCTGCGCCCGAGGCCGCTCGGCTGAGGCCCGAGACGGCCGAGCACACGCCTTCGCCCGCAACGTCACGGAAGACAGCTTCTCTCGAGGCGGGGCGGCCGGAGACACGGGCGAACCAGCCCGCGGCGGCTAGCGCCGCCTCGCTTTCAGCCTATATCGGGGAGGTGAGCGCCGCCATTCGCACCCGCTTGTTCTATCCGCCGGCCGCTCGTGGCGCGAGGGGCGTCGTCAGCGTCGCCTTCACCATCGGCGCGTCGGGCGCGCTGACCTCGTTTGCGATCACCCGCTCCTCCGGCGACGCCGAACTCGACGCGGCGGCGCGCACGCTGGTGCAATCGGCACATTTCCCGCCTCCCCCCGGCGGCTCGGCCCATATCGCGACGAGCTTCAACTATGTCCCCCGCTAGCGCCTCTGGTCCCCGACTGAGAGCGCTGGTGCTGGGCTCGGCCGCCGGCGGCGGCGTGCCGCAGTGGAATTGCGGCTGCCGGGTCTGCCGTTTCGCCTGGAGCGGCGACAAGCGGGTCAAGCCGCGCACCCAGGCCGGCCTCGCGCTCAGCGTAGACGGCGCCAACTGGCTCTTGCTCAACGCCTCGATCGACCTGCGCCAGCAGATTCTCGCGACGCCGGCGGTGCAGCCGAAGGGCGAGGGGCGCCATTCGCCAATCGCCGCCGTCGTCCTGACCAACGCCGAGGTCAATTCTTCGGCTGGCCTGCTGGCGCTGCGCGAGCGCCAACCGCTCGCGATCTTCGGCACGCAGGCGACGCTGGAGTCGATCGGGGCGAACCGGATGTTCGACGCCGTGGATCGCGCCGTCGCCCCGCGCCGCGCGGTCGGCCTCGGCGAGACCTTCGAGCCCCTGCCTGGCCTCAAGATTGAATTGTTCGCGGTTCCCGGCAAGGTCCCGCTGTGGCTCGAGGAGGGGAACGTCAGCGTCGACGACATCGGCGAAGGGACGGTCTGCGTCGCGGCGGAAGCGGGGGGCGCTAGGCTCGTCTATGCGCCCGGCTGCGCCCATGTTACGGAGGACCTCGACGCCCGCGTCGGCAAAACCGACGTGCTGTTTTTCGACGGCACGCTCTTCGCCGACGACGAAATGATCGCCAATGGGCTTGGCGACAAGACTGGCCGGCGCATGGGCCACATGCCGGTCGCAGGACCTGGAGGAACGTTGGAGGCGTTCGCGCGCCACGCCCATGTGCGGCGCATCCTCATCCATATCAACAATTCGAACCCGATCCTGATCGAAGGATCGGCCGAAGAAGCAAAGGTGAAAGCGGCCGGTTGGGAGGTCGCGTTCGACGGCATGGAGGTTAGCCCATGAACAAGCACGCGGCCCCGGAGCCGATGAGTCCGGAGGCGCTCGAGGCGGCGCTGCGCGCTATCGGCCCCGAGCGCTATCACGACCTGCATCCGTTTCACGGACTTCTGCACGACGGCAAGCTGACCAAGGGCCAGGTGCAGGCGTGGGCGCTCAACCGATACGTCTATCAGGCGGCGATCCCGATGAAAGACGCCTCGCTGATCGGGCGCTGCGAGGATCGCGAATTGCGCCGCGAATGGCTGCACCGCATCGCCGACCATGACGGGTTGGGCGAGGACAAGGGCGGCATCGAGCGCTGGCTCATCCTCACCGACGGGCTCGGTCTCGACCGCGACTACGTGATTTCGCAGGAAGGCGCGCTGCCGGCGACCAGGTTCGCGGTCCAGGCCTATGTCCAGATTCGTCCGCGAGCGCCCGCTCATCGAGGCGGTGGCCTCGAGCCTGACCGAGCTCTTCGCGCCCTCGCTCCACAAGCGGCGCATCGCCGGGATGCTGGCCAATTACAGCTTCATCGACGAGAAAGTGGTGGCCTATTTCCGCCGCCGGCTTGACCAGGCGCCGAAGGACGCGGGGTTCGCGCTCGACTATGTCAAGCGCAACGCGCGAACGATCGAAGAGCAGCAAGGCGTGCTTGCCGCCTTGAAGTTCAAGACCGAGGTGCTCTGGGCGCAGCTCGACGCGCTGCATCACGCCTATGTCACCGGCGCGATCCCGCCCGGCGCCTTCCGGCCAGCTTGAAGCGGAACGACGAGACGATGGAAATAGAGCCTCAAGCGCGGCCGCGACTGCCCAAGGGCGTCAAGCTTAAGCGCGACGAGGTGCGCGGACGGTGGACGCTGCTCGCGCCGGAGCGGATCTTCGAGATCGACGCCACGGCGGCGACGGTGCTCGAGCTTTGCGACGGCGAGCGGGATCTGGCCGCAATCGTCGCCGAACTCGCGAAGCGCTATACTGCGCCGGCGGCGCTGATCGAAAAGGATGTGGTCGCCATGCTCGCCGACCTCAAGGCCAAAAGAGTTCTCGAAACATGACGGCTCATGCCCCACCCCCGCCCGCGCCCCCGATCGGACTTTTGGTCGAGCTCACCCACCGCTGTCCGCTCGGCTGTCCCTATTGCTCCAATCCGCTGGCCCTCGAGCGGCCGGGCGCCGAGCTCGACGGCGCGACCTGGAAGCGCGTGTTCAGCGAGGCCGCCGAGCTCGGCGCGCTGCACGTGCATCTCTCCGGCGGCGAGCCGACGGCGCGGCGCGACATCGTCGACCTCACCCGCCACGCCTCGCAGAGCGGGCTCTATACCAACCTCATCACTTCGGGGATCGGGGTCGGCGAGAAGCTGACGGGCGAACTGGCCGACGCCGGCCTCGATCATGCGCAGCTCTCCTTCCAGGGCGCCGACAAGGAGACCAACGACCGGCTTGGACACTATCCCGGCTCATGGGAGCGCAAGCGCGCCTTCGCCGGTTATGTGACCAAGGCGGGCCTGCCGCTCACGATCAACGCGGTGATTCATCGCGCAAATCTGCATCAGGTTGGCGCGTTCATCGAGCTCGCGGTCGAACTCGGCGCGCGCCGGCTCGAAATCGCCCACACGCAATATTACGGCTGGGCGCTCGCCAATCGCGCCGCGCTGATGCCGCCAAGAGAAGAGGTCGAGGAATTGATCGGGCTCGTGGAAGCGGCCCGCTCGCGGCTAAAGGGCGAGCTGGTCATCGACATGGTGGTCCCCGACTACTACGCCCGCTACCCCAAGCCCTGCGCGGGCGGATGGGGGCGCATCGCGATCAACGTCTCGCCGACCGGCAAGGCGCTGCCCTGCCACGCCGCCGAGACCATTCCGGGCCTCGAATTCTGGAACGTGCGCGATCACTCGCTCGCCGACATATGGCGCCTGAACCCCGCCTTCAGGGCGTTCCGCGGAACGGAATGGATGCGCGAGCCCTGCCGCTCGTGCGATCGGCGCGAGGTCGACTGGGGCGGCTGTCGCTGCCAGGCGCTGGCGCTGACCGGGGACGCCCGCAACGCCGACCCCGCCTGCCACAAGTCGCCCGATCACGAGCGCATCGTCGCAACGGCGACGGCGGAGGCTGAATCCGGTCGGGAAGCGCTGCGCTGGCGTTCGTACAAAGACAAGGTCGAGGCCTGAGGCGCGCGCACGGCGATCATAGGGGTACTGACCCCCGCCTCTCCGAGAGGATCACGGCTACCGGCAGAGCGCGCTCGCGTTCGCCGTCCACCGTCCGAAGCCGCTCGCGATCATGTTGCGGATGACGGCGCAGACGTAAGTCCGCTCCGCCGCCGGATTGTTCGGCCCGGCGTTATAGCGGGCGACCGCCAACGTCCAGCTGCCCTCCTCGTCCCGCAGCGCCTTCAGGAACCTCGCGGCATATTCGACGTTGCGCGCCGGGTCGAACATCTCGCCGACGGAACCAAAGTCAGCCCCGTGCCAATGCGACGTTGATCTGCATGCAGCCGATGTCGATGAGCTTCGCGCCCCGCATCTTCGCCTGAGAAAATCTCGCCATCGCCTCGGCGAGCGTCGCGGAATGAACGTCCTTGCCGTCGATGTTCATGTCGTAGGGATTGAGCTCACCCTTGCGCCCCGTCTCGGTCAGCCCGACCGAATAGAGGACGTTGAGCGGGACGCCGTTCGCGGTCGCTGCGCGCGTCATCTCCTGCTCGCACGACAGCCTTGAGGGTGCGCCGTCTCGTGACGTCTGAGACCGCTTTTTGTGGGGAAATGCTTAGATTTCTCTTGCGGTTGACGGTTTCGCCTACCACATCTCAGGCCACGATAGGCCAACCTGAACCGAGGTGGTTTCGGTACCCACGGGACACGCGGGGTACCACATGCCAAGGATGCTGACGCAGGCTTTCCTCGACAGCCTGAAGCCGAAGGAGGACCGATTCGAGGAGGCTGATTCGAAGTCGCCCGGGCTGCGGATCATCGTTCAGCCGTCGGGCTCGATGGCGTGGGCGCTGCGCTATCGTCTGAATGGGAGGCAGGGCAAGGCGACGCTCGGCCCATATCCAGCGATCTCGCTCGCGGAGGCCCGCAAGAAAGCAGCGATCGCCAAGGCCACGATCGCCAAGGGCACAGACCCCAACGCCGAGAAGCGCGCCGCGCACGCGCAGGCGAAGGCGAAGGCCGCCGAGGAGGCCAAGCCGCACGATCTAATCGAGAGCGTCGCGCGGACATTCATCACCAGACATGTCAAAGCGAAGCGGCTCCGTACGGCGCGAGAGATCGAGCGCATTCTTGAGCACGACGTCTTGCCCGAGTGGCGCGCAAGGCGGCTGTCGAGCATCGGCAAGCCCGACATCCATGAGCTTCTCGACGCCTTGGGCGACCGCGCGCCGATTGTCGCAAACCGGACGCTCGGGGTGCTGAAGTCAATGGGCCGCTTCGCCGTCGAGCGGGGCATCGTCGAGCGGAACCCTTTCACTGACGTGCGCAAGCCGAAGCCGGAGGTATCCCGCGACCGCGTGCTCGACGAGGGGGAGGTCGCCGCGCTCATGGCGGTCCTCGACGCCACCGATTATCCGGTCGGGCCGCTGGTCAAGATGTTGCTCCTGACTGGCCAGCGCCGCAGTGAAGTCGCGGAGATGCGGTGGAGCGAAGTCGACCTCGACGCCAAGGCTTGGCGGTTGCCAGCGGCGCGCTCAAAGAATGGTCGCGAGCACACGCTGCCGTTGCCTGACGACGTCGTTGACATGCTGCAGGGGCTGCGGCGCTTTGAGGCGGTAGACTTCGTGTTCTCGTTCGATGGCGTTCACCCGGTGACCGGATTCCCGCCGTCGAAGGCGAAGATCGACGCGGCGCTGGCGGTGAAGCTTGGCAAGCCGGTCAAGCCGTGGGTGCTTCACGACTTGAGGCGAACTTGCGCGAGCGGCATGGCCGAGATCGGCGTCGCGCCGCACGTCGTTGAGCGGGTGTTGAACCATCGCAGCGGCACGATCAAAGGCGTCGCGGCGGTTTACAATCGTTTTTCGTATCAGCCGGAGATGAGGGCCGCGCTCGAAGCATGGGCGCGACGCGTTCGCGAGATCGAGACCGGCGAGGCGGCGTCGAACGTCGTCGACTTCCGCCCGGCGGTGTGATGATCCGGATCGCGATCAGCGAGGCCGCGTTCGAGGCGATTACCTCCACCATGCCGGTCGGCCGCGCCCGGCCTTCTTGCCGCCCTCAGTGTTGCCCGCCTTTCGAGGGCCGCCTTTCGAGGGCCTCCTTGCGCAGCCTTCGGTGCGCGTTCTTGTGCCGTCGACATGGGCCCGGGGTAGGCTCTTGTGGTCCAACTAGGGTCCCCCCAAACCCGCCGCCGTTATTCGCTGGGGTGCCGCAGAAGCCAGTCTCGCACTCTCCCGGAACGCCCGCCGGGAGCCCCGGCGTCGAGTTGGTTTGATGGAGCAAGTCGGCGGCGATGGCGTGCTGGGTCACTGCGGTAACGAGGGTCAGGGCGGCCAACAGGGTCACTGTCTTCATGTGCCTTCCCTCCGCCGTCCGCGGGTGCGATTGCTCGTCGCTTGTCGCCTGGCCGGTCTATCCGCGCTCGAGGCGTAGTATGCCGGGGTCAGAGCGCGCGTGCAATTCGGGGCCGCGTGTGGCGCGCGGCCTAGCTTGTCGACCGCCTGAAGCGCGCTGCGCGGCCCTGGCGAGAGCTACAGCGACGTGATCTTGAGGCTGGCGAACGTGTGGCCAGCGAGGGCCCAAAAATCCGGGTATCCTCCACGGGGGGTCCTTCGAACTGGTCGTGGCGGGGATTATCCCGAAGCCCGACCTGCAAAGCCCTAGTTACGCTATTTCGTCGGTTTCCACTCCCGCGCCAGCCGCTGCGCCTCGGCGATCTGCGCGGAGGTCATCTTTTTGGCCACGTCGTCGCGCCGCTCCGCGTAAAATTTCGTCACATCAAAGTCGGCAGAACTGTGCGCGGCCGCCAAATTAAGCCACATGTACGCGAGGGCGTAGTCCTGCGGCACGCCGTGACCCCACTCATACATGAAGCCGAGATAGGCCTGTCCGAAGGCGTCGCCCTGTTCTGCTGCCTTGCGGTACCATTTTTCCGCTTCGGCGTAGTCCTGCAGCACACCTTTGCCGTTGTCGTACATGAAGCCGAGGGTGGACTGCGCTGGTGCATAGCCCTGTTCTGCTGCCTTGCGGTACCACTTTGCCGAGAGGGCGTAGTCCACCTTGACGCCTTCGCCATTGGTGATCATGAAGCCGAGAGCGGACTGCGCCTTGGCGTCGCCCTGTTCAGCAAGAGGCCCACACAGCCGAAAGGCCTCCGCGTAGTCTTGTTTGCCATAAACATAAGCCGCAGCCGCCGCGCACTCGTCTGAAGGCCCCGCGAACGCGCTGCTCGCGGAAAGCAGGACAGCGACGACAAAGCCGCTCAGTGTGAGGTGATTGGACAGACGCAGTTCGGCCAGCATCGAAGCGCACCCTCTCGCTATGCGCGCCGCCGTAGTCGCGCTGGTCGTGGACTTGCGCGTGAGATCGCGCAGGTGATCGGCGCGTTCACCAAAAGTTCGATTTCAACTCGGTCGCCAAGCTGGCGAGGTCAGGGAACAGGTTCGAACGTCGGATGCCAAGCGCTGAAAGCTGCTTGCTAATTTTTTCTTTGGCGTCCTTTGGGATGATATACTGACACAGCCATTTTGGGGCTTTCTGGGTACACCAGTTCGTCAAGTGGTGTGCTCTCGGAATGAACTGTAAATCTGCTCATCTGGGCTAGCATGCGCGGATCGATCTCTTGGCCGTCGATGGCAATTGTCATCGGCTGTGGCGATCCATTTTCGGCGAAAGCATCTTTCGCGATATCTTTGGCGTGCTGGTTTTGCATCATGACGAGGCCGTCCACATCGACGAGATGGCGGTTCAAACCGGTCGGCGACAATCCCCAAATGCACCCGTCGGTATCTGTCAGATCTACCGCAAAATAGACCGCGACCAGCGGACTCTCCGTCCAATCCAGCAAGCGAGTAGGAAGGCCATAGTGTTGGGCTAGAAAAAGCCAGCCGAAGTAGTCATTGGTCGCCGGACATGGCCTAAGCGACCGCGATGGCGCGCGGGACACGAAATGACCGATCAGCGCGGATCGGTACCCGACGGTCGGTCCCGATTCTCGCGATATATCTGCGCTTGCAACCGCCACTCAGCGTTCGCGTGCCTCCGCCACCATGGCGTCTCCTCGTCAAACAGTTTGATTGCCTCCCTTGCAGCGGAAACTACATCGCTCAAATCCGACAGTGTGATCGTGGTTCGATGGGGGTCTGGTTGGGTCATGATGCGCACCCCGCTCGCACCTTCAGATCGAAGGCGCGGAACCGGGAGCGGGGGCGATGCTCCTCCCTAGTCGACTGGGCTGTCCACGCTTCAGGCGTACTATGCGGGGGTCGGAGCGCGCGCGCAACAAGACCGCCGTCGCCAGCCGACGATGACATCAAGTTGGAAGATCGAAGGGCAAGCGGCGCGGTGCGTCGGTGACTGCTCAATCCCAGTGATCGACGCCGCCGTGATGCGAGCACGTCCCTTGGTGGTGCTCAGAGAAGCTCTCGCTTCCGTCTCGACAGTGCGCGGTGTGGTGGCCGGGCTCGGTCTCGCACGTCGGCGAGTGAACGATGTCGCCTGACGAATTGACGTAGTGATTGTCGTTGCAGGCGTACCCCGCAAAAGCCCCTTCAGATCGCAGCGCGCAGATGGCGATGACTACCGCGACTCCCAAAAGCCGAAGCATTCGAAATCCCCTCCCTTCAGGCCGTCGGTTATCGTTTCGGCCTGCGTCTATCCCGGTTCGGGCGCGCTAGACCCTGGTAGCGCTGCTCGTCGGCAGCGTCACGCTCTTGAGCCTCGCCCACAATGCGCGCAAGCTCATCGATCGGATCGATGTCAGGCAACGGAGCCGCCGCCGACTTCAGGTGTCGATCGTCCCGCTCACGCCAGCGGCGTAGCCATCGCATCATTCGCCGCGGCCGCGGAGCGATTGACAGACTGTCAACAACTGTTAGCTTTTTCTGACATGTCGGGCCGCTCGATCTTGGAGGGGCTATGAAGGTTGCGCTCGCGGGATTGATCGCCTGGCTCGCGTTGTTTGCCGCCGCACCGGCGTCTTCGGCCTTGATTACTGTCGACTTCGTGATTGAGGGAGGCAGTTGGTTCCAAGAGACCGGAACTGGCTCGCCATTCGGCCTGCCCGCTCAGCCAACACTTCACGGCAACTTAACGATCAACGACACAACCTCAAGCGGAGCGGCGTTCGTTGGCGTTGACTACGTTACAGGAACGAAGACTTGGTCGGTGTCTGAAATAGATACAGCAGGGTCTGTCGTGAACTATAGCGGTCCCGGCATTGTGTCTAGCTTTGTGCTTGATTTTAATATCCCTGACAACTTTATTGTCTCAGACAATACAGTACAAATAAGCGATGGAACAAATGTCATCGCGTGCAATTTCTGCGTTAACTTCACTAACGCGAGTGTTCCCGAACCCTCGACTTGGGCGATGACGCTGCTCGGCTTCGCGGGCCTCGGCTTTGTGGGTTATCGCCAAGGGCAGAAATTCGCGCGCGCAGCGAGCGTCTGAGCGACGGCCCCAAACAAAACGGCCGCCGAGTTGGCCCCGGACGGCCCTCACCCCTTCGCCATCCGCAGGGTCACGTCGCTGTAGCTCGCGGGTCGCACAGGGGCGCAGCCATGAACGTCACGGCTTATTTCGACGAGAGTGGCTCGCACGCCGACGCGCCAGTGACAGCGATGGCGGGTTACGTGGCCGACGAACGGCAGTGGCAGCGGTTCAATGCGCGGGTCGGGGAACTGTTTGCGCAGTTCGGCGTCCGCGAGTTTCACTTTGTCGATCTTCGTCACAGCCGCGGGGACTTTGCCGGGTGGAGCGTGGACCGCAAAATAGAGCTCACCGACGAGTTGCAGCACATCGCGAATGAGTCCCTTGAGAGGGGCGTCACCGCGTTCCTGAGCGAGGAGAACTATCAAAAGCACTATTGTGCGCTGGACTGGCCGCGGAGGGCGCGGAAGGACACCAAATACTGCATCCTGTTCCGAGCCTGCATGGGGTTCACGGTGGACTCCGTGCCGCGCACGTCGAGATGGGCGATCGGAGAGGAGCCGCTGCTGGGGGTCGTTCTGGAAGATGGCCACAAGAACGCGGGAGACGTCCAAAGGTTCTACGAGACTATGATACGCCAATCTGACCGCCTCCCGCGTGCTCTGGCGGGCTTGAGCTTCGCTAACAAGGACTGCCTCCCCATCGCTGCTGCCGACCTGATCGCTGGCGCTGCGCTCATGCGGGAGACTGGTGGGAAGCCGATTGGCTTCGCCAAACATCCGACCAAGGCCGACATCTCGTACATCGGCAACCTCTGGCGGGTTTCCGTCGAGCCAGAGCAGCTACTGGACCTCTACCACCAAGCGGTTGGGTGAGACGTGGCGCGCATGGCCCTCCGGTCCCTCTGCGGGGCATAACAGTCGAAGCTCTCGGCATCGGGTGTTAGGCTTGTCAAGGCCGTTAAATTGGGAGCACTGTGGGCGAGAAAAACGTGGACGCGCATTGCCGATCACCGGAAGGGGTTCGAATATTGCACTCCAAGGCGTCCAGATTTGCCGCGCTGGCCACTGTCAGTCTGCTCGGGATCGGCGCTACGCGTTCAGTGCAAGCTGCAACGACATGGACGTTCGACTTCACGAAAGGTCAGTTAGATGAACAAAATATCATTGGCCTTAGCGGCTGTCGCAACCGCGGCTATCATATTGTCGCCCGGCGCTAAGGCGACAACATTGTCGGTAACCCACCACTGCGATCCAAACTCCGGCGGCGTCTTGCCTTTTACGTGGCAATATCAAGCGACAATCACAGGCAGGAACTTCGTAGCAGATTACGTCAGCCCATATACCGGCGCGGGAACACACATTAGAGGTACAATACCACCTAATGGTGGAGAGACAGTACTTCACTTGACGGGAACGACAGGCAATCCCAAATACACTACCGGTATGCCCCGCCAAGGAACGCCATATAGCTTTCCCATCGTTGCGACGTTTGACCCTCCACCACGCTTTGCTGGAACGGGGTATCGCAATGATAAGCTACGCCGGTGCCAATTTACATTTCAGTGAGAAAAGAAGATTTTGAAGAGACCGCCCCCTGGCGGCCTCACGCCTTCGCCACATCGCCGCCAGCGGGTCGAGCGCCGCCGCGGGGCAAGCCTTGCGCCCGCGCCGCGACCCATGCCGCGGCCGGCCCCGCCCTTCCAGCGCCTCGCCCACACCCTTTGCCCGCGCCGCCGCAGCCACCCCGAAGCCCGCCAGGCTAGGGGCCGTCGAAACGAAAGCAATGCGGTTCGGATTTCCTCCGATCGGCATAATGAGATTGACTTCGAAACCGTGCTTCTCCTTGGCGTGCTTCTTGATCTTGTGGGCGAAGGACACCTTGCCGCCGGACGCCGATGCATGGCCAGCCCAGCCCGACGGCCGGGGCGGCGTCCGGTTCATCGTCGATCACAAGACGCTCGACCGCCTGACGGCGCTGCGCGGGCCGGGCGAGAGCTATAGCGACGTGATCATGCGGCTGGCGTCGGAAGGGGGCCGAAGGGCCTGATGCGGTCACTGGCCTGATGGCGCCAACCTCCACCCTTCCTAACCCTTCTATAGTTCAGACCTTCCGCGCGCGGCTCGCTGCTTGGAGAATGCCGGATGACACGCAACGCCGTTATTCTCGCGACGATTTTGATAACTGCCGTGTTCAACGCCAAAGCGGGCGAACCAGTTTTGAACGATGACTTCTTCGAAAAAATTTCGTGCCGCGACCTCATAGACGCGGGTTGGAAAAATATGCCCGACGTTGCAAATTACGTTCTTGCGAAGCCAGGCGCAGATAAGTTGGGGTACGGGAGCGAGTGTCATATCGGCAGTCTCGTTTTCTCACAGTGTTGGCTAGAGCCGAGATGGTCCGTGAAAAAGGCTATCGACGTACTCATTGACAAGGCCATACACGGTAAACGGCTGCCGGATACCCCAGTGTGTGGGGCTTAGGAGCCGAGCTATCCCGCCGATCCACCTCCCCGTCGATGTCGGACCTTTGAGAGATAATCCGATCATGACCGACGCTCCGCTCCTCGATGCGATTGCGAATCCATTCATTGAGAGCGCGAAGCGTGACAGCTTCAACGGAATCGAGCGTCCTTGCTTCTGCGTCTACAACCAAATCCGGAGAAGCTGCGCGCTTCGCTGTCCGCGTTCATCCGAGACGGCCAAGTCACTGCTGTGTTCTCACGCCTATCTGTGAACATGCGCATTAAGCGCTTTCCGGATCCTCCCGTCGAGGAGCAGCTAAAGCTCTTGATCGATGAACCGCTGGAGACGTTCTGCATGTATCCCACGGCATCGGTCGTCGAGCCGCGCGTTGATCTCTCCGTGTGGCAGCATCGCCCCTTCAGCAAGGCCCTCCTGCTCGCCGAAGCGCAGTTGTCGTTCCGCGCGTTCGATATGGGCGCGCTCGAACGCTATGTTGCTGATCCACGCTATGACGTTCACTTCGAGGATTACGAGGGCCGGATGTCGGTCACCAATGAGTTTTTGGTGATGCGCAACATCCCGAACGGGACAAGGTTTCCCTATCAGTCCGGAGAAGTCGACTATGTCGGCGGCATCTCGAAATGCGGAGACCGGCGGGTGCGGACCCTGCTCTACGAGGCCGCCAACGTCATGCTGACCGTTACAAGGGCCAGCTCAAGCTGAAGGACTGGGCCTTCGCAGTCGCCAGGCGATCAACCATGCGCAAGGCGCGCGTCGCTCTGGCGCGTCGCCTCGCAATCATCATGCACGCCATGCTGCGGGACGGAACGGCGTTCGTGCCGGTTTAGGCCTACCGACCACTGAGACAGGAGACCGCATCGAGCTCCCGCAAGGAGCGACGCCCAAGGGAGGGAGCAGACGACGGCGTGGATTTTGTAGCCAGCGGCATCACCGGCCGACTGCGTTTTCAACCCTTGCCGCCCTGTCCCAGCTTACCCCATCAAGCGCCAGCGAGCGCGCAGAGAACACAGGCACCCGAAAGCGTCGATACCCGGAAGAGGCTCCGCCCTTGATGATGTGGACGGCCCCGCCTAGGGGGCATCTAAGTGCCGAAAGGTGGTCGCTGGTGCGCCACCAAGAGGGAGGCCGTCCATGCGGAAATATATCCGAATTGGCGTCGACATCGCCAAGAATTCCTTTCAGGTCCACGCGCTGGAGAGCGAAGATTGTTCCGCCACGAAACGTAAACTGAGCCGTTCGGGGATCGTCAAATTTCTCGCCGAGGTCGAGCCGTGCGCGATCGGCATGGAGGCTTGCGGCTCGGCGCATTATTGGGCGCGGCGGTTTCGCGCGATGGGCCACGAGGTGAAACTCACGCCGCCGATTTACGTGAAACCCTATGTCAAGCGCGGCAAGAACGACGCGGCGGATGCGGCGGCGATCTGCGAGGCGATGTCTCGGCCAAACATGCGTTTCGTCGCCGTCAAGAGCGAGGACCAACAGGCCACGCTGATGGCGCACAAGACCCGCGAACTGCTGATCAAGCAGCGCACGATGAGCGTGAACGCCTTGCGCGGTCATCTCGCGGAGTTCGGTGTCATCGCCGCCAAAGGGATCGGCCACGTCGAGGAACTCGTCGAGAGAGCCGCCGGCGCCGACCTTCCGGCGATGGTCCAGGCGACGCTGGGGGCTCTGCTTGCGCAATTGCGGGGTCTCGACGCGGCGATCGACGAGCTCGAGCGCGCGATCGTCGCCGACCATCGACGCGATCCGGTCAGCCGGCTGGCGGCGAGCGTCCCCGGCGTCGGCGCGCTCGCCGCTTCGGCGATTCTGGCCAGCGCGCCAGATCCGCACGCCTTCAAATCCGGCCGCGATTTCGCCGCCTGGCTTGGCGCGACGCCCAAGCAGAACTCGACCGGCGGCAAGGAGAAATTCGGGTCGATAACCAAGCAGGGCAATCGTTATATCCGACGGCTTCTGGTGTTGGGCGCCATCTCGATCTTGCGGGCGGCGCCAAAGCGCAAGGGCGCGTTGTGCGACTGGCTGGCCGCGCTCAGAGCGCGCAAACCGGCCAAGGTCGTGGCCGTGGCGTTGGCCAACAAGCTCGCCCGGATCGTCTGGGCGATCATCACCACCGGCGAGGCCTTCCGCAGCTCCATCTATGCCAAGGCCTGATCCCAAGCCGGGGCAACACAATCGAAAGCAGAACGCAGGCTCAAGAGTTTGGCGAGCGCGACGACGACGTGATGAACGACACGGCGAGACGATCGAAGACCATCGGACACTCCGCAATGGGTCAGGAGCCCAAAGCTCGCCCCCTTGATCGGGAGCCCGAGGGTCGTCGGACTTCATCAGGGCCAGCGGACCCAGTCCGCGCCAACAGGCCGGACATATGACCGAAGGCCGCCAGCCGTTCACCGCCGAAATAAAAATGCTTGCCAAGGGGCCGTCCACATATGACCCATTAGAGAACGCAATCGACGTATTGTGTTGAAAAACTCCGCTTGATCGCGGCGGCGGTCGCTGATTCTCTTCTTTCGGGAGCAGGAGATTGGCCGATGATGGGCGAGCGGCGGGTGATGCAGGAGGCGCTGTTTTACGGCTTCAGCCTCGAGCGGCACGTCCCCGACAATCACATGCTTCGCAAGATCGACCGTTTCGTCGACCTGTCGGATCTGAGGGCGCATCTGGGGCCCTATTACAGCGATGTGGGACGGCCCTCGATCGATCCTGAGTTGATGATCCGCATGCTGATCGTGGGCTACTGCTTTGGCATTCGCTCGGAGCGTCGGCTGTGCGACGAGGTCCACCTCAATCTGGCTTATCGCTGGTTTCTTTAGGCGGGCATGGGTTGTCAACTCCGTTGTTTTCGGCTGGCCAGGTGGGAAGCGCTCGGAAGGGTTCAGGCTTCTTTGCGTGCTCAACGCTCGGCGGCGTCGGCGGACAGGATGGGTTGAGAAGGGTCGGACGGCCTAGCTCTGCCACGCGACCAGCCGGCAAATGCCGAACTGTCGCAACCAGCGATGCGGGCTCATCCGACCCTCGCCCCCTTCCGGGCGCTCCTTTCCGCCTGGTCGGCGGAACTCGGGTTTTGCTTGTGTGCCTCCCTTAAACTGCGGTCGGCGCCGCCATTCGGCTCGTGTCGGACCACCGGAAGTCAGTTCCGTCGGTCCACATCCGGTGCATGACCACGGCGAGTCGGCGTGCGAGGGCGACCTTCGCGCCTTTCACGCTGCCTCTCTTCGCGATCCGCATGGCCCAGGATCGGAGCGATGACCATCGGCCATGATGCAGCAGAACGTTCGCTGCCTGATACAAGGCTGTGCGGACCATCTCGTCACCGCAACGACTGATGCGGCCGTCATAGTCAGTCTGACCAGAACTGTAGCGTTTCGGGGTAAGGCCGAAATGCGCTCCAACATCGCGCGATCTCGAGAAGCGCTCGGGCGCATCGACGCCCGTCCGATAGGTGAGGGCCACAACCACGCCGACACCGGGAACGGTCATCAGCCTGCGGCAGACGGGATCACGCCGCGCCAACTGTTGGCAGAGTCGATCGAGCCGTTCGAACTCTTCGAGGAGCGCTTGGCGAACGCGCAACATTGGCTCGGTGACCGCAAGCAGAATGGGATCGTCCGCTACGAGTTCCAATGCCCTGGCCTCGAACCCTCGCCGGGCTACGACACCGACCCGCAGGCCGAAAACCTTTAGGGATCCGCGTACTGAGTTCTCGATATCCAAGGCTTTGGTCAAAAGCTGCTGACGGTTGACCAACAGCATACGGGTCCGCTGCGCTTCCTCGCTCTTAACATGGACTTGCCTAAACCAACCGAGGCGAACGAGTTGCGCGATGCCGCGCGCGTCATTGCGGTCGGTCTTGTTCCGCATGGCGCTCAGCCCGGCCTTGACGTGACGGCATTCAAGGCAGATCGCGCCGTACCCCGCCGCACGCAGCTCACCATAAAGCCAGGACGAGGTTGGCCCCGCTTCGAGCCCTATGCGCTTGAATGGCGAACCGAAGCTTTTCAGCAGATTAACAATGGCTGCTGGCTCGGCTGCGATCTTCTTTTCGAGCAGGATGTCACCTGCGGCATTCACGATGCACACGTTGATGGTTTCCAGGGACACGTCGAGGCCGGCGAAGTACTCCATTTTCCTCTCCTTGAGGCTGCCATACAGAGTGCCAGGATAGCCGTCTTGGCTCGACCGCCCGCCTACTCCATCTCTGTCGCTTGGGTCTCGACGGCGACGTCCCCGATCATTCGACGTTTTCCAAGAACCGCCATGGCCGTTTTCGCGAGAGCGATCTCCTGCGCAAGCTGTTCGAGACCGTAGTCGCGCGCTGCATGAAGGAAGGGATCGTGGGCGGCGAAGCCTTTGCGGTCGACGCCAGCATCATCGTGGCCGACGCCCATCGCCGGCGCAGCGTCGCCAAGATCGAGGACCTCGATCCGACGTCCAGTCGCGCAGTCGCGGAGTATCTGTCGGTTCTGGATGATGCTGCGTTCGGCGGCGCGACGCCGGTCGAGCCGAAGGTGATCTCGCCGACCGATCCGGCCGCCCGCTATACCGCTTCGGCCAACTCTCTCGCCGGTTATGCCTATTCCGACAACTATCTCATCGATCTGAAGCATGCGGTGATCATGGATGTCGAGGCGACGACGACCATTCGCCAAGCGGAAGTCGACGCAGCTAAAGCAATGCTCGACCGCACGGCTGAACAGTTCGACCTCACCCCGTCGCGCCTGGTCGCGGATGGGGGCTACGGCTCGGCCGAGATGGTCGGGTGGCTGGTGGACGAGCGCGGGATCGAGCCGCACGTGAACCTGATCGACAAGGCAGAGCGCACGGACGGAACCTTCTCCCGCAGCGACTTCGTATTCGATCCAGAAAGCAATCTTTATGTCTGCCCCGGCGGCAAAGAGCTCAAGAAATACCACCGCGCTTTCGCCAAGCCACGCGACGGGCTGACGAAGGAAGGCACGATGATCTACTTCGCCGCAAGCGCGACTGCGAGGCCTGCGCGCTCAAGCCCAAGTGCTGCCCGAACGTTCCTGCACGCAAGATCGCACGCTCCGTTCATGAAGCCGCGCGTGACCAGGCCCGCGCGATCGCAAAGACCGAGGCCTACGCCGTCTCATGTCGCGAACGAAAGAAGGTCGAGATGCTCTTCGCTCATCTGAAGCGCATCCTCAGGCTCGGTCGATTGCGCCTGCGTGGCCCGAGCGGGGCCAAAGACGAGTTCCTCTTGGCCGCCACAGCCCAAAATCTGCGGAAACTGGCGAAGCTCATCCCCCTTCCGACGCCGATCCTCGCCGCCTGAGGCGCAGAGCCCCAACTTTGCCTCGCTAGAAGCCGCCCCCGTCGCCAATCGCCGCCGAGCCGAAAGGGAGTTCTTCAACGAAATCCGCTGGAAAGCGGTCGTTGGGGAGCGCGTCGGCAACTCTGGACAGTCCAATTCGCCCCATCGATAATGGAAATCGATTTCAGGGGCGGACCCATGGACCTCGGGGCGTGGCTGAAACAAACTGGCTTTGAGCGATATGAGGCCGCGTTTCGCGACAACGGGATCGACGAAGCAGTCCTTCCGCACCTGACGGCAGAGGACCTGAAGGAGATCGGCGTCGCAACCGTCGGCGATCGGCGCAAACTGCTCGCCGCCATAGCCGCATTGGCGTCGCCCTCCGCTTCGGGGGAGTCCGCTCCGCCGCAGCCTCCGCCTGCGCCAACGAAAAGAGTCCCCGAAATCCTCGCCGAGCGCCGCCCTATCACGGTCATGTTCTGCGATCTCGTCGGTTCAACGGCGCTCGCATCTCGGCTCGATGCAGAGGATTGGCGCAGCCTGGTCAACGCCTATCTCGACGAGGCCTCGGCGGCAGTGACCGGGCTCGGGGGGCATGTTCTGAAGCGGCTCGGCGACGGGCTCATGGCCCTCTTCGGCTATCCGAGCGCACAAGAGAATGACGCCGAACGGGCCGTCCGTGCCGCACTCGCCATTCATCGCGCGCTGGCCGCCATCAATGCCCGAAACTCCGGCAAGAGCATGCCGGAGTTGTCGGCCCGCGTCGGTCTTGAGACCGGGCCTGTTGTCGTCGAGGCGACGGGCGAGGTGTTCGGCGACGCGCCGAATATCGCCGCTCGAGTGCAGGCGGCGGCCGACCCGGGCTCAGTGCTCGTCACCAGGAATGTTCAGCTCCAGGTCTCGGGGCTCTTCGTCGTCGAAGACCAAGGTGCGCGCGAACTCAAGGGTCTGATCGAGCCGGTCCAGCTCTTCCGCATCATTCGAGCTAGCGGCGCAGGCCGACGAGGCGGGCCTCCTTCGAGTTCGCAATGGAACGGCGCTTCGGCGCTGACCAGACCCTCGGCGATGCAACGCTGCACCACGCTCTCGAACAGCCGACGCAGGGCATCGCCTCGCTCGGCCAGCAGCTGACCGACGCCGTCAACGGCGCCTCGTTCAACGGCACGAACGTCCTCAACGGCAGCCTGACCTCCCTCAACTTCGTCTCCGGCTTCAACGCCACAGCGACCGGCGGGACCGTGAACACCATCGCCTTCACCACCCAGGCGCTATACGGATTGGCCACCGGCGGAACGTCGACGTCGACGACCAGCCAGTCGACCGTCTCGGATCCGGCGACGATGACTCAGTTGCAGGCCCAGTTTACCGCCGACACAGCGGACACGACCGCCGTCACCGCCGGAACGGTTACGGCGACATATGGCGCTGATGCGATCTACGAGGATACGGCCAACCAGGCGCTAACGATCCAGTCATTAGCTCTCAACGGCACGGCGACGACAACGACCTACACCGCACTGGACGCGAACGGCAACTCGATCGCGCAGGGCGGAACTCCCACCTTCGCAACTGCGTCGTCCTACGCGGTGACGACGACCGTCGTCGATGAGCTTGATCGCCTCGTCGCGTCGGCAATCGCGCCACTGAACGACGGCGGCGGCATAGAGCACATCGGGCTCGGATTGGCCGGCATTCACTTGCGCCCGTCTCCACGTTGCGCGCGAGGCGGCAGGCAAAACGGACATTTTCTCCAAAGCATGGGGCGAATTAAAGCGGCGGCGCTTGCGTGGACCTTTCGCCGATTGATCGGCCCAGAGGGTCAGCGACGCGCTCAGCCGCCCAGCGAAAATCTTTGCAAGCTCGACAACAAGGCGGTCGAAAACACTTGCGCCGGCGCGCCGATGAAGGCGTTGAGGGCGCTGCTCAGCACCGAACCGTTCGAACTGATGACGCCAGCCAGGACCGCAGCGGCGCCGGACTGGTCCGTGTTCGAGTTGCTCGCGGCGACGGTCAAATTCGTGGTCGCGCCCGAGCCCGGCCCGTATGTCACGTCGTACATCGCGGTGAATCGCTCGGCGAATTGCTTGAGCTTCGTTGGATCCTGCAGATCGGAGATCGGCATGAGCCGCGAGAGCGTCTGCGCTTGGGTATTGATGTTCTCCGCGCTGGTTGCCGGCGAGAGACCGAAGATGGTCTGAGCCACTTCCAGGAGATTTGGATCGGCGAGAATTTCGTATTCACTGGTTACCGACGGCGCTACGCGCTGGAAGTAAAGCGCAAGCTGGACGCCGACGTTCTGCGCCCCCTGATCGCTCTCGAGTTGCTGCTCGACATAGTTGCTCGTCGTCGTCTGGACCGCGTTCGTCGAGGCCGCCGAAGCCGCGCCGTCGCCAACGAAATTGAAAGCCGTGGCGAACGCCTTCCAGGCCGGGTTGCTCAAGGTGTTGGCGAGACTGTTGGGGCTGGACACGCCGCCTTCCAGCACCTTCGTGATCAGCGCCGTGGCGTTGATCTGGTCACCCAGGCCGTAGGCGTCGAGGGCGTAGGACAGCAGCCGATAATTGCCGACAAGGTCCTGTATGGAGGTCACGCTGCCGATATTGGCTTGATAATACGCGGTTGCGGATTTCACCGCGGGTTCGGCCGCAGTCATCGCCTGATACCGCGGCAAATCCTGCGACACGGCGAGATAGGCCGAGGTAGTGGTCGTCATGGTCGAGTCGGGTGGCCGGGGCCCAGCGTCGTATTGAGAGGGACGCCTTGAGGCTAGCGACGAAGTCCTGCCCGGGAGTTAATCTGCGAACGGGCGCCAAGACGCGGCTGCGCCCTTTCCAATTCGCCGGCGCGTCAGCCGCGCAGGCGAATCCCGCCAAGCCCCGCTGCGGCGATCAGATTACCGCCTCGCACGTCCGCACCCAATCGTTCGGCGATATCGCCGGCAAGCGAAGCGACGGAATCGTTGCGCATGAACTCGGCGAGAAGGGCCAGTTCGCTCCTCTCATCGGTCGCCTGTAAGCCGGCGCATGGGGCCGAATCAGCGGGTCGTGGTTTGAGCTCTGTTTGCATCGTCGGCGTCCGCTACCGCTTTGGCAGGTCGCCGAATACTGCCACGATCGAGTGACGGGCTTGCGTGACGAATTGTTACAAAATGAAATGCGGAGTGAAGTCGCGCCGTCAAACCGATTGAAGAGTTTCGACCATACCTGCGACCCAACGGCGACTCGCGACCGCCAACGTTCGGGAACGCGCCAACAGCAGGAGCGTGACCTCCGGCAAGAGCGGAAGGCTCTTGTCGAGGCAGGGCTTCACTCCCTCCGGCGCCAACCCTTCGATCATCGGCATGACGCCAAGACCGGCCGCAGCGGCGGCGGCGAGCACGGCGAAGTCCGAACTGGTGCAAACCACGTCAAATTTCCGCCCCTTGGCGCGCAGCGCGCCTGTCGCCGCCTCATGAATGTGCGACCCTTGCGGGGCGACGACGAGCGGCAGCGGCCGATCGGCGGCATAGCTGTCGCACGCCTGGCTGAACCAGCCCAACCGCCCGCGCCACTGTTCGATCCTGTAGGGTTCGCTTTCGCCCGTCCCGATGACGAACGCGACGTCAAGCGCATTCTGACGAAACGCGGCCGACAGCGCCTGCGAGCTTTCGACCATCACCTCGAAGGCCGCGCGGGTCTCGGCGTCGGCGCGCAGCTGCGCGAGCCGCGGCGCCAAAACCGAGGCAAATTCGCTGGGCATCCCAATCCGCAGAGCGCCGTTCGGATTGTTGCGGCCCCCGACCTCGTCCAGCATGTCGTCATGCAGCCGGAGCAAGCGCTTTCCGTAATCGAAGCAAACCTCTCCCACGCTGGACAATTCGAAGTGCCGACCGGTCTTGAATAACGGGGCCTCGACGAGTTCCTCGAGCCGTTTCACCTGAAGGCTGATCGTTGGCTGCGTCCGGCCCAATTCCTCCGCCGCGCGGGTGAAGCCTCGAGCCTCCACGACCGCGACAAAGGCTCGCAGGATATCGATGGGAATGCCGCGCATTAGGAACGCCCGAGCCGGTACGAGGTTGGTTACCCCCTTGTACATCGATTCGCTCTCGCCATAACCAGCGCACATGCAATCATTGACGCTTTGCCATCCCGGGCCGTTGAGTTACCGAAGAGACCGCGGGAAGGTTGGAAATCGCCGTCACTCGACCTTCCTGGCGCTAGTGACAAATGACTTATCGGCAGGAAGATGGAAATACTGGCAAGTTGACCGGAATGTGAGGCATGCAATGGGAGTGACCGAAAACCGCCTCTCTCACGAGCGATAAGTCTGTCTGGCTCGATTCAAATAATCAACGCCGTCACGTATGGTAAATTATTGACAATGGCGCCTCTCATGCCACGATTCGCTCCGATTTGACGATTCGCTGGCCTAGGGCGGCGGGCGTCGAAATGGGGGCGGCTGATGCGAATACTCATTCTGGACGACGCCAACCAGGACCAGGACCGGGCGGTCATTGAAAACGCCATCCGGGAGCGCGACGTCGAAATCCGCCGCGCAGACGCTCTCAAGCCGATCGAGCGGCTCTACGTCTTCGCCGGATGGACGCTCGAGGAGACGGCACGCGACCTGGTCAGTCCCGCGGGCCGGCGGGTCGACTTGACGTCGTCTGAGTTCGATCTGCTGCTGGCCTTTGTCCGCCGGCCGGGCCAAGCGCTATCTAGAGACGCCCTGCTCGGCACGCTCAGAGGGCGCGAGTGGACCTATTTCGATCGTTCGATCGATACGCTGGTGGCGCGGCTGCGCAAGAAGCTGGCCGGCGGCGCCGATCGGCCTCCGCTCGTTCGCTCGGTGCGCGGCGTTGGCTATATTTTCTGTGCCGCCGTCGCCAACATCTCTCAGGGAGGACAGACTGCCGCGGCCTGAGTCCGCCCCTCTGGCGGCGGACGCGGTCGGACCGGTTGGATTGTTGATCGGGCGGTCGCGGCCTCCATTTGCCGCCGGTCCGATTGACGCACCGCAAAGGCGGCTGCTATCCATCGCCTCGTCGACATTTAACGTCTTGTATTTGAACGAGATAAGGCATTCCGGCGCCGATGATTCGCTTCCACCGCAACGACTTGCCCGCCGAAGCGTCGTTCGGCGAGGCGGCGGCCATCGATACGGAGACGCTGGGGCTGGTCGTCGGGCGAGACCGCCTCTGCGTCGTGCAGATTTCGCGTGGCGACGGCAGCGCGGACATCGTCCAGATCGCCGCCGGCCAGGCGCGCGCTCCCAATCTCGAACGGCTGCTCGCCGATCCGAGCGTCGTGAAGCTGTTTCATTACGGCCGTTTCGACATGGCGGTCCTGCATCATGCCTTCGGCGTCATGGCCGCTCCGGTTTATTGCACCAAGATCGCCTCCAAGATCGCCAGGACCTACACCGATCGCCATGGCCTGAAGGACCTCACGCGCGAATTGCTCGGGGTGGAGATCTCGAAGCAGCAGCAGTCGTCGGACTGGGGGGCCGAGGCGCTCAGCGAGGCGCAGCTCGCCTACGCGGCGTCCGACGTGCTGCATCTGCACGCGCTGCGCGAGAAGCTGGACGGCATGCTCGAGCGCGAAGGCCGGGCGGGACATGCGCGCGCCGCATTCGCCTATCTACCCGATCGGGTGCGCCTCGACCTCGCCGGATTCGAGGCCATGGACGTTTTCTCGCACGCCTATCCTTGAGCGATCGCTGCCTTCTGCAACGCGACGAGCCGCCCTATGCCGCTCCGCGCCAGCGCCAGCATATGGACGAGTTCGGCCTCGCTGAACGGCGCGCCTTCCGCCGACCCTTGCACCTCGACCAGGCCCCCAGCCCCGGTCATGACGAAATTCGCGTCGGTATGGGCGCTCGAATCCTCCGCATAATCGAGATCGATCACCGCTTCACCGCCGACGACGCCGCAAGAAACGGCGGCGACATGATCTTTCAGGGGGTTGTCTCGCAGGATCGAGCGCAGCGCCATCCATTCGAGGCAGTCGCGCAGCGCCACCCAGGCGCCGGTGATCGAGGCGGTGCGGGTGCCGCCGTCCGCCTGCAACACGTCGCAATCGATAGTGATCTGCCGCTCGCCGAGGCGCGGCAAATCCACCACCGACCGGAGCGACCGGCCGATCAGGCGCTGAATCTCCTGTGAGCGGCCAGAAACCTTGCCAGTCGCCGATTCGCGCCTGGTTCGCGTCAGGGTCGCGCGCGGCAGCATCGCGTATTCGGCCGTGACCCATCCTCGACCCTGGCCGCGCAGCCACGGCGGCGGCTTGTCCTCGAGCGAGGCCGCGCACAGCACATGCGTTTCGCCGAACCGGACGAGGCACGAGCCTTCCGCATAACGCGCCACCCCGCGCTCGAAGCTCACCGGGCGCATTTCGTCGTCGGCGCGTTTTGACGGACGCATGAGCGAACCTCCCTCATTTTAAGCGACTGGCTCTAGCGGCAGACGGGAGCCGAAGCAAATTCTCATCGCCAAGGGCGCGTCGCGCCGCTCCGCTCGCTGCGTTGACCATCGACACCCGCGTCTCTAGGGTCGCGCTCCCGTGATCCGCGACCGAAACGCCATACCGCCCGCCGAAGACGCCGCGCTCGACCCGATGAGGTCGTTTCAGGGGCTCATCCTGACCTTGCAGAGCTTCTGGGCGCGGCAGGGCTGCGTCATGCTGCAGCCCTACGACATGGAGGTCGGCGCCGGCACGTTCCACCCGGCGACGACGCTGCGCTCGCTCGGCCCCAGGCCCTGGAAGGCCGCCTATGCCCAGCCCTCCCGCCGGCCGAAGGACGGACGCTACGGCGAGAATCCGAACCGGCTCCAGCATTATTATCAGTATCAGGTGATCCTTAAGCCGAGCCCCGAGAACCTTCAGGCGCTCTATCTCGATTCGCTCGCCGCGATCGGCGTCGACATGGCCCTCCACGACGTGCGCTTCGTCGAGGACGACTGGGAAAGCCCAACTCTTGGCGCGTGGGGCTTGGGGTGGGAATGCTGGTGCGACGGCATGGAAGTGTCGCAATTCACGTACTTTCAGCAGATCGCGGGATTCGAGTGCGCGCCGGTTTCCGGCGAACTGACCTACGGCCTCGAGCGGCTCGCGATGTACGTGCAAGGCGTCGACAGCATCTACGACATCAACTTCAACGGCGGCGACGGCGAAGCGCGCGTCACTTACGGCGACATCTTCCAGCAGGCGGAAGAAGAATATTCCCGCTTCAACTTCGAGCACGCCAATACCGACGTCCTCATCCAGCACTTCAAGGACGCGGAGGGGGAATGCGTCGCGTTGCTCAAGCGCGGCGCAGCGGGCGAACGCCACCTCATGGCGCTGCCGGCCTATGACCAATGCATCAAGGCAAGCCACGTCTTCAACCTTCTCGACGCCCGCGGCGCGATCTCGGTCACCGAGCGGCAGAGCTACATCTTGAGGGTGCGCGAACTCGCCAAGGCCTGCGGCGCGGCCTGGCTCAAGACGGCGGGGGGCGGGGCGGGGTGACGCCCCGCTGTCGAACTTCCGGCACGTTTCCTTAGCGAGCCCACATGCCCGACCTCCTGCTTGAACTGTTCAGCGAAGAAATCCCGGCCCGCATGCAGCGCCAGGCGGCGGAGGACCTGAAGCGCCTCGTGACCAACTCGCTGGTCGAGCGCAATCTCGTCTACGAGGGCGCGCAGAGCTTTGTCACTCCTCGGAGGCTGACCCTGCATGTCGTCGGCCTCCCGGCCGCCCAGCCCAATTCGCGCGAGAAGCGCAAGGGTCCCCGCGTCGGCGCGCCGGACGCGGCCATCCAGGGCTTTCTCAAGAGCGCGGGCCTCACGCGAATCGAGGACGCGAGGATCGAGACCGACCCGAAGAAGGGTGAGTTCTATGTCGCGTCGATCGAGAAGCCGGGCCGCGAGACCAAGGACGCCGTCGCCGAGATCATTCCCGCAATCATCCGCTCGTTTCCATGGCCGAAATCGATGCGCTGGGGCGCGGCTTCGACGAAGCCGGACGCACTGCGCTGGGTGCGCCCGTTGCGCGGCATCCTCTGCACGCTCGCCATCCCGCACGACGCCTCCGAGATCGTCCCGTTCGAGATCGACGGAATCAAGGCCGGCGATGAAACCTGTGGCCATCGTTTCATGGCGCCCTGGCCGATCCAGGTCCGCCGGTTCGACGATTACGTCGACGCGCTGCAAAAGGCAAAGGTCGTGCTCGACGCCGACCGGCGCAAGTCGATCATACTGACCGACGCCAAGAACCTCGCCTTCGCCCAGGGACTCGAGCTCATCGAGGACGAGGATCTCCTGGAGGAGGTCGCGGGCCTGGTCGAATGGCCGGTCGCGCTCATGGGCGAATTCGAGGGGGCGTTCCTCGACCTGCCGCCCGAAGCGATCCGCGCCACCATCCGCGCCAACCAGAAGTGCTGGGTCATGCGCGACGGCGACGGCAAGCTCGCCAACCGCTTCATTCTGGTCTCGAATCTCATCGCCCCGGATGGCGGCGCGGCGATCGCGGCCGGCAACGCAAGGGTCGTTCGCGCGCGGCTCGCCGACGCGCGCCACTTCTGGCTGACCGATCTCGCGCCCTTGCCGGACGCCAAGGACAAGGCCGCGAAGCCGCTCGACCAGCGGCTGGAGAAACTCGAGCGGGTCGTCTTTCACGAGAAGCTCGGCACACAGGGCGAGCGGGTCGAGCGGATCGAAGCACTCGCGGGGGAGCTCGCGCCTAAGGTCATCGCCGACCCTGCCCTTGCCGCGCGCGCCGCTCATCTCGCCAAAGCCGATCTCGTGACCGAAATGGTCGGCGAATTCCCCGAGCTGCAGGGCTTGATGGGGCGCTATTACGCGACCGCGCAAGGCGAGGAGCAAAGCGTCGCTGACGCCATCGAAGAGCACTGGAAACCGCAGGGGCCGAACGACCGCATCCCGACTTCGCCGGTGTCGATCGCGGTCGCGCTCGCCGACAAGCTCGATACGCTCGCCGGATTCTGGACGATCGACGAGAAGCCGACCGGCAGCAAGGACCCCTTTGCGCTGCGAAGGGCGGCGCTCGGCGTGATCCGGATCATGCTGGAGAACGGGCTCAGGCTCGCTTTAACCTCGCCGCTGAACGCCGCCGTTTGGGCCGTCATGCTCGACATCCAATTCGCGCGGGAGGACGAGGCGGGCGCAGTCGTGCATTCGCTGGAGAGGCGCGGGTTCCCCGAGGGGCCGGAGCTCGACGAGGTTGTGGGCGTCTATGACCATTCGCGTCGAAAGACCTCGGCTCCGGATGATGCGAGAATTCGCGCAACGACCGCAAGCCTCCTCGCCTTCTTCGCCGATCGGCTCAAGGTCTATCTGCGCGACAAGGGCGTGCGGCATGACCTCATCGACTCGGTGTTCGCGCTGCCGGGCCAGGACGATCTTTTGATGATCGTCCTCCGGGTCGAGGCGCTCGGACACTTCCTCGATTCCGATGACGGACGGAACCTGCTTATGGGGTACCGCCGCTCCGCCAACATCCTGCGCGCCGAGGAAAGACGAGACGGCGTCGGCGCTTTCTCGCGTTCACACGATCCGGCCCTGCTCGTCCTGCCGGCCGAAAAGGATCTGGCCGACATGCTCGCAGCGGCCGGCGCGGCGGCGCGCGAGCGGGCGGCCCGCGAGGATTTCGAGGGCGCGATGCGCGCGCTTGCGACCTTGCGCGCGCCCGTCGACGCCTTTTTCCTCGACGTCACGGTCAACGCCGACGACCCGGATCTGCGGCTGAACCGCCTGAGACTGCTGAACGTTTTGCGCGAGGCGATGCATGGCGTCGCCGACTTCTCCAAGGTCGCGGGATAACCCGCCTCCTTTGACATTCCGGCCTGAGCGACTAAATGGCGGCGGGGCGCCGCCGGGCGCAGACAGAAAGACGACGTATGGCGCTGAGGCAAGACAATCACGCCGGACATGGGTCCCGCGGCGGCAAGGCGATCACCGACAATCAGGTCGAGGACGCGTTCCGCACCATCATCAAATGGATCGGCGAGGATCCCGATCGCGACGGCCTTGCCGAGACGCCCGACCGCCTGAGGCGCGCCTACCGCGAATATTTCGCCGGTTACGACGAGGACCCGGAGGAGGTCCTGCGCAAGACGTTTTCCGAGGTCGACGGCTACGACGAGATGATCGTGCTCCGCGGCGTGACCTTCGAGAGCCACTGCGAGCACCACATCGCGCCGATCATCGGCCGGGTGTGGGTCGGCTACATTCCGAATAAGCGGGTGGTGGGAATCTCAAAACTCGCCCGGGTGGTCGAGATCTTCTCCAAGCGGCTGCAGATACAGGAGCGCCTGACGGCGCAGATCGCCAACACTGTCGACGAAGTCTTGAAGCCCTGCGGTGTCGCGGTGGTGGTCAAGGCGGCGCATCATTGCATGATCGACCGCGGCGTCCGCAAGCGCGGCGCCGATCTCGTCACCAGCCGCATGCTTGGAGTCTTTCGCGACCAGCCGGCGACGCGGCATGAGTTCCTCACGCTCGTCAACGCCGACACCACCGAGTAGCGCGCCGCAGCATGATTGGCGCCTATCGCATCACCGGCTACGTGATCGCCTCCGCCGACGGGCGGATCGCCGACGCAAGCGGGCACATGCCGAAGTCGCTCAAGCTCGACGCCGACGTGCGTTTCTTCGAGAACGGGCTCGACCATGTCGATGCGGTGGTCCACGGCCGGCATTCGCATGAGGGCCATCCGAATTCGGCGAGACGCCGAAGGCTGATCATCACCCGCAGTGTCGCGGGCTTGGCACCCGATCCGCATAACGCCAAGGCGCGGCTCTGGAATCCCGCCGGAGCGTCGTTCGAGGAGGCCTTAGCCGCACTGGGCTTGAGTTCGGGGACGATCGCGATCATCGGTGGCCCGCTGGTCTACACGCTCTTTCTCAAGCGCGGCTACGACAACTTCCACCTCAGCCGGGCGGTGAATGTTTGGATTCCGGACGGCCTGCCGGTCTTCATTCGCGAGGCCTACGGCGGCGAGCCGGAGGCGGCGCTGGCGGGCGCCGGCCTCAAGGCCGGACCGACGCTGTGGCTCGACGACGAGGTGACCGTGACCGACTGGGAGCGGGCGCAGTAGGCCGGCGGAGGTGTTTCACGGGAAACAGAAGGGCCGCAATTTAACTTAAGTTAAATGTACTAAAGTGGTTTATCCAAGCCAAATCCAAATTTAGCCAAATCCAGCAAAGCTCGGCAAAGCCGGGCAAAGAGAGTCAAAGAAAAAGGGGGGTGTAAGCTCTCCACTATAGGTAGGACACGTTTTTTGCGGACGATTGTGGCAAGTAACATAAATATTCATGTCAAAGCGTTTCCGCCCTACCGGGCGGCAAGTTACCGTCTGACAGATAGCACTGTAAGAACATGCAAGTACATACTAAGTATATTACAAGCTTATCGCACTTGCCGCAATTCTGTATAAAACGCCACAATTAAATATAGAATGTGGCGGGCGATCCCCGGCGCGGCCTGGCCGCCCTCGGCGGTCCATGTGCTCATGCGCTCGTCGGCGCGGCCCGCGCCGCTCTCGCCGAAGCGACCCAATGCGCCTGCCGACAAGGCTTGGCAGCGACCCAGGAACGCAAGAGCAGGAGCGCGCGCGGAAGGCGGGGGCCGGTTTGGATTCTGGGGCCAGAACGTTCAAAATGAAAATGTTAGACGGATCCTTCATTTATTAGTTTCTGCCAAACCGCTGGACGTATTACATTCGAAATTCCCCCATCTTCTTTGGATGCATGCAGAGTTAAGTCATTTCGCGCGCGACTGCACGCGATATATAAGTCCGTAAGAAACTGCTTCCGATGATATGGACTCACATCCTCCGCTGTTGCTTCATCGTTTACATCAAGCACGAATACGTGATCAAATTGCAGGCCGCCCACATATTCTGGCATAGTAACCGCAAATCGTCTCGAATCGTATTTGAGAGCGTCCACTACATCTTCTTGAGAGGCAACTGCCACATGATCGCTCTTGTACTCACCCGACGCAGCACTGAGATATGTGTCAAACCGCTCTGAATCCATACAAATAACGGCGACGCTTTTCTTTATTCCTTCTTTTACAAGTTTCCTCGCTCGGGCAAAACACGCTTTATACTGTGCTGTAGAGTTTGGATATTGATAATATCGAGGTATAGGACCACTCTTTGCGTTGTCCGGCAGGCTTGTTGGTCCAGTCTCCCATTCTTGACCAGTTGCGATGTGGATCAATTGATCTGCAATCGTTTGAACAAAACGAGTTATTTCGCCCGTGCTCCGGAATACGATCTTAAGATCAAATTTCGTCGCATCCGGTAAGTTAGCACGTTTATAAACATCCACAGTGTCTTCGTTCTTTTCAGCAATCGTAACATCACCGTAAATTGCTAGTGGCGACTGCTTGCGATCAATTGCCATTGCCACCCGCGGCCTGGTGGTCGCATCGGAAAGCAATTGATGAAGGACAAATCGCTCTTGCTCATCAAACAGGTGCATTTCATCAACAAAGACGTAATCGTATCCCTCGGTCTTACGGAGCCGCTCCCATTCAAAAGTGCTCAGCGCCTTCAAATAATCCGAAACAAGCTGCTCCGGGCCCGTAAATCCATCTTGAGTTAACCCCTCGAAATACAATTGATAAATATCGGCGATCGCCTCCTTTTCGGAGGCGGTCCGAAGGGTCCACATCCAACTGCGACGAGATAGCTGCAAATAATAGTTCCGCCTGCGCGGATGAATTCCAGCGGCGGCAAAGACGGTAGAGATTTCGGTAGCCACATCCCAAACAAACAACCTTCTCTCACTCGAACCGGGTGGCGCTTCAATGCGTGCTATAAATTCTGGCGAACAGCCCGATCGTCTGGTGATCCAGTCTCCATCTTGGTAATCATCAACGTGCTTCGCTAACCTGCTCAACATTTCCATCTTCCCAGACCTACTATCCGAGCCAAGCAGTCGGCGACTTTTTGCTCCAATCTTCACCGCGTCGTCGGCGAGAGCCATGAGAGGATATACAGTCAGTGAGCGTTTCTCCTGACGAAGGCTGCCTCCGGGGTCAAGATTGTCCATCAACTCCTCAATGGCGTCAGCAAGTGCCCAACTGTGAGTAATAAAAAGTATGCGGCAGGGATCACCAGCACTCCTGGCTTTATCGAGCAATCTCATCGCTTTAATAGCCATCGTCAGCGTCTTTCCGGTCCCTGCACTACCGCGAAGCCTCAGGGGTCGATCAAACGACATCTCGATGAAAGAACGCTGATCACTGTTGACATGACGAGGGTACCACACATCCCAACTCATCTTGTCGCCAATGCCGGTTCCGACACTGTCATAGGCAGTATCAAGACTGATGTCCCCGACTTGCGGAGCCGCGTCGGGCTTTGGCACAATTTCCATCGCTAAATCATGAGCGCTGGAAAACAGCGTATAGTCAGGCTGGTAGGAGTTTAGATCGTGTGCGAAGCTAGAGCCATACCCACAAACGAAGAAATCTCGCGTCCCAAGAGGCCGAGCCTCAGTAACAATGCGCTGTCGCCCAGTTGCATAACTGTAGGCAAACGCCGAACATTTATTGCCATGGCGAAATGGACCGTACTCCGGCGGTAGTTTTCCTCCGTGCAGACCGACTTGCATGAGCTTAGCAATTCGACCGGCGGCGGTTGCTGCTTCTCGCCCGGATACAGCCGAAAAGACCTCTGGCGTCCCAATTACCAGTAGTCCGTCCCTTGACTCACTGTTATCAGCCCAATAACACGCAATATCCTGTCTAACTGCGGAATGAAGACCGGGCACCCGTTGCTGCGCTTCTGGCGTTGTTACAGATGCCCACCATACTGCCGGTTGTTGCCTTGCCAAAGCGAACGCCGCGCGAGTGAATACAAGCGCTCTCATTGTTCTCTTCCGGTAGCAACATAGGTGTCGAGACAAGTCGTTAGCCGGCCTATATATCCGGGTGGTAGGCCAATATCAGCAAAAACTTTTGCTAGCTGCTGCGTCAAGGCATAGACATATGGAGATGCTAATCTTCCGATCCGCCGAAGCGGTAGAATTGGTCCAGCCCTTCGGACGGGATCTAGTGATACTTCGGCAACGTCGCACTGGCCGATGTGGCGAAGTAGTGCAAAGTATCCTGATTCACCATCGCCGGGAATGGAGGTAATGAAAAACACATCTCCGGGCAGCGAGCCGCAATGCCCTTGGAGCGCCTCAAGTACGCTTTTTGAAGGGTCGCTGCTGTCAGGCAAGAGGTCTTTTGCACCTTCAATTATTTTGTGGACATAAGTTCCACCGTTTGAACCGTATCCTTCGAGCTCTTGCCTGCGATTAAGAGCACGCTTTGCTTTAGTAATAACAGTCTCTAAAGTGTGACGTTTTGCTGGAGTGAAGCTTTCATTAGATAGTGCGTCGGCAATATTTGAAACGTTATCTCTGCCAATCCAATCTCGTATTGCAGTGTCTGTTATGTTTCCAGAAAGACCTTTTGCTTTATGCTCGCGCCTTATTGCGCCTATAGCTGCTTCCAAAATCTTGTCAGTTTTCTTCGCGACATAATCGGGTCCCCAAAAATTACCGACATATGTATCGAAGCGAACGACCGGAACGTAGCTGATTCGATTTCGGTTCTTGTTGAACTCAAGATCACAGTCAGCTGTCACGACAATTGCATGTTCGGTCCAGGGAGACCGGTCGTTAACATCCCATCGAAGGACGTCGCCTTGGCGGGGAGCCTCGAAGGCAGATTCCAACTCCAGTACTTCATGTCGCTCGCCCGGCATTCTTAATCACCGATTTCGACGGATTGGTGAATGCGGCACGGCAGCGGAGCATAAGAGAGGCATTTGAGGCGCACAAGGGTGTATCAGTGGCGGATGGACGTCACCGAATACGAGATGGCCTAGGTTTCAACCCGTATCCGTGTCAACCTCGCGCTTGCCGAGGCCCAAATAGCGGCTGCTTTCGGGCTGGATGCAGCGTCGGGCAAAACGACGCCTTGCCCGTCGACACAGATGGGGGGAACCATGGGGCGTCCACGATGCGATCCATTCGACGCGGCGGCGATCATCGCGGCAATCGGCAAAGGCGAAACGACGCCGCTCAGGGCGTATCAGGACTACGCCGCCACGGCTGCACGGCCTTACGCGCGAGCGTCGTTTGAAACCGTCTTGCAAAGACATCAGCGGCTCGGCCCATCGCATGAGCCGGGTCCGGCCGCCGCGCCCGCTCTGCACGCTATCGACGCCGCCGCGGATGCCGAGTCCGATGCCTTCTGGGGCGCACGTCTCGAGGTCAAGACCCGCGTCATCACGACCGAGGCGGACAATGCCAGCCTCATCGTCAGGGGCGGCTCGCTCTTTGTCCATGACGGCGAACGTCGCCTGAGGTACGACGCGGGCGCGAGAATGCCCGCCGCCATCGTCACGGCCGGCTGGAATGGACTTGTGAGCATCGAGGCTTTGCGGTTTTGCGCATCGCATCGCATCGCCATCGTGGTCCTCGATTGGATGCGCGAGTTGCTCACCGTCATGCCGGGCGCGCCCCGCGCCGCGGCGGCGATGCTCCGCGCTCAGGCGCTCGCCAATCCCTCTTGGATCGCCGCGCGCGTTGTGAAGGCGAAGATTGAGAACGCCGTCCGGGCCGGCGCGCTCGCTCATAACCAAGGCGCGAGGTTCATTGACGCGGCAGCGCGCGCCGCGACCGTACAAGAGGCGATGATCGCGGAGGCGCAGGCGGCGCGCACCTCATGGGGCGACGCAGCGCCTAAGCTTCGATGGCGGGCGGGCTCGCCCCGTGTACCGCCGGCATGGAAGAAACCCGCACCCGCCCGCCAGCGCGCCGACCTTCGCGTGAAGCATCACGCGACGCATCCCGTCAACGCCCTGCTCAACGCCGTCTTTTCTGTCACGGCTGGACGGCTTGTAGCTGCTCTTGTCGCGGCCGGCGCGCATCCCGCCATTGGTTTCCTGCACGCTGACAAGCCAGGCCGCTGGTCTCTCGCATGGGATGCAATCGAACCGCTGCGGCCTTCAATTGAGGCCAACGTCTTTGCCTTCATCTGCCGCCACCAGTTCAGCGGCGGCGACTTCATTCGCGTTCACGACGCGCGCGGAAGCATCCGACTCGGAAGCAACCTTTTGCGCGTCGTCATCGCCGAATGCGCGCCTTCTCGTAGGCTTTTGAACGACGTCGCCCGATGGATGATTGAGCTTGTCCTTAGCGCGCCGCGCGCGCCGCGCGCGCCGCTTGCGCCGTCTCTCGGTCTCGGCGCGCCGCATCCGAGTCTGAACTCGTTTTTGCAACACGTCGGCAAAGACGGCCCAGGCTGTATTCGGCGAGGCGCGCCGGATCGCCGCTCGCTCCGCCGCCTCGACTTCGTGCGGCAATGCTTGGAGCACGACAAACAGGACGAAGGCGACGAATAACACACACGCCATGCGCCAGAATTCAGCCGCCCACGCGGCCGAGGGGAACGCTGGCGAGTCGGCGGCGGCCTCCTGATCGATAGGCAGGGTAAACGTGGGGAACTCCAGCGGCGTGATCGCGTTGCTCGGCGCTTCAAGGGGCGCGTCAAGAACGGCTTCGACCGACGCCCGGCGCGCGGCCCTCGCTTGCCTCTTGCGCTCGGCTTCCGTTTGTCGCGGCGTAGGAGGTTCCTGAGCAGCCCTCTTCTCGCGCGCTGCTTGCCCAGCCGACGCGCGCCTGACGGCCGCAGCGCGAGCCCCTGAGGCCAGCGCGATGGCCTCCCCAATCAATGCAAGCTCGCGCTCATTGTCGGCGTAGATCGCCGCCCCGCCGCTCCAAAAGACGCCGATGCGATCCTTGAAGAAACGCCGCGCCGCCTTATCCGGCAAGTGTCGCTCAACCGCCATTCTGAGCGCCGCGAGCGGGACCGGCCCTCGCCGCTTGTTCTTGAGGGATGGCCGCCGCGTCCCGTTCAAGTCGAAATCTTTCCCTTTGGCGAGCGCATCTTGAAGGGTGCGCAACTGGCGCGCCATACAGGCGGCTCGTTGCGCCTTGGCCGGCAGGGGCGCGGCCTCCGCGATCGAAACCGCGCCGTCATCGCTGACTTCGAGCGCGGCGCGCAATCGCTTCATCGCGTCGGGCTTAAGCCGCCGTCCCCGCTGGAAAGCCTTCCGCAATGCGACAGCCTTGACGCCGGCTCGGACGCTCAGCGCGTCGATGTCGAGGCCGGTCAAGAGCGAAGGATTAAAGCTCTTGCGAATGATGGGGACGTTGGGCAAATCCTCGATCTGTTCATCGCCCGCGTCCTCAACGTCGGGGTCTATCAGCGAATTGGTTTCCTTCCCGATGTACTCATGGTCGAGGATCACCAATTTTAGCCGCTCCAACTTCCCTTTCGCGCCGCGCGATTTCATTTCGGAGCGGCCAAAATAATCTGACAGGCAATCGGCGACGGTGCACAGTCTCAACCCGAATGCATCATGAAATATTTCGGCTGGGAATTCGTTGTTGTCGCTGCGGCGCAAACTATCCAGATCCAACCCTTTCTCCGCTTTCGCGTACAACGTCGTCTTGAACAGATCGTCCCGCGTCTTCGCGATTTCGGGATCGTCCGTGACAAACGCCCAATCGGATGAGACCGGCGCCGGCAGGACGTTGAAGAACATGAATGCGCGCTTGTCGGGCAGCCGGTCGTAGGTGAGCCAGTCGGCGCGCGAGGACAAAGCGCGCTGCTGGAATTGCGGCTCGTTCAGACCGGGCAAGGTGCTGAGCGCGTCCTTTACGGCAAGTTCGATATTGTCGCCCCGGGCCGCCGCCTCGAACGCAATCCGCCATAGATCGCAAACGAGCTTGGGGTTGCGGCTATTGCTCAACTTGCTCAGATCGGGCTTCCCGGTCTTTTTGTTGGGCGGCGCAGCCGCATGCGGCGGGAGCGCGGTCTGATCGTACGCTGGCGCAGTTACGTGGCCGAGTCCGTGGCCACTCGCCTTGCGGATGATCCATTCCTCCGCGCCCGAGGATGAGATTCGCCGATTCGCCAGCGAATAGCGCTTAGCCGAAACCGCGAGCACATAGAGCGGCTCCAATCGGTTGGGATCATCGAGCGCGTAGTTGACGGCCTCGATGTTGAACAGCGGGTCGTCATTGGAATAGGGATTGAGCGCCTGAAACCATCCGTGCGGCCCAGCGATTTCCTCAACGCGCGCCCGAAAATCTTCGCGCGACATTTCGTCCGGCCGGACAAAGCACATAGAATCCGTGTCACAGCAGGCGTGCGCGAGCCCGCGGTCGGCGGCGAGCCGTTCGGCGATGGCGAGCAACAGCCGGCCGCCGGCCGGAATGAGGGGCCCCCACGGTGCGAACCATTGGCCTGCGCGCTCGGACTTGTAGCCGCTAATTTCAAAACCGCCGTCGTCGGAAGGCAGCGCGGCGCGCGCCAGTCGCCGCGTGTGTTCGGTCCCGTGATAGACGGTCGTTCCGCGCGGGGTCTTGTGTTCATCAACGATGAACTCGATGAGCGCCCCATAGGACGTTGCGCTCGCCAGCAGCTTGAGAGCGAGCGACATGGCCGGGTCGCTGCCTTTGATTGCGGCGCGCATGTCGATGATGCGCTGGAAAAGATCGTCGCGCTCGAGATCGATTTCGTAATCTGGATTGCCAAAGAACCGGATCGGCTTCAGCTCCTGTTGGACGCCATGGGGCTCAAGCGTGATCGTGCGCAGGATGTCCGGGCAGCGCCCGGTGAGGATTTTGGACGCAACGACATCGGCGAACGACCACCAGGTCGGCGGGCCGCTCACGACTTCGTTGACGCCGATCTGTTGCGCCCTCAGGGTCGGGTCGGCCGTGTCCTGGGCGTTGTTGGCGTGATAGACCGTCCGCACGGGCAAAATGTCATTGGCCGGGCGAAGGAAGGCAACGCCGCGCAAATTTAGCCAGGTTTCTTTTCGCTGCAAATCGGCGAGCGTCACGCTGCGCAGGGATTTAGCCGCGTCGCCGGCTGGGCCGCCTTCGATCGCTTCGACGCTTTCAGCGATCAACAATTCCTGCAACCGCATGATCGCGTTGACAGTGGAATATTGACTCCTGAAATCGGCTTGGATCGCCTCCCGCAACTCATGACGGATGCGAACCTCGCTTCGGCCGCCGTACAGCGCCTCCATGAAAGGCCCGATCATCCGGCGGTCGAAGTCGGGGTTTTGCTCTAGGAAAGGTTTGATCCCGAAATCTTTGAAATATCCCTTGCCTACCGAGGCAGGGCTGTAAATTCGGTCAATTTCGCGGGTGCGCCCATGCTTGCGGTAAAGCGTCCGCAGCTCGACGAATATTCGCCATGTGGCGCGTACGTCGGCGCGGCAATATTCGATATAGGCGTCGGTGATCGGTCCTTCGTAATCGGCCTCGCCCTTCGCTTCGTTTTTGATGTTCAGTTTGTCCAGCATGGCTTTAATGCTGGAATTGCCGGGTCCGAGCAGCGCCCGGCCCAATTGCATGGTGTCGACAAATTGAAGATTGCGGCGCGCGTTCCACCCCTGATGCGCCTCGAACAGATGCTTGCCGAAGCCCAATTTCTTGATGACGATCGGAGGCCTCTTGTCGGCGAGCTTGAGCGTGAGGCCGCCGTAATTCCGCTCGATGCTCGGCGCGGCGCTAGAGCTGATGGCGCCCAAATCGAAAGGTAAATTGTGGCCGATCGCCAGCATCGGCAATGTGAGGGCTGGATCGCCATCGCGCCAGCGTTTGTAATAGTAAAGCCGGTAAAACACGGTGTAGAGGAATTTTTCCAGCGTGAGGAGCTGCAGCCCACGTTTCTCCGCGTGGGCGCACATGGTCTGGAGTTCGGTTTCGGTGCATGCCACCGGATTGTAGAAAATTCCTTCCGACCTTTGTTCGTCCATGTCCCCCCCTGAGTTCTGACGCGAAGTGCAACACCCCCCGCCGATTTGGTATCGGCAAGGTTGTTCAGGACCTTAAGGAGTGTTGCCATGCGATCCTATTCGCATCTGTCAGAGGACGAAAGAGACCAGATCGGCGTTTTGCGGGCCGCGGGGCGGTCGATGGGGGCCATTGCCCGGGCGCTCGGTCGGGCGAAAGCCACCATCTCCAGGGAGCTCCAGCGGAACGCACTCCCCTCGGGCGGATATTCGCCGCTTCACGCCGCCGGAGCCTATCAATTGCGCAGGGCGCGTGAAGCGATCCTCGAACGAGAGGCCGCTTTACGTCTGTTCGTGGGGGATCGGCTCGCTGAGGGATGGACGCCCGAGCAGATCTCCGGCTGGTTGAAATCCGGGAACGAACCGCGGCTGCGGGCCATCGGCTGCGAGACAATCTACGCCTTCATCTATCGGACCGCACAGAAGGCCGAGGCCTTGTGGCGTTATCTGACGCGTCGCCATAAACGCCGTCGCCCGCGGCGCGCCAGACCCTCGCGCGACACCATCAAGGATCGAGCGTCGATCCATGATCGTCCAAAGACCATTGAAAGCCGCGGCGAGGCCGGTCATTGGGAGGGCGACCTCATCATCTGCAAATGCACCCGGCCTGTGCTCGTCTTGCACGAGCGTAAGTCACGGGTGACGCTCGCCGCGCGGCTCACAGGGAAAACCGCCGCAGAAACCATCTCAGCGATGCTCGCGGTCTTCGGCCGCATCGATCCTAATCTGCGAAGATCCATCACTTTCGACAACGACACCGCCTTCGCCCAGCACGGCCTGCTCCGGACCATGCGCGACATGACGACCTGGTTCTGCGACGCTTATGCCTCATGGCAAAAAGGCGGCATCGAAAACGCCAATGGACGTTTACGTCGATGGCTGCCGCGCCACCTGGATATCGACCGGACATCCGACCAGGAAATCCAGGAGATCGTCCTCACGACGAACCTCACCCCCCGTAAATGCCTCGGCTTCAAGACGCCCTTCCAAGTCTTGATTGCCGAGCTTGGAAAAGACGTTCAAATCCGCTTCTCTTAAGCGCGTTGCGCTTCGCTCCGGAATCCAGGCCCCCGCGTGATCCGGCCATTTCGTCTTTTGCGCTCGACAAGGTCGCGATAGTTGAGGCCGCGTTCCTGAAACACGCCGAACCGAAGTCTCTGGCCGACATCGGTCGTCGTCTCAGAATCGAGAATCAGCATCGGCCCAAACCACGGCCATGCGTCCGGCCCAAGCAGCCGCTGGATGTCCGCCATTTCCATTTTCTGAGCAGCAAGCGGAGACTTTCGCCCTCGACCCGGTCCCTTTCTTTTCGGCGCATCGGTTTCGATGAAGGCGCGCAACATTTGGGTGACGGGCTTCATGATTCTGTCCGAAGTGGAGTCGCCGGGATGGTCGCGCGCGGCGGTACAGAAGGCCGCTGGCGGCTGGCCCAGATCGAGGGCGTCATCTCCGCGTTGCCCCGTCAGCGCCGGCCAGCGGCTTTCTATGCGCGTCCTGGCAGCCTTCGCGGCCGGGGCCGCGCATCAGTCGGGCGGGCGATGTATCTTGACCCCCCGCGCCATCGCCGCGACGCGTGCGCCGCCAATCCGCCGCATGTTCGATCCGATGGCAGTTTAGGCACAAATCAACCGTCTTTGGCGAGTTGCGCCGTCCATGAACATGATGGCGCTCAAAGGGGGCGATGCGACCGCAACGGCGGCAACGTTTTGCCGGGCGCCCGCGCGCGCTGGCGTCGCAGTTGCCGCACACAAAACTGTCGCCGCAAGCCATGAGCGCCGAAGGATGAAGTTCACCGCAGAACTGGCACTCGGCCAGCATCAAGCCGCCTCCGTCACATAGCGAAGATCGGCGGCGAAACTCTTGCGCTCGCGCGCGGGCATGCGCTTGATGCGCGCGTGAATGGCGTTCAGATCCGTCTCGGGAAAATAGGTCAGGCCGTCATCGCCGACGACGCCGCGCGGATGCGCCTTGAGCCAAGCATCCAATTCCGCCTGACTGCCCCCGTGGCTTACGAGTCCGCCGTCCGGCGACCACGCTGCGCGATAGTCCTGCATCGCGATGAGATCGCGCCCGCCGAACGCGACATGCCGCACCTGCCCCTGAATATCGATGAACGTGTGGACTCGGCGGAAACGCGCCTCCTCAAACCGCCAGCGGCCCTTGGTTTTGATCCATGGGCTTGCGCCTTCACGCCCCGATGCGACGAAGGTCTTGCGATAGCCCTCAAGCCCGCGCTTGCTAAGACCCGAAACACGGCGCGCCTGCTCGACGTTTTTGGTTCGCGCCAGCGCTCGCTCGAATTGGGTCACGCGGCCGCGATGGCCCGCGCTCAGCGCCTGAATGCGCCGTCGGCCCGCATTGTACGATAGGGTTTCGCCGGTCCGGGTGTCCCGCCAGCGGCGCGACTTTCCGCCCAAGGGCTCAAGCCCGGCTAGGCGATAGTTCGGAGTGCGCCTTACCATGGCTCAGCGAGAGGGCCGAAGGGGACGGATTTTTTCGGACGCAGCCAATCGTCGCCCGATCGCCTGCACATCGCCCCACGCGAAAAGCGAGCGGCCGTCGCTTGTCAGCGCGATCGGGCGCAGATCTCCTCGGCGCATCCATGCTCTGACCGCCTCCGGGGCGACGCGGAGGAGGGCAGCGATCTCAAGTTCGGTGTAGACGAATGGTACGGTCATGCGCCCATAGTCTCGCCGTGGAGCAGCGAACGAAAGCGAAACAAGTGCCGCTTTTCGTGCTAGCTTGGGGGCATGGGGCTGGCTACGGTCGACAGATGGAGGACACGGCCGGCTGGCTGACGGAGGAGCAAATCATCGCCGAGACCGGGATCGGGCGGTTTACCCTGGACCGCCGGCGGCGAGAGGGACTCGTTCCGTGGAAGCGCCAATTTCTTGACTTTGGGGTCGGCACTTGTACGGTCTATCCGCCGATCGCCGTTCCGATAATCCGCCGCCTCCTTGAGTTACGGCAGCAATTCAAGGGTGTTGATCGTTGGCGCTGGGCGCTTTGGCTGGAAGGTTATCCAGTCGATATCATCAACTGGCATGATCGCCTTCTCCGGCTCAAAAACCAGGCCGAGGGGTTGGCCAAAGGGAAAATAAAAACCGTCGTTGTGGATGCCGCGGGTAAGAGGCGCCTTCGCGGCAAGTCCCATCAACCGATCTTCAATCGTCTACGGCAATGGCAAGCTCGCCAAGCCGTTCTAGAATGGAGCTTCGCAGTTGGCGTGGGGGCCGTAGCGCCCGCGAGTATCTACACTCCGGAATCGCCGGCCGCGAAAGCGTTCGGCAAGGCGGCTAGCGCGGCTCAGCCACCCGATCCTTCGCTGGAAATCGAGAAGATGTCGTTCGAGCGGCTGCGTAAAATTATCGCTAGTGCAAGCGTTAGCGACATCGAATTGGCGCGGCTCGACTGCAATCGCCTAGCGGGTCTCGTTGCGCTCGCGGCATCTCTCGACTGGCGCCGGGTCAGAGATGTGCTGGGCGTGACGCGTCAGGGCGCGCCGGCTACCCCGATAGCGCCATTCGAACGTCTCATCGGGCTATGGGATAACCTCGATTTTCGCGCCTGCCTGATCCCGTTTCTAATGTTCGTGCGAGGCCGACTTGGCTACCGCTACGAGCTCGATGAGCGATTCGCCAGCCTGGAAATCGAATTGCGCGCGCTGTCCGAAAAAGTAGCGTCGTCGGTGCGATCCTCTTGATGCGCCCAACTCTTCGCCCCTGTTCGTGCGTCGCTGCGAGTTACGTGCCGACGTTTCCCTGGAAACCACGCCGCCTTAACCAAGCGCCCGCCCCCAAGTTCCCGAAAACGGCCCAAAACGCGCAGGAAATCCTCAGAAATCGGTGTTACAATTCCCTTGTAACTCGGTTTGACCAGGTCCTCGAATCCATGTCTCGCACCCGCGACGAAATGCGCTTGTATCAGCGGGCGCGCCGCGCCGGCCTCAAAGCCGGAACTTGGCCAACCGCCCCCAAGGATGCGCCGACGATCGCTCAGAGGCCCGCTCTCCCGCCCGCCAAGGACTCCGCAAGGACCGCGATCGGGGGCTTCCCAGCGGCGCTGGCCGTTTCCCTGCCCGCGACGCCGACCACAGGGCCGCGTCCTCGGGAACCATGCCTGGCGGCTCGACGCCCGCGATCGGGGGACGGGCTGGCCCGGGCCTTGTCGATTGCGGCCCCGGGTACCCGCTTCCGCCAGACCAATTCGCCGCCTCCCCATACGGCCGATGGCAGGCCAACGTCGAAACCATGCTCGCCGCCCTCGCGGCGAAAAACGACACGCAGGAGCGGCGCATCGCCGCGCTCGAAAAACAAGCCCTCGACCGAGAACGAGGGACCGCCGCGCTCAATGCGCTGGCGCGAGCGGTCGGGGAGCTGTTCGGAGTGAGGCTCTATAGAGCGCGAGGCGCATCTCGGCCCTGATGCCAAGCGTTGTGTAACGCAGATAACGATGCTCCGGGGGAAAACTCTCCGCACAAGCACGCTCGAGAACTCCCTTGATAACCGGGGCGACCGACTCTGATAGCGTTGCTCAAGCAAATCTTCGCGGCGCGCGACCCGTTACAAACGCTCAGTACGACCCACATCTGCTGCTCGGCCGAACGCGACGAAAGCAACCGTTACTGGATTGAGCAGGTTGCGGACGTGATTCTATTGATTGAGAATTCCGCAAACTGACCATTGTCTTGACGACGCGCGATCATAGCGGTTTTACCCCTCTGAAGCAGGTACTTCGCCTGCAGCCTGCACTCACGCGGCTCACGGATCTCGAAATCCAGAACCTCGATGAACTGTTTGCCCTCGCTGATCCGCTGCAATCGATGGGGGCCGAGGACTTTCCAGGCCACATGTTCTCCACCCACGCCGAGCGCCGAGTTTTGCGCCCCAGAGAACCCGCCGATATCGAGGCGTCCAAATTCGTTGGCGACGGGGCGAACGCCCCATTCTTCCTCGACCTTGGCACCGCCCACCAGCCGAAACGTATAGTTTTCCTCGACGATGATATTGCGTACTTCATAGGGTGGAAGTCGGTCGTGGACCGACATCACCGTTGCATGGATCACAGCCCGCTTTTCGTCTTCGGCCGAGGTACCGTAGGCACCCACTAAGAGCAAGGATGCACTCAGAGCCGACCGCATGGCCGTCGCCAGGTTCGATCTCGAGAAGAGTCTCTTCTCCGGCAGCATGCATCTTCGTTCCCCGGGATGGCGCGGCGCAACCTGCGGCCTCAGTTGAAGACCGCTTCCTCGCGCTTCCCCGCCCCTCGGCTGCATCGTCGCTCCCCTCCTTTGGAAC
>CAWANG010000043.1:0-37665 GCA_963783175.1 uncultured Alphaproteobacteria bacterium
TTCACCCTCGGCACACGCGGTTCGCCGCTGGCGCTCGCGCAGGCGAACAAGGCGCGCCGCCGGCTCGCCAATGCGCGCGCTTCGGAGATCGAGCGTATGGGCGCGGTCAGTCGGACGAGCCGCAACAAAATCCAGGCCGCCCGCTCGCGGAGGCCGGCGGAAGGGCCTGTTCACCAAGGAGATCGACGCCGCGCTCATTGCCGGCGCGATCGACGCCGCGGTCCATTCGGCCAAGGACCTGCCCTCGCTCGCGCCCGAGGGCGTCACGATCGCGGCCGCTCTCGACCGCGAGGAGTGCGCGACGCGCTCGTCTCGGCTTCGCCGACACGATCAAGGCCTGCCGCATGGCGCGACCTTCGGCGCCGCTTCGCTCAGCCGCCAGGCCCAGGCCCTGCGGCTGAGGCCCGACCTCAGGCCGACACTCCGCGCGGCAATGTCGAGACGAGGCTCAAGAGGGCCGAGGCGGGCGCGGTCGGCGCGACCCTGCTCGCGCTCGCCGGTTTGAAGCGCTCGGCCTTACCAGCCGCGGCCGCGCCGTGCTCGGCCTCGAGCCTCGCCCGCCCCCGGCCAGGGCGCGATCGCGATCACCGCGCGCGCGCCGATGCGCGCGCGCTTCAAGCGCTCGCGCCGATCTCGACGCCGCGACCTCGCGGCGCTCGTCGCCGAGCGCGCGTTCCTGGCCGAGCTCGAAGGCTCCGGCGCACCCCGATCGCCGGCCTCGCCCGCCTCGAGGCGGGCGACCCAGTTCAGGGCGAGGTGCTGCGCCCTGACGGCTCCGAGCGCTTCGTCATCGCCGCCGAGGCCGCCCCCGCCGACGCCGAGCGGCTCGGGCGCGAAGCGGGGCGAGATCTCAAGGCGCGGCTGCCCGAGGGGGTTCTGGCGAGAGACCACTGAGCGAGGCCCCCTGCCGCGTGACAGCCCGCCGTTCAGTGATAGACTGCCGCGCGGACGGCTTCGGTCGAGGCGGGCCGGACGCGAGCGCGTCACTTTGCGCTCTTGACCCCCGCGGCCCGCCCGCTCCATTGCATGAGCCACATGAAGCCCCAGCGCGGCGAACTCTCAAGGCGAGGATGACGGCCATGGCCAACGACCAGATGATGGCGCAGATGTCGACGAAGCCCGGCTTCATCGCCGCGCTCGACCAGAGCGGCGGGTCGACCCCGGCGCGTTGCGCCTCTACGGAATTCCCGACAGCGAATACAAGGGCGACGACGCCAAGATGTTCGAGCTCGTGCATGAGATGCGGGTGCGCATCATCAGCGCGCCCGCCTTCAAGGGCGACAAAGTCATCGCCACGATCTTGTTTGAGCGCACGATGGACAGCGAGGCGAAGGGCAAGCCGGTCCCGTCCTACCTGTGGGAGGACCGGGGCGTCGTTCCGATCATCAAGGTCGACAAAGGCTTGGAAGCGGAAAAGGACGGCGTGAGCCTGATGAAGCCGATGCCGGACCTCGACAACCTGTGCGCCCGGGCGGTCAAGCTCGGCGTGTTCGGCACCAAGATGCGCTCGGTCATCAACCTGGCGTCGAAAACCGGCATCGCCGCCATTGCGAAGCAGCAGTTCGAATTTGGCGAGCAGATCGCCAAGCACGGGCTTCTACCGATCCTCGAGCCGGAAATCTCGATCAAGAGCCCGGACAAGGGCGGCGCCGAGCGGATCCTGCTCGACGAACTGGCCAAGGGGCTCGACGCATTGCCGGCCGGCCGCAAGGTGATGTTCAAGCTGACCCTGCCCGAGACTCCCGACCACTACATGCCGTTGATCAAGGACAAGCGGGTAGCCCGGGTCGTCGCGCTGTCCGGCGGCTATACGCGGGCCGACGCCGACAAGCGGCTCAGCGCCAATCACGACATGATCGCCAGTTTCTCGCGCGCGCTCGCCCAGGACCTCAGGAAGTCGATGACCGACGCCGAGTTCAATCACACGCTGGCGGACGCCATCGACGAGATCTATCGCGCGTCGACCGTCAAGGTTTGAGAGGTGACGGTCAGGTTCTACTATGCCTCGGGCTCGCCCTATGCGTGGCGGGTCTGGCTCGCGCTCGAGCGCAAGGGCATTCCCTACCACCTGAAGACCCTGTCGTTCGACGCCGGCGACCTCAAGACGGCGGAATATGGCGCGCTCAATCCGCGGCGCCGGGTTCCGGTCCTGGTCGACGACGATTTCGTGCTCGCCGAATCGGCGGCGATCGTCGAATATATCGAGGACAGATGGCCGCGGGGGCCGGCGCTGTTCGCTGAGGACCCGCGCAACCGCGCGATCCAGCGGCGTATGGTGCGCGAGGCGGATCAATATCTCGCCGACGTCGGCCGGCGCTTCGCGACCGGGGCCGCCTCGGAGGACACGCTGAAGGACCTACGGCAGGAGCTTGCCTTATGGGAAGACGCTGCGACCGGCGACTATCTGACCGGCGAACTCTCGGCCGTCGATCTTACCGTCTTTCCGCTCATCGCGCTCTTCCTCAGGTTCGCCGGCCGGAGAGCGGATTTCGTCAAGAGCGAGGTCGTCGGGCCGCGTCTGGCCGCCTGGATCGATCGCATGGAGGCGCTGCCGATCGTCAAGCACACCTGGCCGCCGCACTGGAAATGAGCCGCTTGGCTTGACCGCGCGGCGCGCGCCCGTGATTGTTGAGGCGACCCAGGCGGACGAGCCGACCGCAAACCGGGGGATATCGCCATGAGCGCTGCGGCCGACACCGTCTTTCTGTTCGACGTCGACAACACGCTCCTCGATAACGACCGGTTTCAGGACGACCTGAAGCAAGAGTTGCAGCGCGCCCATGGCGAGACAGCCTGCGCGCGCTATTGGGCAATCTTCGAGCAGCTGCGCGCCGAACTAGGCTATGCCGACTATCTCGGCGCGCTCGAGCGCCTGAGAATCGAGCGCCTTCATGACCCCACGCTTCTTCCCACCGCCAACTGGCTCATCGACTATCCGTTCCCCGACCGCCTTTATCCGGGCGCGCTTAAGGTGGTCGAGCACGTGCGGCAATGGGGACTCCCCGTCATTCTTTCCGACGGCGACGCGATCTTTCAGCCGCGCAAGGTCGCACGTTCCGGCCTCTGGGATGCGTTCGCGGGCAAGGTGCTGATCTACGTACACAAGGAAAATGAGCTCGCCGATGTCGAGCGCTGGCATCCGGCCCGCCAGTACGTTCTGATAGACGACAAGACCCGCATCCTGGCCTCGGTCAAGGCGATCTGGGGCGATCGGGTGACGACCGTCTTCCCGAAGCAGGGCCACTATGCGCTCCAGGAGCCGCCGCGCGACGGCGCTTCCGTCGACCTCGCGATCGACAGGATCGGCGATCTGCTCGGCCATGACCTGTCGAAGCTGACATCGTGATTTGCGTCCATTTCGGTACAATTGAGCGTTCTGCTTTCGTCGAATGCAATTCTTATGTGTAATTGCGGCGTAGCGGTTTGAGGACGAACATAACGCCTGGGCCCAGTTCGTGCGTCCTGCGCGGATTGTCGAGGCGCGCCGTTGTTTCGTTGTCCGCTGGGACAATCCGCCGCGCGCCCTCCCCTTGGGCCGATACTGGACAAGTTTGGGCAGTCCGGTTAGCGAAGAGGAAAGCGGGCCCGGGCTAAAAGACGGCGGCGCCGAGAAGGACAGTCGATGGACTATCAGCGGAGCTTCGAGGACGCGACGGCGCGCCTGAAGGCGGAAGGGCGCTATCGCACCTTCGCCAATCTGGAGCGCGACGCGCGCCGGTTCCCGATGGCGCAATGGCGCCCGTCGGGCGCCCAGGATAAACCGCGCGAAGTGACCGTCTGGTGCTCGAACGATTACCTCGGCATGGGCGGCCACCCCGACGTGATCGAGGCCTCGGTCAAGGCGGCGCGCGCCTATGGCGCCGGGGCCGGCGGGACCCGCAACATTTCCGGCACCCACAATCCGATCGTCGAGCTTGAGGCCGAACTCGCCGACCTGCACGGCAAGAAGGCGGCGCTGGCGTTCACCTCCGGCTGGATCTCCAATCTCGCGGCGATTTCGACCATTGCCGGCCTTTTGCCCGATTGTCTCATCCTCTCCGACGCGCTGAACCACAATTCCATGATCGAGGGCGTCAAGCGGTCGGGCTGCGAGAAGCGGGTGTGGCGGCATAATGACGTCGACCACCTCGAGGCGCTGCTCGCAGCCGAGCCGATCGACCGCGCCAAGCTCCTCGTGTTCGAGAGCCTCTACTCGATGGACGGCGACATAGCGCCGATCGCCGCGATCGTGGCGCTGGCCGAGAAGTATAACGCCCTCACCTATATCGACGAGGTTCACGCGGTCGGCCTCTATGGGCCGCACGGCGGGGGCTTGAGCGAACGGGAGGGCCTCGCCGCCCGGATCGATGTCATCGAGGGCACGCTCGCCAAGGGCTTCGGCTCGCTCGGCGGCTATATCGCGGCGAGCGAGGCGATCGTCGATGCGGTCCGGAGCTTCGCCCCCTCGTTCATCTTCACTTCGACCCTGCCGCCGAGCGTGGCCGCGAGCGCCGCGGCCGCCGTGCGGCATCTCAAGCGATCGACCGCCGAGCGGGAGCGCCACCAGCATATGGCGAAGCTCGTCAAGCACGCGCTGCGCGCCGCCGGCCTGCCGGTGATGGACAATCCGTCGCATATCGTCCCGGTGTTCGTCGGCGATGCGCGAAAATGCCGCGCCGCCAGCGAAATGCTGCTCGAACGCCACGCGATCTATATCCAGCCGATCAACTATCCGACCGTCGCCAAGGGGACCGAGCGGCTGCGCGTGACGCCGACCCCCGCCCACAGCGAGGCGCAAGTCGCCGGGCTCGTCGAGGCGCTGGTCGACGTGTGGAAGACGCTGGGCCTCAAGTTTGAGGAGGCGCGCGTGATCCCGCTTTTTGGCGCCAATGCGAACGAGGACGCCCACTGCGCCTATCCGGAGATGAAACGCGCGGCGGAATAGGCGGCCGCTTTGCTTGGCGGACTCCTCAACCCGGCCCTCTCCCGAAAACGAAAGGGCGGGTTCTACGCTCCTCCCGAATGCAGCGCCGAAGGGCCGGATGAGCGCGCGCAAGGCCCTCCTCGCAGCGCTCGCCGGCGAGCGGCAGCGAACGCCGCCAATCTGGCTCATGCGCCAGGCGGGGCGCTATCTGCCGGAATATCGCGATCTTCGGACGAAGGCCACGACCTTTCTCGATTTCTGCTATACTCCAGCTCTCGCCGTCGAGGCGACATTGCAGCCGATCCGGCGGTTCGGTTTCGACGCGGCGATCCTGTTCTCCGACATCCTGGTCCTGCCCGACGCGCTCGGCCAAAGGATCGCCTTTGAATCAGGCGATGGCCCTCGCCTCGACCCGATCGGCGACGCTGAGGGCCTTGGGAAACTGCGCCCGGAACCCGACTGGAACCGGCTCGCGCCCGTGTTCGAAGCGCTCGACCGCCTCAAGACCGCGCTGCCGAACGACGTCGCGCTGATCGGCTTCTGCGGCGCCCCGTGGACGGTGGCGAGTTACATGATCGCGGGGCGCGGCACGCCGGATCAAGCGCCGGCTCGCCTTTTCGCCTACCGCTATCCGGACCTGTTCGCGGCCCTGATCGATCGCCTCGTCGACGCCTCGGCGGAATACCTGGTCCGGCAATTCGCGGCGGGCGCCGAAGCGGTGCAGATTTTCAATTCCTGGGCGGGTGTGCTGCCGCCGTCCGAATTCGATCGCTGGTGCGTCGCGCCGATCGCGGCGCTGGCGGCCAAGGTCCGGGCCAAGGCGCCGGATGCGCCGATCATCGCCTTTCCGCGCGGCGCCGGGACCCAATTGGCGAAATTCGCCTTCCTCGCCGGCATCGACGCGATCGGCCTCGACACGGCTGTCGAGCCCAAGGCTGCTATCACCGCGCTGCCCGAGCGGCTCGCTCTGCAGGGCAATCTCGATCCGCTGGCGCTGATCGCCGGGGGACCGCGCCTCGACCACGAGGTCGAGCGCGTCCTCGAGGGGTTCGCCGCGCCCCGCGCCCATATTTTCAATCTCGGCCACGGCGTCCTGCCCGAGACCCCCGTGGGCCATGTCGAACGCCTTGTCGCTAGGGTGCGCGCCGAAAAGTCGCCATGACCTTTTCGACGCCGGCGCCGACGAGGCGCGCTCCGCCCGCGCAAGCGATTGGTTCGAGACCATTCAGCGCCGGATCATCGAGGCGATCGAGGCGCTGGAGCGTGACCTCGCGAACGCCGGCGACAAAACCGCGCCCGGCCGGTTCGCGATCGAACCCTGGGAGCGCACCGACGTCAGCGGCGCGCCCGGCGGCGGTGGGCGGATGGCGCTGCTGCGCGGTCGCCTGTTCGAGAAGATGGGCGCGCATTTTTCGGTGGTCCACGGCGCCTTTCCGGCCGAATTCGCCTCGCAAATTCCCGGGGCCGAGAAGGACCCGCGCTTCTGGGCCGCCGGCGTTTCAGTCATCGCCCACCCGTGGAGCCCCCATGTCCCGACCGTGCACATGAACACCCGGCTCGTGCGCACGGCCAAGACCTGGTTTGGCGGCGGGGCGGATCTGACGCCGATGTTGGATCAACGCCGCAAGCCGGACGATCCGGACGCTATCGCCTTCCACGCCGCCATGCGCGCGGCCTGCGAGCGCCATCCAGCAGTCGCCGACGCCGAGCATTTCAGAAAATGGTGCGACGAGTACTTTTATCTGAAGCACCGGAACGAGCCGCGCGGGATCGGCGGAATCTTCTTCGATTATATGAACAGCGCTGGAGATTCTGGCAATTCCGCTTTCGACGCCGACTTCGCTTTCGTGCGCGACGTCGGCGACAGCTTTCTCAGCGTCTATTGCGATATTGTGCGGCGCAACGCCAGGAAGCCGTGGAGCGCGGCCGAGCGCGAGGAACAATTGACGCGGCGCGGACGTTACGTCGAGTTCAACCTGCTCTATGATCGGGGCACGATTTTCGGCTTGAGGACCGGCGGGAACATCGCTTCGATTCTATCATCGATGCCACCGCTGGCGAGCTGGCCCTGAGCGCGTCCAGCAAAGGCTTTCAGAGACTGATCATGGTCAACGCCGCTGAGTCCGGCCGCTTTCGCATTGGCGGCGCCTTCGACGTCAACCGCCTCGGCTTCGGCGCGATGCGCGTCGTCGGCCGCGGCATCTGGGGTCCGCCTGCGGACCGCGCCGAGGCGCTGAAGACTTTGCGCCGCCTGCCCGATCTCGGCGTCGACTTCATTGACACCGCCGATTCCTATGGTCCCGACTTTTCAGAGGAACTGATCCGGGAAGCGCTCGCGCCTTATGGCAAGATCCATGTCGCGACCAAGGGCGGGCTCGCACGCACCGGACCGAACATCTGGATTCCGCTCGGACGGCCCGAATATCTGATCCAACAGGCGCACAAGAGCCGCTGGCGGCTCGGCGTCGAGACGATCGACTTATGGCAATTGCACCGCATCGATTCGAAAGTGCCGGCCAAGGAGCAGTTCGACGCGATCGCTTCGCTGATCAACGACAAGGTCATCCGCTGCGCGGGCTTATCGGAGGTGAGCGTGCCGGAGATCGAGGCGGCCGCGAAGGTCTTCCCGGTCGCGACGGTCCAGAACCGCTATAACTTCCTCGACCGGGCAAGCGAGGCGGCGCTCGACCATTGCGAGCGGAACGGCATCGGCTTCATCCCCTGGGCGCCGCTCGACGCCGGCGCGTCGGCCCGTCCCGGCTCCGCCTTGGATGCGATCGCCCGCAAGCACAAGGCGACCCCTGGCCAGGTCGCGCTCGCCTGGCTCTTGAAGCGCAGCCCGGTCATGCTGCCAATTTCCGGCACCGGCAAGGTCGCCCATCTCGAGGAAAACGTCGGCGCGGCGGCGATCAAGCTCTCGGACGAGGAATTCGCGACGCTCGACCGGGTGGGACGCGGGGGGCGCTGACGTAACGGGGTCGGCGACCACGTGTGCGATCAGCTCCGAAGCACCACACAGGCGCCGCCGGCCGCTTCGAGGGCAGCGCAGAGCTTCTCGGCTTCCGGACGGTTCTGCGCCGGCAGGCGGACGCGATAGAACGGGCGGAAGCCGCGGCTTCTGACCACGGAGCCGAGAACGAACGGGTTCTTGCCGCCAACGACGGAGTAAAAATCGTGCCGCACACGTTCAAACGCGCGCATGGCCGACGGGCGCGAGAAGCTGGCGGCGATCTGGACCCCCCAGGGCGCAAACCAGCCCGAGACGATCGGCGAGACGCCCGGGGCCGTGCGCAAGCTGGCGATGAGGCTCAGGCATGAGGGGCCCGGCGCGACCAACTCGGGGGGCGTCGGGGTGCGCCATTCCTCGGCGTCGTGCCCGGTGATCGCGATGACGTAGTCCTGGGTTTCGAGCGGAAGCTGGCCTTTGTCGTCAAGCCACTTGTCGACCGCGGTCTCGCCGGCGTTGTAGGCCGCCGCCGCAAGGCCCAGATTGCCGAACTTCCGCACGAGTTCACCTAGATACTTTGCGGAGGCAGGAATCGCCGACGCCGGATCGAACGGATCGGCGAGCCCTCGCGCCGACGCGGTGCCCGGCATGAACTGGGCCACCCCTTGCGCGCCCGCGGGACTAACGGCGTCCGCCTTGAACGCGCTTTCGCGCCAGATGAGCTTGGTGAAATATCCGACCGGCAATTCCTCAGTCTTGGCCGAGCTTTCGAGGATCCCGCATAGGGTGGCGAGCGCGTTGTCGGTCTCGGGACCGGCGTCGGCCCTAGCCGCGCGACCGCTCATCCAAAGGACGAGCATGGCGAGCGCCATCGCCACGACTCTGGCAAATCTCTCTCGCCGCCGCGCAACGGTCAAAGACCCCATGCAACCCCCATTTGCGTCCGGTCTTCCACGCTCCCGGATTCTCATATGTCGTCGACGCGCACAACAGCCTTGCCTGCCCTCGCGCCAATGCTATAGGGGCAATCTTCCCCTCCCGCGTCTTCCGCCAATGAAAGTCTACCGCCGATGCCCAAGATCAAGGTGAGCAATCCGGTTGTCGAGCTCGACGGCGACGAGATGACGCGGATCATCTGGCATCTCATTCGCGACAAGCTGATCCACCCCTATCTCGACATCGACCTCGACTATTTCGACCTGTCGGTCGAGAACCGCGACGCGACCAATGACCAGGTGACGATCGACGCGGCCGAGGCGATCAAGGTCCACGGGGTCGGCGTCAAATGCGCGACGATCACCCCGGACGAGGCGCGGGTCAAAGAGTTCCATCTCAAGGAGATGTGGAAAAGCCCGAACGGCACCATCCGCAACATCCTTGGCGGCGTCATCTTCCGCGAGCCGATCATCTGCAAGAACGTGCCACGCCTGGTCCCCAGCTGGACCCAGCCGATTGTCATCGGCCGCCACGCCTATGGCGATCAATATCGCGCCACCGATTTTAGGGTTCCGGGCAAAGGCCGCCTCACCATCCGTTTCGAGGGCGACGACGGCAAGGTGATCGAGCGGGAGGTGTTCAAGTTCCCCGGCGGCGGCGTGGCGATGTCGATGTACAATCTCGACAACTCGATCCGCGACTTCGCCCATGCGTCGTTGAATTTCGGTCTGATGCGCAAGTATCCGGTCTATCTGTCGACTAAGAACACGATTCTGAAAGCCTATGATGGCCGGTTCAAGGACATCTTCCAGGAGGTCTACGACGCCGAATTCAAGAGCCGGTTCCAGGCGGCTGGCATCACCTACGAGCATCGCCTGATCGACGACATGGTCGCAGCGGCGCTGAAATGGTCGGGCGGCTATGTTTGGGCGTGCAAGAACTACGACGGCGACGTGCAGTCCGACACGGTCGCGCAAGGCTTCGGCTCGCTCGGACTGATGACCAGCGTCCTGATGACGCCTGACGGGCGGACGGTCGAGGCCGAGGCGGCGCACGGAACCGTCACCCGACACTACCGGGAACACCAGAAGGGCCGCCAGACCTCGACCAACTCGATCGCCTCGATCTTTGCCTGGACCCGCGGCCTCGCCCACCGCGCCAAGCTCGACAGCAACGAGGCGCTGGCCAAATTCGCCTCGACCCTCGAGCGCGTTTGCGTCGAAACCGTCGAAGCGGGCTCGATGACCAAAGACCTCGCGCTCCTGGTCGGCCCGGAGCAGAAGTGGCTCTCGACCGAAGGCTTTCTCGACAAGATCGACGAAAATCTCAAGCGGGCGATGGCGTAGGTGCAAGCTCTCATCCGGCGCTTCGCGCCACCTTCTCCCGTCAACGGGAGAAGGGATTCGCCGTTCGCCTTATTCGCTTGTCGGCGATCATACGGGCGGTGAGGATCGGCGTCCTGCGCCGGCTCAAGCGCCCGCCGCCCGGCGCACGCCGGCTTCGACCGCAGCGAGCGCCTCCCGCGTCTTGGCGCCGTCGGGACCGCCCGCCTGGGCCATGTCGGGCCGGCCGCCGCCGCCCTTGCCGCCGAGCGCCGCCGATCCGAGACGCACCAGTTCGATGGCGTTGAAGCGGCTCGTAAGATCGGGGGTCACCGCAACGACGATGCTGGCTTTGCCGTCCTCGCTCGCGGCGGCGATCGCGACCACTCCGGAGCCGACGGTCTGCTTGGCCTCGTCGGCCAGCGACTTCAGGTCCTTCATGTCGACCCCGCTGACCGCCCGGGCGTAGAGCTTGACGCCGCCGACGTCGCGCGCCGCGTCGGCTTCCGCCGCGGCGCCGCCGCCCATCGCCAGCTTGCGTCTGGCCTCCGCGAGTTCGCGCTCGAGCTTGCGCTTGTCGTCGATCAGCGCTTCCAGCCGCTCACCGGCTTCGCCCGCCGGCGCGCGCAACAGCGCCGCGAGATCGGAATAGGCGCGAGCGTCGGCTTCGAGGCGCTTGCGCGCTTCGTCGCGCGTCTTGGCTTCGATGCGCCTTACCCCTGCCGCGACCGGACTCTCGCCGACGATGGTGATGAGGCCGATATCGCCGGTGCGGCGCACATGGGTGCCCCCGCAGAGCTCGATCGAATAGGTCCGCTCGTGATTGGCGTCGTCCTCGATCTCGCCCATGCTGACGACGCGCACTTCATCGCCGTATTTCTCGCCGAACAGTGCCCGGGCGCCAACGTTGCGCGCATCGTCGAGGCTCATGAGCTGCGTCGTCACCTCGGCGTTCTCGAGCACGACGCGATTGGCGATGTCCTCGACCGCTTCGATCTCCGCCCGCGTGATCGGCTTTGGGTGGGCGATGTCGAACCGGAGCCGCTCGGGCGAGACGAGCGAGCCCTTCTGCGCGACATGGTCACCGAGCACCATGCGCAGCGCCTCGTGCAGGATATGGGTCGCCGAATGGTTAGCCCGGGTCGCCGTACGGGCGGCATGATCGACGACAAGCTCGACCGCCATACCGGGGCGCGCCGCGCCGTCGACGATCGCGACGTCGTGGACGATGAGGTCGCCGAGCTTCTTGCGGGTGTCGGCAACTTCGGCGCGGAACCCGGGCGCGGTGATTTCGCCGACATCGCCGACCTGTCCGCCGGCCTCGCCGTAGAACGGCGTCTGATTGAGGATCAGCGATCCGCGTTCGCCGGCGCCGAGCCGCTCGACCTCGGCGCCGTCCTTGACGATCGCGCTAACGACGCCCTCGGCGGTCTCGGTCTCATAGCCGAGGAATTCGGTCGCCCCGACGCGTTCGCGCAAGGCGTACCAGACCGCCTCCGTCGCCGCTTCACCCGATCCCGCCCAGGCGCGGCGGGCCTCGGCGCGCTGGCGCTCCATGGCGGCGTTGAACCCCTCGACGTCGACCGAGAGCCCGCGGGCGCGCAGCGCGTCCTGGGTCAGATCGAGCGGGAAGCCGTAGGTGTCGTAGAGCCGGAACGCCATCTCGCCGCCCAAGACGCCGCCGTCGCGAAGCGAGCGCGTCTCATCCTCGAGAATGGCGAGGCCGCGCGCGAGCGTCGAGCGGAAGCGCGTCTCCTCGAGTTTGAGCGTCTCCGAAATGAGCGTCTCGGCCCGCACCAGCTCCGGATAAGCCTGGCCCATTTCACGGGTCAGCGCCGGAACGAGGCGCCACATCAGCGGGTCGCGGGCGCCAAGGATCTGGGCGTGGCGCATCGCCCGGCGCATGATGCGGCGCAGCACGTAGCCCCGGCCCTCGTTCGACGGCAGCACTCCGTCGGCGACCAGGAAGGCGGACGTGCGCAAATGGTCGGCGATGACCCGATGCGAGGCGCGCTGCGGTCCGTCGGGATCAACGCCGGTGAGATCGGCGCAGGCGCGGATCAGGGCGCGAAACAGATCGATGTCGTAGTTGTCGTGCACGCCCTGGAGGACGGCGGCGATGCGCTCGAGCCCCATGCCGGTGTCAATCGACGGGCGGGGCAAGTTGACCCGCTCGCCGCCCGGCAAGGTCTCGAACTGCATGAACACCAGATTCCAGATCTCGATGAAGCGGTCGCCGTCAGCGTCCGGCGAGCCGGGCGGGCCGCCGGGGATATGATCCCCGTGATCGTAGAAAATCTCCGAACACGGGCCGCAGGGTCCGGTGTCGCCCATCGCCCAGAAATTGTCGCTGGTGGCGATGCGGATGATCCGTTCCTCGGGCAGGCCCGATATCTTCTTCCACAGATTGAACGCTTCGTCGTCGTCATAATAGACGGTGACGGTCAGCTTTTGCGGCGGCAGGCCGAACTCTCGCGTCAGCAGATTCCAGGCGTATTCGATCGCATGGTCCTTGAAGTAATCGCCGAACGAGAAGTTGCCGAGCATTTCGAAGAACGTGTGATGGCGCGCGGTATAGCCGACGTTGTCGAGATCGTTGTGCTTGCCGCCGGCGCGCACGCATTTCTGCGCCGTCGCCGCCCGCACGTAAGCGCGCCTCTCGACTCCAGTGAACACGTTCTTGAACTGAACCATCCCGGCGTTGGTGAACATGAGGGTCGGATCGTTGCGCGGGACCAGTGAGCTCGACGGGACGATCCTGTGCCCGTTCCTGGCGAAGAACTGCAGGAAGTTCGACCGAATTTCGTTGACGCCGCTCATCTACGCATGTCGCCTCGACCGGATGCCGCCCGATTGGGCGTTCTAGAGCAAGGCCGCCAAAAGCGCCAACGGGAAACCGGCTGGAATTTCCGGCCAGACCTGATGCCAAGCGCTGATGCCTCGGGAGGACATGGCCGCGGCGCCTTGGCCGCGCGAAAGGCGAACCCAAAGGGTGTCGGCGACGCCAAGCGCCAATTGGGATTGTCGGCCTGTGGCGCGGCGGAAGAGGGGCGCTCTTTCGAACGCGCTCTCTGGGTCAGGAGACCGGCGCCTTTCTGGGGTCGGAGACGAACACCCTTCCGGCGCCCTTTGGGTCAAGAGACGGGCGTCCTTTGGCCCGTCGGGAGAAACGGGCGTTTTTGGACCCCCCGTCCGGAGGGAGGAGCTCAAGACGAACGGTCCGAGCATGAGGCGAAAGCGGCGGCGCGAGAGCGGCGGGAGGTAAACCGCTCTCGCGCCGCCCCGGACGCGCGAAGGCCTTGTAAGCGCTTTCCTGGCGGATGGGCGCGCCGCCGAAGGCGGGTGACGCGAGGCGCGCCCAAAGTGAAGCGGATCAGGCTTCGGCGTCGTCGTCCGCCGAAGGACCGTCGTTTTCGAGAATGCGCTCGGCGATCAGGCCGGCGTTCTCCCTAATGGCGCGCTCGATCCTGTCGGCCATTTCTGGGCTGGTCTTCAAGAATGCCTTGGCGTTTTCACGGCCCTGGCCGAGCCGCACGCTGTCGAAGGAAAACCAGGCGCCGGACTTCTCCACCACCCCGGCCTTGACGCCAAGGTCGACGAGCTCGCCCGCCTTGGAGACGCCTTCGCCATACATAATATCGAACTCGACCTGCTTGAACGGCGGCGCGACCTTGTTCTTAACCACCTTGACCCGGGTCTGGTTGCCGACCACCTGCTCGCGCTCCTTGATCGCGCCGATGCGGCGGATGTCGAGGCGGACGGAGGCGTAGAACTTGAGCGCGTTGCCGCCCGAAGTCGTCTCGGGCGAGCCGTACATGACCCCGATCTTCATCCGGATCTGATTGATGAAGATCACCATCGTGTTGGAGCGCGAGATCGAGGCGGTGAGCTTGCGCAGGGCCTGGCTCATCAGCCGCGCCTGCAGTCCCGGCTGCGAGTCGCCCATTTCGCCCTCGATCTCGGCCCTAGGCGTCAGCGCCGCGACCGAATCGACGACCAATACATCGATCGCGCCCGAACGCACCAACGTGTCGGTGATTTCAAGCGCCTGCTCGCCGGTGTCGGGCTGGGAAATCAGGAGGTCGTCGAGTTTGACGCCGAGCTTGCGCGCATAGATGGGATCGAGCGCATGTTCGGCGTCGACGAAGGCGCAAACGCCGCCCTTCTTCTGCGCCTCGGCGATCACATGCAGCGTCAGCGTCGTCTTGCCCGAGGATTCGGGCCCGTAGACCTCGATCACCCGTCCGCGCGGCAAGCCCCCGACCCCAAGCGCGATGTCGAGGCCGAGCGACCCCGTCGGCACCGTCTCGATCTCGACCGCCTTCTGGTTCTTGCCGAGGCGCATGATCGAGCCCTTGCCAAACGCCCGTTCGATCTGCGACAGGGCGGCGTCGAGCGCCTTGGTCTTGTCCACGCTGGTCCCTTCCACGAGGCGAAGATTGGGTTGGGTCATAACCATCGTCCTTCTGTCACGGGCAGCGTCCGGTCCGCAATCGCGGTTTTGCGCGCCCCCCAATTAATGAGCCAGTATGTACATGGTTTGTTCTCGCGTGCAAGTTCTATTTTTGTTCCGCGGATCGATTTCTCGCTGGCAGAGTTAAGGACCCCAATATTCGCTTTTGCAAAAGTCGCCGCCGTGGCGCCCGCAGCTTCGGCCGGCCATGCCGCCCCGACGGGAGTCATCTGGACGCCCGGGCCGATCGCCTCTCTCCGCGTCTCGCGCTTTCCCTCCCGCTTCATGCTAGATGAGCGCGTCGCAACGGTGGGCTGGTCATGATCTGGGGAACGTTCGCGCTTATCTTCGCCGCCGCCTTCACCGGCGCCTCGTTCTATGTCAACTGGGTCGAGCAGCCGGCGCGCCTGGCGCTCGACGACGCGGCGCTGCTTAGCGAATGGGGACCGAGCGACAGCCGCGGGGTCGCGCTTCTCGCAGCTTATGCACTCGTCGCGGCGATCGCCGGCTTCATCGCGTATTTTGAGACGCAGGACGTGCGGTGGGCGTTCGGCGCGCTCGTCATGATCATGAGCTGGCCTTATGCGTTTTTTCTCATGACGCCGCTCGACAACCAGATCCGGGCGCTGCGCGGCTCCGATGTCGCCGCGGCCCGGGCGCTCGTTCGCCAATGGGGCCTGGTCGAAACCGGCCTCACCGGACTCGGGCTCGTGGCGGTCGCCTTCTTCGTATGGGTGATTTGAGCGGCGCCGCCAATGCCCTCTTCCGGTCGCCTGAGCCGCGTCGATCGTCCCGCCCCGGCAGACCACTGACGTGAGCGACGGGCCGCGCCGCTTCGCCGCCGCGCGCGACATCGGCGACGCGCTGCGCTTCTTCACCCGCATTCCCGTCGGCGAGCCCGCGCCAGGCGCGCCGCTCGACGTCAATCGCTTCGCCTGGGCGGCGCCGGTCGCAGGCGCAGCGGTCGGTCTCATCGGCGCGCTCGCGCTCGCGCTGACAGGGCTCATCGGCCTGCCCCCGCTCATGCGCGCGGGCCTCGCGACGGCGGCGCTCGTCGCCGCCGCCGGCGGGCTGCACGAGGACGGGCTCGCCGACGTCGCCGACGGGTTCGGCGGCGGTGCGACGCGGGCGATGAAGCTCGACATCATGCGCGACAGCCGCATCGGCGCCTATGGCGCCCTCGCGCTGACGCTCGCCCTTATCCTGCGCGTCGGCGCGCTCACGGCGGCGCTCGACGGCGGCTTCTGGCGCGCGTCGCTCAGCCTGATCGCCGTCGCAGCGCTCTCGCGCGCCGGCGCGCTGACGCCACTCGCGCTCCTCGGCTCGGCGCGCGCCGACGGCGCCGGGGCGGCGGCCGGCCGGCTCGAGCTCCACTCGCTCGCCGCCGCCTGGGGATCGGCCCTGGTCATCGCACTCGCCCTCGGCCTCGTTTCGCTCGGAATTGCACACGCCGTGGCTGCGGCGCTGGCGAGCGGCGCCGCCGCCTTGGCGATGGTCGCGCTGGCGCGGCGCGCGATCGGCGGCCAGACCGGCGACGTGGCCGGCGGGGCGCAGCAATTGGCCGAGATCGCGGCCTGGTGCGGTCTTCTCATCGGCCATGCGGGCCCCTAAGTGAAGGGCTATGTCCACCCCTGCCCTATCGACCCCCTGCGTCAATGTCTGCGTCGTCGATCCGCTCTCCGCGCTCTGCATCGGCTGCGGCCGCACGGTTGAGGAAATCGCCGCCTGGACGGCGATGAGCGAGAGCGAGCGCGTCGCCGTCATGACTGGGCTCGGCGAGCGCTTGGTCCGGGCGCGCTCGCGCGCGGCGCGCGGTAGGCGAACTGCGGCGCGCGATAGGCTCCGGTGATGCGCTTCCTGGTCCCCATTGCGGTTCTGGCGGCGGCGCTGGCCGCGCTGCTCATCACCCCGCCTCAGTCGACTGTGCTCGGGCTCGACCATCAAAGTTTCGCCAGCGCCGCGATCGGCGCTGCGGTGCTGCTGTGGCTCTTTCTCAAGGGCTTGCGCTCGGCGCGGCCGAGCGATGTCGCGCGCGTTGTCAGCGCAGCTGCGGTCTGGGCGGCGCTCTTGGTCGCGCTAACCGGCGTCTACGCCTATCGCTACGAGGCTTCAGACATTGCAGAAAGGATCGCCGGCGAGCTCTTTCCGTCCGAACCGGAGGTCGGCAGCGGCGGCGAAGTGATCGTCAACCAGCGTCTCGGCGGCGAATTCGCGATCACCGGGCGGGTCAACGGCGCGCGCGTGACCTTCCTGTTCGACACCGGCGCATCGGCCGTGGTTCTGACCGCCGCCGACGCGCGCCGCGCGGGGATCAATGCCGCCGGACTCGAATATGACGCGCCTGTTACCACCGCCAACGGCGCGGCGCTGGCGGCCGAGGTTCGGCTCGACCAGGTCGCCGTGGGCCCGATCGTGATGCGCAATGTCTCGGCGCTGGTCGCCCGCCCCGGCGCGCTCGATGAGAGCCTCCTCGGCATGAGCTTTCTCGGCCGGCTCAAGAGCTATTCGGTCGAGCGCGGGCGGCTCGTCCTGACGGCGAGGTGAGCCTCGCGCGCTACTCGGCCGCCCATAGCCCGTCTAAAGTCGGTCGGTCGACCTGGGCCATCGCCCTCCGCAGCACCTCGAGTCCGGCGCCGGCGCGGACGCCCTCACTCGCCAGGACGCGCCGATAGGCTCGCGCGCCGGGACGTCCGGTAAACAGGCCATGAAGATGCCGGGTGAAGTCATGCAGGCGCTCACCGCGCTCAAGCCCGCGCGCTATCGCCGGCATGAAAGCCTCGATCGCCTCGAACCCGTCGGCGACCGGCGCCTCTTGGCCGAACAGCTGAGGGTCGACGCCGATCAGGAGTTCGGGCGTCTGATAGGCGGCGCGCCCCATCATGACCCCGTCGACGCTCCGAAGCTCGGCGCGCGCCGACGCCAGGTCCGCGACGCCGCCGTTGAGGATGATCGGCCAGTCGGGGTGGGCGCGCTTCAGCGCATGGACGAGCGGGTAATCGAGCGGCGGGATCGACCGGTTGTCCTTGGGGCTCAAGCCGTCGAGCCAGGCTTTGCGCGCATGAACAATAAGCGCCGACGCGCCAGCCGCCGTCACCGCCTTGGCAAAGGCCCCGAGAGCCTCTCGCGGCTCCTGCTCGTCCACGCCGATGCGGCACTTGACGGTCACTGGGACGTCGACCGCCGCGGCCATCGCCGCGACGCAGTCGGCGACCAGTCCCGGCTCGCGCATGAGGCAGGCGCCGAACCGGCCGCTTCTCACCCGATCCGACGGGCAACCGCAGTTGAGATTGATCTCGTCATAGCCGAATCCGGCCCCGATCCGCGCCGCTTCGGCGAGCTGCACGGGGTCCGCGCCGCCGAGCTGGAGCGCGACCGGATGCTGGTCAGCCTCAAAGCCGATGAGGCGCTCGCGCGGCCCGAACACGACCGCGTCGGCCGTCACCATCTCGGTATAGAGCCGCGCCCGGCGTGTGAGCAGGCGATGGAACGCCCGGCAACGCCGGTCGGTCCAGTCCATCATCGGGGCCACGGAAAAGCGGGCGGTGTACGGCTGAGACATGGCGCTCATATAAGGGAGAGCGTGCGGATTGTCGCCGCCCGGCGCGGCCGGCCGCCGTAGCGTGGCACGCCCCGTTGTCTTAGCATTGCTCGCTGCTATTGTTGCGAGCGCCGGCCTTCTCCCAGCCCCCAGCAGGATTCCACCATGATCAAACTCCCGCCGTTTTTGGTCTTCGCGCTGCTATTTGCACTTCCGGCGTTTGCCGACCAGAAACAGGCTATTTCGGCAACCGTCACCGGCGACGATCAGCGGGTTGGGTTCCGAGCCATGGTCATGAAGCAGGCGATTGAGCACAACCTCGCGGGATTCGCCAAAAATGAACAGAATGAAATCGTTCGCTTCATGCTTCAGGGTGACCCGAATCGTTTGAGTTCGGCGATTGCAACCATCCGCGAAGGAACCGAGAAATCGTCAAATATAGAGGTTCATACGGTTCCAGCTGCAGTCGATCCTGCATTGAATACGTTCACCGTCATCGACTGGACATCAACAAGCAGAAACATCACGACCCCGTACACCCTTCTTTTTAATCTGAGACCCAATGATAAGGAGCTTTCGAAGTCGGAAGCGAAAGCCGTTTGGCACGAAATTCTACAGACATCGGTCAAAGGGGACGATCTGCAAAAATTAGGCAATGACGACTGAACGTCTCGCCCTGCGCGCGCCGGCCACGGCTTGCCCGCGTCCTATATCGATCTAGGCCATAAGCTTTTGTTGGGCGTTTCGGGAGGCGACCGGTTGATCAAACCTCTGATCGTGATCGACCCGCAGCCGCGGTCGTTCGAGGAGATTTTCGAGCCGAAGATCTGGGCGCGGCTCGAGGACCTGGGGGAGCTTGCGATCCATGAGGGGCCCGGCCGCATGCCCCCCGAGCACTTCGAATCCTGCCTCCCCGAGATGGCCCTCTTGATCGGCCAGAGCGACATGCCGAAGGCCAGGCTCGACCGCGCCCCGAAGCTGCGCGCCATCATCAACGTCGAGACCAATTTCCTCCAGAACGTCGACTACGAGACCTGTTTCGAGCGCGGAATCCATGTGCTTGCGCCAAGCTCGGCCTTCGCCAAGCCGGTCGCGGAAATGGCGCTTGGGCTCGCGATCGATCTTTGCCGGGGCGTCACCGCGGCCGATCGGGCGATGCGCGGTGGCGATGAGAAATGGCTGCTCGACGGCGCGGAAGGCTGCTTCTCGCTTTACGGCGCGCGGGTCGGCCTGATTGGTTTCGGCGATCTCGCGCGCGCCTTCGCGCCGCTGCTCGCGCCGTTCGGCTGCCCGGTCAAGGCCTATGACCCCTGGATTTCCGACCATTTCATGGCCGGCTTCGGCGTCGCCGCCGCATCCCTCGAGGAGGTCTTGAGCACGAGCCGGGTCGTCGTCGTGTTCGCCGCGGCGACCAGCGAGAACCAGGGGTTCCTCGGCAAGCGCGAATTCGACTTGATCGCGCCGGGGTCGGTCGTCCTGCTGATGAGCCGCGCGGGGGTCGTCGACTTCCCCGAATTCCTGCGCCAGGTCGAAAGCGGGCGGTTCCGCGCCGCAACCGACGTCTTCCCCGTCGAGCCAGCGCCGGCCGGCGACCCGGCGCGGAAGGTCGAGGGTTTGCTGCTGTCGCCCCATCGCGCCGGCGCGTTGCCGGATTCGCTCTACGAGATCGGCCGGCAGACGGTCGCCGACGCCGGCCTCATCTTGCGAGGCCTGCCGCCGCTCTCCTGCCGGCGCGCCCAGCGCGAAACGGTTCTGCGCTCCCGGTCGAAGCCGATCGAGCGCAGTTGAAGCGCCTTCGGCGGCTTGACATCGAACAGCGGCGAGAACGTTATAGAAAGCGGGCGACGCGGGAGCGAAGAGCGCATGGCAGGGGGAGCGCCGACCATCCGCGACGTCGCGTCGCGCGCGGGCGTGTCGGTCGCCACCGCGTCCAATGTCGTAAACGGCAATCGGCCGGTCGGGGATGCGAGCCGCCGCAGGGTGCTCGAAGCGATCGCGGCGCTCGGCTATCGGCTCGACCGCTCCGCCAGCGCGCTGCGCGGCAAGTCGACCCGCCTCGTCGGCATGGTCGTTCCCGACATCACCAACGTTTTTTTCGCCAGCCTGGTGCATGGGGTCGAAGCGCTCGCGGAACGCGACGGCTACGATCTTCTCATCGTCTCATCGAGCGAGGATCCGGCGAAAGAGCGCCGGCGGGTCGAGGCGCTGGTCGCCCGTCGCATCGACGGCCTCATCGTCGTGCCCGCGAGCGACGAGTCGATGGCGGCGCTCAAGGGCGAAACGGGCTGCTCCCGCCTGCCGCCGGCGGTCATGATCGACCGCGGCGCCGAGGCGCCCGGATTCGACACCGTGCGCGCCGATTGCCACGGCGGCGGCTACGCTGCTGCCCGCCATCTCATCGGCCTCGGGCATCGCGATATCGCCATTCTCACTCATTCGAAACGGCTCGAGAATATCGAGCTGCGGATCGCCGGCGCCCGGCGCGCCCTGACCGAAGCGGGGCTTGAGGGGCGCGAACGGGTCATCTACGGCGGGCATGACCTCGAATCCCTGCGCGGCGCAATCGAGCTCGAGCTTCATCGCGCCGACCGGCCGACCGCCATCTTCGCCCTTACCAACGTCTGCGCGCTGGCCTCGATCAAGGCCGCGCGCGGGCTTAGCCTGGAAATCCCGGGCGACGTGTCGATCGTCGGCTTTGACGACTTCGACTGGATGTTCGCGCTGGGGCCTTATCTGACCACCGTGGCCCAGCCGGTCGAGGATTTCGCTTCCGTCGCCTGGCGTCTCCTGATGCGCCGCCTGAAGGTCACGGGGGCGAACGACGTCGAGCGCATCGAGCTTCCCTGCACCCTCAAGGTGCGGGAATCCACCGGACCGGTCCGCCCTCGGCTCAAGGCTGTCGCGGAAGCCCGCTGAACTGCAAAGGGCGGCGCCTCATCGCGTCGTCGCGCGCCGCAACAGGGAGGACGCCTATGATCCGCTTCGGCATGCATTCGAGCCTTTGGACTTCCGCCTGGACGCGCGAGGGCGCGGAGCGAAGCGTCAGCGGATGTGCGCGGCATGGGTTGCAAGTGGTCGAGATCGCGCTCCTCGACCCCGACATCGTCGACGTCCAGCATTCGCTGTCCCTGTTCGAGCGTCACGGCGTCGCGGCGACCGCTTCGCTCTGCCTGCCGCAAGCCGCCGAGGCGACGCGCCATCCGGAGGCCGCGCGCACGTTTCTGACCCATGCGCTCGACGTCGCCCATGCGCTCGGCTGCAACACGCTGTGCGGCGTCACTTATTCGACCCTCGGCTATCGCTCGGGCGCAGCGCCGACGGAGGCCGAATACGACGCGATCGCCCGGGCCTTGAAGCCGGTCGCCAGCCGCGCGGCCGACTACGGCATGACACTTGGCCTTGAGGCCTGCAATCGTTACGAGACCCACCTCATCAACACGGCCGCCCAGGCGCATGCGCTGGCCGAGCAAATCGACGAGCCGGCGGTGATGATCCATCTCGACACCTACCACGCCAATATCGAGGAGAAGAGTTTCGCCGACGCGCTCGCCGATGGCCACGGGCTCGTGCGCTATGTCCATCTCTCGGAAAGCGACCGCGGCGTGCCGGGCTCCGGCAACGTCCACTGGCATAGCGTCATGACGGCGCTAAAGAGCGTGCGTTTCTCCGGCGACCTGGTGATGGAGTCGTTCGTCACGTCGATGCCTGAGGTCGCCGCGGCGCTGTCGGTATGGCGGCCGGTCGCGAGCGGAGCCAACGAAGTGCTCGAGGTCGGCGTCCCCTTTCTCAAGAGCCTCGCCCAGGCGAGCGGATTGCTGTCGGCGTAAGTCGAGCGGACTTTGACGCTCCGAATGCCGACTGGAGTTCAGGGCGAGACATTCTGATTTCCGAGGGCATTGCTCCCAACGCAAAGCCTTCTGCCGTCCGCCCGGAGACATCCCTTCGGCCGGTCAAATCGAATTGATTTCGCACGCGGTTGACCGCGATTTTGCTATCAACTAGCGTTCGGCGCGAACTGATTCCGTCTTGGTTTTGTCCGACGGCGCGCTTCGAACAAGGAAAGCGTTATGAGGCACAAAGCGGCGCTTGCTGGCGCAGCGCTGGCGGCGGCTGCGTCGGCCCTGGTTGCCGAACCCAGTTCGGCAGCCACTATCGAGATTCTCTCCTTGGTCGACGCGGGGTGTTGCTCCGTTTCCGATGGATCGAAGCTTCAAACCGATCCGGCCGGGACAGAGGCAGGCGCCGCTCAACAGAGGTTGAATGAGGACCAGGTCTCGCTCGACGGCGGGCGGGGCGAGGCCGACGACCCCATAACGGCCAACGAAGTTGGAAGAGACCGATCCGAGAAAGCCGGCGACTCGCTAGGGCCGGATGCAGTAGCGCTCAAGGTCAGCGCTGGATTGGACGACATTTCGCCTGACGCCGTGAGTTCGGTGACGGCGCCGGAACCGTCGGTCCTGACCAGGGTGCTAATGACTTTCGCCGATCTGCGCGCTGCGGTGCTCGGCAGTCGATGATCCACCAGCCGCCTTCTCACGCGTTCGGAATGTTGCGCGCCAGCGCCTCGAGCACCGCCATGCGCACGGCCACGCCCATTTCGACCTGCTCGCGGATGAGCGACTGGGCGCCGTCGGCGACCAGGGTGTCGATCTCGACGCCCCGGTTCATCGGCCCCGGATGCATGACGAGGGCGCCAGGCTTGGCGTAGCCGAGCTTTTCCTCATCGAGGCCGAAGTAGCGGAAATATTCCCTCGCCGAAGGCACCAGGGCGCCGTTCATGCGCTCGCGCTGCAGGCGCAGCATCATGACGATGTCGGCGTCCTTCAGGCCTGCACGCATGTTGCGGCAAACCTCGACCCCCATGCGCTCCACACCCTCCGGCATCAGGGTCGAAGGGCCGACCACCTTCACATAGGCCCCGAGCTTGCCGAGGAGCAGGATGTTCGAGCGCGCCACGCGCGAATGGAGGATATCGCCGCAGATCGCGACGGTGAGGCCCTCGATGCGGCCGAGATTGCGCCGGATGGTCAAGGCGTCGAGCAGCGCCTGGGTCGGATGCTCGTGCGCGCCGTCGCCGGCGTTGACGACCGAGCAGTCGACCTTTCGCGCCAGGAGATGCACGGCGCCCGCCTGATGGTGGCGCACGACGAGGATGTCGGGCCGCATCGCGTTCAGGGTCATGGCGGTGTCGATCAGCGTCTCGCCCTTTTTGACGCTCGACGCGCCGACCGCCATGTTCATCACGTCCGCGCCGAGCCGTTTTCCGGCGAGCTCGAACGACGACTGGGTGCGGGTCGAAGCCTCGAAGAAGAGATTGATCTGGGTGCGTCCGCGCAGGGTCGAGCGCTTCTTCTCGACTTGGCGCGAGATCGTAACCGCCTCATCCGAAAGATCGAGCAGCGCCACGATCTCCTCGCGCGTGAGGTGCTCGATGCCGAGCAGGTGGCGCTGGGCGAAGACGGGGCGGAAGGCGATCATCGAGGCGGTCAATAGGGCGATTCTCGTCCAACGTCGATTGATTCGAAACGCTAGAGCCTCGCAAGAGTGGCGGGGTCAAGCGCTTCAGTGAAGTATTTCTCGAGGCATCGCTCGAAGACGTCGCCGCCGGATCCCGCCTTGGCGAAAAGCGTCATCGAGGATTGAATTTTCATCGCGTCTATAGGCCCGAACATTTCGACAGCGTTCCTTCCTTCGACACCGAGCACGAGCGTCACACACTCCCTAAGCCTCGGGCCGAGGATCGGATGCGCCAGATAAGCCCTCGCCTCGTCCAAGGAGGCGATGGCGAAACGGATCGACATGGCGCTTTGTCCCAAGCCCGCGATCTGCGGAAAGATAAACCACATCCAGTGGCTCTCCTTCCGCCCGGCCCGAAGCTCGCGGCGGACCTGCTCATAGACTGAGGCTTGCGCGTCAACGAAACGCTTGAGATCGAACGGATCCGGCATCCGCGCCCTCCGAAGGTAGGCGTCCTCGGTGCTCACCCCGCCTTCGGATAGTCCGCGCCGCGCGCCACCGCTTCGATCGAATCGTGTTCCTTGCGGAGGGATGCGATCTCCGCCGCCATCGCCTCATAGGCGACGGCGCCAAGCGGCAGACGAAGGGGCGGACGTTCCTTTTCAACCGCGGCGATAATCGCCTCGGACGCGCGAACGGGATCGCCGGCTTGCGAGCCGCTGACGCCCTGAATTTGCCGCCGCCGCGCGTGCGCCGTATCCGCATAGGCTTCGATCAGTTTCTTAGGCGTTTTGAGCGATCTCCCCGCCCAGTCGGTGCGGAAGGGGCCCGGCTCGACGAGGAGGACCTTGATTCCGAGCGGCCCGACTTCCTTCGACAGCGATTCGGACAGACCCTCGACGGCGAACTTCGTCGCCGCGTAGTAACCCGACCCGGGGAAACCGATGAATCCACCGACAGAAGAGATATTGACGATCGCCCCCGACTTCTGGGCGCGCATGGTCGGCAGCGCCGCGCGCGTCATGGCGGCGAGGCCGAAGAAATTGGTCTCGAACATCGCCCGAATGTCGGCGTCCGCGCCCTCCTCGACCGCCGCGAGATAGCCGTAACCGGCGTTGTTGACGAGGACGTCGATGCGGCCGAAGCGGGTTTCGGCCCCTTTGACCGCCGCCTCGATTTGATCCCGTTTGTCGACGTCGAGCCTAAGCGCGAGGCCATTCTTCTCGTGACCGGCCACGATATCGTCAATCTTCGCCTTGTCGCGCGCCGTAGCGACGACGCGGCAGCCGCGCTTCAGAAGAAGGAGGGAAAGCTCGCGACCGAACCCGGTGGAGCAGCCAGTGATGAACCAAACAGGTTCTGAATGGGCGTCCGCCATGGGGCCTCGCGCGGTTGGAAATGGGGGAAGGCGCAACTTTTGCACAACGCCCGGCGGCAGGGCAATGGTCGACAAATTGGTACGCCCAGGGCGAAGTCAGCCCGCGCAGCGTGTTGTTCAAAGGCGAGGGGCTTACAAGGATCAGCGCCGAGCCCACCGTGTGAGGGGGCCCGCCATTTGACACCCGGCCCCCGCGTCTCCATATCCCGCGCCCAAACCGCTGAGGGCAACCGGGACCGCGTCCCCGGCCGCTGAGGGGAATTTCTTGAATGAAAGTCGTGATCGTCGAATCGCCCGCCAAGGCGAAGACCATCAACAAATATCTCGGCAAGGACTATGGCGTCTACGCCTCGTTCGGCCACGTGCGCGACCTGGCGGCGAAGGACGGTTCGGTCGACCCGGACGATGATTTCGCCATGCGCTGGGAGGTCGACGCCAAGGCCGCCAAGCGGCTGAGCGACATCGGCGGCGCGGTGAAAACCGCCGACCGCGTAATCCTCGCGACCGACCCGGACCGGGAAGGCGAGGCGATCTCCTGGCACATCCATGAGATTCTAAAGAGCAAGAAGCTGCTGAAGGACAAGCGGGTCGACCGGGTGGTGTTCAACGCGGTGACCAAGGACGCGGTGCAGGAGGCGATGCGCCATCCGCGCGAGATCGACGAGGCGCTGGTCGACGCCTATCGCGCCCGCCGGGCGCTCGATTATCTGGTCGGCTTCACCCTGTCCCCGGTGTTGTGGCGCAAGCTGCCGGGCGCGCGCTCAGCGGGCCGTGTGCAGTCGGTCGCGTTGCGCATCATCTGCGACCGCGAGCTCGAGATCGAGAGGTTCATCGCGCGCGAATATTGGTCGATCATCGCCCATCTGCGGACCGAGGGCGACGCGCCCTTCACCGCGCGTCTGGTCGGCGCCGACGGCAAGAAGATCAACAGGCTGGACGTCGGCTCGGGGGCCGAAGCCGAAGCGTTCAAGACTGCGCTGGAGAAAGCGCGCTTTTCGGTCACGGCGATCGAATCGAAGCCGGTCAAGCGCCACCCTTATCCCCCCTTCACCACCTCGACCCTGCAGCAGGAGGCCTCGCGCAAGCTCGGCCTCGCGCCGGCGCGCACGATGCAGATCGCCCAACGTCTCTACGAGGGCGTCGATGTCGGCGACGGCGCGGCCGGCCTCATCACCTACATGCGCACCGACGGCGTCGACCTCGCCCCCGAGGCGGTCGCGGCGGCGCGGCGCCTCATCGCCAAGGATTTCGGCGACGCCTATGTGCCGTCCGCGCCGCGCAAATATACCGCCAAGGCCAAGAACGCCCAGGAGGCGCACGAAGCGATCCGCCCGACCGACATGGCGCGGCGCCCGCGCGACGTCGCCCGCCATCTCGAGCCCGAACAGGCCAAGCTCTACGAGCTTATCTGGACCCGCACCATCGCCTGCCAGATGGAGAGCGCGGAGCTCGAGCGGACAACCGTCGACATTCTCGCCGAAGCAGGCGCGCGCAAGCTCGAATTCCGCGCCACTGGCCAAGTCGTGCGCTTCGCGGGTTTCCTCGCTCTCTACCAGGAGGGCCGCGACGACGAGGAAGACGAGGAGTCGGGCCGTTTGCCGGCGATGCGGCAGAACGAGAGGCTCGCCAAGGAGCGCATCGACGCAACCCAGCACTTCACCGAGCCGCCGCCCCGATACACCGAGGCGACGCTGGTCAAGCGGATGGAGGAACTCGGCATCGGCCGCCCCTCGACCTACGCCTCGACCATCGCCGTGCTCAAGGACCGCGCCTATGTGCGGCTCGACAAGAAACGCCTCTTTCCCGAAGACAAGGGGCGCCTTGTAACCGCCTTCCTCGAATCCTTCTTCGCCAAATACGTCGGCTATGATTTCACCGCCGATCTCGAGGAGAAGCTCGATCAGGTCTCGAACAGCGAGATCGACTGGAAGGCGCTGTTGCGCGATTTCTGGAACGATTTCTCCGGCGCCGTCGGCGACATCAAGGACCTTGGCACCCGGCAGGTGCTCGACAGCCTGAACGAACTCCTCGGGCCGCACATCTTCCCCGAGCGCGGCGACGGCGTGGATCCGCGCCTCTGCCCGCTCTGCGGCGAGGGGCAACTGTCGCTGAAGCTCGGCAAATACGGGGCCTTCATCGGCTGCTCGCGCTATCCGGAATGCAGGTTCTCCCGCGTGCTGGCGCCGACGGGCGCCGAAAGCGCCGAGGGCGACCGGCCGGGCGTGCGCGTGTTAGGCCAGGACCCGGCGACCGGCGACGAGATCACGTTCCGCACCGGCCGCTTCGGCGACTACGTGCAGCAGGGCGAGGGTGAGAAGCCGAAGCGCTCGTCGCTGCCGCGCGGCCTCGCCGCCGACGACGTGACGCTCGAGAAGGCGCTTGCGCTCATCGCCCTACCGCGCGAGGTCGCGCGCCATCCGGCGAGCGGAGAGCCGATCCTCGCCGGCATCGGCCGCTACGGGGCTTACGTGCAGCACGGCAAGACCTACGCCAACCTTCGCCGCGACGACGATGTGCTCGAGATCGGCGCGAACCGGGCGATCGACCTCATCGTCGCCAAGGAGACCGGGGCGGGCGCCGCGCGGTTCGGCGGTGGAGGCGCGGGTCGCGTTCTCGGTGAGCATCCCGAGGGCGGCCCGGTAACCGTCAAGCAAGGCCGGTTCGGGGCTTATGTCAATCACGGCAAGATCAACGCCACGATCCCGAGGGGAACCGACCCGGCAAGCCTCGCGCTCGACGAGGCGGTGGCGCTGTTGAAAGCGAGGGCTGCGGGGGGCGGCGTCATCGGCCGCCTCATCGGCCAGCATCCGGACGGCGGGCCGGTCACCGCGCGCGACGGACGCTACGGCGCTTACGTAAACTGGGGCAAGGTCAACGCCACGATCCCCAAGGGAACCGCGCCGGATTCGATCACGCTCGCCAAGGCGCTCGAATTGATCGCCGAGCGCGAAGGCAAGCCCGCCGCCCAACCGCGCAAACGGGCGAAAGCGCCGCCCAAGGTCGCGACCGCCAAGAAAGCCGCGACGAGAGCGAAACCCGCCGCGGCGAAGAAGCCGGCGGTGGCTTCAAGCAAGCGCAGTTGATTGACGCGCCGGCTGCGGAGAATGCCCCTTCATCCTGGCCGATGGCACACGGCTTCGATATTGTTGCCGTCAGGGTCGAAGACGAAGGCGCCGTAGTAATTGGCATGGTAGTGGGGCCTGACCCCCGGCGCGCCATTGTCCCGTCCGCCCGCGGCCATCGCCGCCCGGTGGAACGCGTCGACCTCGGCGCGCGTGCGCGCCAGGAACGCGACATGGGTTCCGCCCTTGGGCTTCCCGCCCGTGCCGATCCAGAAGAACGCTTTCCCGTCGGCGCCGAAACCGGCATGCGCTTCGTCCCCGGTTTCCTCCGCTGAGAGTTCCATGATGGCGCCAATACCGAGCGGCCGAAGGGCATTTAGATAAAAGGCCTTCGCCCGCTCCATATTGGAGACCGCAACGCCGATGTGGTCAATCATGATCGGACCCCCTCCCATGGCACCAGCCTTTGCCGGGACGGTCCGGTCGCGGCGGCTCAAGTTCGTGCTATAATACCTTGGCTCAGTGAGGGCGAGGGACGGGCAAGCGCGAGCTTGCGGGAGGCCCGCCATGAATCCGACCAACGCGACGCAGGCTTGCGCCGGGCGCACGGCGGAAGCGGCCTATAGCCGCTGGGCGCCCGTTTATGACCTCATCTTCGATCTGCCTTTCCACCCGGGACGGGCCGCTGCGGCGCGCGCGGCGGCTGAGGCCGCCGGTCCCGGGGGCGAGGTCCTGGTCATCGGCGTCGGCACCGGGCTCGAATTGCCGTTGCTCCCCGGCAATGTGCATGTGACGGGCATCGACATCTCGGCGCCGATGCTGCGCGCGGCGCGCGCCCGCGTCGAGCGCATGGGGCTGGCGCAGGTGAAGGGCCTCCATGTAATGGACGCGGCCAGGCTCGAATTTCCCGCCGCCGCATTCGACGTCGCGCTTGCGCCCTATGTGATCAGCGTCGTTCCCCACCCCGAGCAGGCGCTCGACGAAGCCTGGCGGGTCTTGCGGCCGGGCGGCGTCCTCGTCGTGATGAACCATTTCGCCGCGCCCCGAGGACTTCGGGCGGCGATTGAGCGCCGGATGGAGACGGCCGCGGCCTGGCTCGGCTGGCATCCGAACTTTCCTTATTCAACGGTCGGAGACTGGATCGCTTCGCGCGCCGACGCGCGGATCGTCGAGCGCAGCGAGCTCGCGCCGATGAAGCTGTTCACGCTTCTGAGGATCGAGAAAACCGGGGGACGCTGAGCGGCCCTCCGCCGCTGACGGGCGGTCCCGACTTGTTTCCGCCGCCGGTCGAACTTACCTTCGCCATGGGGCGCTTCCGCCGCCCAGAGAAGTGGAAGCCTTGCAGAATCAAAAGATCCGTCGGCGACCGCAGAAGGGCGACCGCGACGCGGCCAAGCCGCGAGTTGCGGCAGTTCCTTCGCGCGAGGAGGTGATGGCCTTCATCGGCGGTGCGCCGGCGCCCAATGGCGAGCGCGCGCCTGCGCGGGTCACCAAGCGTGACGTCGCCCGCGCCTTCGGCGTCAAAGGCGAAGCCAAGGCGGAACTGAAGGTCATCCTCAAGGATTTGCAGGCCGAAGGCGCCGTCGCGCGCGGCCGCAAGGCGCTCACCGTCCAGGGCCGCCTGCCCTCGCTGGTCGTCGCTGACATCGCCGAACGCGACCGCGACGGGGAATTGATCGCCAAGCCCGCGGAGTGGAGCGGCGAAGCGCCCGCGCCGCGCATCGTCGTCCGCCGCGTCCGCAGCAAGCGCGACAGCGCGCCTGCGCCGGGCCTCGGCGCGCGGGTCTTGATGCGAGTCGAGTTCGACGCCGACGCCGGCCCGGAAGCGCCCGCCTATTCGGGCCGGGTGATCAAGATCCTCGACAAGCTGAAAGCGCGCGCCTTCGCCGTCTATCGCGCCGCAGCTGACGGCTCGGGCAGGGCGCTGCCGGTCGAGAAGCGCGGCGCGGCGCGCGAATATTTCGTGCCGGCGGCCATGGCCGGCGAGGCGCGCGACGGCGATCTCGTCGCTATCGAGCCGTTGCGCGAGGGGCGCCTCGGGCCCCCGCACGCGCGCGTCGTCGAGACGATCGGCTCGGTCAAGTCCGAGCGCGCGGTGAGCCTCATTGCGCTCGCCACGCACCATATCCCGCATGTCTTCTCGCCCGCGGCGCTGAAAGAGGCGGAGGCCGCGCGGCCGATGCGGCTTAGCCCGCCGCGCCAGGACTGGCGCGCGCTGCCGCTCGTCACCATCGATCCGCCCGACGCCAAGGACCACGACGATGCGGTCCATGCGGCGACCGATGCCAATCCCGGCAATCCAGGCGGGTTCGTCGTCACCGTCGCGATCGCCGATGTCGCGGCTTACGTGCCTCCTGGCGCGGCCCTGGACCGGGAGGCGCTCGAGCGCGGCAACTCGGTCTATTTTCCCGACCGCGTCGTGCCGATGCTGCCGGAGCGGATCTCGAATGACCTCTGCTCGCTGCGCGCGCTCGAGGACCGCCCCGCGCTCGCGGTGCGCATGATCCTTGGCGCCGACGGGCGCCAGCGCTCGCACAAGTTCCACCGCATTATGATGCGCTCCGCCGCCAAGCTCTCTTACGAGCAGGCTCAAGCCGCGGTCGACGGGCGGCCGGATGAGACGGCGGAGCCCCTTCTCGACAGCGTCTTGAAGCCGCTCTACGCCGCTCACTCGGTGATCAAGATCGAGCGCGAACGGCGCGACCCGCTCGATCTCGATCTGCCCGAACGCAAGCTCATTCTCGACCGCGACGGGCGGCTCAAGGGCGTGCGCTGGCCGGAGCGGCTCGAAGCGCATCGGCTGATCGAGGAATTCATGATCCTCGCCAATGTCGCCGCCGCCGAAACGCTCGAGGCCGCGCATTCGCCGCTTCTCTATCGCGCGCACGACGCGCCGAGCGTCGAGAAGCTCAACGACCTGATCGAGTTCCTGCGCACCATCGGCGTCAAACTGGCCAAGGGCGAGCGCGTGCGCCCGTCGCATTTCAATGGCGTCTTGGGCCGCGTGCGCGGGCAGGCGGTCGAAGCCCTGGTCAACGAGGTCGTGTTGCGCGCCCAGGCGCAGGCCGAGTATAGCCACGAGAATTACGGCCATTTCGGCCTCAACCTGCGCCGCTACGCCCATTTCACCTCGCCCATTCGCCGCTACGCCGATCTCATCGTCCATCGCGCGCTGATCCGCGCGCTCAATCTGGGCGAGGGCGGCCTCAACGACATGCGCCCGGGCGAACTGGCGCAGATCGCCGAGCATATCTCGGCCGCCGAGCGCCGCGCGATGGCGGCGGAACGCGAGACGGTCGACCGCGTTATTGCGGCGCACATGGCCGATGAGGTTGGCGCCGTGTTCGAAGGCCGCATCGCCGGCGTGACCCGCGCCGGGCTGTTCGTGAAGCTGAGCGAAACCGGCGCCGACGGCTTCGTGCCCGCGGCGACGCTCGGCGACGACTATTATCGCTTCGACGAGGCGACCCGCGCGCTCATCGGGACGCGCTCCAAGGAAGCGTTCCGCCTCGGCGGGCCGGTCAGGGTGCGCCTCATCGAGGCCGCGCCGTTCGCGGGCGCTCTCAGGTTCGAGATCCTGCGCGCCGGCGCCGAGCCGCGCGGCGCGCGGAGATCGAGCGATCCGGCGCCAATGAAGTCGATCCGCAGGGACAAGCGGCGATGAATGACATGACTCGGTTCTGGCGTATTCCGACGCCCCGGCCCGAGCGCTCGCTGCGCACGGCGATCACGCGCGGCTTCTTCGGCCGATGTCCGGCCTGCGGCCGGGGCCCGCTGTTTCGCTCCTATCTCAAGGTCGTCAACACCTGCAAAATCTGCGGCGAGGACCTGAGCCATCAGCGCGCCGACGACGCTCCGGCTTACCTCACGCTCCTGATCGTGGCGCATATGGTCGGGGCCGGGATCCTGCTCTCCGATGAGCTGTGGCCGCATGCGTCCGCGCTCTGGGTGATCGCGTTCTGGCTGACGGTCACCGTGATCGCGAGTCTTATCATCTTGCCCCGCGCCAAGGGCGCCGTCATCGGCCAGCAATGGGCCATGTGCATGCACGGCTTTGGGGCCGAAGGCGACCGGATGTGACCGACGCCGCCAGCTCCGCCCGCGCGCTTCGCCCCCGCGACGCGGCGACGCTCATTCTGGTCGAACGATCTGGGCGCGGCGGGGCGCGCGTCCTGATGGGCAAGCGGCATGCGGGGCACCGGTTCATGCCCGGCAAATTCGTCTTTCCCGGCGGCCGGGTCGAGCCGGAGGACCGGCGGATGTCCGCCGCCGGCGCGCTCGATCCCGATGTCGAGGCGAAGCTCAACGCCCGCGTGCGTCGGCCCTCGCCGCATTTCGCCCGCGCGCTGGCGCTGGCGGCGATCCGCGAGACGTTCGAGGAAACCGGGCTTGCGATCGGCGTCCCCGACTATGGCGCGCCGGACAATCCGCCGCCCGGCGCCTGGACCCGGTTCGCGGCGACCGGCATTTATCCGGCGCTCGACGCCATCGACTTCCTCGCCCGCGCGATCACCCCTCCCGGGCGCCCGAGGCGCTTCGACGCCCGCTTCCTCATCGCCGACGCGGCCTCAATCGCTGGCCGCGTCGACGGCGCCGTCCATCCCGAGGCCGAACTGGTCGAACTCGTCTGGACGCCGCTCGACCAGGCGCTGAGCCTCGACCTTCCCGACATCACCCGCGCCGCGCTCGCCGACCTCAAGCAAGCGCTCGACAGCGGCCTCGACAAGCGCCGCCCTCGCCCGTTCTACCGCCACCTGCGCGGCAAGCGGCTCAGGGAGCAACTTTAGGAAATTTTGCGGGAAGTCGCGCCCCCCGCTGAGGCTCGCGGCGGGAAAATGCCGAAATCGTCCGGAGAAAACAGACATGAGGAACGCCTCAATTCGGATCGTCGCAACCGGCGCGGCGGGGTTGCTTGCGTTGATAGTGGCCTTGGGCGCCGCTGCCGCGCCGCCCGAAACGGTGATCCAGACGCCTGATGGGGCTCTCGCCGGAGTTCTGGCGACCGGCCTATCGGTCCTTCGAGGGCATCCCATATGCGCAACCGCCGGTCGGAGACCTTCGTTGGCGCCCGCCTGAGCCCGCTGGTTCCTGGGCGGGCGTGCGCGACGCGACGCGTCCCGGCAATGAATGCGTTCAACAGCCGATTTTCTGGCGGCCGAACTCGTCGGCAAGCTGGCGCGAAGACTGTCTTGACCTGAATGTCATGACGTCTGCCCAGGCTGAGCAGAAACTCCCCGTGCTCGTCTGGTTCCATGGCGGAGGATGGGTGAACGGCGCGGGCACGGATGTGCAGCCCTCGTGGCTCACCGAGCAAGGCAATGTCGTGGTCACGGTGAACTATCGGCTCGGCGCGCTTGGCTATTTGGCGCTGCCCGCGCTCGATGGCGAATCCGCCGACAAACAGTCGAGCGGCCAGTACGGCGATCTCGACAAGATCGAAGCGCTGCGTTGGGTGCAGCGCAACATCGGCGCTTTCGGCGGCGATCCGGATCGGGTGACCATCGCTGGACAATCGGCAGGCGCGGGCTCCGTCTGTTGGCTCATGGCTTCGCCCGCCGCCAAGGGGCTGTTCCAGCGCGCGGTCATTCAGAGCATCGGCGACTGCGCCAACATCGCTCACGAAGAAGCCGAGAAGCATGGCCGCAGTTTCGCGGAGGCCATCGGCTGCGCCGACCCAAACACAATGGCCAACTGCCTGCGCGGCAAAACGCCGGCGGAAATCATCGATGCGCAAGCGACCACGTTGATTTACTGGAGGCCAGTTCAGGGAGGCGCAGCGCAGCCGACGATGGCGCCGGCCGCCTTCGAGTCCGGCGATTTCAACCGCGTGCCCGTGATCATCGGCAATACGCGGCATGAGACCCGCGCCTTCGTCTATGAGGGCAACGATCTCATCCGGCAGCCTCTGTCGAGCGCCGGCTATGAAGCCGCGATCCGAAAGCAGTTTGGCGACCGGGCCGATCGCGTGCTTGCGACCTATCCGGTGGCGGCGGGAGCCGCCCCCGGCGCCGTGCTGGCCGCCGTGCGGACGGATGCCGGCTTCGCCTGCAACGGAACGCGGGTTATCGATGCATTGTCGAAGCGGGTCGCAACCTATGCTTACGAATTTCGCGATGAGACCTCGCCGCCCCGGCCGTACATGACCGTGCCGTCATCGTTCAGGATCGCCGCCGGCCATACGTCAGACGTTCCCTATGTCTGGCAAAGCGAGACCGCATTGCCGCTGACGGAGACGCAGATGGCGTTGTCGCGGATCATGCTCGCCTTCTGGTCGGGGTTTGCGGCCGAAGGCGACCCGAATGTCGCAGGGCTTCCGGCCTGGCCGCGCTATGACCCGCAGACTCGCGAGCGCATCGGGTTGCTGGAGGGCGGGAAGACCGAGAGCATCAGCGGCGATGACTACAATCGCGAACACAACTGCGGGCTCTGGGATCAGCTTCGTTGACCGGAGCGCCGTCGCTGGGCTGAGGCGCGCCCGCTCGACAGGCCGCGATCATTCTGGATAAAATGCGGGAAGCTGAGGCGCTACTGCGAAGGGAGGACGCCCATGCGCAACAATTCGCTTCTCGTAAGCACGGCTCTCGCGCTTGTCTTTAGCGCCGCCGCCCACGCGGGCACGATCGATTTCATGACCACCGGCGCGATCGTCGATTTCACGATCCCGCAAACCGGCGAGTACGACATCGTCGCCTATGGCGCGCAGGGCGGCGCCGGGACCAACGGCGCCGGCGGCTTGGGCTCCGAAATCGGGGGCGAGTTCACGCTGAGCGCCGGAAATGTTCTGGAGATCGCCGTGGGGGGCGCGGGAATTTCGACCACCGGCGGCACGTTTGGAGGCGGTGGCGGCGGCGGCAGCTTCATCTACGACGAAACGACCGGCGCATTGCTTGTCGTCGCCGGAGGAGGCGGCGGCGGAGGGGCGTCGACGCCATCCGTTCACCCTGGCGGAGGCGCCGGCCAGACAGGGACAAGCGGAGCAAATGGCGGCGGCTTGTTTGAATCCTACGGCTTGGGCGGCGCCGGCGGCCTGGGTGGGACCGCCCCTGTGGCGGACGCTCCAGGGGGCGGCGGCGGCGGCGGCTTCCTGGGCTCCGGCCAGAGCATCGGCATCGGGGGCGGCGGCGGTGGTTCGTGGCCCGGCTTGGCGGGCGGGAGCGCCGGAAGCGACGGGGGCGCGGGCGGCTTCGGCGGTGGAGGCGGCGGCGCTATAGGGGCCGGCGGGGGCGGCGGCGGCTACAGCGGCGGCGGCGGGGCAGACCTCGGCGAGGGCGGCGGCGGCGGCGGTTCGTACCTTTCCGGCCTTGCGTCGGCGGCGATCCTGACCGGCGGAGTCCGCTCCGGCGACGGCCTGGTGACGCTGAGTTCGTCAACCATTCCTGAGCCTGCGACCTGGACGACGCTCTTGATCGGCTTCGCGGGCCTCGGATTGGCCGGATATCGGCGCAAGCGCGGAGGCGCCGCGCCAACCGTCACTGCCTCGTCAAACGACGATTAGCATAGGTCGCGCACTGCTATGGTGTAGGCCCTGACAGGCCGGCGCGGCCGGGTGTGCGATGAGCGCCCCGCTTTCACGGGCGCGTAGAATTGAATCCGATATGTCTTGGGGTGCCAAAAGAGACCATTGATCCCTCAGTTATCAGCCTGCTCATTCGAGATGGACTTGCGGAAGATCGGCTTCGGGCTCAACGTCGGCTTAAGCTCACATCGAAAGGGTACCGATTGCTGGAGAAAGAGGGGCAGAACTCTTTAAGGGCGATTTTCTTATGGCTAAAAAGCTCGGAGGCAGCCGAATATTTCGGCCAGTGACAAAGGATTCGCTGAGAATTTTAAACAGTATAATTCCATATATCCACACCGATTCGAGGACGGCGAACTCAGATAGGTTGGCGATAGCAATTTTGCAGAAATTCTTTGGGCCAGAGTGGATAGAAAATAACATACTATACGACAAAACTGACAAGTTTTTGAATGTATTCGGTGACACCTCTCTTATCAGAGAGACCCATCGTGTACGGCGAATATTATTGGCAGAAATGCTCTATAACTTGCAGGCAACAAAGGGGTTTGCGTCTTGTTGGCGTGAAATGTACGCCGGACAAATCGAACCAACTTATGCGCTTTTTGGAAGTTGCAAGAATGACACGAGCCTCGGCGATAGACAAGGGATTGGCGATTAAATTTGTTTACCCCTCTAAGATTAAAAAGCGCAGCTACGATATGTCTTTGACGCTATCCGACGGGTTGAGACTATGTGCAGAAACAAAATGCAAATGTGCGGAGACCGAAATAACTCTCAGGACGATTGAGCGATCTATGTCGATTGCAAAAGGACAGCTGCCGGAGGGAATTCCGGGAATAGTCTTTGTGAAAGTACCAAGAAATTGGATAGACGATGAGAAATTTGCTGACTCTATGTATAGATTGGCTGAGAGATCAATGATACCGTCCCCATGGATTGTATGGACTAAATACTACACTGCGCAAATTGTTGTTACTCGCGATCTTTATGGGGAGATAGTAGCAGAACTAAACGCGTTTAGGGAAATCACAAACGAGCGGCACAAATTCCGTCGACATAGAGAAAGAAATTGGGATATATTTCCCACGACTGGCCCTGCCCAGCCTCCGCCGCCCGGTGCAAACTACAACGGCATGCCTCCTGATTGGCAGAGGCTGTTTTGGCCGGTTGCGATCCTAAGGCAATGACCAGCCATCGCCCAACTGATCGACGAGTAGCCGCGGCTTCCCGGATCGCTTTGCCGCAGCCCGTTGGGAAGACCCGCGTCTTTCGACGCCTATGCCTCGCAGCGACGAAGACGACCGGCTCGAGGGGAAATCGGGTTCGGTGCGCTCACGCCGCCAGCCGCATCGGGCGCAGTCGGCCGGCGAGCTCCATCAGGGCGAGATGATAGGCCCGCGCGGTGCGATGCGAGCTTTTGTAGCGCGCCATCACCACGTCGAGCAGTTCGATCATGATCTCGCCGTCGACTTCGGCCAGATGGTCGAGGGTCAGTTCGCAAGGCGCGAGCGCGCCGACCAGGGTCTCACGCATCTCCTCGAACTCCGCCATGTCGCCGCGGATAAGGGCGCGCCAGACTCGGGCGTGGAGGCGGGTCAGGCTGCGGGCAAGCTCCTGGTCGATGGTCAGTTTGCGGTAGGCGGCGATCAGCCGATCGTAAATGACCGGCTCGGACCATTGCTTGAGACCGGAGAAGCCTTCGGACAGGTCGGCCCATGGCATGGCGGCAACTCCTTGGGTCGTTTCGCATCGCGAATCAGGAGGTTAGCCACGCGAAACGGCACTCAAACTAATTCATTATTGTTAACAGAGTATGAATCCGTTGGCGCAGGTTTTCCACAGAAAATCCGCCACGCATGCGCAGATTTTACTTGACGTCACGGAAGGAGGTGAAACCCGCAGCCCCAAAGCGGCCGTCCGCGGGTCTCGGAAGATTTCTCAATGATTCCTTCCTAAAAATCAGAATCGCTGATAGGATGGCTTCGACTTGGGAATTGCTTTTCGGCGATATGCGAGGGACCGAGGTCGGCGAACGATGCTCGCGCGGGCGAGGGATCAGCGGCAAAAGAAAAAAGGCCTGGGGAGTCAGCGTAACCCATTGAAAAGGCTCGAAATGGACAAGAAATCCAAGGAAATCAAAGCCTTTTTCT
>CAWANG010000044.1:0-66825 GCA_963783175.1 uncultured Alphaproteobacteria bacterium
GGGGACCAACGTCGATCTCGGCAAGAAGATCATCCGCGACTCCGGCCTCAACGTGATTCCGGCGGACGACCTCGACGATGCGGCGCAGAAGATTGTGAACGCAGTGAGGGCTCGGGCCTGAGTACGAAGGCTTTGGCGCAACGAGGGGAGAGGGCGATGGCGCCGTCCAAGATCAACGTCCTTGAGGCGGTCGACCGAAAAGTGAAGGAGGTCTTTCATCCCTTCATCGTCGGCGACGTCAATGATAGCCAGGTCAAGGTGGCGAAATTCGGCGCTGAGTTCGACTGGCACGCGCACGAGCGGGAAGACGAAGCGTTCCTCGTGCTTCGCGGACGCATCGCGATCGATTTTCGCGACGGCGTCACGGAAATGGGCGAAGGCGATTTTGTCGTCGTCCCGCGCGGCGTCGAACATCGGCCCCGCTCGCTCACCCCGGAGCCGGTCGTCCTGATGTTCGAGCCGAGGACGACGCTCAATACCGGCGACGCCGCAAGCGCGTTGACGGTGCGCGAACTCGAACGCCTGTAAGAACTACCCCTACCCGAAAGTCTCCTATGTCCATCCTCGTCAACGCCGAAACCAAAGTCATTACCCAAGGCTTCACCGGGAAGAACGGCACGTTTCATTCCGAGCAGGCGATGGCGTACGGCACCAAGCTGGTGGGCGGCGTTTCGCCGGGCAAAGGCGGTTCGATCCATCTCGGACTGCCGGTTTTCGACACCGTCGCCGAGGCGCGGGAGAAAACCGACGCCGAGGCCAGTGTGATCTACGTGCCCCCTGCGGGCGCCGCGGACGCGATCTGCGAGGCGATCGACGCCGAGACGCCCCTCATCGTCTGCATCACCGAGGGCATCCCGGTCCTCGACATGGCGCGGGTCAAACGGGCGCTGCAGGGCTCGAAGTCGATCCTGGTCGGTCCGAACTGCCCCGGCGTGATGACGGCGGGCGAATGCAAGATCGGCATCATGCCGGGCAACATCTTTTCGCGCGGCAGCGTCGGGGTCGTTTCGCGGTCGGGCACCCTCACCTACGAGGCCGTGTTTCAGACGACGCGCGAGGGTCTCGGGCAGACGACGGCGGTCGGCATCGGCGGCGATCCGATCAAGGGCTTGGAATTCGTCGATGCGCTCGCCATGTTTCTTGCCGATCCGCAGACAAAATCGATCGTGATGATCGGGGAGATCGGCGGCCAGGCGGAGGAGGACGCCGCCGAGTTCCTGAAGAGCGAGGCCAAGCGCGGCCGGGCGAAGCCGGTCGTCGGCTTCATTGCCGGCCGAACCGCCCCCTCCGGGCGGCGGATGGGGCACGCCGGCGCGATTATCGCCGGCGGCAAAGGGGGCGCCGAGGACAAGATCGCGGCGATGGAGGCGGCGGGCATCCGCGTCTCGCCCTCGCCCGCGCGGCTCGGCAAGACATTGGTCGATCTATTGAACGGCAAATAAGAGAGTCCGCTTCCCATGACCCGACAGGACGTCAATCAAGCGTTGCTGCAGACCTCGTTTCTGTACGGCGCCAACAGCGCTTACATCGAAGCCTTGCAGGCGAAATATGAGCAGGATCCGCTTTCGGTCGAACCCGGCTGGCGGGATTTCTTCGCCGCGCTCGGCGACGATCCCGCAAGCGTGGTCAAGACCGCGCGCGGCGCGTCGTGGCGCAAGCCCAATTGGCCCGCGACCCCGAAGGACGATCTCATCAACGCGCTGGACGGCGACTGGCCGGCAACGGAAAAGGCAGTCGCGGACAAGCTCAGGGCCAAGGCGCTGGAGGCCGGGCCGAAGGCGGCGCCGACCGAGGGCGAGATCCGCCGCGCGACCCGCGACTCCGTGCGCGCGCTGATGATGATCCGCGCCTATCGCATGCGCGGTCATCTCTACGCCAATCTCGACCCCCTCGGCCTCGAGCCGCAGAGGGACCACGAGGAGCTGCATCCCTCGACCTACGGCTTCCAGGAATCCGACTACGACCGCAAGATCTTCATCGATCACGTGCTCGGGCTCGAATATGCGACCTTGGGCGAAATCCTCACGATCCTCAGGCGCACCTATTGCGGCACGATCGGCTACGAATTCATCCATATCTCCGATCCGGCCGAGAAGGCCTGGATTCAAGAGCGCGTCGAGGGTCCTGACAAAGAAATCCAGTTCACCAAGGAGGGCAAGCGCGCCATCCTCAGCAAGCTGGTCGAGGCCGAGGGCTTCGAGAACTTCTTCGACGTCAAGTATCCAGGCGCGAAGCGGTTCGGCCTCGACGGCGCGGAGGCGATGATCCCGGCGCTTGAGCAGATCATCAAGCGGGGCGGCCAGCTCGGCTTGCGCGAGATCGCCCTCGGCATGGCCCATCGCGGCCGGCTGAACGTGCTGAGCCAGGTGATGCACAAGCCCCACCGCGTCATCTTCCACGAGTTCAAGGGCGGCTCGGCTTCGCCCGACGAGGTCGACGGCTCCGGCGACGTCAAATATCATCTCGGCGCGTCTTCGGACCGCGAATTCGACGGCAACAGCGTTCACCTGTCGCTGACCGCCAATCCCTCGCATCTCGAGATTGTCGATCCAGTCGTGCTCGGCAAGGTTCGCGCCAAGCAGGACCAACTCAAAGACGTCATCGAGCGCTCGAAGGCGCTGGCGCTCTTGATCCACGGCGACGCCGCGTTCGCCGGCCAGGGCGTGGTCGCCGAATGCTTCGGCCTTTCGGGCCTGCGCGGCCACAGGACCGGCGGTTCGCTGCATTTCATCGTCAACAACCAGATCGGGTTCACCACCTATCCGCGCTATTCGCGCTCCTCGCCCTATCCGTCCGACGTCGCCAAGCTGGTCGAAGCGCCGATCTTTCATGTCAACGGCGACGACCCGGAGGCGGTCGTGTTCTGCGCCAAGGTGGCGACCGAGTACCGGCAGAAATTCCATAAACCGGTAGTCATCGACATGTTCTGCTATCGGCGGTTCGGCCACAACGAAGGCGACGAGCCGGCGTTCACCCAGCCGATCATGTACAGGCTGATCCGCTCGCATCCGACGACGCTTCAGATCTACGGCGAGAAGCTCATTGCCGAGGGCATCGTCACTGAGGGCGAGGTCGGCAAGATGCGCGCCGACTGGCGTGAGCGGCTCGAGGCGGAATTCCAGGCCGGCCAATCCTACTCGGCCAACAAGGCTGATTGGCTCGACGGCCGCTGGTCGGGCGTCAAAGCGGCGCAGGACCTCGCCGACGACGAGCGCCGCGGCCAGACCGGCGTTAATCTCGATCGGCTGAGGCAGATCGGCGAGCGGATCACTGCGGCGCCCGAAGGCTTCAACATCCATAAGACCATTCTGCGCTTCCTCGAGAACCGCCGGAGGGCGATCATGAGCGGCGATGGGATCGACTGGTCCACCGCCGAAGCGCTGGCCTTCGCTTCGCTCTTGGACGACGGCTTTCCGGTTCGCCTTTCCGGCCAGGACAGCGAACGCGGCACCTTCTCGCAGCGCCATTCGGTGCTGATCGATCAGCAGACGGAAGCGCGCTACATCCCGCTCAACCACATCCGCGACGGGCAGGCGCGCTACGAAGTCATCAACTCGATGCTGTCGGAAGAGGCGGTGCTCGGCTTCGAATATGGCTATTCGCTCGCCGAGCCTAACGCGCTTGTGCTGTGGGAGGCGCAGTTCGGCGACTTCGCCAACGGCGCGCAGGTCGTGTTCGACCAGTTCATCTCCGCGGGCGAGCGCAAATGGCTGCGCATGTCGGGCCTCGTGTGCCTGCTGCCGCACGGCTACGAAGGCGCCGGGCCGGAACATTCGTCCGCGCGCCTCGAGCGCTATTTGCAGCTCTGCGCCGAGGACAACATGCAGGTCGTCGTCTGCTCGACGCCGGCCAATTTCTTTCATGCCCTGAGGCGGCAGCTCAAGCGCGAATTCCGCAAGCCGCTGATCGCCATGACCCCGAAGTCGATGCTGCGCAACAAGCGCGCCGTCTCCAACCTCGAGGCGTTCGGGCCGGGAACGTCGTTCCACCGTCTCTTGTGGGATCACGCGGAAACGCATAAGGGCGAGAAGATCACGCTTGCCAAGGACGACAAGATCCGCCGCGTCGTGGTGTGCTCGGGTAAGGTTTATTACGATCTCTACGACGAGCGCGAGAAGCAGGGCATCGACGACGTCTATCTCCTGCGGATCGAGCAACTCTATCCGTTTCCTGTCAAGGCATTGCTGAAGGAGCTCTCGCGATTCAAGCAGGCGGAGATTGTCTGGTGCCAGGAGGAGCCGAAGAACATGGGCGCCTGGAGCTTCGTCGAGACATATCTCGAATGGGTGCTGGGTCAGATCGGCGGCAAGTCGAAGCGCCCCCGCTACGCCGGGCGTCCGGCGTCGGCGGCGACTGCCACCGGCTTGATGTCGAAGCACCTGGCGCAGCTCAAGGCCTTTCTCGACGAATGCCTGTCTTGAGCGCATTTGGCGCAAGGGTCCTAAGGCGAACGGCGCGACCGGGCGAAGCGAGTTCGACATGTCCCACTACCTCTGCAAGCTCAGGCCGCCGCGGCCGACGTTCGTGAACGACATGACGCCGGACGAAGCGCTGCTCATGCGCGCCCATCGCGAATACTGGACGCCCAAGGTGGAGACGGGCGTGGTGGTGGCGATGGGCCCCGTCGCCGATCCGGCCGGCGGCTACGGCGTTGCGATCATCGAAGCGGCTTCCACGGCCGCGCTCGAGGCGATGCAGGGAGCGGATCCGGCGATCAAAGCCGGACGCGGTTTTGCTTATGAGAATCTGCTCATGCCGGCGATTGCCGTGCGTCCGAGCCTGCCGCTCGCGCCCATCACCTCCGTCACTCCCTAGGACATAGAGAAGGGCGCCTCGCGGCGCGATTGGCATGGCGACTGAAATCCGGGTTCCGACGTTGGGCGAGTTGATCAGCGAAGCGACCGTCGGCAAATGGTTCAAGAAGGCCGGCGAGGCGGTGCGCGCCGACGAGCCGCTGGTCGAACTCGAGACCGACAAGGTGACGCTCGAGGTCAATGCGCCGGGCGCCGGGGTTTTGAGCGAGATCACCGCCGAGACCGGCCAGACGGTCGCGATCGGCGCGCTGCTCGGTCAGCTCTCCGGCGGAGCGGCGTCGCCTGCTGCGCCGGCCGCTCCCGCGGCGGCCAAAGCCGCCCCCGCGCCCGCGTCCGCAACCGCGATGCCGCCGGCCCCGTCCGCGGCCAAGATCGCCGCGGAGGAGAAGATCAATGTCGGCTCCGTCGCGGGGAGCGGAAAGCGCGGCCAGGTGCTGAAGGGCGACGTGCTCGCGGCCGCGGCAAGCCTTTCCGCGCCCGTCGTCGCGCCGGTTCAGGCGCCTGCGCCCGTTCCGGCCCCGGCGCCCGCGTCTGTCCCCGCGGCGCGCTCGACGACGCCCGACGACAGCGCCCGCGAAGAGCGGGTGCGGATGACCAAGCTGCGCCAGACCATCGCGCGGCGCCTCAAGGACGCCCAAAACACGGCGGCGATGCTGACGACCTTCAACGAGGTCGACATGAGCGAAGTGATGGCGTTGCGCGCCCGCTACAAAGATGCTTTCGAGAAAAAGCACGGCGCCAAGCTTGGCTTCATGGGCTTTTTCGTCAAGGCGTGCGTTCAGGCGCTGAAGGAAATCCCGGCCGTCAACGCCGAAATCGACGGCGCCGACCTCGTCTACAAGAATTATTACCACGTCGGCATCGCCGTCGGGACCGACAAGGGGCTCATCGTGCCGGTGGTGCGCGACGCCGACAGGCTTTCGATCGCCGAGATCGAGAAGACGATCGCGGATCTCGGAAAGCGCGCCCGTGACGGTCAGCTCAAGCTCGAGGAATTGCAGGGCGGAACCTTCACGATCACCAATGGCGGCATCTACGGCTCGCTGATGTCCACGCCGATTCTCAACGCGCCGCAGTCGGGGATCCTCGGCATGCACAAGATCCAGGAGCGGCCGATCGCCGTCGGCGGCAAGGTCGAGATCCGGCCGATGATGTATCTGGCGTTGAGCTACGATCATCGCATCGTCGACGGCAGGGAGGCGGTGACCTTCCTGGTCCGCGTCAAGGAAGCGCTCGAAGACCCGGCGCGGATGGTGCTGGACTTGTGAAGTACGCCGAGCTCGCCGCCTTGCAAGGGGTAGCGCCAGCATTATCTTACGATTGTCTTACTTTCCTCGGCGAGCGCCGATGACTTGGGCGAAGAAGGCAACCACCACCGTGTCGACCAAGGGGCAGGTTATCCGTTCGATGGCGATCCGCGACAGCAAGGGTGGGGAGCCGGCAAGGAACTCTTCGCCGAAGAGACGCGAGATGGAGTGATCCTGCGCTCCGCGCGGCCGTTTGCGCCTACGAAACCCGAAGAGGTCTTCGGATCGCTCCCGCATCACGGCAAACGCTTGAGCGATCAGGACATCGAGGAGGCGCTGCGCGCCGCCGCGAGGCGCCGCCATGCTCGCGATTGATACGAACATCGTCATCCGTTTTCTTACCCGCGATCATCAGGCGCAGGCGCGCCGGGCGTTGGAGATCGTCAGCAACAACGACGTGTTCGTACCCGTGACGGTCGTTCTGGAAGCGGAGTGGGTGCTGCGCGACGCTTACGCGTTGCCGCGCGACGACGTGATCCGCGAACTCAGGAGGTTTTGCGGGTTGGAGCGTGTGACCGTCGGCGCCGCCGACGTCATGGAACGCGCCCTCAACTACCGAAGGCGGATTGGATCTCGCCGGCGCATTGCATCTCGATCAGGCAACCGACTGCGAAGCGTTCGTCACTTTGGACAAGGCTCTGGCCGGAAAGGCGAGGAGATTGCCTCAAAGCTCGGGTTCGGCTTGCCTGACGCGCCACGGGCCCGGAGCCAATGGTCGGCTGAGCCGAGCGGGGCCTGAAGGCAGCGCTCAAATCCGGCGCTTATGGTATTAGACGTCCGGGGCGACGCCGATCGAGGCCGCCTTGATGGGGAGGGAAAAACCATGAGCGAACTGACATGTCTCGAATTGAGCGTGTTGTTATGGGTGGCGCATGTTCTCACTCAGGCTGTTGCGGCGCGCGGCGAATTTGGCGATGCGTACTTGTTCAGCCCGCGCGACACGGAGCCGGCAGCCAAGGGTCTTGCGTGCGGCCGGGCGACGCGCGCGCTTGGCAATTATGTCGAGAATTACGGCCCGTTCATCGCGCTGGCTCTGGCGCTCATCGCGACCGGACAGGGAGGCGGATGGGGCGCGGTCGGGGCGACGATCTGGATTCTTGCCCGCATCGTCTACTTGCCGATCTACCTCATGGGCGTCATCTACGTCCGCACCGCGCTTTGGGCAATCTCGGTCATCGGCCTCTTGATGATGCTGTACCGTCTCGTCGTCTGAGCGGTTGGTTGCCGCGCCAGGGATCAGATCTGGCGCGCGCCCAATCGTCGCGGCAAGCGAGAGAGAACTTCGAATGACTTATGACGTTGTGGTGATCGGCTCCGGCCCCGGCGGGTATGTCTGCGCGATCCGCGCGGCGCAGCTCGGCATGAAGGTCGCGGTGGTCGAGAAGATGAAGACGCTCGGCGGAACGTGCCTCAACATCGGCTGCATTCCGTCCAAGGCGCTACTCTACGCGACGGAAATGTTCGACGAGGCGGCGCACGGCCTCGGCGCCCTCGGCGTCGTCGTCGCGCAGCCGAAGCTCGATCTCGCTGCGATGATGAAGCACAAGGACGCGACCGTCGCCGCCAACGTCAACGGCGTCGCGTACCTCTTCAAGAAGAACAAGATCGACTGGGTAAGCGGGGAGGGACGGATCGCCGCGCCGGGAAAAGTGATCGTCAAGGGAGGCGACGGCAACGAGACGACGCTTGAGACGAAGGCGATCGTCATCGCGACCGGATCCGACGTCGCGCGCCTGCCGGGCGTCGAGATCGACGAGAAGACGGTCGTGTCATCGACCGGCGCGCTCAGCCTGCCGGTTCCACCGAAAAAGCTGATCGTTGTCGGCGCCGGCGTCATCGGGCTTGAGCTCGGCTCGGTCTGGCGGCGCCTGGGGGCCGAGGTGACGGTGGTGGAGTTTCTCGACCGCGTTCTGACCGGCATCGACGGCGAGGTCGCCAAACTGATGCAGCGGACGCTGGAAAAGCAGGGCATCGCCTTTCACCTCGGCCACAAGGTGACGAAGGTCGAAAAAACGAAAGCGGGAGTCAAGGCGACGATCGAGCCAGCCGCGGGCGGCGAGGCCAAGACGATCGATGCCGACATCGTGCTGGTTTCCATTGGCCGGCGTCCGTTCACCGAAGGCCTGGGCCTCGAGGCTTTGGGGGTGAAGACCGAGCGCGGCCAGGTCGTGGTTGACGCGCATTACGCCACCAACGTTCCGGGCATCTACGCGATCGGCGACGTGATCCGCGGGCCGATGCTCGCCCACAAGGCGGAGGACGAAGGCGTCGCGCTGGCCGAGCTCCTGGCCGGGCAGGCGGGCCACGTCAATTATGGCGTCATCCCCAACGTCGTCTATACCAGCCCCGAGGTCGCCTCGGTGGGCAAAAGCGAGGAAGAGCTGAAAGCCGAGGGCGTGGCCTACGCCGTCGGCAAGTTCCCGTTCAGCGCCAACGGGCGGGCGCGGGCGATGCGCCACACTGACGGCTTCGTGAAGATTCTCGCCGACGCCGCCAGCGACCGCGTTCTCGGCGGGCATATCGTCGGCTTCGGCGCGGGCGAGATGATCCACGAGATCGCAGTGCTGATGGAGTTCGGGGGTTCGGCGGAGGACCTCGCCCGCACCTGCCATGCCCACCCGACGATGTCGGAAGCGGTCAAGGAGGCGGCGATGGCGGTGGCGAAGCGCGCTATCCACATTTGAGGGCGCGCCGGCGAATGTCTCCAGGTCGGCTTTTTGTCGCCCTGGGTGTCGGCGTCGGGCTGAGCGTTTCGGCTTCCGGCGCGCCGGCTCGCGCCGATCCGATGGCCCTCTGGCGCATCGTGCATGGCGCTTGTGTGCCCCATGTCGAGGCGGGCCTGGGGCCGAAGCCCTGCGAAAGCGTCGATCTCGACGGCGGCGAGGCTGAGGGCGTGGCGATCCTCAAGGACCTCGTCGGCGTCGCCCAGATGCTCGCCATTCCGACCCGGCGCATCACCGGCATCGAAGACCCGCAGATGCTCGCGCCCGACGCGCCGCCCGTTTTCGCCGTCGCCTGGAGCGCCAAGGCGCTGGTCGAGGGGCGGCTTGGCCGCACGCTGCCGCGGGAGGCGGTCGGACTCGCGATCAATTCGAAATGGGCGCGGAGCCAAGACCAGTTGCACGTCCATGTCGATTGCGTCGCCGTCCCGGTCATGAAGGCACTGGCGGAATACGCTTCCGCCCTCGACAGCCAATGGCGCGCGATGACGGTTCCGCTCCACGGCCGGGTCTATTTCGCCCGTCGGGTGGACTCGGTCGATCTTCGCGACGTCGCGCCGCTCAAGCTGCTCGCCGACGGCCTCGAGGGCGCGCGGGCGCAAATGGGGGCCTATAGCCTCGCGGCCATCGGCGCGACCATTGACGGAAAGCCGGGCTTCGCCCTGCTCGCCGACCAGTTCTCGCTCGAGGGCGGGGGCCATGCCGAGGATCTCCAAGACCACGATTGCGCAATCGCCCATTCTGCGCCATGATTTGGCCAGGTTCGCTTCGGCGGGCCGAGGGGCGACCCCAAAATCATAAGCCAGGAATTGTGGCGCCGCCGTTGTTTGGTCCGGGCCGGCGCCAGTGCGTTTGCGCCATGTGGCCGGGGGCGATGAAGGGGAGCGGGCAAGCATGCGGACGCTATTAATGCGCCTCCTGGCGCTTCTGGTTCTGTTGGCGGCGCCGGGCTACGCCTACGCGCATGTCGATATCGACATCGACCTGTCGTCCCAGACGATGACCGTCCAATCCGGCTCGGGCGAAACCTATGTCTGGCCGATATCCTCGGGCCGGGCCGGTTATGCGACGCCGCGCGGCGTTTTCCGGCCGAGGGCGCTCTACACGATGGTCCACTCCGCCAAATACGGCAACGCGCCGATGCCGCACTCGATCTTCTTCTATGGCCAGTACGCGATCCACGGCACGACCGCGGTCGGCAATCTCGGCCGGCCGGCGTCGCACGGCTGCGTCCGCCTTTCGCCGGCCAACGCTGCGACGCTTTTCGCCATGGTCGAGCGGCAAGGGGCGGAAATCCGCATCGTCGGCTCGCCGTTCAGCGATGAAGCGCGTGGCGAACGGCGCGCAGGCTCCGCGCTGGCGTTCGCGCCGATTCACCATACGCGGACGCTCAAGCAATGGGCGCGCGATCCGCTGGCGCGCTGAGCGAGCGAACTCGAAGCTCCACCGATCAACAACGCGGCATCATGGGCAAAAATTCACGTTCCCGGGTGTCGCGTTTTCCTTTTGTTTAGGATATCAGGCCTACCGGGATCGAACCGGCGAAAGCCGTTTGAGGAGGCCTTTGGTGCATAGACGTCAATTTATCGCCGGCGCCGCCGGCCTGATTGCGGGTTCGCTTGCGCCGCGGCTGGCGATGGCTGACGTTCCGACGGCTTTCACTTTCGACATGTCGCCGCCGACGGACACGCGCGAGAAATTCGTCGCCTGGGGCGTGGCGCAGCGCGGCGAGGATCCCAAATATCTGGGCGAGCGATTCGACCGCTACGGCGCGATGGTGCGCAACGAAGACCTGGCCAACGATCGGCACAAGCACGCCTTTCTGTTGACGCCACGCGAGAAGTTCGTGCTGCAGCAGAATCTCGCCCGCGCCTATGAGCACGCCTTCCTCGACATCGGCTACGGCGTCACGATTTCCGGCCCCCACATCGTCGGCCGGATGACGTCGAACATCGACCCCAAGGTCGGGGAGAGGGTGCTCGAAATCGGCACCGGCTCCGGCTACCAGTCCGCCTATCTCGCGCATCTGACCGACCAGGTTTACACGATCGAGATCATCAAGCCGCTCGCCGATCGCACGCGGTCGATCTACGACCAGCTCATCAAGGACGGCTACGCGGAATTCGGGGTCATCAAAAGCAAGGCCGCCGACGGCTACTACGGATGGGAGGAAGCCGCGCCGTTCGACAAGATCATCGTCACCTGCGGCATCGATCACGTTCCGCCGCCGCTGCTACAGCAACTGAAGCCCGGCGGGATCATGGTCATTCCGGTCGGGCCGCCGGGCGCGCAGCGCGTGCTGAAGGTCGTCAAGACGCAAGGAGCGGACGGCGAGATGACGGTCGCGCGATCCGACATCTATGGGGGACGAATCGTCCCATTCGTGCCGTTCACAAAGCTTGAAGGCGACCAGATCGTCGGCACCCACAACAACTAGCGCCCGGTTGACGTTGACATTCGCTTCGGTGGCGAGGGCGGCCTCGACTTCAAAAGCGCCGCGCTTACGCCTGACCGGCTGCTCCGAGACGCAATGAACGACGCGAGCAAACCCACGGCCGCCGACATCCTCGACGCGGAGGCGCAGTTCGACGCGGAACTCGATCCGGGCTCTCGCCTCGGGCTCTATTTCGCGGTCGGCCTGGGCGCGGGAGCGGTGATCGCGCTGCAGATTGACGTCATGCGCGTCTTTTCCGTTGGCAGCTGGGCGCATTTCGGCTCGCTGGTGGTGAGCCTGGCGATGCTCGGATTCGGCTTGGCGAGCGCGACGATGGTCGTCGCGAAGGACTGGTTCGCCCGCCACTGGCGCGCCGCCGCCGCCTTTTCGCTCACGCTGTTCGGGCCGCTCGCGGTCGGCGCCAACCTTTATGTGCAGCATCTCGGCTTCAACGCGATCTTCCTGGTGTCCGACCCGGCCCAGAAGTGGAAGCTGTTGCAGATTTTCCTCGCCGAGCTGACGCCGTTCCTGGCCGGCGCGTTCTTCCTCGGATGCGTTTTCCTCAGGAGCAATCGGACATTCGGGCGGGTCTATTTCGCCGATCTTGCCGGCGCCGGGCTCTGCGGCCTCGTGGTCCTGTTGGCGATGTACGTGTTCACGCCGGCCAATCTGATCGCTGCGCCGTTGGCGCTGTGGTTCGCCGCCTGCCTAGCCTGGGCGTTCGGCCCCGGCGGACGGGCGACGCTCATTCCGTTTGCCGCCGCTGCCGTGGTCGCGTTCGCCGGCCAATTCGTTGCGCCGCAGATGTTTGGCCTGAAGACGCTGGCCGTCAACGACTACAAGGGGGTGGCCTACGCGCGCAAATTCCCGGACGCGAAAAGGGTCTACGAGAGCGCGTCGCCGTTCGGCTATCTCGAGGCGTACTCGAGTTCCTACCTGCATTTTGCGCCCGGCCTGTCCGACAACGCTGGCTTCAGCCTGCCGACAATGCCGGCCAACGCCTATCTCGGCCTTTATATCGACGGCGACGGTCCGATCGGCATCATGCGCGACCTGACCGACAAGGAGACGGCGTACTTCCACTTCCTGCCGATGGTCTACCCTTACGTCATCAAGTCAGCGCCGAAGACTTTCATCGTCCAGTTCGGCGGCGGCATCTCGACCGAGGTGGCGCTGCACTCCGGCGCCAAGGAGGTGACGGTCGCCGAGGGCAATCGCGCTGTGCTCGAGGCGTTTCACGACGACGTCATCCGCAAATTCACCGGCGACATTCTGTCCAAGGTCCACGTCATCGGCTACGAAGGCCGCCATTTCCTTGCCCAAAGCGAAGAGCGCTTCGACGTAATCGACCTCTCTCTCGCCAACTCGGTCGGACTCTCCAATCCCGGCGGCTTCGCCATCATGGAGAAATTCTCCTACACGAAGGAGGCGATGGAAACCTACATGCGCGCGCTGGCCCCGGGCGGTGCGCTGTCGGTTACGCTCTGGAACAAGGAGGAGCCGCCGAAGTCGGTATTGAAGCTCTATGCGACGATGGCTGCGGCGGCGCGCGAGGTCGACCCCGCGCATATGGCCAATTCCTTCTTCGTCGCCTCGTCCTACCTGTCGACCGCGACCGTGCTTTATAAGAATGGCGGCTTCAGCCCCGACGAAATCGAGAAACTGCGCGCCCACACGCGCGCGATGTCGTTCGACGAGATCTATTCGCCCGGCTTCTTTTACGATTCGTCCCAGACCGACAGCACCCTCGCCGGCTATGTCGAACAGATTTTTGCCGGCGCGGCCGGCGGCCCGCCCGCCGCGGAGCCGTCCGAGGTCGCCGACGCGAACGCTCCGGCTGGCCAGGACGGCGACGCGCCGCCTTCCGGCAAGCCTGACGATGGCGTTCTGCCGGCCACCGTCATGGGCCGGCTGGCCTGGCATGCGCTTATCGCCGGCCAATGGCCGGAGATTGCTGACCGCTACGTCTTCAACACGCGCGCGCTCACCAACGATGCGCCTTACTTCGCCGCATATGTGAAAACCGCCGACCTGCCGCGCGTGCTCGACCGGCTCGAGCTGTTGCAGGACGAGTGGGGCTATCTCCTGATCTGGGCGACGCTCGGCGTCGCTTGTCTGACCGCGACCGTGCTTCTGGTCATACCCCTGATCTGGGGCTGGCGGACGATCTTTTCGCGCTCGCGCGGCAAGCTCTTGACGGTCGTTTACTTCGCCTGTCTCGGCGCGGGCTATATCATGGTCGAAGTCGGGCTCATCGCCCATTTCGTGATGGCGCTCGGAAATCCGACCATCTCGGCCTCGGTGCTGATCACCGGGATGCTGGTGTTCTCGGGCCTCGGCGCGCTGACGTCGGAACGCGCTTTGCCCCACATGCGAACAGTCATGCCGCTTCTGTTCGTCGCCGTCGCGGCGCTCTTAATCCTCTATGGATTATTTCTGGGCCGGGCGCTCGACGCGATCGGCGCCATTCCCTATGCGGCGCGTCTCCTGTGCTCTTTCCTCCTGATTGCGCCGCCCGCCTTCCTCATGGGTTTCCCGATGCCGGTCGCTATGACGACGCTTGGGCGTCTCGGCAAGGATCACATGTTCGTCTGGGCATGGGGCGTCAACGGCTGCTTCTCGGTGATCGGGGCGGCGGCCGCGCCCGTCATCGCGACCAATTTCGGCCTTGCTGCGGTGATCGAGGTCGCCGGCCTCGCTTATCTGTTGGCGATTCCCACCTTCTACGGCGTCATCGCCGGTGACCGGGCTCAGCGCCCAGAGAGAGTCGGAGCGCCGGCCTGAAGGGCGGGGCGAACCCTTGCTAACCGGTTGCCGTTTCGCGGCGGCTGAGGCCAAAACTGACAATGAGACGATATATAACAATTTTGCAACGAATTGACGACAACGCGAGTGATCTTTGGGCGCTCACAAATAATTCATAATTGCCAAGCCCTTAAACGCCAAGATCGTCGCGGTTCGATTCAGGGCTAAAGTCGATCTCGGAAGTCAACCCTGCGCGGCGAATCGACGGTGCATATTTTTTTCGCTCGTAGACGACAACCGCGTTGCGATCTTGTCCTTCGAATCAAGCGCTTGCATAAAAACATTAATTAGTTGTTCATTATTGCGCGCTTTCGCCGCGCCCGTGGCGCGTTTCGGTTGCGAAGCGAAGGTTGCGCCTCCGCTCGAGCCATGCCATAAGTCTTTGCGTCACCAAGCAACGATAAAAAACCGGTTGCAGGTGGCGTGTATGGGCGGGCAAGGCGTAAATAGACAAAAAGAATAGACGCTCAAGTTAGAGCGGCGAGACAGGGGTGGTCGCAACTAGGTTCGGGCACGTAGTCGAGGGCCAGCTTTTTTTTGGCCCATTTTCACGAATAGATTGAATTCAATGGTAATCCGTAGTGCGAGCTGCGGAGGGAGAGGCAATGTCTTATCAAAACTTCGCTGGATATGCCGGAGATCTGCTCGCGATCGACGCCTATGCGCTGCTTGAGCGCGATGCGTCGGCGGTTTTGATCGATGTCCGGACCAGGGCGGAGTGGGCTTACGTTGGCGCGCCGGACATCCAGGCGCTCGGCAAGACACCGGTGTTCTTGGAATGGCAGAGCTATCCTTCGATGGCGGTCGACGCCGACTTCGCCGCCCATCTCGAGGCGCTCTTATTGTCGGCGGGAGTTCGAGCGGGGCGCGTCGCTGGTGTTCTTGTGCCGCTCGGGGGCGCGATCGCGCCACGCCGCGACCGCGATGACACGCGCGGGGTGGGCGCCCTGTTTCAATGTTTCGGACGGATTCGAAGGGCCGCTGGACGATTTGCGCCGAAGAGGCGGCGCCGGGGGGTGGAAGGCTGACGGCTTGCCCTGGACGCAGACCTGAGGCGCCAAGCGCCTCCCGTTCCTCGGCATCGCATTTTCGCGTTCCACCTTTACGCCCAGGCTACATTCATGGACATGTTTGACGAATCCGATCTGGATCGCGTTGACCAAGGCGGTTCCCGCGGTCCGCCGCTTATTGAGGCGTGGCGACGCTGCTGCGCGCGCCTGCGGGCGGAAGTCGGGGACGATATTTTCAATAGCTGGTTCGGACGCCTCGCTCTGGTGTCGGTCGGGTCGGGGCAGGCTCGGCTTTCCGTTCCCACGCGCTTCCTAAAGAGTTGGATCGACACGCATTACGTCGGCCATATCTCGGCGGCGCTCAGCTCCGAATTCGGCCCGGTGGTGCAAATCCTCATTTTCGTGCGCTGCTCCGCGCCCCTCGAGCCGGTGGCCAAAAGTCCGCCGGCCGGATGCGCCGCCTCGGCCAGGGCTGCGCCGAGGGCGCCCGAGCCGGCCGGCGGCCGGGCCCCAACCGAACGCCGCGCGACGAGCCGAACGCCGGCGCCTGCATTCGGAGACGCTCTGACTGGCTCTCCCCTCGATCGGCGGTTGACCTTCGCGACCTTTCAGGTCGGGCGCTCGAACGAACTCGCCCTTCACGCCGCGAAGCGGCTGGCCGAGCGTGACAAGGGCGGGACTCTGGGTTTTTGCCCGCTCTACGTCCATTCGGCGGTCGGTCTCGGCAAGACCCATCTCCTGCAGGCGGTCGCGCATACCGCCGCGAGCCAAGGCCGCTCGGTCATCTATCTCACCGCCGAGCGCTTCATGTACGGGTTCGTCGCGGCGCTCCAGGCCCAGACGTCGATCGCCTTCAAGGAGCGGCTAAGAACGATTGACCTCCTCATTTTCGACGACGCGCAGTTCCTGCAGGGAAGGGCGATCCAGGCCGAATTCGGTCATGCGCTGAATGCCCTGCTCGACGCCGGGCGCGAGGTGATCGTGGCCGCCGACCGCCCTCCGAACGATCTGGAATCTCTCGACGAGCGCGTGCGCTCGCGGCTCAGCGTCGGCCTTTGCGTCGAGATCGGCGCGCTCGACGAGCCGTTGCGGCTGAAAATCCTGGAGGCGCGGGTCGCGGCCGCGCGCACGGCCGAGCCCCACTTCGAAGTTTCGCCGACCGTGCTCGCCTTCGTCGCGCGCTCGATTCACTCGAACGGCCGCGACCTCGAAGGCGCCGTCAACCGGCTGAGAGCCCATTGCGCGCCGACCAGCCCGGCGCTGACGGTCGAGACGGCGGAAGCGGCCATCCGCGACCTCATCCGCACTCACGAGCCCAAACGGGTCAAGATCGAGGACATCCAGAAACTGGTCGCGAGCCACTACAGCGTCTCGCGCGCCGATATTCTCTCCTCGCGCCGCACCGCCGCCGTGGTCAAACCGCGTCAGGTGGCGATGTTCCTCGCCAAGATCCTGACCCCGCGCTCGCTGCCGGAAATCGGCCGGCGCTTCGGCGGCCGCGACCATACGACCGTCCTGCACGCGGTGCGTAAGATCGAGGGGCTGCTGCAGAGCGACCCGGGTTTGCGCGACACGCTTGAGCTTTTGAAACGGATGCTGCAGGAGTGAGGGAACCTTGTGCGGCCTGTGAGCCGATAGAGCCGGAAGGGGCGGTCTTCGAACGCCGCGAGTTCGATCGCGGCGCAGGGCGCCCCTCCGCAGCGGTCCCGATCGACGATGGTTGTCTATAAAATCGTTGCCGCCGGCGAATGGCGCGAGGCCAAGGCGGCGGGCGTCTTTGCCGGCGCGGCGATCGATCGCGCCGACGGCTTCATCCATTTTTCGACCGCCGAGCAGGCCCCGGAGACGGCGGCCAAATGGTTCGCCGGGCGGGACGATTTAACCTTGGCCGCGGTCGACGCCGAAGCCTTGGGCGCGGACTTGCGCTGGGAGCCCTCGAGGGGCGGGGCGCTCTTTCCCCACCTCTACGCCCCCCTGCCGATGAGCGCAGTCGTATGGTCGCGTCCCCTCAAGCTCGGACCGGACGGGCGCCACGTTTTCGGGAGCCTCGAGGCGTGAGGCTCGCCAAAGTCGCAACTCCGGTTCTCAACCGTCTGCCGGCGGAGACGGCGCATCGCGCGGCGATCAACGCGCTGAAGATCGCTCCGCCGTCGAAGACGCCGGGCGCCGATCCCCGGCTTGCCGTCGAGATCCTGGGATTGCGGTTTCCCAATCCGCTCGGGCTTGCCGCCGGGTTCGACAAGAACGCCGAAGTTCCCGGCGCGATCCTGAGGCTCGGCTTCGGCTTCGTCGAGGTCGGCACGCTGACGCCGCGGCCGCAGGACGGCAACGCCCGGCCGCGTCTGTTCCGTCTCCACGAGGACGCGGCCGTCATCAACCGGTTCGGCTTCAACAACGACGGCTTCGAGCGGGCCAAGGCCCGCCTCATGCGGCGGCCGTCCGGCGGCGCGGCCGGGATGATCGGCGTCAATGTCGGCGCCAACCGCAACTCGGCCGACCGCGTCGAGGATTACGTGCTCGGCGTCAGGACCTTCGCCGCGCTCGCCGACTATCTGACGATCAACATCTCGTCGCCGAACACGCCCGGCCTGCGCGACCTGCAACGGCGCGACGCGGTTGACGACTTGATCCTGCGCGTAGTCGCCGCGCGCGACGAGACCGATCCCCGCCGGCCGCTTCTCATCAAGATCGCGCCCGATCTCGACGCCCGCGGGCTCGAAGATATCGTCGCCTCGGCGCTCGCCCATCGGATCGACGGGTTGATCGTCTCCAACACCACCGTCGCCCGGCCCGCCTCGCTAAGCTCGAGGAACCGCGCCGAATCCGGTGGCCTGTCCGGCCGGCCGCTGTTCGAGCCGTCGACGCGGCTTCTGGCTCGCGCCTATCTCCTGACCGGCGGGGCGATGCCGCTGATCGGCTGCGGCGGGGTCGAGGACGCCGCAACCGCGCTCGCCAAGATCGAAGCCGGCGCGAACCTGGTTCAGCTCTATACCGGGCTTGCGCTCAAAGGCGCGGGCGTCGTCGAGGAGATTCTCGACGGCCTCGAGCGGGCGGTTGAGGAGCGCGGCGTGGCGCGGATCGGCGAATTGGTCGGCGCCCGCGCCAGCGCTTGGGTCGAGCCGGAGCCGGCGAGCGCGGTCTAGGATGAACGTCTGGCAGGCGACGGTCTAGGCCTTGCGTCCTGCCGAAGCCCCGTCTTTCGACGAGCGACAAGCCCGCCTACATGGCCGCGGCGTCGGAATAAGCGCCTGAGGCCTGCTCGCCCGCGGGCGTCGTCGCGGGCGCCGCCGGGCGGTGGACCGCGACCCCTGTCATCACCAGGAGCACCCCGAGCGTGTCCCTGAGGCTCGGAATCTGCTTGAGCACGATGATCCCGACCACAGTCGCGGTCGCCGGCAGCAAAGCGAGCATCAACGCGAAACTCGCCCGCGGCAGCCGGGACATCGCGAGCTGATCGCAGATGTAGGGGATGACGGACGAGCAGATCCCGACGCCAATTCCGGCCAGCGTCAGCGCCGGGCTTCCGAACGCGCGCATGGCCTCGCGAAACCCGATCGGCATGATGAAAAGGAAGGCGATCGCCATCGCCGCGCCTAGGCGCTCAACGCCGCCGCTCGCGCCGGCTTCCGAAACCCTATGCCCGAGCACGATGTAGCCGACGAACAGGACGCCGTTCAGGAAGGCCCAGAAGAGCCCGACCGGATCGCTCGACCAGCGGACGTTGATCAGGAGAAACACGCCGAGAACGGCCAACGCGAGCGCCGCCAGGTTGCGGGCCGTGCGCAGGCCGTAAAGAGCAACGCCGATCGTCCCGACGAACTCGATCGCCGCGACGAGGCTCATCGGCAATCGATCGAGCGCGAGATAGAACGCGGTGTTCATGACCGCGAGACAGACGCCAAGACCGATCAACAATCGGCGCGTTTGGCCGTCGGCGCGTGCGAGGGTCCGCCAGGGCGCCGTCCATGGCGCGAAGATCGCCGCGGCCGCGGCGATCCGCATCCAGGCGACGCCGAGCACGCCGACCGACGGAAACAGAAGAACCGCGAACGACGGACCGAGATAATGGAAGACCGCGCTGACCGCGAACCAGGCGTGGGGCGGGGCGAGATTTGCGGCGTCGGTGAATGTCGGCCGGGACCGCGGCATGTCGCTCTCCTTATTTTTCAGTATGAGAGGCGATCCGGGTATTGTATATGAGGAGAGAAAGGCGCTTATGATTGATCGCTCGACAGTTCAAAGGCTATATCGATGCAACGCCTTCGAAAGCAAAATCCGAATGTGGACGTCCTCGACGCCCGCATTCTCTCGGCCCTGGCGGCGGATGCGCGAACCAGCATCGCTGAGCTCGCGCGGATCGTCGGCCTCTCGCCGCCGAGCGCGGCCGAAAGGGTCAGGCGCCTCGAGGCGGGCGGCGTGATCGAAGGCTATTCGGTTGTCATCGATCCCCGGGCTCTGGGCCTGCCGGTCGCGGCCTTGATCCGGATCCGCCCGATGCCCGGCGAGCTCAAGAGGGTCGCCGGGATTCTGAGCGAACTCCCGGAGATCGTCGAATGCGACCGGGTGACCGGCGAGGACTGCTTTGTCGCCCGCGCCCATCTCAAGTCGATCGAGGACCTGGAAAGGCTGATAGACCAGATCATCCCCCACGCGATGACCACGACCTCGATCATCCAGTCGACGCTGGTCAAGCGCCGCCCGCCGCCGATTGTTTCGGACATTGACGAGAACGCAGAGCGAGCAGCAATCGCCCGCCGCTAGAGGATCAAATCTGACATTTGACTCCTGGTTGGGATTCCGTGCGGACTCGCGATCGGTCTCTCGGGCCAAAAAGAACTGTTCTTGTTGATGGGGGTCAATGCGCAGGGGCGCGAAGGTCTTTACGCTTGCGCGCGCGACATGAGGAAGGGCGTGAAAGCGCGCCTCCCAGACGGGTGAGCTATTATGAAACGCAATCTCTTAGTCACGGTCGCCGCGAGCGCGATCGCTGTCGGCGCGATGGTCGCCGTTCCAGTTCTAGCTTCCGGCGCTCCGAGTGTTCCGACGACCGCAAAAAAGCTGAGCGGCAACGAAATCGCGGCCCTTTATGACGGATCGACGCTCAAATTCAAGAATTTCACTTTCAATAAAGAACCCCTGACTGGCACGGTTACCTTCGATTTTAAGGACCTCACTCAGTCTGGTACAGCAACTGGGTACGGCCATTACGGTGGGGTGATCAGGCTTGATGGCGATCAATTTTGCCACAAAGAAGGGGCGCGAGCTGAAACTTGTGTATCTGTGTATGTTGATGGGGCCGACATTTATGAAGTGGACTCAAAAGGGGTTGTTCAGTCTGTGAATCAAAAGCAATAAGTAACCGCTGTCTAGTAGAATTGCCGCCGCCAGGGCATCAAGTGTTAGGTTCGATCCGCTAGAGGATGTCGCGTTCGGAAATCGTCATCGCGAGGAGCGTCTTCGGCGCGCTATGGCTCGCGATGACGCGACGTCGCCGTCTAAGCGAAGCTATGGCTTAATTCTGCGCCGTCGGCCGGACAACGATCTCGTTGACGTCCACTTCCGCCGGCTCGTCGATCGCAAACGCGATGGCGCGGGCGATCGCTTCGGGCGCGAGGGCGATTCGGTCCCTTTGCTCGATGATCGCGGCTTTGGCCCTGGGATCGGTCATTGATTCGGCGAACTCGGTGTAGACGAAGCCGGGCGAAACGCCGGTCACACGAATGGTGTCTCCAGCTTCCTGGCGCAACGCTTCGGTCAGGGTGCGCACCGCGTTCTTGGTCGCCGCATAGACCCCCTGGAGCGGCACGATCCTCAGGCCCGCTGTCGAGACGACATGGACGAAGTGACCCGAGCCCTGACGCCGGAAGATCGGCAGCGCGGCGGCGATCCCATAGAGAACGCCCTTGATGTTGACGTCGATCATCGCGTCCCATTCCTCGACCTTGAGGTCGTCGAAGCCCGAGATCGGCCCGATGCCGGCGTTGCTGACGAGGACGTCGAGCCGGCCGTAGCGCTCCAAGGCCAGCTTGACCAGGTTCTCAAGGTCGCCACGCCGCGTGACGTCGGTCGTGGCATAGGCCGCTTCGCCCCCGTGAGCCGCGATGCGCGCCGCGAGCGCTTCCAGCCGATCCGTTCGCCGCGCGCCGAGCACGACTTTCGCCCCGCGTTCGGCGAGCACAAGCGCCGTCGCCTCGCCGATCCCGCTGCTCGCGCCGGTGATGGCGACCACCTTGTTTTGGGTTTCAGACAACATGTTCTCCATGTGCGTTACGCGAATTCACGTGAAGGCGGCCATAGCCAGCCAAGGATAGTATCAACAAAATTTTTCGACAATTTCTTTCCGCGAATCGAAATCCGTAATATGTTTGATTCCGAATCGCGGAATCGGACGGAGACGGCGATGGTTGATGCTGGGGTCAGGGCGGGAATCGGCGGCGCAGCGGGGGGCGAACCGGGTCCCGCGCCGCAGGAAATGGCAATCCGGGCGTTGAAAATGCTTGAGCGGCTCGTCGCCGGCTCGACGCTGACCGAGGTCGCGGCCGGCGAGGGCTTGACCCCGCGGCGGGCCCGCGAGCTCGTGGCCGAGGTCGTAGCCCAGCGCGGGTTCGACCCTTAGGCAGCGGGTTCGTCCTTCGGACGGCTAATGCCCTTCGGTCTGCGCTTTGTGCATAGCAGCATATTATTGTGCGTCGCACCATATTGTGCTACAAGCCCACCCCCGGTCGTAGGGAGGGCGCGTCGGACGGCAAAAGATCAAAGGAGATTCCGATGCAGCATTTCAACGCTGGAAACCTTCATCAAATCAAGGACGCGCCGCCAGATACCTGGGCGACGGTGTACGCCAGCGACGTCGTCACCATTAGCGAACTCGCGCGACGCGGATTTCATCTCGTCGACATGAGCGGCGAAATCTGGACCATGCATCGCGCCGGCTAGCCCGGCGAGGCGAGCGGCTGAGGCCCTCAGGTCGCCGGCAAGGCTTTCGCAGCAGGAGACGGGCGACGACTTTCCTTTGAGCAGGCCGATAAACCCCTGAAAACCCACAATTCGGCGAAGCAAAAAATTTGGATTTCTCTTCCCCCGATTTGGATTTCGCTTCCGCGGATTTGGGTTTTCCTGCCATAAGTTTGGATTTTCCTGCCGCCTGGCGCGGAAAAGCCAAGGCAAGTCTTAATCCTCGCCCAGGTCCTCGAACGCCCCGCGGTCGACGCCGTTGCCGATCAGGATCTCCCGCTTGCCCGAGTGGTTCGGAGGGCTGACCACCCCCTCCTTCTCCATCCGCTCGACCAGCGAAGCGGCCTTGTTGTAGCCGACCGAGAGGCGCCGCTGGATGTAGCTCGTCGAAACCTTGCGGTCGCGGAGAACGATATTGACCGCGCGGTCGTAATAGTCGGCGGATTCCTCGGCGTCCATCGACCCGGGGGAGGGCAGGGGGCCTTCGTCGTCCTCATCGCCGCCGGCGTCGTCTTCCTCGGTGATCGCGTGCAGATATGCGGGCGCGCCCTGCTTCTTGAGATGGGCGACGACCTTCTCGACTTCGTTCTCCGACACGAACGGCCCGTGGACGCGGGAGATCCGCCCGCCGCCGGCCATGTAGAGCATGTCGCCCTGGCCGAGCAGCTGCTCGGCGCCCTGCTCGCCGAGGATCGTGCGGCTGTCGATCTTGCTCGTCACCTGAAACGAGATCCGGGTCGGGAAGTTGGCCTTGATGGTGCCGGTGATGACGTCGACCGACGGTCGCTGGGTGGCCATGATGAGATGAATGCCAGCGGCCCGGGCCATCTGCGCCAGGCGCTGGATCGCGCCCTCGATGTCCTTGCCGGCGACCATCATGAGATCGGCCATCTCGTCGACGACGACGACGATATAGGGCAGTTCGTCGAGCGGGATCTCCTCATGCTCGTAGATCGCCTCCCCGGTTTCGCGGTCGAAGCCGGTTTGGACGGTGCGGGTCAGCGGCTCGCCCTTGGCCACCGCCTCGGCGACGCGGGCGTTGAAGCCGTCGATATTGCGCACGCCGACTTTCGACATTTTCTTGTAACGGTCCTCCATCTCCCTCACCGCCCATTTGAGCGCAATGACCGCCTTCTTCGGGTCGGTGACGACGGGGGTCAGCAGATGCGGGATGCCGTCGTATGCGGAGAGCTCCAGCATTTTCGGATCGACCATGATGAGCCGGCAACGCTCGGGCTTCATGCGGTAGACGAGCGAGAGGATCATGGTGTTGATCGCCACCGACTTGCCCGAGCCGGTGGTGCCGGCGACCAGAAGGTGAGGCATGCGGGCAAGGTCGACGATGACAGGTTCGCCGCCGATCGTCTTGCCGAGCGCGATGGCGAGGCGGTGCTTCGAGCTCTCGAAGTCCTCGCTGGCGAGAAGCTCGCGCAGGTAGACCGTCTCCCGGCGCTGGTTGGGCAATTCGACGCCGATCGCGTTGCGGCCTTGGACCACCGCAACCCGGGCGGAGACGGCCGACATCGAGCGCGCAATGTCGTCGGCGAGCCCGATCACCCGCGACGACTTGATCCCCGGCGCCGGTTCGAGCTCGTAGAGCGCGACGACCGGCCCTGGACGGACGTTGACGATCTCGCCCTTGACGCCGAAGTCATCGAGGACGCCTTCAAGCAGTCGGGCGTTCTGCTCCAGCGCGTCCTGTGAGACTCGGGTCCCGGCCGATTTTTTCGGCTCGGTGAGCATTGCAATCGAAGGCATGATCCAGTCGCGGCGCGGCGCCGGGGCGAACCTGGCTTCGACGGCGGGCTGGCTCGCGCCCTTGAGCGCGGCGGGCGAAACGACGACCGGCGGCGCGACGGCCGATAGCGTAGGAGCCGAGCCTTGGGGGCGGGGAGCGTAGGCGGCGGGATCGCGAAAATTGTCGTCGACATCGCTGAGATTTGACCACGGCGCCCGGGTTGCAGGCGGCGTCGGCGCTGAGCCGAAGATGGACGAGGACTTGCGCGGCCGTGCGCCGCGCCGTGCAATTCGCCGCAGCGCTCCCTTGGCGGTGAGCAGGGCGTGAATGAGGGCGCCGATCGACACGATGCCGAAGCTCGGCCCGTCTTCGTCCTCTTCGTCGTTGAAACGCGCCAGAGCCTCGGCGCGGGCCCTCCCGGCCGGATTCTGGGCCGCGCCCTCGCCGGGGGCGCGCCGCGGCCCGCCGGCCCCCGCGGCGGCGGCGAGTCCGAGGATGGAGAACCCGGCGAGACAGGCGCCGAGCGCGATCGTCCCCCAGGCCGAGACTGGCAGGAACCGACGGGGGATCGAAAGGACCGCGTCGCCGACAACGCCGCCGAGGCCGGTCGGCAGCGGCCAGCTTCCGGGCGTCGGAAGCAGCGACGCCAACGCCGCCGCCGTGATCACGGCGCTCAGATAGAGGCCGATTTTCAATCGCGGCCGCTCGAGCCGCCGATGGGTGAGAAGGCGCCAGCCCCAGATGGCGGGCGGCGTCAGCAGCGCCGCCGAGGCAAGGCCGATGAATTGCATCACCAAGTCGGCGGCGATCGCGCCCGGCGCGCCGAGAAGATTGTGGACGCGCGCGTTGGTCGCGTGATTGAGGCTCGGGTCGCTGACCGACCAGGTCAAGAGGGCAAGGCAGAGGCACGCCACGCCGGCGAGCGCGCCGAAGCCGGCGATCTCGGCCGCCCGCCGCTTCGGGAATTCCCGCACCGAGGCGGGCATGTGGTCGATAAACGAGAACGTCGTTGTACGCATCGCAAACTCGCCGGATCGTCGCGGCGTGATCGCGCGCCGTGTCGTCCCCGACCCTAAGCACGTCCAGTTAATGCGGGCCTAACCTTAACGCGCGGTAGCTGGGCCAAGGCGTCGTAAAGGATCGTTCGGGGAATGAAAAAATGGACGCCCCGAGGGGCGTCCAAGGTCCGCGGGGAGGAACTTCGCCCGGGGCCGGTCAACGGCCGCCGGGCGCCGCAGCTCAGTGAACGACTTCGCCGTGCAGGGCGAGGTCGAGGCCGTCGCGCTCCACGTCTTCCGAGACGCGCAGGCCGATGACCGCCTTGATGATGGCGAGGATGATCACGGTGACGATCGCGTCATAGACGATGACCGTGACGATGCCGATGCACTGGTTGACGACCTGGCCGGGGTTGCCCTCGAGAAGGCCGGCCGTGCCGCCATACTGCTGAACAGCGAACACGCCGGTCAAAAACGCGCCGATCATGCCGCCAACGCCGTGGACGCCGAAGCAATCAAGCGCATCGTCATAGCCGAACATGTGTTTGAGACCGGTCGCGCCCCAGTAGCAGCCGACGCCACAGGCCACGCCAATGGCCATCGCGCCGATCGGCCCGACAAACCCCGAGGCGGGGGTGATGGCGACGAGGCCGGCGACTGCGCCCGAGCAGATGCCGATCACCGTCGGCTTGCCGCGATGCGCCCACTCGACGAACATCCAGGTCAGTGAAGCGACCGCGGTCGCAATCTGGGTGACCGTCATCGCCATTCCAGCCTGCACGCCAGCGCTGACCGCGGAACCGGCGTTGAAGCCGAACCACCCGACCCATAGCAGGCCCGCGCCGATAAAGGTCAGGACCATGTTGTGGCCGGGCCCCGTGTCGTGGCGCTTGCCCAACATGATCGCGGCGACCAGACCCGCGACGCCGGCGTTGATGTGCACCACCGTGCCGCCGGCAAAGTCGAGGACCTTGACCCAAGCCTGATCGTTGGACGAGTTGAAGATGCCGTCGGGTCCCCACAGCCAATGGGCGACGGGGGCGTAGACGCAGATCGCCCATAGGCCCATGAACCACAGCATCGCCGAAAACTTCATGCGTTCCGCGTAGGCGCCCGCGATGAGGGCGGGCGTGATGATCGCGAAGGTCATCTGGAAGCACATGTAGACGGTTTCCGGGATCGTCGGCGCGAGCGGGTTGGGATTGCCGATGCCGCCGTTGTTGATGTCACTGAGGATTCCCTGGAGGAACGCGCGGCTCAATCCGCCGACGAACGGGGTGCCGGAGGTAAACGCCATCGAGTAGGTGACGATGGCGTACACCACGGTCACCAGACAGGTGATCGCAAAACTCGTCATCACGGTGTCGCCGACGTTCTTCTTGCGCACCATGCCGCCATAGAAGAGCCCGAGACCAGGGATCGTCATCATTAAAACGAGCGCCACCGAGGTCAGCATCCACGCGGTGTCGCCGCCGCTCGGCGTGCAATTCGTCAGCACGGCCGGGACCGCGGCGACGGCAGCGAACTTGTCGGTTTCAGGGATCGCGGCGACGGCCCCTGCGCAAGCTGGGGTAGCGGGCGGCGCCGGCTTCGCCGACGCTGCGGGTGCAGCCGGCGCGGCGGGAGCCGGAGCGGCAGGCGCCGCTGCCGCAGGCGCGTCGGTTGTCGCCGGGGCCGCGGCTTGCGCAAGCGCTGCCGCCGGCGAAAGGCCGATGAAGACGGCCGCCGCCAGCGCCGGGGCGAGTCGAAAAAGGTCGCGTGTCAGATTCATTGTTCGGGACTCCGGTCTGGAATGGGAAGATGCGCGTCTCACAACGCGTCCTTGTCCTTCTCGCCCGTGCGGATTCTCACCGCCGAGTCGAGGCTGTAAACGAAGATTTTGCCGTCGCCGATCTGGCCGGTGCGCGCCGCGGCAACGATCGTCTCGACGACCTTGTCTGCGACGTCTGCGTTCACCGCGACTTCGATTTTCAGCTTGGGGAGGAAACTCACGGCGTATTCCGCACCGCGATAAATTTCGGTGTGCCCCTTTTGTCGACCGTAGCCCTTGACCTCTGTAACCGTGAGACCGTGCACTCCGATGGCGGTGAGCGCATCGCGCACCTCCTCCAGCTTGAACGGCTTTATGATCGCCATTACGATTTTCATAAGCCTCGCCCCGTTGTGACGCGCCGCGGTGGTGTAGAAACCGTACCGCACTCGTGCAGTGTAGTCGGAACGCGAGCGCGCCCCGCCCGACAACGCCTTACAAGGCGCGTGCCATGGGTTACGTATCGGTGTAACAAGCTGAAAAGGAACTGCTATTCGGGGCCGCGTGGATCATCGCCGGACGCCGGGCTAACCCGATCATGCGTTTGATGAGGAAATAGGCGCCTACGAATTAATCGGAACACTGGGATATCGGTTCACTCCGGCTACTCGAAGCGGAACTCAACATCAAAACTCGACGTTTGATGGTGGCGGGGCATCACGGGAATTTGCATGAACTGGCGCATTCGGATCGGTAGAACGCCTTACTTGCCTGGTTATGTGTGGCGGCTTAAGATTCGTTGGGCAATTCGTCACGGCTCGCGAGTGGAATTCCAGGCTACCGACGGTTTTCGCGGGCCCGTCGGAGCTTCGGCGAAAGAGTAACGGATGAAGATCATTCTTGCGCAGCCGCGCGGGTTTTGCGCGGGAGTTGTTCGCGCAATCGATATCGTCGAGCGGGCGCTGCTCAAGTACGGCGCCCCAGTCTACGTGCGCCACGAGATCGTTCACAATCGTCATGTCGTCGAGACGCTCAAGGCGAAAGGCGCCCGGTTCGTCGAGGATCTGGACGAAGTCCCAGAGGGAGCGGTGACGATCTTCAGCGCTCATGGCGTATCGCGAAAGGTGGAAAGCGAAGCGAAGATGCGATCGCTTCCGACCATCGACGCGACTTGTCCGCTGGTCACCAAGGTGCATAATCAAGGGCGGCGGTACATTGCTCAGGGCCGAACCGTGGTCTTCATCGGTCATGCCGGACATCCGGAAGTCGAAGGGACGCTCGGCCAGATCGACGGCGAATTGCACCTCGTCGAAAACGAAGACGACGTGGAAAAGCTCCCCATCGCCGCCAGCGCGCCGATCGCCTATATCACTCAGACGACGTTGAGCGTAGACGATACCCGGGGCGTAATCGCGGCGTTGCATCGGCGTTTTAGAGATGTCGCGGGACCGGAGATCCGGGACATCTGCTACGCGACCCAAAACCGGCAGACCGCGGCGCGAGAATTGTCGCGGATCGCCGATATTCTCATCGTCGTGGGGGCCCGCAACAGCTCCAACTCCAATCGGCTGCGCGAAATCGGAGAGGAGGCGGGCCTTCCGAGCTATCTCGTCGCCGACAGCAGCGAGATCGAGACGGAATGGGTGCGCAATGCGGGGGTTGTCGGCGTTACTGCGGGCGCGTCCGCGCCCGAGATCGTGGTCGAAAGCGTGGTTCGGACCTTGATGCAGATCGCGCCGGCAGAAGTCTCGATTCTCGGCGGGCCGACTGAGGCCGTAAGCTTCCGGCTCCCGGCGGAGCTCATGGATTGAGAATGTCGAACCAATCGATTAACCGCGCTTTATAAGGATCTTGCGTGAGCATACCGCTAAGACAGATCGCCAGGGTTGGCGCCTATATCGTCCGGCAGCATCTCGCAGGGCGCAAGCGCTATCCGCTGGTGTTGATGCTTGAGCCGCTATTCCGGTGCAATCTCGCTTGCGCGGGTTGCGGCAAGATCGATTATCCCGAGGCCATCCTCGACAAGCGGATTTCGGTCGCGGACGCGCTGACCGCCGTCGACGAGTGCGGCGCGCCGGTCGTCGTCATGGCCGGGGGGGAACCGCTCCTCCACAAGGAACTGCCGAAGATCGTCCAAGGGGTCATCGCCCGCAAGAGATTTGCGATCGTATGCACCAACGCGCTGCTGCTTGAAAAGAAGATCGACCAGTACGCGCCGAGCCCTTATTTCACTTGGTCGATTCATCTCGACGGCGATCAGGAGATGCACGACAAGTCGGTATGCCAGCCCGGGGTCTACGATCGCGCGGTGTCGGCGCTGAAGAAGGCCAAATCCAAGGGCTTTCGCGTCACGATCAATTGCACGTTCTTCAACGATGCGGACCCGGAGCGCGTCGCCGCCTTCTTCGATACCGTGACCACGCTCGGCGTCGACGGCATAACCATGTCGCCAGGCTACGCCTACGAGCGCGCTCCCGACCAGAAGCACTTTCTCAACCGTTCCGCGACCAAGCAGCTGTTCCGGGCGATATTCCGGCGCGGCGATGGCGGGCGCAAATGGGCCTTCAACCAATCGACCATGTTCCTCGACTTCCTGGCCGGCAACCAGTCGTACCATTGCACGCCCTGGGGCAACCCGACGCGCACCGTGTTCGGCTGGCAGCGCCCGTGCTATCTCCTCGGCGAGGGCTACGCGAAGACCTTCAAGGAGCTGATGGAGGAGACGGACTGGGACGCATACGGGGTCGGCAACTACGAGAAATGCGCCGACTGCATGGTTCACAGCGGATTCGAGGCGACGGCGGTGCGCGATACGGTGACTAGGCCGTGGAAGGCGCTCGGCGTCGTGTTGCGGGGCGTCAGAACCGAGGGAGCGATGGCTCCGGACGTCCCGCTCGATCGCCAGCGCCCGGCGACCTATGTCTTCGATAGCAACGTGACCCAGAAGCTCTCAGAGATTCGCAGGGCCGAGGCCGAGGAAAAGGCCGGGAAGAAGGCCGCGACAGCGGCTTAGCGCCCGGAACGCAGCGCGGCTGTCGCGAGCGGCCGCGACGAGTCCGGTGAACTGGCTGGGAGAACGGACAAGCTCTCCAACTACGGCCGCAGTCCTGATCCGGCCGTCGGAATCGACAGCGTTAAGGACGAGAGGGGGCAAGTCCCGGCCCGCCGGGTCCGCGACCGCGCGCAAGATCGCGAAGGGCGTCCGCCGTTCGAGCGCAAAGCGGCCCGCCGTCATGCTTTCCATGTCGACTGCCGCGGCGCCAGTCGCCCGGCGGAGCTCCACCTTGGCGCGGGCGGTTGAGACCGGAACGCTCACCCCCGCAACGCGCTCGACCGCGACACGCGCTCCGGAGTCGGCAAGGCGCTGCGCGAGGGACGACGTGACGGCCTCATCGGTCGCGATCCGTCCGTCGGCCGAGACGACTTCCGCGCCGAGAACGAGGTCGCCCGGGCGAAGCCGAGGATCGAGGCCGCCGCAGATCCCCCAGCTAATGACTAAAGCGATACGTATCTTTGCCAGCTCGGCGAGTCTGGCCCGAAGCGTCGGACCATCGCCGCAGATCGCGAAGCGCCGCGGACCGACCAGGATTGCCGCCTCGCGCTTCAATCCGCTGACGATCAGGACGCTCGCCGCCGGCGCCGCGGGCGTCGACGGCGTCATCGCCGAACGGCTAGCTCCCCAGCAAGGTCTCTGTCCGTTCGCGCAAGGTCTTCACCAGCGCATCGGCGCCGCCGCCGCCGGCGAGGATCGAAGCGAACTCGTCGCGCCGGGTCGCAAGGTCGCTCACCGTGCCGTTGAGATAGACGTCGATCACCCGGCCCCCGCGAACCAAATAATTGATCTGCACCGTCCGGCCGCCCGGCTGGATGAGCTTGGTCTTGACGATTTCGCCGCCGCCGCGGGATTCCGCGCTCGTTTGCGGGTCGACGACAAAACTCTCACCCGAATAGTCGCTCACCTCATGAGCATAGTCGGCGACGAGGAAACGAGAAAAGGCCTCTCGGACCGCCGCCTGCTGGGCGCCCGTGAAGCTGCTCCAGGCCGGACCGGCAGCCAGTCTCGTCATGGACCCAATGTCGAAGGCGGAATTGATGGCAGGCCCAAAGCGCTGGTCGCGTTGGCGCACGCTAAGCGATCCGGCCGCCTTGAGCGTCGGCATCAGCTGCTGATAGTAAGCCTCGATGTGCCGGGCGGCCGGACTGGTCGATTGGGCCAGCGATGCGCTCGGAGCCCACAAAAGAAGGGCCATCAGGGCCGCGATCCACGACATAGACGGGAGCAGGTGAAGTTTGAAGCCCTTCATTATCGATATTCCACTTGGCTTGGGAGGAATGGCCTCTCGGCCGGCGAGACGGTTTTTTCGAGGAACGCGCCGGCGCAAGATTGCGCGGGCGCGCTTCTACCGCGCATTTGGGATTTGAGTCGAGACTCTGCCAGCCTGAAGCCCTTCGTTTTGGCGCGCGATATTGTCAATATCCGACGGCGAGCCGGGGGCTTGGACGAAAGCGCTGAATTGGATTTTCAAAAACAATCCCAAATTTTTCAAAATCCAGCCAAGCCAGCCCATGCTTCGGCCAAATTTCTCCAAGAAAAAAGCTTGGATTTCCTTGGATTTCCATGGCCGAAACGAACCTTTTCAAAAGGTTGCGCCGACCCCCAGGCGGTTTTTTCTTTTTCCGCTTTTTTGGCCGCATAAGATCACGGCGTCCATGTACAATGAGCGCGCATAGGCGCCGCCCACTTTCGGGACTTATCGTTGCACATGCACTGGCGATCGTAGCGGTCATGTCGAAACTTGTAGCATGAATTTCGATTTTCCGAAAGGATTTGTTTGGCGCTTATCGCGCTAGATGAGCGTTCTCGAGTGAGGCAACAATGTAGTCGTCAGGCTGTATCAGCCTGCGCCCTAGCCTCATCGCCCCCGATTGACAAGACGACGCGAACCATGGCCTCCACCGGGCTCCCATGGACACGAACGACAGGGCCTTGATCATCTCCACGGTTGCCCGGGCCGTGCGTCTTTCGACCCGTTATGCGTGGCTCGTCATTCCGGGCTTCCTCATCGCGGCGGCGCTCGCGGGGGGCTACGTTACGCGCCATATCGCCATCGACACCGACAGCAGCAAGCTCCTGTCGAGCTCGCTCCCCTGGCGCCAGCAGGAAAACCGGCTCAACGAGCTCTTCCCCCAGCGGACCGACCGGATCATCGCGGTCGTCGACGCAACGACGGCCGAGGGCGCCGAGGAGGCGGCGACCGCGCTGGCGGATGCGCTCGCGCCCCAGTCGGATGTGATCCGCACCGTGACCCGGCCCGACGGCGGCGAGTTTTTCGCTCGCAACGGCATTCTCTTCCGCAGCCTCGACGACGTGAAGAGCGACATGGCCCAATTGATCAAGGCGCAGCCGTTTCTGGGAACGCTCGCCGCCGATCCGACACTGCGCGGTGTCCTCGGCGCGATCTCGCAATCGATCGAGGGCCTGCATCTGAAGAAGACGACGCTCGAGGACATGCAGCCCGCGGTAACCGCCATCGCCGACGCTCTCGAGCTCGTCGCCGAAGGAAAGCATGCCGCCTTTTCCTGGCGCCGGCTGATCACGGGCCATGCGCCGGAGGCCTCCGAGCTGCGGCGGTTCGTCAACATCCAGCCGGTGCTCAACTACGGCGACTTGCAGCCCGGCGGCCGGGCGACCAAGGCCATTCGCGCGACGATCGAGAAATTGGGCCTGACGCCAGACCGGGGCGTCACCGTGCGCCTCACTGGCTCGGTTGCGCTTTCGGATGAAGAATTCGCTACCGTCGCCGACGGGGCCGCCCTGAACGGGGTGGTGACAATCCTCATCGTTCTCGTGCTGTTGTGGCTCGCGCTCAGGCAGGCCCGCATCGTGCTCGCGGTCCTGGTCAACCTCGCTGTCGGGCTGACCTTCACCGCGGCGATCGGCTTGTGGATGGTCGGAGCGTTGAACCTGATCTCGGTCGCCTTCGCGGTGCTGTTCATCGGCCTCGGCGTCGATTTCGGCATCCAGTTCAGCGTCCGCTACCGCGCCGAGCGGTACGCGATCCGCGATCTCGGGAAGGCGCTCGGCGCGACGGCGCGCGGGGTCGCGGGGCCGCTTCTGCTCGCCGCCGCCTCGATCGCCGCCGCCTTCTACTCGTTCCTGCCGACCGCCTACGTCGGTCTCTCGGAGCTCGGACTGATCGCCGGAACCGGCATGATCGTCGCGTTTCTGACCACCATAACCCTGCTTCCGGCCCTGCTTTCGGCGCTGAAGCCCGCCGACGAGCCGGCGCCGGTCGGCTGGAAGGCGCTCGCGCCGCTTGACCATTTTCTTGATCGGCGGCGCAACTGGGTCGTCGGCTTGACCTTGACCGCGGTCATTCTTGGCCTGCCGCTGCTCGGGAGCCTGCGCTTCGATTTTAACCCGCTCGACCTGCGCTCGAAACAAGTCGAATCCGTCTCGACCCTACTCGATATGATGCGCGACCCCGACACCAGCCCGAACACCATCGATATCCTCAAGCCCGACCTCGCCAGCGCCTCCGCGCTCGCCGAAAAGCTGAGCGGGCTCAAGGAAGTCGCCAAGGTCAGAACGCTCGAGAGTTTCGTGCCGAAGGACCAGGACGAGAAGCTCGGCCTCATCGACGACGCGAGCTTCTTCTTCGAAAACACGCTGACGCCGGACCAGGTCGATGCGCCGCCGACCCCGGCTCAGACGCTCGAGGCGATCAACAAGACCTCAGCCGACCTTTCGGGCGCGGCCGCAGGCATCGAGAGCCCGGCCGCCGTGCAGGCGCGCCGCCTGGCGAGCGCGCTCAGCGCTCTTGCAAAGGCGCCTCCGGCCGAGACAGAGGAAGTCGACAGGGTCCTGGCCACGCCGCTCATGACCACGCTTCGGGAGGTGAGGGATCTCCTGACCGCCGAGCGCGTGACCATCGACACGCTCCCGCAGTCGCTCAAAAGCGCCTGGGTCTCGGCCGACGGCGAGGTCAGGATCGAGGTCGCGCCAAGCGGAGACGGCAATGACAACACCGTCCTGCGCCGCTTCGTCGACTCAGTTCGCGCCGTCGCGCCGCAGGCGTCCGGAGCGCCGATCTTCGTCGTCGAGGCCGCGGCAACTATCGTCAAGGCGTTTCTCGAGGCCGCGGTCTTTTCGGTCGCGTCGATCGCGCTCATCCTCTTTGTCACGCTGCGCCGCTGGGTCGACGTCGCGCTGACGCTGGTGCCGCTGATGGTCGCCATCGTCGTCACGCTCGAGATCTGCGTGGCGATTGGGCTTGCAGCTCAACTTCGCCAACATCATCGCTCTGCCGCTGTTGCTGGGCGTGGGGGTCGCGTTCAAAATCTACTACGTCATGGCATGGCGGGCGGGAGAAACGAATTTTCTCCAATCGAGTCTCACGCGAGCCGTCTTCTTCAGCGCCTGCGCGACCGCCACCGCTTTCGGCAGTCTGTGGTTTTCGCACCATCCGGGCACTTCGAGCATGGGCAAGCTGATGGCGCTCTCACTGGCGACGACGCTCTCCGCCGCCGTGCTGTTCCAACCCGCACTGCTGGCGACTCAGCGGAAAACCCATTCGGACTGAGGCGGGCGCGCCACCGCCGCAAAAGATGATTAGAGTGTGGCAAAAGGGTGATAGTCGCCCGGGCGCCGGTCTGTTAACCTTCTTCCGCGCTGGGTCTGGATTCGTCCACAATTCGGAGCCGGCCGTTCCCCGCGAGTTTGCACTCGGAGGGCGTGCCGGGGACTATGGGTCGCGCGGGCATTCTGGGGGAATCAGCAACGCATGCGTGGTAGCGGAAGTTGGGCTGCACTGATGGCCGCGTCGGCGCTGGCGGCATTCGTCAGCGCCTGCGCGGGCGTTCCGCGCGACGCATCGCTGCCGATCGACGACCCGAACGAGCAATTCAACCGCAAAGTTCTCCAGGTCAATCAGGTGGTGCTCGACCCCGCCTCCAATGTTGTCAAGCAGGTGCCAGGACCAATTCGCGACCGGTTGGAAGATCTGGACGCGAACCTGAAGGAGCCGCGCGTCCTCGCGAATAACATCCTTCAGGGTCGCTTCAATGCCGCCGGGATCACCATTGGCCGCATCATCTTCAATACGACTTTCGGTCTTGGCGGATTGTTCGATGTCGCCGCGGCCGGCGGGCTCCCGCAACAGAGCGGCGATTTCGGCCAGACCATGTTCGTCTACGGCGTCCCGGCCGGCACCTTTGTGGAGACGCCTTACTTTGGTCCCTCGACGCAGCGCGACTCGGTCGGCGGGGCGGTCGATACCGTGCTTGATCCGGTCGGCTGGGTCATGGGCGGGATTTTGATCGGCTGGCCGTGGTCGATTGGCTCGGGAGCCTTGGGCGCGACGGCGCATCTGGCCCAATGGAAGGAGGCCGAGAACGCCTCCATCGACTTCTATAGCTTCCTGCGCTCCGACTGGTATCAGACCCGTCGGGGCCAATTGCGCGAGGCCATCGGCCTGCCTCCGGTGACCGAATCGCCGGCCACTGCCGGACCGACCCGGTAAATTCGCGGCGGTCATGAAGGCGCGGGACCGGCCTCATCCCCGCTCCGACGCAGGAGATGACGTCCTTCGACCCACTGCCAGGCCACGAGGCCCGGCAGGCCCAAGGCCAATTCGCGGACCCTTTTGGACAAGGAAATCGCCAACGCGATGTCCGCCGGCAATCCGAACAGGGCGCCAAACACCACGATGCCGCCCTCGAGCGCGCCTAACGCTCCCGGCACCATGAACGCCGCCGCGCGGACCCCGGAACTGAGGCTTTCCAGGATGAACGCATCGGTCAGGCTGAGGGGTCTGCTGAGGAAATACATCACAAGCCAAATCTCGCCGGCACCGGCCGCGCAGCCAATGAGGCGCAACACGTTGGCGAGCAGGAAGGCCGAGCGGCGACGATATGTAACCATGACTGCCTCGTCGATCGCCGAAGCATGGCCGGCGAAGACGGAGAGCCATTTCTCCGGCGCAACTCGGCGCGCCAGTCGGACGAACTGCGCAAACATGCTGTTGTGCTGGACGAGAACAAACGCGCCGATCGCTGCCGCAAACACCGCGACCCCGATCAACGTCGCCCGCGCCACCGCGCCCGCCGCATCGGCGTTCGGCCGGACAGCGAGCAAAGCCACCCCGGCCAGGACAAAGACGAGCTGCGTGCCTGCGCCGACCGTGACGTCGACGACCATGCTGGCCGCCGCCTGCGCGCCGGGAACGCCGCCCTTATGGGCGAGCCGCGCTGCGGCGATATCGCCGCCGACCCCGGCGACCGGCAACAGCGAGGTGATCAATTCGCGGATCCAGCGGATCCACACAACGCCGCGAAAGCCGGGACGGCTCGACGCCGGCAACAGCTCGCGCCAAGAGAGCGCGTCGATCGACAAGGGCACGAGATGATAAAGCGTGATCGGCGCGAGCGACCAGCCAAGGACCAGCATGGCCGAGCCCACCTCAGCGGCGCCGCTGTCGATGATGAGAAAGACGACGAGCAGGAAACCGAAAAACCCAGCGACGATCAGCGATGTTGGAATGACATGGCTCCCTGTCCGGTCGCGGCTTGCCTTGAGGACTGTGCAGGACGACGATCGCGGCGCTCAATCGTCTATCAGCAATCGGCGTCGAGTTGGAGACAAGCGCGCCGCCGGTGATCCGGTCTCGTTCAATGCGTGGATTCCCGAACCGTCATGACCGCCGCGCCGATCCTTATCCTAGTCCCGGCGCCCCTCGCCGCGCTCGGCGGGGCGCGGGAGCCGAGTTGCGAACGCATGATTCTAGGGCTCAGTCTCATCCGGCGCGCGGTCATGGCTGCGCGGCGCGCCGGCTACGGACAGGTCTTTGTTCTGTCGGCGAACGCTGATTCGACGGACGGCGCGGCCAACGTTGCCGATTGGACCTGTCTCGCCGGGGCCCTCGCCGCCGCCGCCCCGCTTGTCATTGCGCCCGCGGCGATCCTGGCGGAGACGGATTGGCTCGAACGGCTGGCGGAGGCGCGGATCGAACCGGCCGCCTGGGCGGCGATCCCGAACCGGATCGTCTTGGTCGCACACGGATCGGCCTCCGGCGCGCTCGATGCGCTCGATGAGAAAGGCGGCGCGCGCGACCTGATCGCGGTCGAGAGCCGGCTCGCCCGACGGTTCGGCCCGCCGGCGGCGATTCCCGCAGCGATCGATCCAATTGTCGTGGAGGCGCAGGCGGACGTTCGCGTCGCCGAGCGGCGGCTCATGCGGGCGCTGGTCAAAGACACCGACGGGTTCATGGCCCGTCACGTCGAGCGGCCGATCTCGTTGCAGATCTCACGCCTCCTCGCGCCGACCGCGATCACGCCGAACCAGATGAGCGTAATTTCGATCGTGGTCGGCATTTGCGGCGCGCCTTTTTTCCTGTCCCAGCGCGCCTCCCTTCAAACCGTCGGCGCCCTGCTGTTTCTTGCCCATTCGATCCTGGACGGGTGCGACGGCGAACTGGCCAGGCTGAAATTTGAGGAATCGCGATGGGGCGGGGTTCTCGACTTCTGGGGCGACAATGTCGTTCACGCCGTGATCTTCGCCTGCATGGCGATCGGCTGGAGCCTGTCCGCCGCCGCTCTGTGGCCGCTATCGCTCGGGGCGGCGGCGGTTCTTGGGGCGCTGGGGTCGGCGGGCCTTGTTTACTGGCGGCTTATGCGCGTCAAGGTCGACGGGGGGGCGCTGTTCACCTCGGTTTCGGCTGAGCCCGGGCGCCCACTGGCGCGGGCGCTCGACTCCGCGTCGCGCCGCGATTTCATCTATCTCGTGCTCCTCCTGGCGCTCGCCGGAAGGTCGCAATGGTTTCTGCTCCTGGCCGCGCTGGGCGCGCCGATCTATTTTTGCCTCTTGCTGTTCCTTGCGGCGCGCGAGCGGTCCGTCGCCTGATCGGAGAGCGCGAGCCAGGCGCCGCCGGCGGCGCTTGACCGCTGCGCGGCGTCGATCAATCGGGCGCATAAAAGCGCCTCTTCAAGATTGCCTTTGCCGGCGCCCAACGTCGCAGCGAGAAAATCGGCGGCCACGCCGCCGAACCAGTCAGGATGGTGCGACCCTTCGGCCAGGGAGGGCGACGGCCAGCCGCGCTCCTGCCAATTTGATCTGAGAATGACAGAGTCGCCGCTGAGGTGGATTTGGCCCTCCTCGCCGGCGATCTCGATCGTGTTGGAGCGTTCGTCGGCGGCCCAGGTCAGGAAGACGTGGCTCAGGCCAGAGGCCGTCTCCAAGTCGAGAGCCGCGGTGTCTTCGAGCGGCTGGTCGTGGAAGCGGCGCGTCTCGAGCCGCGCCGAGACGCTGCGGGGAACGCCAGCCCAACGGGTGACGCAGTATAGAGCATGCCAACCGTGATCGAAGAGGACGCCGCCGCCCGCGAGCTTCGGATCGACGCGCCAGTTGGCGACCCCGGGCGCGCTGACGGCGGTCGCCGGCTGAGTCCTGAGCGTCCGCCAGCGCACGGATCGGACGGCGCCGATCGCGCCGTCGTCGATCAGCGCCGAGATCTTGAGGCAAATCGGCGCCTTAAGCCAGTTGTGCACGGTGTGCAGGACGCGCCCGGCGCGAGCGGCGGCCGAGGCCAAGCGCGTGGCGTCGTCCACCTGGGTGACCAGCGGCTTTTCGCTCAGCACATGGAGGTCCGCGTCGAGCGCACGCCCGATCAGCGCCGCATGGGCGCCCGGCGGCGCGCAGATGTCGACGAAGTCGAGCCCTTCACGCAAGAGCAGATCGTCGAACGTGTCGTGCCAGCGGCCGTCGGGACAGGCGGCGAGAAACGCCTCCCGGCGCGACGCCGTGGCGTCGGTCGCGGCGACAATTCGAACATCGTCGCGCGAGCGCCAGCCGGGCATGTGGCCATTTGCCGCGACATTGCCGAAGCCGATGAACGCGCCCCTCAGCACGGCCCTCGCCGCCTCAGTCAAGCCCGAACCGGCGCGCGATGGCGGCGAAGGACTGATCGAGGATGTCGACCCCGCGCAAAGCTTCGTCTTCCGTGATCACCAGCGGCGGATTGATGCGGATGACGCTCGAATAGGACATGGTGACGAGGCCGCGCTCGAGCGCCTCGTGGAAGAGCGCGCGGGTGATTGTCTTGTCGAGCGGCGCTTTGGTCTTGCGATCGGCGACCATGTCGACGCCGATCATCAGACCGCGGCCCCTGACGTCGCCGATGAAGCGGTATTTGTCCTGAAGGCGCTTCAGCGCATCGAGCATCCTCGCGCCAACGCGGGCCGAGTTCTCGACCAGCTTCTCGTCGAGGATGGCCTCGACGGCGCCGAGGCCGGCTGCGGCGGCCAGCGGGTTGCCGCCGTAGCTCGACGAACTCCCGCTCGGCTCTCCGAACGGCTTGGCGGACATGCGCTCAAGCGACGAAGCGACGGCGCTCAACGGGAAGCCGCCGCCCATGCCTTTGCCGATCGTCATGATGTCGGGCTTGAGGCCAAACTGGTCGGAGGCCCACACTGTCCCGGTGCGGCCGAAGCCGGTCAGGATTTCGTCGACGATCAGAAGCGCGCCGCATTCGTCGGCGATCTCGCGCACCGCGTGAATGAAGTCGTCGGGCGGGACGACGTTGCCCGCCGTGCCCTGCATCGGCTCGACAATGATCGCCGCGACCTCGGCCTGCGTATCGTTCTTGATCACGTTGCGCAGATGCTCGGCGCAGGCGAGGCCGCAGGAAGGATATTCAAGCTTCCACGGGCAGCGGTAGCAGTTGGCGTAAGGCGAAAGGTGCATGCCTGGCGGGAACGGGCCCTGGTGATTGCGATAGCCGCCGCCGAGAAGGCCGATGACGCCCGCGGTCTTGCCGTGGTAGCCGCCCCAGAAGCCGACGAATTCGAATTTCTTGCTGATCGACTTGGCAAGCCGGAAAGCGGCCTCGACCGCCTCCGCCCCGCCCGAGAAGAGTTGGAGATGGGTAACGCCTTCCGGCAGCAGCGAGCTCACAAGGTTGAGAAAGCGGGCGCGGGTCTCGGTCGCGAAGCTGCCGAAGGTGACGCGATCGAGCTGCTCCTTGAGACGCTTGACGTAGTGAGGATGGCAATGGCCGAGACTGCCGACGGCGATGCCGGCGATGAAGTCAAGATACTCGTTGCCGTCGACGTCGGTAATGGTGCAACCGCGGGCGTGGTCGACGACGATTTGCGAGTAGAGCGCGATCGACTGCAGGCCAGGCGCCATGGCTTGGGCCTCGCGGTCGAAAATCGCCTTGGATTTTGGACCAGGCACGGCGCGGCGCGGATAGTCGCGGGCTGGCGCGGTTGAGGCGTTTCGGGAAGGGACATCGTTCAAGGGATCAATTCCTCGTCGAGGCGACAATGCGCGGGCGCCGCCGGAAGCGCTCGCTTAGGCAGTCCGCGATCGCCTGTGCGGCCTGATCGCGGTAAAGCGCGTAGCTCGGCCACGCATTGAGGTCGATGATCATCGGTTCGCCGTTGGCCTGGATGATCGCATCGCCGCCGAAAATCTCGAGCCCGAGCGCCGCGGCGGCGTCGAGGGTGGCCTCGTGGAGGCGGGCCGCGTCGAACGGATGGCCCAGCATGCCTTTGTCGCGATGATAGAACCATTGGAACCAGTTGGCGTCCGCTGGACCGGCGCTGTTTCTGACCCCGTAGAATTTGACCAGATCGCCCGCCACGTGCTCCTGGGCGACGATAAAGGGTATGCCCCGCTCGGCGAATTGGCGCAACGCCTGGCGCCAGCCCGCCTCCGACGCGACATACATGACATCGTCTGGCTGCGTCGCGTGGAAATCGTAGCGCTTGACCCACATGTGGTCGGCCGGCCGCGGCTTCATGGCGTCGGTGGCGACGATCCGGCTGAGTGGCGCCGACACGTGGCGTTGCGCGAACCGCTCGACCATTCGGTGGCGGTACGTGTTGCGAATCGCGGCTGGCGAATTGATGACGATCGACCCTGCTTTCTCCATGGCCGCGAGCCGATCAAGAATTGTCCCACGCTCGCACATCGCAAACACGTTAGCCGAAGGCGTTTCGACGAGGTCTTCGGCGGCGATGAGCTCGACGTGGAAGCCCCGCTCCGCCAGGACCCCGCCGACGCGCTCCAGGATCGCGGCGTCGTCGTCGATCCGTCCGGGCGAGTGCGCCGCCTCGCGGTAGACTCCCCAACAGGTCATGGCTGCGCTCATTCGCCGGCGCTCTCATGCTGATTGCGGAATCCCGCCAATTCGGCTGCTTCGACATCGTGGGCGCGGTCGATGTCGAACACCAGCGGCAGGACGATGCCGTAAACCTTCTGGCGCGAGTCAACCAGCCATTTCAGATAGTCGCGCAACCTTGCAAAGCCGGCCGCAGGCCTTGCGGCGCCATGTGCCGGCAGCCAGTAGAGGCCGGCCGTGACGTGGCTGCCGCTATCGCCGAGGCGGAGGATGCGGTTATCCGAACCGTCCAGCGTCGCCCATAGTGGATTGTCGTCATCCACATGGCCAGTCAGGCCGAGCACGACCGCGTCCCGCGGAAAGCTTGCGGCCAAGCGCGCAAAACGGCGGAAGTCGGCAACCGGCAGGATCGAGTCGACCGTCGTGATCAAGGCCGGCGAATGGGCCAGCCGCGCGACGACCAGCTGAAAGCTCGCGAATGACGATGGGGTCGTGCGCACGATCACGTCGAGATCGAAGTCCTGATTGTGGGCGGCGAGCCATTGCCGGCAATCGTCGCTCTCCTCGTTGATGATGACCGTCACCCGGCGAATGCCGACGGCGCGAAAGCGATCGAGGGTGTGCTGGATCAGGGGCCGGCTGCCGACCAGCGTCATCGGCTTGCTCGCGTGATAGCCGTCGGCTCGGAGCCGGGTCCCATGTCCGGCGGCGATGATTCCGCCGCGAAGGCTTTTGGAGGCGCCGGTCATTTGAGGACATTCAGGAGATCGGGCAGCCGGGTCACGGCGGCGAGAACCAGCGGGGTCGTCGTCGTCCGGTCGACGTCGGCCTGGACCTCTTCGGGCGCGATCCATATGAAGCCCATGCCTGCGCGCCGCGCGCCCTCGCAGTCGCGGCGCAGCGAATCGCCGATGAACAGCGTCGTCTCCGGCGCCGCGTGCAGCGTCTCGAATGCAGCGCGGAAAATTGCGGGGTCGGGCTTCTCCGCGCCGACGCAGCAGCTATCCGTCGTGACCCCGAAAAGGGGAGCGAGACCCGAACTCCGGCACACCGCTTCCAGATTGCCATAGAAGTTCGACACCACACCCATCCGGTAGCGCTCGCCCAACGCTTCGAGCACCGGCCGATTGCGGGCGAAAATGGCGGACATGTCGCTCAGGAAACGCGCCGCAACGCGCCGGCCGCGATCACAGCCGCTGCGGTCCTCGGCGATCCCTGCCCGACCACCCAACTTGCCCTCGAGGTTGGCGGCCAATGCGTGGACCGTCTCGGTGAGACCGGCCGCGACCGGGAGCGAGCCGACGAGCGGATCGTCGGCGGCGAAGAAGGCCGGCGCGAACGCTTCGGCGGTCATATCGAGTCCCTCGGCCTGATAAAGGGCGTGGAAGCGCTCCTTCCACGCCACGCCGTCAGCGTCGAGCGTGCCGCCGAAGTCGAAGAGCAGCGTTTCGATCGCCGCCATCATAGAAGCCAATCGCCGGACTTGGCGCAGCCGATCGCGCCGCCAGCCGGTCAGGAGCGACTCGAACGGACCGCAACCTTTTCGCTTCTTGGCGCGGCCCGCGGAAGATCGAACGGAACGCCGTCGATGAACGCGTTGCAGGCGTCGCGCGCGACGCTGTCGCGGAACTGGCACGGCGGGGTCTTCATGTAATAGGCCGACGGCGCTTCGAGCGGTCCGCCGACGCCCCGATCCAAGCCCAGCTTGGCGCAGCGCAGCGCGTCGATGACGACGCCGGCGCTGTTCGAAGAATCTTGCACGGAAAGCCGGAGCTCAACCTCCAGCGGCGCATCGCCGAAGCCACGACCCTCGAGGCGGATGAAGGCGATCTTATTGTCGTGCTGCCAAGGGATGTAGTCGGATGGGCCGATATGGATGTCCGCGTCGTCCAGTCGCTCGTCAAGCTGCGATTGGACGGATTCGGTCTTGGAAATCTTTTTCGACTTGAGCCGCTTGCGCTCCAGCATGTTGAGGAAATCGGTGTTGCCGGCGGTGTTCAACTGGTAGGTCCGGTCCAGGGTCACGCCACGGTCGGCGAACAGGCGCGCCAGCGAGCGATGCACGATAGTCGCGCCGACCTGGCTCTTGATGTCGTCGCCGACGATCGGCAGGCGTGCGTCGAGGAACTTCTGGGCCCATTCGGGGTCCGAAGCGAGGAAGACGGGCACGCAATTTACCATCGCGACACCCGCTTCGAGGCAGGCTTGCGCATAATGCTTGACGGCCTTGTCGGATCCTACCGGCAGATAGCACAACAGCACCTCAGCGCCCGACTTGCGCAGAGCCTCGGCGATGTCAGTGGGCTCAAGGTCGGCGGGGCGAAAGGCGACGTCGTCCTCGTAGTCCGCCATGTGCGGCGCCACCCCATCGAACTGCGGACCCATCTGGACGACGACGTTCGACACTGGCAGCGAGCTTTGGAAAACCCGCGTATTGTTCGGCTTGGCGAAAATCGCCTCCTCCAGCGGCCGGCCGACCTTGCGGCGATCGATATCAAACGCGGAGACGAACTCGACATCGCTGGCGCGGTATCCGCCGATTGTCTGGCGCATGACGCCGTCGAGCGCCGCATTGCGACGATTGCGATAATATTCCACGCCCTGGACCAGCGCGCTGGCGCAGTTGCCGACACCGGCGATGGCGACCTTGATCTTCTTTGGCATGCGAATGAACATTCCCCACAACGTGCGAGTTGTTCGTCGAACCTGCGAAAACGACGGAAACGAAACAACCCTACTTTTATGTCCTTTACGTTCCTGTCAGAAGATTTCCGACAAGGGCGAAGGCACCTAACATATATTATTACGGATTGACGACAAGTCGTTCGCCCGGCCAGACAGGGGGCGCGGCCAGCGACCCGACTACATGCCGAACACCGCGGCGCGGCTGTTGCCCCGCTTGAGATTTCGATAGCGGGCGAGCGCCCATAACGGGAAAAACTTCGAATAGCCGTGATAACGTAGGTAGAATACGCGGGGGAATCCGGTCGCGGTGTGGAACGGCTCGTTCCAAAACCCGTCCTCGCCCTGAGTCGCCGCGAGATAGGCGGCGCCGCGGGCGACGGCCGGATTGTCCGCTTCGCCCGCCGCCATCAGCCCGAGCAGCGCCCATGCGGTTTGCGATGACGTGCTGGGCGACGATTCGAACGCCTTGTAGTCAAGCCTGTAGCTGTCGCCGCTCTCGCCCCAGCCGCCGTCGGGATTCTGGATGCGGGTGAGCCATGCGACGGCCCGGCGGACGGGCTCCGACTGCGGATCCTCGCCGGCGGCGGCCAAAGCGCAAAGCGCCGACCAGGTTCCGTAAATGTAGTTCATGCCCCAGCGGCCGAACCAGCTTCCATCCTGCTCCTGATCGGACTTGAGGGCGTCGATTCCACGCGCCAGGGGAGCGCTCGTCTCACGGGTCTCGCCGAGCTGGGCGAGCAAGGAGACGCAGCGCGCGGTGACGTCCGCGCTCGGCGGATCGAGCAGCGCGCCGTGATCGGCGAACGGAATGTGATTGAGATAGTGATAGGTGTTGTCGGCGTCGAAAGCGGCCCAGGCGCCGTTGCAGCTTTGCAGTCCCTCGATCCATTCGCGCGCGCGCGCGATCGCCTCGGAATGGGCGTCCGGCGCGGCGCTCACGCCGCCGCGGTCGGCGCGGTCCATCGCCATCGCCACTACGGCGGTGTCGTCGGTGTCGGGATAATGCGGGTTGGCGTATTGGAACGCCCAGCCGCCTGGCCGGACGTCCGGACGCCGGGCGACCCAGTCGCCCCTGACGTCGAGGATCTGGAGCGGCTTCAGCCAGTCGAGCGCCGCCCGCACCGGCTCTTGGCCGGCTTCGCCTCCGGTTTCGAGCAGCGCGTGAGCGGCGAGCGCGGTGTCCCAGACCGGCGAGAGGCAGGGCTGGCAATAGGCCTCCTCCTTGCCGACGACGAGGAGCCGCTCGATCGACTGGCGCGCCGCAACGAGGTCGGGATGTTCAGGCGGGAAGCCGAGCGCGTCGTACATAAGCACCGCATTCGCCATCGCCGGATAGATCGCGCCGAGGCCGTTCTCGCCATTGAGCCGCTCGGTCACGAAAGCCGCGGCGGCGTCGATCGCGCGGCGACGAACCGACGCGCGAAAATACGGCTCGGCGCGCTTGAGCAGCCAGTCAATCGCGCCGAAGAACTTTACTGCCGCCCACGCCTGATGGGCGCCGGTCGGCCACTTGCGCACCGTCTCCGGCGGCGCGGCGAACAGCTCCGCGATCGCAACGCCGCGCGGATTGACGGCGCGCGGCTTCAAGGCCTGCAGAACGAGAAGCGGGACCATGACCGTGCGCGCCCAGTACGAGACCTTGTCGAGGTGGAACGGAAACCATCGCGGCAAGAGCATGATCTCGACCGGCATGGTCGGAACGCCGCTCCAGGGAATGGCACCGTAAAGCGCGAGCAGGAAGCGGGTGAAGACATTGGTCCTCGCCGCCCCGCCATGGGCGAGAATGGCTTCGCGCGCGCGGCGCATATGCGCCGTCTCGGGATCGTCGCCGATCATCTTGAGGCCAAAATAGGCCTTGACGCTGGCGCTGATATCGAACGCGCCGGCGTGGAAGATCGGCCATCCGCCGTGCGCGCCCTGGATCCGCCGCAGGTAGACGCCGATCAGTCGCTCGAGTTCAAGATCGGGCTTTTCGCCGCGAAAATGCCTGAGGAGCACATATTCGGCCGGGATCGTCGCGTCGGCTTCGAGTTCGAAGCACCAATGTCCGTCGTCGCGCTGAAGGGCTATGAGCGCACTCGACGCGCGCGAAATGTGACGCTCGAGCGCCTCCGGCGATGGCGAGGCTTCCGAATGGTCCAGGGCGACGTTCATGGCGAAACACTCAGGGCGCGGGGTTTCGACGCGACGGCGTCCGGTTCGAGGATGATTGAGGCCGCCATATAGCCCGAACGGACCGCGCCTTCGATGGTGGCGGGCAGGCCTGTCTGAATCCAGTCTCCGGCGAGCACGAGATTGTCCCACCGCGTGCGCGGGGGAGGACGCCTGGCGTTCTGAGTCGGCGTTCCCGCGAAGGTCGCGCGCTTCTCCTTGACGATCCGCCAAGGCGGCAGCTCGGCCGGAAGGCCGCTGAGCGCCGAGGCCTCGCGCCAGAGCCAGGCCGCAAGCTCGTCGCGCGGGCGGTCGATGAGCCGGTCGGCGTTGCTGATGGTCACCGAGAGGCGGTCGGGATAGGCGAACAGCCATTCGGACATTCCGTTGACGACTCCGAGTATCGCCGGCTGGCCCGGCGGCGGCTCCACGCGAAAATGGGCGTTGACGATGGCCCGGAATTCGTCTGGCGTCTCCAGGCCAGGCAGCAGCTCGCGAGCCATCAAGGGAGGCACGGCGATCACCGCCGCCGCGTCGTCAGCGAGCCTCACGGATCGGCTTTCGAATTCGAGCGCGACGGCGCGCGCTCCCGCGCAACGAATTTCGCGCAGACGGTCGCCCAGGCGGACCGCGCCGTTGCGCGCGACGAGAAAGGCGAGCGCCGGATCGACGAATGTCCGCGAAAGCCCCCGTTTCGCGATCAACGGATGGCACGCCCTTCCCCCTGCGCCAAGCGTCTCGCGCATGAGCCCGGCGGCGAGGGCGGCGGAGCCTTCCGTCGGCTCGGTGTTGAGGCCGGCAAGCAGGAGCGGACGCCACAGGCGTTCGTAGAGCGGCCCGGCGCAGCTCATCGTCTGGGCGACCGTCTCGGCCGCCGGCGCCCGGAGCAGGATCGCCAGCGGAGCGAAATATTCGCGCAGCGCCGTCCCTGGCGCGCGCCGCTTTGGATCGAAGAGCCACCACGGCACGCGCCCTTCGTTGAGCCTGAGACGCCAGCGCTCGCCGCTCTTGAGGTCGGCGAAGTCGAACATGGCGGCGCCGGGCCCGCTCAGACTGTCACGTGAGCCAATCCGGTCGAGATAGTCGAGCGCCGCATGATTGCCGGAGAGCAGCAAATGGTTGCCGTTGTCGATGACGAGGCCCAGGGTCTGGTCGGGATAGGATCGGCAGCGTCCTCCCGCGGCTTGCGCCGCTTCATGCACAATCACCTCGAGGCCGGCCTCGGCGAGGCGCACGGCGGCGCTCAGGCCCGCGACGCCCGCGCCAACGACATGGACGATCCGGCGGCTCATAGAACGCCATAACGCAAGAGCCCGCCCAGAATCCCGAGCCGGCTGGCCGTCGCGCGGCGGCGGGGCGGAGCGAACCCGTCCGCCAACATCCGATCGAGGATCGAGCCGTATGCGGCGGCCATCAACCGCGGCGCCTTGACCGCCGCCCGCGGCGCCGCCGCCATGATCGAACTGGACTTCTCGAAATGGGCGCGCGCGCGCGCCGCCACCTCGGCGCAGGCCGCGGCGAGCTTCGGATCGGCCGTCGCCTTGAGCGGCTCGTCGGTCGTCACGCCGGCGGCCGCGAGCGCCTCGCGGGGCAGGTAGAGCCGGCCAATGCCTGCGTCCTCGTCGATGTCGCGCAGAATGTTGGTCAGTTGGAGCGCGCGCCCGAGATGGTGGGCCAGCGCCTCGCCGGGTTCAAGCGCGAGGCCGAATATGCGCACCGAAAGCCGGCCGACTGCGCTCGCGACGCGGTCGCAATAGAGGTCGAGCGTCGCCCAGTCGGGAGCGCGGATGTCCTTAGCGGCGTCCATCGCCATGCCGTCGATGACGGCATTGAAATCCTCCTGCTTCAAATCAAAATCCCGCACCGCCCGATCCAGGGCGGCGAGATGCGGCGGCGCGCGGCCTCTGAACATCTCAGCGACGCAGGCGCGCCAGCGCTCGAGCTCCGCCAGGCGCTGCGAAGCGGTCGCAGGCCCACGCTCGTCGGCGATGTCGTCGACCGCGTGGCAGAAGCCGTAGAGGGCGAGCATCGCATCGCGCCGAGGCGCCGGCAAGATGCGCATCGCCATGTAGAAGGAGCTGTGCGCCGCCGGGGTCGTCTCTTGGGTCATGCAGAAGTCTTCGGCCTAGCCCGGACAGAGCGGACCAGCGCCGAAGCAAGAAATCGCAGGGCGCCCAGTCCGCCTACCACGGCAAAGCCGGCCTTGCCGAATTGCACCCGCTCGCTCAACGGATCGCGGGTTTCGAGATCGCGGGCGAGACGGCGCGCCAGCGCCTGGACGGCGGCGACTTCGACGGCGAGCCGGACGTCCTTGATTTCAGTGATCAGCCGCTCCCCGCGCTCCGTCAACGCGCCGGCGCGGCGGGCGATCTCGGCGATGGCGCCGCGTAGGGCCGTGGCGGCGCTCGGCGCGCCCAGCATGTCGACCGAGGCGCCATGCGCGCCGAGGATGTCCAGCGGCAGGTAGACGCGATTGAGGCGGCGATAGTCCAAGGCGCAATCCTGAAGGTGGTTGTTGACCTGCAGCGCCGCACATAAGGCGTCCGAAGGGGGCCAAGTCGCCTGGTCCTCGCCATGGACGTCGAGGACGAAACGGCCGACTGGTGCCGCCGAGAGCTGGCAATAGTCCATCAGCTCCGCCCAGTCGGCGTAACGGCTCTTCCGGACGTCAAGCCGGAAGGCGTCGAGGAGATCGAGCGCGTGTGTGGGCTTGAGGCCACGCTCCCTCAACACAAGGCGCAAGGGCTCGGCCTCGGGAACGGGCGCTCCGCGACCGCGCAGCGCGGCGTCAAGATTGTCGAGCAGTGCGAGCTTTCGGTCGGGCGGCAGAGTTGGGTGATCGGCGACGTCGTCGGCGGCGCGCGCGAAGCGATAGAAGGCGAGGATCGGGCCGCGATTGTGGTCGCTGAGCAGCCACGACGCGACCGGAAAGTTCTCATCCCCGTGCGTCTTGCCGGAAAGAGCCTCGGTCACCGTCGTCATTCGCGCCCTGCCTGCCGCATCGGGGCCTGGATTCGGCCTTTCCAGTAGCCGCCGCGCCCGCACCAATATTGCACCGCCGAGTCCAATGTGAATGCGACATAGGTCGCGGCGATGGCGGGCAGAGCCAAGCCGCCGGCGAGCGGGCGCCCATAAAGGCGCATCGTCGGGATGAGCGCCAGCGCCATCATCGCCCAGGCTAGCGCTCCGGCCGCTTCAGCAAGTCCACGCGCCCATATAGCGAGGAACGGCGGAGCCAGATAGACGAGGGCCATTCCGGCGACCGCGCCGGCGAGACGCCGCGGCGAATAGCGCAATTCGGCGTACGCGGAACGCGCCACCATGCGTCTGAAGTTGGCGAAAGCCGGATAAGGGCGCAGGCTATGGACGCTCTCCGTCAGCCCGAGCCAGATCGGCCCTTGCCGCTTCATGATCGCGCCGAGCGCGCAATCGTCGATCAGCGCGCCGCGGAGCGCTTCCAGACCGCCGGCCGCGGAGAGGGCCTCGCGTCGCGCCAGCATGCAGCCGCCTGCCGCCGCGGCCGTGCCCCGCCGGGGATCGTTCACCCAGGCGAAGGGATAGAGCATCTGGAACAAGAACACGAAAGCCGGAACCAGCCAGCGCTCGGCCGCGCTTTCGCAGCGCAGCTTTACCATCAGCGAGGTGAGGACGCTGTCCTTTAGGCGCGCGATGCCGACGAGCCGAGCGAGCACATGCGGCGCGTAAGCGATGTCGGCGTCGCTGAACAGCACGAACTCGGGCGCGGCTGCGCCGGCTTCGACCGCCGAAAGGCCCTGGCGCATCGCCCACAATTTCCCGGTCCAACCGGGCGCGACGCTTGCTCCGGCGACGATCCGAAGCCGATCGGCCGCGCCGGCTGCGCTCGCCGCAGCCGATGCGGCGGCGGCCGTGCCGTCTGTACTCTGGTCGTCGACCACCACGATCGAGAATGGCCCGCGATACTCCTGCCGAAGGAGGGAGGCGACGCTATGGGCGATCATATCGGCCTCGTTGCGGGCCGGAATGATCGCCACGACGGCGGGCCGGGACTCCGGCGCGTACAGCAGCTTCGCGTCGCTTGCCGACGGCACGGAGTCATCGCATTCGCCGCAAAGCCAGAACGATCCCCTGCCAAACAGAAGATAGAACCACACCGCAAGGGAAACGAGTGCGGCGGCTGTCGTGATCATTTGAGCGCGCCGTGAGAGCGAAACCAGGCGACCGCGTCGGAAAGGCCGTCGCGGTAGGGCCTCGATCCATAGCCGAGCTCCCGCCGCGCCTTGGAATCGTCGAAGAACATGTGATGACGCGCCATTCGCAGGCCGTCCAGCGTCACGAACGGCTCGACGCCACGGAGCTTCGCCATAAACTCTGCGCCGTAGGCGATCGGGTAGATCAGGCTCCGCGGCAGTTTGAGCGAAGGAGGCGGCCGTCCGACCAGGCGAGCGATCTCGGCAAGCATGTCGGCAAGGAGCACGTTCTCGCCGCCGAGGATATAGCGCTCGCCGATCCGGCCGCGGTTGAGCGCGGCGAGATGGCCCGAAGCGACGTCGTCCACGTGGGCGAGGTTCAGTCCAGTGTCGACGAAGGCGGGCATGCGTCCGGACGCGGCCTCGATGATGATACGGCCGGTCGGCGTCGGCCGCACGTCGCGCGGGCCGATCGGCGTCGACGGGTTGACGATCACAGCCGGCAGCCCGTCCCTCCGGACCATGGCCTCGACCAGACGCTCCGCCGCGACCTTGCTGCGCTTGTAGGCGCCGATCGCGTCCTCTTCGGCCAACAAATGATCCTCGGTCGCGGGGGCGCCGCCGGCGAGTCTCAACGTCGCGACGCTGCTGGTATAAACGATGCGCTCGACGCCGGCGCGCAGCGCCTCCTCCATGACGAGCCGGGTTCCCTCGACATTGTTGCGGCGGATGTCTTCTGGGTTTGGCGCCCAGAGACGATAATCGGCGGCCGCATGAAAGAGGAATCGGACGCCCTTCAACGCGGCCGTCAATGAAGAGCGGTCATGGAGGTCGCCCTCGCGCACGGTGTCGCGGGGATCGAGATTCGTGCGCGGGCTCGATCGACGGACCAGCGTCTGGACGTCGTGCCCGCGAGCGCGGAGCGCAGCGACGATCGCCGATCCCAGAAAGCCGCTTGCGCCGGTCACAAGCACGAGCGAAGGAGGCCACGACTTCGGCGCGTCTTCGCTCGTTGCGATGGCTGAGATGACCTCGTTCGGAGGCATGGGTTCCGCGGCGACAGAGCTTTGCATAGCTTCGCGGTCACCCACCGGATTTCATCAAAGATTGGCGCATCGGTTTCAGCCCGCCCCGTCACCGGAGATGAGTTCGAACCAAAAGCGGCGAAGTCAAGGGATCATTCCTTAAGAAAACTGGGAATGAGCGCGGCGCTCGCCTGCAGAAAGCCAAGGGCGGGCATGCAAGTCAAGACCGGCGTTGGCCGTCCACATCTTTGCCATGAGCTTTGCGACACTTGGCCGATTCGCCCTGGACGATCGATGATCGCTGCTCGAAGAGCTTGCTCAGGCTTGGGCTCCCCAACGGCGGGTGAGCGCGAAATCGCTTCGAATTGACAGCTCGCGACCGTTCGGCCTAGCAGGGCGAAGAGCCCTAAGATTCGCCTGGAGCGCTGTTTGTGAAGGGTCTTCGGACGTTGCTCACCTTGACGGTCCTCGGCCTTGCGCCCGCGCCCGTTCTCGCCCAGAGCCCTCAGCCGGTCGACAAGACGGCCCCGGCCGAGCCCGCCAAGATCCGTCGCGCCGAAACCATCGTCGACGACAACTGGACGGTGACCTGCGCGCTGACCGACCAGAGCGGCGCAAAGAAGCAGTGCTCGGCCGTCCTGAGGATCGCGCAGACCGAGAAAGACGGCGCACAGCGCATCGTGTTCTCCTGGGTGCTCGGTCGGCAGGAGGGCAAGCTCCAATCCGTGTTTTCGGTGCCTTCGGGGGTGCTGATCCAGCCGGGGGTGGAGGTCAAGATCGGCGACAAGGAGACGCGGAAGCTTGTCTACTCGCTTTGCCAGCCCGATCATTGTGAAGTCAGTCCTGCCGCTTGACGAAGTGATGGTCAAAGGCCTCAGCGCCGCCTCAACGACCGAAGTCACGATCTATGCCGTCAACGGCGCGTCGGCGAAGTTTACCGTCAACATGAAAGGCTTCGCCCAGGCTCTCGCCGACCTCGGCAAGTAAAACAAAGAGTTCGCGGTTCCTCGATCTACGTCGTTTGGCGGTGAAGCCGTCGTGCTGCGCCGGCGAGCGATCGGAGCGAGCCGGGTCCGGCCGGAGAGGAGCCCCAGGCCGGAATTTGGAATGCCTTGTCCGGACGCGCTTCGATCAGGCGAGGCCCATGTGAAGCAAAGCCAAATAGAATTAATCTCCCCGATTTTCTTGGATTCCCTTTTCGGAATTGAGCGTTTCTAAGGGTTGCGCCGATCCCAGGGCAAAGAATTTTTCTTTCTCCTCTCCCCTGGGCAGTCGAGAAGACGGTAGTGACCAGCGGTTGAAGCATCTTCGATGCTAACATCGGATTCCGATTTTCCGCAATGGGGTGATTTGGGGATTGCGAGGCGATTCGCCCCCAACCAGAGCGCCTATTTCGACTATACGTTGCAACTTGCTCGCTAAAAGTGTGTCTGGCGCGCAACAGGTTGCAAAGTATTGGCGTGAAGTTGGCTCAACTCAGCCGTAATTCGCCACAACCTCATTGCGCGTTTACCTTGATCGACGTATTGATTTTGATCGGTGGGCCGAAAAGCGTCGAATATGCGTCCGCCGCCGCTCGCAATTGCGCGAGCGAGATACAACCTAAATGCAACCACAAGACGATTCTCAAGGCGGGGCGAACGACGATGCGGCAGAATCTCCACTCTCGGCTGGCTGGCGAGGCTTTGGATCGGGCGCAAGTGCGGCGCTCGTTGCTCGCCGGGGTTTCGGTGACCTCGCTTGCGCTTCTGGCCGCTCTGGCGGCGGCCGCTCCGGCGCAAGCGCAATCCCTCGGCGGCGTGGGCGGGGCCGGACTCAATCCCGGCGGAAATGGCGGCGGCTCAAACCAGAACGGCGGAAACGGCTCGACCGGCGCCACGTTCGGGGCGAAAGGCGTCGCGCCGGGCGGGGCCGGCCAACCGGGCACGACAGGAATGGGCCCGACCTCAGCGAACGCATCGGGCGGCGGCGGGGGCGGCGGCGCCGTCGGAGACACGACGACAGCGGGCGGCGCGGGCGGAGCGGGCGGCGCAGGCGTCGGGACCACGCCGGGCGGCGGCGGGGGCGGTGGCGGCGGGGGTGGAACGGGCTACAATTCGAGCTTCGCCAATTCCGGAACATTAACCCTGACGGGCGGCGCGGGCGGCGGGGGCGGAGTCGGCTCCGGTTCCGGCAATGGCGGCGGCGGCGGCGGCGGCGGATTCGGCGTCGTCACCGGGGCCGATATCAACAATTCGGGAACGCTGACCGTGACCGGCGGCATTGGCGGCGCCGGCGGCGCCGGCGGCGCGAACGGGAACGGCGGCGCCGGCGGCGCGGGCGGCGCCGGCATCCAAACTTCGGGCAGTTTCTACAACAGCACGTTGAGCACCAGTTCGACCGTGACCGGCGGCGCCGGCGGGGCCGGGGGAACGGGCGTTGTTGGCGGTGTTGGGGGGAGCGGCGGCATCGGCGTGCTCATAACCGGCAACGGCGCGACGCAATCGACAATCATCAACCGGGTAGGCGATTCGATCAGCGGCGGCGCAGGCGGCGCGGGCGGGTCCGGCGCGGCGGCCGGGAAGGGCGGCGCTGGCGTCTCGGGTTCGTACATAACCGTCGAGAATCTTGGCGCGATCAACGGGGGTGGGCTCGGAGACGCCATCGATTTCAACGGCGGGACGAATTTTCTCTCGCTGGGCGTGGGCCAGTCGATGACCGGCAACATTAACGTCGGGAGCACCGCCGCCCTGACCATCGACCAGACAATCGTCGGAGCAAGCGGCGCCCTGTCGAACACGCTCGCTGGCGCGGGGCCGGTGACGATCAATACTGGCGCGTACACGCTCACTCTCTCCGGCGACAACACCTATAGCGGCGGCACGACGCTCACGGCCAACAGCACGGTGATCGTTGGCAACAACAACGCCCTGGGAACAAACACCGTCAATATGAACAATCTGACGTCGCTGAATTTCACTGGCGGCGCGTCGATCAGCAATGCGATCACCGTGACCGGCGATCCGGATTTCAGCGCCGCGCCCGCAACGACATCGGTGATCTCCGGGGCGATCACCGGGACGGGCTCCGTCACCATCAACAACGCGGTCGGCGACACCGGTACGATTGAGTTCACCAGCACGGGCAACGCCTATACCGGCACGACGACCGTCGACGCAGGAGAGTTGATGGGCGGCGTGGCCGGCGCGTTCAGCGCGGCAAGCGCAACGACCGTGAATTCAGGGGCCACCCTCGATCTCGGGGGCTTCGCGCAGACCATCAACAACATCACTCTGGACCAAGGCACGATCCAGAACGGTTCATTGACCGGGGAGATTTCGTCGGCGGGCGGCACGGTCACGAATATTGGCGGGAGCGCGTCGCTCGAGGCGACGGCCTTCGGTACGCCGACGTTGCTGACCGGCATAAACACCTATACCGGCGCGACGACGGTCGACAGCGGCGCGACGCTCTCAGGCAGCAGCGGAGTTGACGTGTTCAGCGCGGTGAGCGCGACCACGGTGAACGGCACGCTCGACCTGGGCGGCAACGCTCAGACGGTGAGTTCACTCGCCGGCGCCGGCGCGGTGACCAACAGCGGCGGGAGCGCCGCGACGCTGACCAATCAAGGCCCGTCATCGACGTTTGGGGGCGTGATCCAGGACGGGTCCTCTGCCACTGCGCTGACGCAGAACGCGCCCCTCAACACGCTCACGCTCACAGGGGCGAACACCTATTCGGGCGCGACCACGATCACCGCCGGGACGCTGGCGCTGTCCGGATCAGGCAGCATCGCGAACTCGAGCGGGGTTTCGCTCGCCACCGGCGGCGTTTTCGACATTTCGCAGACGACAGCGGGCGCGTCGATCGCGACCTTGGGCAACACCGCCGCCGGCCAGATGGGAACCGTTTACCTCGGCGCGCAAACTTTGACCCTGACCGGCGCGCTGACGACATTCGGCGGCGTGATCGCCGACGCCGGCGGCATCGACAACGTGACCGGCGGCGGGCTGACGCTGGGGCCGACGGCGACCGGCGTGGAAACGCTGACCGGCGTGAACACCTATTCGGGCGCGACGACGATCGATGCCGGGACGCTGGCCCTTTCCGGGACGGGGTCGATCGCCTCGTCGAGCGGGGTGTTCATCTCTAACAACGGCGCGACCGGCGGCACGTTCGACATTTCGGCGACGACGGCGGGCGCATCGATCAAGACCCTGGGCGACGCCGCCGGCGCCGTGTCGCCGTTCGGGAACGTGGTTCTAGGCGGGCAGACGCTGACGATCACCGACGGCTCGACGACTTTCTCGGGCGTCATCCAGGGCGCTGGCGGTCTCACGATCGCCGGCGGCGCCCAGACGCTCGCGGGCGCGAACACGTATACCGGCGCGACGACGATCGACGGCGGCCCGACGCCGGCGTCACTGGCGCTGACCGGGACTGGCTCGATCGCCTCGTCGAGCGGCGTGGCGGACTACGGAACGTTCGACATTTCCGGCCTCACCAACGGCGGGACGACGATCACCACGCTTTCAGGGTCGGGCGGGGTGACGCTCGGGGTGAACACGCTCACGCTCTCCAACGCAAGCAGCACGTTCGCCGGCGCGATCGGCGGGACGGGCGGGCTGACGTTGACGACCGGCACAGAAACGCTCTCGGGACTCAACACTTACACCGGCGCGACCACGATCAACGGCGGAACGCTGGCCCTATCCGGGGCCGGATCGATCGCCTCGTCGAGCGGCGTGGCGGACTACGGAACGTTCGACATTTCCAGCCTCACCAACGGCGGGACGACAATCACCACCCTTTCGGGCTCGGGCGGCGTGACGCTCGGGGCGAACACGCTCACGCTCTCCAACGCGAGCAGCACGTTCGGCGGCGTCATCAGCGGGACCGGCGGGCTCACCTTAACGGCGGGCACCGAGAGGCTTTCGGGCGCCAACACCTACACCGGCGCGACCAACATCGACGGCGGAAGGTTGATCGTCACAGGCAGCATCGGTTCTCTGGCGTCTCCGAGCGGCCCGGTCACTGTCGGCCCCGGCGGCATCCTGGGTTTGCGCGGTTCGATCAGCAGCAGCGGCCTCACGAACTCTGGAACGGTCTACGCCAGGGGGACCCTCAATGCGCCGGTCGTCAACAACAACGTTTTCAATGTGACCGGCAATCTCGCGAGCATGACCGGGTTCACCAACAACGCCGCCGGGGCGCTGAACGTCTACAATGGAACCTACGCGCTGACCGGCCTCCTCACCAACTCCGGCGGGGTGAACGTCGCCACCGGAGCCGCGCTGACCGCGACGAACCTCAACAATGTCTCGACCGGCGCGATCGTCAATCTGGGAACCGTGACGGATGATCTCAACAACGCCGGCGCGGTGATGAACTATGGCGTCTACAACGCCAATGTCGCTTCGAACACCGGCGCGATCACCAATTTTGCCTCGGGAACCTGGAACGGAAGCGCCGTCAACACCGGCGGAGCGATCGAGAACGATGGCCTGTGGACCGGCGCGCTGACCAACATGAGCGGCACGTTGACCAACAACGCCAAGATCGTCGGCAACGTCACGGCGATGGGCGGGACCGTGAACAGCTTCACGTCGAACAGCGCGATCGTGGGCAACGTGACGCTGCCCGGGACCCCTGCGCTGATGAACGCCCTAGGCGTCATCAATGGCGACGTCAGCGTGATGGCGGACTCGAATGGCGTCTACAACGGCGTCTTCCGCGTCGGCGACAACACCGGCCTCCTGAACCCGGTCGGAACGACGCCGAAGACGCTGACCGTGAACGGCTCGGTTTCGGGCCCGATCACGATGCCCGTCGACCTGCGGAACGGCAATTCGAACTACATCAACGTGACCGGTTCGACCGCCAACGCGGCGGTCGCTCTCGCCGGGACGCTGACCAACCCGAGCAACGCGCTCTGGACGCAAGTTCCCAATCGGACGCTCACGTATTCTAACGCGTCGATCCCGCTCAGCCCGACCTCGGATCAGCTCCTGGCGGGCGCCAGCCGGTATGGGATTTACGACTACGTCCCGACGTTCGGCGGCAACGGGATTGCGCAGGAACTCAAGCTCGGCGTGGTCGCCTCTCCGGCCAACCAGGTCTCGGCGTTGGTCACGGCGCTCAACACGTCGTTCTTCCAAAACGCCTCGGCGTTCCTCCCCTCGCCGGTCAATCCGACGCCGAACATGTGGTACGGCGGCGTGTGGTCGCGCGGCGGGGGGGCGGAGGTTACGACCGAAACCAACTCGAGCGGAGGCGGCGCGCTGTCCTCGGTCGACAGCCGGTACCAAACCAGCATCGGCGGGGTCCAGCTCGGCCTCGACGAGGGCATCTACAACATCAACGCCTCGGGCATGAACGCGCATCTTGGAATCACCGGAGGCGGCGCGTGGGGCTATTCCACCCAGAATAGCTCCAGCGATCCCTACGCCCTGCTTAACGTCTCTGGCAGCGCCACCATGCCCTTCTACGGAATTTACGCGGCGGTGACCGGCCAAGGCTTCTCCGGAACACTCCAGTGGCGCCACAACACTTTCGACATGAACCTCAACAACACCGATCTTGGGTTGCATAATGCGTCGCTGAACGCGAACGGGAACACGTTCTCGGCCGACGCGGCTTACACCCTCCCGCTGGCCTACAACTTCTTCGCCACGCCTTCCGCCGCTGTGTTCGTGACCAACACCGGCATCAACAACCTCAACGCGTCGCCCCTGGTCGCGCCCGGGACCTGGTTCACCTTCGACAACCTCAACAACACCCTGTTCAGGGCGGGGGTGCGGGTCGGAACGGTTTATCCGTTCAACGACAACCTTACGGTCCAGCCCTATGTCAGCGGCAACGTATGGCATGAGTTCGACGGCGCGACCACGACACACTTCTATCAGTATTCGATGGCTGGGCTCTCGACGCTGCCGGGGATTTATTCAACTGGGGTCGGGACGTTCGGGCAGTTCAGCATCGGATTCTCGACCCAGTCGCCGAAGTCCGGCTTGACCTCCTTTGTCCAAGCCGATCTCCAGACCGGCTCGAACCTTCAAGGCTGGGGCCTGACCGCCGGCTTGCGATACAGCTACTGAGACGAGGGCGTGTTCCCGGGGTTTGTCTCGCGGACGCGGAGCGCAGGGGCTTCGGCCCGAGCGAGGTCGGGCCGTTCCGTCGGGCGATGGCGCGCGCTATTCGACGCTATTCGCATCGAGATCGTCGGCCGCAATGGTCCGTCTGGGGTAGACGCACACTATCCCCAAGCGAACGAGCGCGACCGACAGGATGGCCAAGACGATATAACTCACGCTTCTCTCCAGGGTAGGAGCCGTCCGAGCAAATCATCTTCGATTTGAAAGGGTAACTTTCCGTCAACGCCGCCGGCCGTTCCTTTCAGCCTCGTCTCGCGACCCCCGCAAAGACGATTAGCAGGATGACCACGATCGCGAGCGCCAGGGGATGGCCGCGGCGCGCCGGCTGCGCGCTCGTGAGCGGGGCCGGGCGGCGGCGAACGACGTGACCATTCGTCGTCTTTCGGCGAGCGATGTTCGATCATCGCAGCCGGCCCAAGCGCCGTTGATCTTCGATTAGTCGTTGGACGGTTGCCCCATCGCTGGTTCGCGCCACGTTACGGTGGAAATCGCGATTGATCTGTGCTGGGAAGATCGAAACCTCGCCGCGAGCGCCGCGATGTGAGGCCTAAACGCCAATCGAACGGGAGGAGTAGACCCGTGCGCCAGATGTTGATTGCGGCGGGATGCCTGATGGCTGCCATGCCTCTCGGTCGGATCGCCGCTAATACGGCGAGTTCGCCGGCCATAGGCAAGGAGCCCAGGTTTCCCCAGTTGACCTTGGACCAGCTCAACGACCAGCAGCGCCCGCTCGGCGAAAAGATTATGAAAATCTCGAGCGTAGGGCTTGGCGGTCCCTACAATCCAATGCTGCGCAGCCCGGTCTACGCGCAGCGTATGTACGATCTGCTTGACTACCTGCGCTGGCACACGTCCGTGCCGGCCAAGCTTAACGAGATGGCCATCCTCATCATCGGCCGGCAGTGGCGCTCGCAAGTGGAATGGTTCGCCCACGCGCCGCTGGCGAAGAAAGCGGGCCTCGCCGATTCGATCATCGCCGACCTGAAAGCCAACAAGCGACCGGCCGGCATGAGCCCCGACGAAGAGGTCGTCTACGACTTCGTCACCGACTTGACGACCAAACACAAGGTATCGGACGAGTTATTCGATCGCGCCAAGACGCTTCTCGGCGAACAGCAGGTCGTCGATCTGACGGGGGTCGCCGGAACATACGTCGGCGTCGCTATGATCCTGGCGATGGCCGAAGAAGGCGTCCCCGCCGGCAAAGAGCCGCCATTCGAGGATGGCGACCATTGAGCGACAACTGATGTGCTATCGCTGCAAAGCGAACGGGCTGCCTCCTCGCCGTCAATCGGAGTCGAACCGCCGATCTATTTGGCTAGTCGAAATCCGCTTTTGACATTCGCCGCACAGGGCACCAGCATTGCGGCTCGAGGGAGGATCAGATGCGAAACGTGACGCGGCGCGAATTCGGGTCATTGGCGGCGGGGATTTCCGCGGCGACGTTAACGCGGCCGGCTCTCGGGCAGTCGGCCGACGGGCCGATCAGGATCGGCTACACAATGCCGCTGAGCGGCGGCCTCGCGGGCAACGGGAGGCCGGCGTTCCTCGCCCACAAGCTCTGGCTGGAAGACGTCAACGCCAAGGGCGGGTTGCTCGGGCGCAAGGTCGAGCTCGTCAACTACGACGACCAGAGCAACGCGGGTCAAGTGCCGGCGCTCTACACCAAGCTGATCGAAGTCGACAAAGTGGACCTCGTCATCTCGAGTTATGCGACCGCGCTTATCGCCCCAGCAATGCCGGTGGTCATGGGCCACGGAATGGCCTTCGTCACGCTGCTTGGCTCGGCCACCAACGACGCCTTCCAATACGATCGCACCGCGAACGTCAGCCCGACCGGCGGCAACATGCAGCAGGATTTCGCCAAGGGCTTCTTCGAGGTGGCGATGAACGCCGACCCGAAGCCGAAGACGGTCGCGATCGCCGGCCTCGACGGCGATTTTCCGCAGCGTTCAATGAAAAGCGCGCGAACGCAGGCGAAGGCGGCCGGTCTTGAAATCGTTTACGACAAGAGCTATCCGCCGTCGACCATCGACTATGGTCCGATCATCCGCGCCATCCAGGCCGCAAAGCCGGACATTGTCTATCTCGGCTCCTATCCCACCAATTCCGTCGGCTTGCTCAAAGCGATATACGAGGCCAAGCTCTCGGCGACCGTTCTCGGCGGCGGCATGATCGGGCCGCAGATCACCGCGATCAAGGCCCAGTTCGGGCCCATGCTCAACAACCTCTTGTGCTGGGACGTCTATGCTCCCGAGCCGACGTTGAAGTTCCCGGGGGTCGAGGCCTTCCTCGAACGCTATCGCGCCGCCGCAGAGAAGGAGAAAGCGGACCCGCTCGGGCTTTATGCGCCGCCGCTCGCCTATGCGCAGATGCAAGTGATGGAGCAGGCGGTCGCCCGCGTCGGCAAGATCGACCAGGAGGCCATCGGCGCGGATTTCCACGCGAGCACGTTCCCCACAGTGCTTGGCGATCTGAAATTCGACGCCAAGGGCGAGTGGCAGCATGAACGCAATCTTTATGTCCAGTATCAAGGCGTGAAGGGGAACGACATCGAGCAATTCAAGAAGTCTGGCGTACAGGTCATCCTCTATCCGGACCAATACAAGTCCGGGAAACTCCTGACGCAATTCCCGGCGACGGGCTGAGGCGAGGACGCTCCTGGCTTGTCGACTGGCGATCGGCTCGCTGTCAGTCGCCAGGATTTCGATGAGCCGGCCGACGCCGAGGTCGGTGTTGGTCCGGGAGCCCTGCCCGTCGCGCCCGACTTCCCAGAAGAACACCCCGCCCGATGACGCTCGATCCGGTCCTCCTTCTCAACGCTCTCGCCTCGGGACTCCTGCTCGGCGCATTCTACGCGCTTGCAGCGTCGGGGCTCGCGGTCGCGTTCGGGCTGCTCGACGTCGTCAACATCGCCCATCCGGCGATCATGGTCGCCGCGGCCTTTGCCGTTTCCGCGCTTTCCGCCGCAACGGGGCTCGATCCGGCGCCGACAACTCTCATTGTCGCGGCGCCTTTCGCGCTCGCCGGCGCCGCCCTCTATCGAGCCTATCATTACTTCTTCGAGCGGCGCGGCGACGAATTCAATTCGAGGCCTCGCCCTCTTCTTCGGCTTGATGTTCCTCATCGAGACTGCGCTCCTGATGATTTGGGGAGCGGACCAGAGGTTCGTCGAAGCGCCGTACACGAACGGCGTGGTCTCGTTGGGCAAGGTTTATTTGCCGCTGCGCATGCTCGTTCCGGCGGCCGTGTCTCTCATAGCGTTCGCGGGGCTGTCCGCCTTCCTGAAGACGACTTTTCTCGGTCGTGCAATCGCGGCGGTTTCTCAGGACCGCGAAGCGTTGCAGCTGATGGGCGTCGATCCGGTCCGGGTGAAGACTGTCGCATTCGCCCTGTCGGTCGCGCTAGCCGCGCTCGCTGGCGGCGCGCTGATCGTGCTTCAGCCGGTCGATTCCGCCTCGGGGCGAATCTTCATTGGACGCCTCTTCGCCATCGTCATCATGGGCGGTCTCGGCTCGTTGCCGGGGACGTTCATTGCGGGTCTGCTTTTCGGGGTCATCGAGGACATGACGGCGACGCTCCTTAGCCCCTCCTGGTCGCCGGCCGTCGCATTCGGTCTGCTGCTTGGCTTTCTGGCGCTGCGTCCGCGCGGCCTGCTCGGTACAGCAGCGTGACGGATTCGGGGGGCTTTCGATTCTGGGTTCGGGCAATCATATTGGCGACAGCGAGCCTCGTCGCGGTAGCCCTCGTCCTGCGCGCCGCGCGCAACGACTACGCGTTCTATCTCGCCTACCTCGTCTTTCAATATGTCGCGCTCGCCCTCGGTTGGAACATACTTGGCGGATATGCGGGCTTCGTCAATTTCGGCGCCTCGGCGTTCTTCGCCGCGGGCGCCTATTCGACGGTCGCGCTAAATAAGGCAATCGGCGCGTCGCTGCCGATCTGCGTGGCGGCGGGCGGCGCCGTCGGTGCGACTCTCGGCCTATTGATGGGCGCGCTGACGCTTCGCTTGCGCGGCGTTTATTTCGCAATTTCGACGCTGTCGTTATCGATGGTGCTTGAGACGCTCGTGGTCAATTGGTCTTACGTCGGCGGCTCGAGCGGAGCCTACCTCGTTCGGCCGAAGGTCTTCGCGCCATTCACAAGCTTTACCGAATATCTCTGCCTGACGATGTTTGCGATCTCGGCCGGCGCGGCCGTCGCCTCCGCTGCGATCGAGCGCTCGTCGATAGGGGCGGGCCTGGCGGCGATCCGCGACGACGAAACGGCCGCCGCCGCGCTCGGCGTCCCGACGTTGCGGCTGAAACTCGTTGCGGCGACGATCAGCGGCGCGATCCTCGGCATGGCTGGGACGCCGCTGCCGTTCTACAATTCCTACGTCAACCCCGACTCCGCCTTCGCCATTGGCTATTCGGTCAACGCCGTCGCCATGGCGTTGGTCGGAGGCGTGGAAAGTTGGCCTGGCCCGGTCGCCGGAGCGTTGCTCCTGGGCTTGCTCCAACAGCTCGCGTTGGCTTTTGTCTCGTCTTCCGCGAGCCTGGCGCTGGTTGGGTTAGTGTTCATGGCGTTCGTCGCCTTGGCGCCTCGGGGGCTGATCGGTCTTCTCAGGGCGCGCGGCCAGCCACGAGGCGGGCCATGAACGCCCCGTTATTGCAGGTGAGGGCCTTAGGCAAACGCTTCGGCGGCTTCGTGGCGCTCTCTGGGATCGACCTTTCGGTCGCGCGCGGCGAACGCGTCGGCCTGATCGGTCCGAACGGATCGGGCAAGAGCACGTTCGTCAATTGCCTTGGCGGCGTCTGGGCGTGGCAAGAGGGCGATATCGAATTCGACGGCATGGCCCTCAAGGGCGTTCCGGCCTATCGGCGAGCGAAGCTCGGCTTGGCGCGCACGTTTCAATTGCCGCGCGCCTTTGCGAGCCTCACGGTCGCGGAAAACGTCGAAATACCGCTGCGCTTCCTGGGCTCCGACGGCCCGATAGCCGTTCGCGCGCGAGAGGGTCTCGAGCGCGTGGGCCTTGCGGGCAAAGCGAATTCAAGACCCAGGGAATTGACGCAAGCGGATCTTCGCCGCCTCGAGCTTGCCCGCGCGCTTGCCTGCCGCCCGAAACTGCTCATCGCCGACGAAGCCATGGCGGGTCTCTCACGCGCGGAGGTCGACGAGATCCTGGCGCTGCTGTTCGCAGCCAACGCCGAGGGGGTGGCCGTCGTCATGATCGAGCACATCATGCGCGCGGTCACCGCCTTCGCCGAGCGGCTCCTGGTGTTCGTCGCCGGGCGCAAAATCGCCGACGGCCCAACCGCGGAGGTCTTACGATTGAAAGAAGTCGAGGCGGCCTACCTTGGCGAATGACGCCCTTTCCATCCGCGGCCTCATAGCCGGCTATGGCGCGGTCCGAGCGCTCGACGGCGTGTCGATGGACGTCGGGTCCGGCCAAACGGTTGCTCTGCTTGGCTCCAACGGCAACGGCAAAACGACGCTGATGCGATGCGCGCTCGGTCTGGTGAAGCCCTGGGAGGGCGAGATTCGCGCGACATTGGGGTCGCGGTCCGCGATTCTCAGTCGTCTCGAACCGGAGGAAATCGTTGGGCTCGGCGTGGTCCTGGTCCCCGAAGGGCGGAGGCTTTTCAGGGACCTCAGCGTGGAGGACAATCTTGCTCTCGGCGCGTATCGGCCAGCGGCGCGCGGCCGCTACGCTGAAAACCTGGCTCGCTGCTTCGAGATCTTCCCGCCTCTGCAGGAAAGGCGCAAACAACGCGTCGGCGCCATGAGCGGGGGCGAGCAGCAAATGGTCGCGCTTGGCCGAGCGTTGATGGCCGCGCCCGAGATCCTGCTCGTGGACGAGCCCTCAGTCGGGCTCGCGCCGAATCTTGTGCGCAGAACGATCGACGTTATCGCCGACTTGAAACGCCGGCTCGGCCTCACGGTGCTGATCGCTGAGCAAAATCTTGTGCAAGCGATTCGCATCGTGGATCGGGGATATGTCCTTGTTCACGGGCGGGTTGCTTTCGAGGGTCGGTCGGCAGCGGAAATATCGGAAAGCCCTCTTGTGCGCGACATTTACCTGGGGCGTTAGAAACGAAGGGCATTTCTGAGCCAGAATCCGGCGAAGAGAAACCGATGCTCGACTATGATCTCGACAAGACTTCGGGCATTCTCACCCTTGAGCCCAGGCGCCGCTGACGGCGGACGATTTCAAAGCGCTTGCCGCCGATGTCGACGCTCACCTCTCCAGCCACGACAACCTGACCGGCATCCTGCTGAGTGTCGTGCATTTTCCGGGATGGGAGAATCTCGCGGCGCTCATTCAGCACATGCGGTTTGTGCGCGATCACCAGAGGCGCATTGCTCGCGTCGCCCTGGTCACCGATAAGTTCCTGAAAATTCCGCCGGAGATCGCGGCGCATTTCGCCCACCCCGAATTCGGCGTCTTCGCGAGTGGCGACCGCGCCGGCGCGGTCGATTGGCTCAAGCGCGCGCAGGCATAGAGCGGTCTGCAAATTCTCGGCCTACCGGTGGCCGAAGCGCTTGTCCGCTCGTCGGCGCGGCTCTCGGGTCAAGAGCGGGCGGGCCTCGCCGTCGCCGCCCACTTCCGGTTGATCGCCAAGACGGCTGCTACAGCCGCCAATGGGACAACTGTCGCCCATGAGCCGATCACGGCAGTCGTGGTCGCGACCGCCCACAGAATCGAGACCAGATGCTCCATCATGCCAACGAGCTTCGACTGCGAATGGCGGCGGAGCACGAGGCCTCGACGCGACGGCGCCTGTCGCCAGAGATTAATCAGCGCTGACGAGGCGATCGCTCCGGCTCCGAACAGCAGCGCACAAAGTCCAGCCCGGGGCGAGGCGAAAGCCAGCGCAGCAACGGGCAAGGCAAGGATGAGAGCGATCGGCTGGCCGATTGCGGCGATCTTGGCGCGTTCGATGGCGGCTCGCGAGACCGGAGCGGCGCTCAGAAAATCAGGCGCGTCCTCAGCCGAGAGCGCGATCCAGGACAGCGCGCCGGCGAGTTGCGCCGCGATCACAACGAGTGTTGGCGTGAAGGCGACCCCGACTGTGCCCGTCGGGCCGCCGCCACGCCAGAGAATGACGGCGAGCGGCGTCGTATAGGCGGCCTGCAAGAGAAGTTGCGACATCAACCACGGATCGCGCCAAACGACACGCCGCTCCTTAAGGCGCAAGGCTGCGCTGGCGCTTGCGCCAAAGCGCGACGTCCCGCTGGCCGAGACGCCCGCACTGGCCGGCGCGCCCGAAGAGACAGCTGCCGCCCGCGCGAAACGTTCGCCGAAGAGTGCGCAAGCGAGCATAAAGATGCCGACGCCGAAAGCAGCCCAGATAAGAATTGCCAAGGGATCGCCCGCTGCCGCGCGCACTGGCGTCCACAGAACGCCTTGAACGGCGCCAACGCCATTTGCAGGCGGCGCAAAGATCGCGGCGATCGACGCCCGCGTTCCATCAGGCAGCAGGGCGACGACCTGAATCCCAAGCACGACGGACGCGCCGACGGTCGTCGCCACAATCTGGCTGAAGGTGCGCGCGCGGCGCGGCCCCACCGCAAGAAAGAGGCCCATCGCGAGAATGATGCCGAGACCAGTCCCCGTGAGCCCCGCTGACAAGAGGGCGGGATAGAGAGCGAGCCAACCCGGATGGCCGCGCAGTGCGACGACGTCGGCGAGCGGCGCACATAAGAGGCCAACCGATGCGACAGCGCCGACCGCGATTGACAAGGCGCGCGCCGCGAGCAGGCTGTGGACTTGGACGGGCGAGGAGAGGATCAACTCGAGGTCCGAGCGCCCGAACAACGCGCGGGTGAGATCGGTCATTGACTGGCCGACGATCCAGGGAACGATCAGCATCGCGCCGCTCGCGAGGATCATCGTGACCCGCTCGGAGCCGTTCGGGCCATCTTCGATGTCGATGAGCCAGCCCGCCGCCGGGCGACGCAATCAATGCGGCGCGCTCGGCCTGCGCCGTCAAATCGAGAAACACTGTCTCCAACGTCGCGCCACCCGTGCCGACTAAGCAGCGTAGCTCATCGAACGTGCCTTCGGCGATCATCCTGCCCCGGGCGATGATGCCGATGCGGCTCGCGAGCCGTTCGGCGACCTCGAGAATATGCGTGGTCATGATGATCGTCGCGCCCGCCTGCGCTCGTTCTGTCAGGATGTCTTTCACCTGTCGTGCGGCGGCCGCGTCCAAACCGGTGAACGGCTCGTCGAGCATCAGTAGGCGCGGCTCGTGGATAAGCGCGCCGGCGAGGGCCAACCTTTGCTTCATGCCGCGCGAAAATCCTTCGCAGCGCTCGCGACGATGCGGCCAGAGACCGAGGCATTCGAGCAACTCTTCCGCGAGCCGCTTGGCCCGTCTGCCCTCGACCGACCAAAGGCCGGCGACGAATTCGAGATACTCGAGCGCGTCGAGTTTGTCGTAAAGCATCGGTTCGTCGGGCAGCCACGCGACGATGCGCTTGGCTTCAATGGGTTGACGACGAGCGTCAATTCCAAAAATGCGAATCTCGCCATCGTCGGCCGGCAGGAGCCCTGCCACCAAACGTAAAGTCGTCGTCTTTCCTGCGCCGTTGGGTCCGAGCAGGGCGTAGAACTCGCCGGCGACGATCGACAGATCGAGCCGGTCGACCGCCGGCCGGGCGAAACTCTTGGTTAGCGAGCGCAACACAAGGGCCGGAACGTCTGGGGCGGGCATGGAGCTCTCTAGGAACGCGGGGCGCAACCCAGAGTAGAATGCTGCGCTTGATCTGGCGTTAAGATCGGTCACGAGCGCTCACGCGCTGCGGCGCCGGCGTGCTCGTGGAATTGGAGCGGGCGCCGCGAACGGCGGTGAGGAGCAGGCCTAAATAGTTTCCATTGCAACTAGATGAAGGAATTATCAACAAGTCAGGCAGCGCTGTATCCTGCGTTGCGATGACGTCAGAGAAGGCCTCAGTGGCCCATTGGCTCGAAGGGACGCGAATCGAACGCGACGCGCTCGCGAAGGCGTAAATTCTTAGATATTG
>CAWANG010000045.1:0-89279 GCA_963783175.1 uncultured Alphaproteobacteria bacterium
TTCGCCCCCTCGCCGCCGGGGCCGCCCCAACTGCGCCGGCCACCATCGCCATCTCGAGTGTCCGCTCTACGTCGACTACGGGCGATACCTGACCGGTAGTGTGAGACTGGGGCTCCTCCAACCTCGAGGAGCCTGCTATGGATGAACTCAGAATTCGGGCAGTTCCAACGCCCTGGAACAAAGGCAAACTTGTTGGTCAGAAGGCGCCGCTCAAACTCAAAGAGATTTGGGCGATCCGCGTCCGGCTTCAAGTCTACCGCCGAACGCGCGAATTGGCGCTGTTCGATCTTGGCATCGACAGCAAGTTGCGGGCCTGCGACCTGCTCAAGTTAGAGGTTCGGGATGTTTGTCACGGCGAGCGGATCGCTGCCCGGGCGATCGTCGTGCAACAAAAGACTTCAAGACCCGTGCAGTTCGAGATCACGGAGTCGACGCGAACCGCTTTAACGGACTGGATCAGGCTGTCCGGTCTCGCGTCTGAAAACTTTCTCTTCCCAAGCCGTGTTCGCGCGTCGCCCCATTTGAGCATCCGGCAATACACTCGGATGGTGGATTCCTGGGTCAAGAAAATTGGTCTTGATCCCGCCGCTTACGGAACCCATTCCATCCGCCGGACCAAGCCCTCTCTGATCTATCGGCGGACCAAGAACCCGCGCGCTGTGCAGCTTCTATTGGGCCACACCAAGCTCGAGAGCACCGTCCGATATCTTGGCATCGAGGTGGAGGACGCCTTGGAGTTGGCGGAGCAAACAGAGGTGTAAATTTTCCCCCGCTGAGCCGGATTGATCGAAAATGGCGATCATCCAGCTCACGGCCCCGGGGCGGCAGGTCCGCGCAATAGCGGCCATCCGCGCCCTCGTGGCGACCGGAGGGATCACCGAGACCAAGCGGACGGATGTCGCTTAGGGGGTAATGGTAATCGACGATGATCTCGATCCGCGCGTCTGGTACGAGCGGAAGAGGAGATGACCAAATGCAGACGCGGAACTTGGAGGTGGTGGTCTTGCCGTCTCGGCACTCGGCTTAGGCTGCATGGGTCTCAACCACCATCTCGGTCCTGCCCCCGACCGGGCAGCGATGATCGAGCTTGTGCGCGCGGCAGTCGCGCGCGGCATCACTTTCTTCGACACCGCTGAAGTCTATGGCCCCTTCACCAATGAGGAGCTGGTCGGCGAGGCGCTGCAGTTCTTGCGGAGCGATGTGGTAATCGCCACCAAATTCGGCCACGACTTCGAGCCGGGAACGGGCGGTCTCAACAGCCGGCCCACCCACATTCGCAAGGTCGCCGAGGACTCGCTGCGTCGCCTGCGCGTCGACAGTATCGATCTGTTCTACCAGCATCGCGTCGATCCGAAGGTGCCGATCGAGGATGTCGCAGGAGCCGTGAAGGGCCTGATCGAAGAAGGCAAGGTCTGGCATTTTGGCCTGTGCGAGGCAGGCGCCGAGACGATCCGACGCGCCCATGGCGTACAGCCGGTCACTGCTGTGCAGAGCGAATATTCGCTATGGTGGCGCGAGCCGGAGGCCGAGGTGTTGCCGGCCTGCGAAGCGCTTGGCATCGGTTTTGTCCCCTACAACCCGCTTGGCCGTGGCTTTCTTACGGCTGCGATCGACGAGACGACGGCTTTCGGCAGCAACGACAACCGCACCAGCTTGCCGCGTTTCACCCCGGAGGCCCGTAAGGCAAGTCAACCTGTCGTCGACCTGTTGAAAACGATCGGCGACGAGAAAGGGGCGAGTCCGGCGCAGATCGCGCTGGCATGGCTCCTCGCGCAGAAGCCGTGGATCGTCCCAGTTCCGGGCACCACCAAGCTTAGCCGCATCGACGAGAACATCGGCGCCGCCGGAATTGCCCTCACGCCGGCCGACTTGGCGGGTATTGTCCCCGTAGAAGAGCGCGGGCTGCAGCAAATATTGCCACCACTCGGGCCGGTCTTTGAGCAGCTCTCTGACGGCGGCCTGAGGCGCCCGGGCTAGCCACACTGTCGTCTTGGCGGTCGCCTCGATCCGATTCGACCGGGGTCGCGAAATAATCCGAGTAAAGTTCAACCAAAAGACCGGACGGGCGAAGTGCATGATCGGCATGTCCGCGCGGCCGACCACTGACCTCAATTCGATGACGCCACTTGCGAGTCCGCTCATTTCGGTATCCTCATTGCTGCCCGTCTGGATCAGCGCGCCGGCCTCGAGGCGCTCCCAGCGGCAGCGCGACAGGATGGCGTTCCGGAATTCGACCGGTGCGCCTTGGAGCCAAGCACCCCGGCACAGCACATCCATGCCCTCTTCGCGATCCATGTCGGCACTCCCCTAGAAAGCGACAAATAGGCGCATCTGCGAGGGTAGGAATTACTCCAATTGGGCCAATTGGGGGAGCGATTGTGTGATACGGGCCCCAACACGGGGCGGAGTGTGGCGGCACCATCCAACGCTGAGGGAGAAAATGCGATGACGAGCGTTCAGGACAGGGGTCAGTTCAACATCAATGAGCGTTTCACTGAGCTCATGAAGAGCGTCGGCCTCGATCCGGCGGATACCGGCGGCGCGATCACGTTCGTGGGCGAAGACCCGATCATGGAGAGCCGCATCCGGCTCGGCGCGACCTATTCGATTCCCTACATGGGAACCGCGGCGGCGGCGGCGACGATCTGGAAAATGCGCACCGGACGCGGCCAGGACCTGAAAATCGACCTGCGCAAGGCCATCCACTACATCGCCGATATACCGTGGTCCACGCTTAACGGACGGATCTATCCGCATCCCTTCACCGAAAACTGCCCGCTGATGGAGGAGAACTACCTGACGAAGGACGGGCGCCGCTTCTCGCCGATCGGCTTTTATCCTGACATGAAGCGGAGGTGGTGCGAGTTTCTCGGTTGCCCCGCGACCGAGGACGCGGTCGCGGCGAAGATCGCAGAGTGGAACGCGCTCGACCTCGAGACGGCGTGCAATGCGCGCGGGCTCGTCGGCGGAATGGTGCGCACGATCGAGGAATGGGCCGCAACGGATTGCGGCCAGCAACTGGCCCAGACACCGGTGATTGAGATCACCAAGATCACCGACAGCCCGCCCGAGCCTTTCGCGGCCGGCGCGGCGCGCCCGCTGTCGGGGGTGCGCGTCATCAACAACACCCATGAGATCGCAGGAACGGCGATCGGCCGGACATTGGCCGAGCAGGGCGCGGAGGTGATCCAGACCACGGCGCCCGATGAGTTCTTCCACGACCACATTTTTATCGAGGCGGGCATCGGAATGCGCCAGGCTTACGTCGACATCAAGAAGCCCGATGAGCTCGCGGTCATGTACAACCTCGTGAAGGGCGCCGACGTTTTCGCGGAGAACTTTCGCCACATGGGGGAGAACGGCCTGTCACCCGAAACGCTGGCGGCGAAACGCCCCGGACTCATCTACGTGTCCGCGAAGGGCGTCACCCATCATGGGGCCTGGGCCGGCCGCGGCGCCTTCGATCCCCTGTCGCTGCCGATGACCGGCATCTGCGCTTTGGAAGGGACGCTGGACGCGCCCAAATATCCGCCCTTCGGCCTGTTGAACGACGTCAACACCGGCATCTTCGGCGCGCTCGGCGCTTACGCCGCACTCATTCGCCGGGCGAAGGAAGGCGGCAGTTATCATGTGAAGGTGTCGCTCTGCCGCTGCTCGATGTGGTACGGCACGCTGGGTTTTTTCGAGCGCGGCGACACCAAGCGGGACGGCGAGCAGCACAAGCTGATTGAGCCGGATATGTTCGAAGCCGAAACCTCGCTCGGTTTTGTCAGGCGTCCCGCTCCTTGCGTCGAATTCTCGGAAACCAAGGGATACTGGGAGCCCATTCTTCGTTACCGCGGCTCGGACAAGCCGGTATGGCGGAGCTGACGGAAATTGGGTTCGTCGGCGGGACCGCGTGAAGCGGCAATACGGGCCGAACTGGTAGCGGCGCGCGCAGCTGAGGCTGATCTTTTGAAGCGGACCCGTTGTCGGTCCAACTGAAGCTTTCGCCGTCGATCGGCGCATTGTGAGGAAGGTAAAATGACGCGGTGTAGAATTCCGTCACGCATCGGCGGCGCGCTTGCCGCCGGGCTGGCGATCTCCGTCTTGTCGCTGGCCGCGGCAGACGCGCAGGAGAAAAAGCCGAACATTATCGTCATCATGGGCGACGACGTTGGTTGGGAGAACATCGGCGCCTATCATCAGGGGCTGATGTACAACACGAGCCCGAACCTCGATAAGCTCGCCGCCGAAGGCATGCGCTTCACCGACTACTACGCCGAGCCGAGCTGCACCGCGGGGCGCGCAAATTTCATCACCGGCGAACTGCCCATCCGCACCGGCCTCACCACGGTCGGACAGGCGGGCGCCAAGGTCGGCATCCCTGACCAGGCCCCGACCATCGCCACCGCGCTCAAAACGTTGGGCTACGAGACCGGGCAGTTCGGCAAGAACCACCTCGGCGATTTGAATCAGTATCTCCCGACCCTGCACGGGTTCGACGAATTCTTCGGCTACCTCTATCACCTCGACGCGATGGAGGACCCATTCTGGCACTCCTATCCGCATGACCTGATCGACAAGGTGGGGCCTCGCAATCTGCTGCACACGTTCGCGACCGATGTCGACGATCCGACCGTCGAGCCGCGCTGGGGCAAGGTCGGCAAGCAGAAGATCGAAGACGAAGGGCCGCTGCCCCCGCATCCGATGCCCGGCGTCAAATACAACATGGAGACGATCGACGAGGACATTCTCGATCACACTGTGAAGTTCATCGACAAGGCGGAGAAGGACGGCAAGCCGTTCTTCGTCTGGATGAACCCGACCCGGGTCCACGTCATAACGCATCTGTCGCCGAAATATCAGGCGGAGCTGACGCCGGAAAACCAGTGGTATCTGGAAGAAGGCGTGATGAAGCAGCTCGACGACGTTGTAGGCGGGGTGATGGACAAGCTAAAGGCCGACGGTCTCGACAACAACACGATCGTCGTCTTCACCACCGACAACGGGACCGAGAACTGGACATGGCCTGACGGCGGCAACACGCCCTTCGCTGGCGGAAAGGGGACGATCATGGAAGGCGGCATGCGTGTGCCGATGATCGCCCGCTGGCCGGGTCACATCGCCGCCGGCAAGGTCGAGAACGGCATCTTCTCCGGCCTGGACTTCTTCCCGACCCTGACCGCCATTGCCGGCGACGCCAACATCACGCAAGAGCTGCTGACGGGCAAAGAGCTCGGCGGCACGACCTACAAGGTCCATCTCGACGGCTACGATCAGACGCCGTTGCTGACAGGCAAGGGGCCGTCCAGTCGCCATGAGGTCTTTTACTTCGCAGAAGGCACGCTTGGCGCCGTTCGCATCGACGACTGGAAGTTCCGTTTGATCGACTAGCCGAATGGCTGGCTCGGCGGGACGGTGAAGCCGGATGCTCCGATCCTCGTCAACCTGCGGCTCGATCCGTTCGAACGCCTGGGGTTCCAAAAGGGCAATGACGGCTCGTTCGAATACATGGGTGATTTCTTCATCCATGAATTCTGGCGCTTCGTCTTCCTGCAGCAGAAGGTCGGCGAATATGCGCAAACGTTCATCGACTTCCCGCCGATGCAACGCGGCGCAAGTTTCAATCTCGAAGCCGTCAAGGCCGAGATCGAGGCGCGGGTGAACGCGATGAAGGCCGGCGTGGAGTAGGCAGGAATCGCGCAAACGTACCGCCGGCCCGAGACTCGATGCTCGGGCTGGCGGCCGACTTCCGGCCGGCCGGAATGCGCAAAGAGCGGGTGTTCGCTGATGGCGCGGCGAACGCGTCATTTCCGACTCTTTGCTGCCCTTCCCTGTCGGTCCCGTACGTGAAGAGAGCGCCAAGAGCGGAAGTTGTCTGGTCGAGGTGAAGACCGGTTAGGGAGTATCGAGTCTTTCCGTTCGGTTGCGATGAATTGGACGCCGCCGCGATAAGGCGACGCCTTTGACTTCGTCGTCGATGGTCGGGAAGTGGACGCCCTTCGGCGGCTTCCTGCAGCTGTGCGCGGCTTTGATCGCCGCGGCGATCTCCGAATAGATGTTAGCGGAGCCTTCGAGATAACCCCGTGAATGCCCTAGCGGCAGGCGGGTCGCGCGCACGGCGGCTTCGCCCGAGCCAGGCCCACCGCGCGTGGATCTGTGTTGGCTCCTACTGGGCGACCCGAAGAGTTGGTTCGGGGTCTCCTGCCGCCACACGAACCCGCCCTTGGTCCCGTAGGCGCACAACATGAGCGCGTTCTCGTTGCCTGGCGCGACTTGGCTCGCCCACAGGGCCCTGCACGCCTCGCCCGTGTAGCGCATCAGGACCTGGACGTGTCGTCAAGCGCCCGTCCCTTGTTTGAGCCTTATAGGGGGAGCGCGCGACGCTGTTGCGCTGCTTGGAAGGGCCCCGCTTTCCAGCTAATATTCGCCTAAGCAGTCCCGCTGCGCGGCCCGACTTCACGTTCGATTGACGTTTGCGAGCTAGCCAGCTGTCAAATACAGCAGTAGGATCAAAACTGGCAACTGCTCGGCCGCCGAATGCGGCAGGATTCGCCTAGTAGTATTGCATAGTGTAAGGAATTAAAGAAGGGCGCGGCAAGCAAGAATTCGCGAAGGACGCTGCGGCCGGGGGTCTGGCTCGCGCGCGCTTCCAATGGTGTAACGGGCACTTGGGCGACACGACGAGATCTCCGGGCCCTTCGACTGGGGAGGTGCGAACATGGCGATCGACACGCAGGCCCGGCGTGACTTTGTCATCAGCAGGAGCACGGATACCGACGCATACGGTCTCTGGCGCGTCGATTACGATAGCGCCGACCTTCTGACGCCGGTCCTCACGGTCGACGCAAAGGCCGAGTTCGACAAAACTCGGCAGATCGCACCGGTCGGGCGCTACCTCCTCGAATGGAGTCCGGTGCAACTGAAGGACTACCAGCCGTGCTTTCCTTTCCGGCTGATGGAATTCGACCCAACGAGCCATGACCCGCTTCACGCGAAGCCGGTGCAACAGGGCGCGTGGCTGAAGTCGAAGTTCTGGGGCTCGCGACCGGACTTCGGCAATCCTCAGGGCGCGAAGGAAGCCTTCGACAAGGGCGAGCAACTGCTTCTGCTTCCCCTCGACGGCTTCGTGCTGAATGTGATTCCGACTGACGGCCGCGCCACTTTCTGCTTGTGGAATTTCGACCCCAATCCTCGGAACCCCCTCAAGACGGATCCCCTGCCGCAGCCGTACACCTACACCATGTGGGGCGGCAGCTCCTTTGACACCATCGACTACGGCCACGAACTCCTGCCCATCTGCGGCTATGTGCTTGATCGGTTGCCGCAAACCGGCGAATACTGGCTCTGGAGCTTCGATCCGAGCTCGGCGATGCCGCTCGCCCTGCCTGCGATCCAGTCCGGACGCTGGTCCGACATTGACGCGACGCACAGGCTGGTGGTCCTCGGCGACCTGGTGCTCGACTGGCGCCCCAGCGACCGCAGCTACCGGCTGTGGGCCTTCAATCCGAAGAACCAGAATCCGTTGGCGGGCCCGCTTGCGGTCGGCGTGCTGCCGCCGAAATTAGACGACAAAACCACGCTTCTCGGCGTGCAGGCCTTGATTCCCATCGATCCTGCCCGGGCGAAGGAGCCTGGTTCGATCGACTTCATGCGCGACAAGGTCAAGCATGTCGTCTACTTGATGCTCGAGAACCGGTCGTTCGACCACGTGCTCGGGTGGCTCTATCAGAAGGGCGAGACGGGCATCAATTTCGTCGGACGCGACAGCTCGTTCGATGGCGCGAACCTCGAGATGTTCAACGTCGACCCATCCGGCCCGGACGGTCCGGAGAAGGTTTACCTCAAAATATACGACCGCAAGCCGGGCAAGTCGCTCGACTTCCTCCCCTCGGACCCGTACCACGACAAGACCGACGTCGTGCGGCAGATGTTCTATCAGCAGCCCGACGGTTATGCGAAGCGGCAGACGCCGCAAATGAAAGGGTTTGTTTGGAACAACGGGGTCCACGAGGTCATGTGGACCTACAAGCCCGATCAGCTTCCAGTCATCAATGGGCTTGCGCGGGAGTACGCCGTCTCCGACGCCTGGTTCAGCTCGACGCCGAGCGCCACGGACCCGAACCGGGCGTTCGCGTTCACCGGCTCCTCGCTTCGCGAACTCAACAATTTCCAGAACGGCCCGCAATACCTCTACTGGCCCTATGCGCCACACCGGTCGTCGATCTGGAAGGCGCTGTGGACCAACGGTTTCACCGACTGGAAGATCTACAATTCGGTCGTATGGATGAATTTTGTCCATACCTACCATCTCTATCTTCAGGGACAAATTCCGTCGGTGGACGCCGCGATCGCGCAGGACAGCGCCCAAAGGATCGCCTCCGCCTCCAGCGGTTTTTCGCCCGCGCTGCCCTCATCGTTCATCGAGGGAATCGATCAGTTCAAGGCGGCGGCGAAAGCCGGAACATTGCCGCGCTTCTCTTTCCTCGAGCCGGTCTGGATCTCGCTCGCGGGAACGACCTCGTATCATCCTGGCGCCGATCCGGCGGTCGGCGAGCAAGCCCTCCACGAACTCTACGAGGCGATGAAGTCCGGTCCGGCGTGGAACGAGACGCTGTTTGTGATCACGTTCGACGAGCACGGCGGCATTTTCGACCATGCCCCGCCGCCTTGCGCCGAAAACCCTTGGCCCAACGACGTCATCGATGGGTTCCGCTTCGACATGATGGGCGTGCGCGTGCCGACGATCCTGGTCTCGCCCCTGATCAAACGGCAGACGGTCTTCCGTTCGCCAACGGCGGTGGCCTATGACTCGACCTCTATCCTCGCCACGCTCCTGAATTGGTACGGCGTGCCGAAGGCGCGCTGGGGCCTTGGCGAACGCACGCGCCACGCGCCGACCTTCGAGGGCGTCTTCCAGCTCGCGGAGCCTCGCGCCGACAAGCCCTCGTTCAAGCCGCCGACAATCGAGGAGTCGTCCGCGAAGCCGCGCGTTAGCGACCTCGACCGGCTCATGGCGCCGCGGGTCGCGGCTGCGCTCGCCAGAGGACAGCTCACCCCGTCCGAGATGGCTTCCATCTCAAACGAGCTCATGGCGTCCTCCGACATGGAGGAGCTGCACGGGACGCTGCTTCGCTTCGCGACGAAACTTCCCTGACGGACGGGCAGGCGGCGTCCGCGCGGGCGTCAGCCACCCGCCGTTGGCATGTAGGCCGCAGCCGGCCAGTTCAGCTTCGCAGCTGCAGGCTGCTTGCAGAGGGCCTCCGCCTGTTCGTACGTCAGGATCGGTGGATAGCCTTTGAACTCGTCGGTCCAAAGATCCATGAGCGCCAGCGCGCAGATCGTTGTTCGCGCTTCGTGCGAAGGGTCGAATGGACCACTCGGATCCTCAGCCCCGAGCCATTGTTTGCAGGCCATCTTTCTCGCCTCCTGCGGATCGACCGCTTGTCCCTCCGTGCAGGCGTCGGCGCATATTTTGAGGAAAGTCGCAGCGACCAGATCCTGCGCCTCGTAGATCCGTATATCGGGCAGCTCCCCGGCGGCGTCGGTCCAGGCGCCCTTTACGCTCGCGGCGATCATATGGTTTGCGATCATGTAAGGCGTCGGCTTCGCGCTGCCCGGCCGGATTTTGATCAGGCCCGTCTGAAGCACGTTGACCGTCGGCGAGCCGGTTCGGGAGTCCTTGGGCAGCTGATCCTTGTATCGCGTCCGGAACCAGCCCGGCGCCTGGGGATCGTAAAAGGGCGAGCCGCACACAAGCAACGGCAGGGTCTGCGGACTTGCGGCATTGGTCGGCGGATTGAGCGTCAGCTCGAGCATCGAACGGACGTAATCAAGCCCCTCGGCGTCATTGTCGAAGAAGAGAGACGTGAGGTTGATCGGAAAGAAGTCGTTCGGATATTCGCTTTCGCCCGACCCGGGCGCCGCGATGGGGTTCACGTCGAGAATGGCGTGATAGAGATTGACGGCCGGAACGCCGATGCGCTCGAGCAGCCGCTGCCAGCGAATGAGCGTATTGTTGTGCAGGTAGTCCGCCTCCTTGAGGGCGACGAGCGGCGGGTAATGGAGAAGCGTCACGGCACGGTGGTTGACCATCGGCATGCCGAGCGGCAGGCACGGCGTCCAGATGGAGTCGCCGCTCTTGTAGCCGACCGGGTATCCCGCCATCGGATTCCAGGCCGGCGTCTTCCGACAGGCGTCGGCGCCATTGAGCGCAAGTCCGAAATGCTTTTCGTCCAGCATCTTTTGGTGCATCGCGGCGAACTGACTCGCGGCGTCGACCTGAGAGGGATCGGGATCGAAGCTGATCGTGTATCCGCTGTCGCCCTTCACCACGCTCAGGGAGCCGTCCCAAATCCGAATTCCGTCCTGCGTCAGCGAGGAGGCGGTAAAGCGTCGGATCACGTCCTCGTAGGTCTCCAGGCCGAGTCCTGGATCGAGGAGTTTCGGATCCGGATAGAGCCGTTGCTGATATGCGATATTCCCCGGCAACGCGTAAGCGATCATCGCCTCCTCCTCGCCTTTCGCAGACGTGCGCGGTTGGTCACCCGATCACGCGTCTGTCCATGCCTTGTCGGTCCGAAGGCTCGCGCAGATTCCGCGCGCAGCGTTCGACGAAAATCTCGGGCACTCGATCGGCGGGGTCCTCAAACCGAAGCCGCTCGAAATGCGCTTGCGCGCCCTTGAAGTCTCCGCAGAAGTACGTGTTCAAGCCCGCATGCAATCGCCCGCGCGTTGTGAACTTCATGCTCCGGCGGTCGGGCGGATCGGCGTCGAGAACCTCGTAGACGTCAACCGGCGCGCTCTTTCCAGCGACGGCGGTCCGATCGACAAGCCGAATCAGGAAGGCGTCGGGATCATTCAGCTCCGCGTAGGTCGGCCCGCTCACCAGAAACCGTGCGTCATAAAGCTTGGTCAGCTGTTCGACGCGCGACGCGAGGTTCACCGTGTCGCCGACGACAGTGCATTGAATGCGGTTTTCGCCACCGACCGTCCCCAGAACCACCGCGCCGGTATTGACGCCGATGCCCATGTTCAGTGTGGGTTGATTGAGCTCTGCGTTGCGCAGATTGAATGCATCAAGGGCCCGCCACATCGCCACGCCGGCCCGGACGGCGGAGGTGACGGTCCCTTCGAACAGGGCCATGATCTCGTCGCCGGCGAAGGAATCGATGAAGCCGCCCGCATCGACGATCGGCCGCTCCATGTTGGGAAAGTACCGGTTGAGAAGCTCAATGACATTGCGCGGATCGAGATGCTCGGCGATCGGCGTGAAGCCCCGGATGTCGGCGAACATCACGCTCATGCGCTTGACCACATACTCACCGACCCCAACATCGGCGATGTCCCTGCGCGCCAGGCTCTCGAGAAACTGGCTCGGCACGAAGCGGCGCTGCGCTTCGATCAGCCGCGCCTGTCCCTGGTACAGCTCCGCATTCTCGACCGAGATCGCCGTCTGGGCCGCAAGGAGCTTAATGACCTCGATCCGGTCCGCCGTGAACACGCCGGAGGCCACGCTGTTCTCCATGTATATCGCGCCGGCCGCGTTGCCGTGACGGTTGAAGGGGACGCATAGAATGGATTGCGGCTTACGCGAATGAAAGTAGGCGTCCCGAGCGAATTCGCGCGTCGTGGCCGCGTCGTTGAGCACGAGCGCTTCTCCTCCGTTCAGAACCGCGTAAACGACAGAAACCGGGACGGTCAGCGCCCCATTCGGTCCTGCAAGCGGAATCGAGCGCCCGGTCGAAGTTCCTTCGTCGCCAATCTCCGTCAGTCCCTCGATGACATGCTGTCCTCCCTTCCAGACAACGATGCACCCGCGCTGACCGCCTGCGTTCTCCAGCATGATCCGCATCGTGATGATCCAGAGCTGATCCAAGACCATCTCGCTCGAAATTGCCTGCGAGGCCTTCATGATGGAGGCCATATCGAGCTCGGCCGAATCGACCGATGTCGTGCTCGACGGCTGCGTAGCGCTCGTCGCGACCGCTCGCATCGCGCCGGCCGACCTCAGGACCTGCGGGAACTCGTCCTCGAGGCGGGCGACCTTCCGGCGCGCTCCCCATCGGTCGTAGAGGTTGCGAGCGGCCCGCAAATAGCCTTCGGACGCTTTCCGCCGGCCGGCAGCCAGAAGGCAGCGAGCCGCAAGCTCGTTCGCCATGGCTTCATCGCGCCGGAACTCATAGCGGCGCGCCGATTCGATCGCTCCGTCATAGAGCGCGAGCGCGCGCTCGGTTCGGCCCGCGACGCGGGCAAGTTCCGCCTGCATGATCAGGTTGAGATGCAGAAAATTGTCCGGGCAATGCGCCGCAAGGCGCGCCATCACGAGCCGCTCCTCCCGCAGGCGGGATCTCGTGCGCTCCTGCTCGGCGACGTCCATCTCCGGCAGGAGCGCAGCCAGGGTCAGGAAGGCGACAATCCGGAACCGCACCAGCTGCGGCAGGGACATGGCGGACGCCATCAGCTTGTCCTGCGCCCGAACATGGCCAAGCGCGCTCGCATAGTCCCCGTAGAAGAAGAAAATCTCGGCCTTGTAGATGTGATAATTCGCTACGCCCGTCATGAAGCGCCGCTTAAGCATCCCGTCGAGGCAGCGCTTCTCGTCGAACGTCGCGTCGTTCATCGAGTAGAGTCCGTCTGTCAGACCCAGGAAGTTGCGTTGCATCTGAAGGAACAACGACCCGGAATCGAACAAGTCCTGGTAGGCGCAGTCCCGCACGATCGTCAGCAGATCGGCATGCTCCGAGGCGGCGGCCTCGAGATCGAGCTTGGGATCCCAGATCACGCAGTCCTGCGCGCTGTAGGCGAGGTAGAGCAGGTCGCCCGACTGATATCCGGCCTCTATGCCGCGCCGGAACCACGGCGTCATGTTCGACCAGTGCTCCGACCAGTGCATCACAAACATCGCATGGAGGTAGATCACTCTCGACTTCAGCGCGATGTCATCGAAACGGTCGTTCATCGCGACCGCAAGCTTGCCGAACTCGTAGCCGAGCGCAGGCTCGTCGAGCGCGCCGCATAGCAGCATTCCGTAAGCGGCGTACGAAAAGGCCGTTTCCGGGCTGTTGCCGTACTGCAGCGACAAATTCACCGACTTGAGCACAAGGAACGGAAACAGGTTGCCGCTGCCTGAAAGGAATGCGGCCGCGAATATTTCCATGAGCAGCCGCACCGCCAGGATCTGACCCCGATCAGTCATGGCCGGCGCGTCGATAAGATCGGCCACACGTCGGCCCGCCAGGTTGCGCTTCACCAAGACCCTCTCCCTGGCGACTGCGCGGCGGTCCGGATTGGCCGTGATGCGCATCCCCAGGAGCGACAGGCCCATGATCGCGGCGTCGATCGATTCCGCCATCCGGCCGGTCGTCGCATATTGCCGTGTCCTCATCGACAGGATCTCGGCCTTCTCCATCGTGGTGCGGGCGTGCGTCAGGATCTTTTGGATCCAAAATTCCGCCTCGTCATAGCGCGAGGTCAGATAGGCGCACTGCTGGAACTCGATGGCGAGATCCATGGTCAACCGATACTCCGAGGTCCAGGAATCGTTCGGCAGCAGTTCCTGCCCGATCCGTTGATAATTCATCGCCGCCTCGTAAGCGGACGATCGCTGCGCCTGAACGCCGGCGGCGAGATTGAGCCGGGCGAGACCGATCCGTTCGGCCGGATCGGCGATCAGCCGTCGGCCATTGTTCAGATGGCCGACGATCTCGATCAGCCGCTCTTCGCGCTCCTGGGAGGAAGCGTGGGCTTGGATGAGTCGGCCAATCGAAAGGTGAACCGCCTGCCGCCTGTCCTCGTCGATCAGGGCGTAAGCGGCCTGTTGAACGCGGTCGTGCTGGAAGCGATATACTGGATTGACCCCTGGAGCGTCGACCGGGGCGGTCTCTTGCCCGCTCGTGATGCCGACCAGTTTGTAGTCGGGGTTCGTCGGCGCGAGCAGGTGCCGCTGAAGCGCAGGCATTAGGCTCTTGGCCGCGTCGTCCAGCGACTGTTCGTTGATGATTGTCAGCGTTCTCAGATCGAAGGTGTTGCCGATGCAGGCGGCTAGTTGAATAGCCCTCTGCGTCTCGGCGGGAAGCCTGCGCAGCTTCGCGACGACGAAATCGACCACGTTCGCGTTGATTCCGCTCGCTCGCACTGCATCCAGGCTCCAACGCCAGCGGCCGAGATCGGGGGCGAAGGCGATCGCCCGCGACTGCGCGAGCGTCTTCAGGAGTTCGGTGAGAAAGAAGGGATTGCCGTCCGCCTGCTCTTGCAGCAATTCCGCGAGCGGCGCGCAGTCGGCCTTGTCAGTTTGCAGCGCATCCGCCACGAGCTGCTTGACCGATGCGAGATTCAACGGCTGCAGCTTCAGCTCATGGATTGTTCGAGTCTCTTCGATCTCGTTTAGCGCGAGCCGCAGGGGATGTCCGACGTCCACCTCGTTGCTTCGATAGGCGCCGACCACAAACAGCCGCTTGAGATCTCGGCTCGCCGCCAGCCACCGGATGAGGTTCAGCGTCGAAGCGTCGCCGTAATGCAGGTCGTCGAGGAAGATGACCAACGGCCTTGTGGTCGCGATGACTTTGATGAAATTGACGAGGGCGATCTGAAAGCGGTTTTGCGCCTCCGTTCGCGGCAGAGGCGGAACTGGCGGCTGCGGGCCGACGATCTGTTCGAGCTCCGGAACGAGTTCGACGAGCAGGCCCAGATTGGGCGAAACCGCCGCGGCCAGGTCGTCCAGCAGGGCGCGCCGCCAGGTTTCGGGTTCGACCAACAGTTGAGGGATCAGTCCGCGGAAAGCGCTCGCGACCGCCGAGTAGGGCTTGCTCCTCTGGAACTGGTCGAACTTCCCCTGGATCAGGTAGCCGTCGTGCTGCACGATCGCGCGGCTGATCTCGTTCACCAGGGCGGACTTGCCGATGCCGGAATGGCCGGAAACCATGCAGAACTCGGCGTCGCCGGCCGCCGCCCGTTCGTAGAGGGCGAGCAAAGCGGTACGCTCCAGTTCGCGCCCGTAAAGCTGCTGCGGAATCTGAAACCTGCGCGAGACGTCGTGCTGGCCGAGCGTTGCTCTGACGATCGAGCCCGTCTGCTCGAGCTCCCTCCGGCAACGCTCGAGATCCTCGATCAGGCCGTAGCTGCTCTGGTACCGGTCCTCGGCGTTCTTCGCCAGAAGCTTCAGAACCACTGCGGACACCGGCTCCGGAATGGCGGAATTGACGGCGCTGGGCGACGGGGGACCACGGCTGATATGGCAATGCACCCACGAAAGCACCGAATCGCCCTGAAACGGCAGTTGTCCCGTCAGCAGCTCGAACAGCGTGACGCCCAGCGAATAGTAGTCCGAGCGGTAGTCAAGGTCGCGATTCATGCGTCCGGTCTGCTCGGGTGAGATATAGGGAAGTGCGCCTTCGATGTGCCGCGCGGAGGCCTCGCCCTGCCGCTCGAGCGAGAGTTCCGACGAGATCCGGAAGTCGATGAGACGGATGGCGTCCGAGCGATCGTCGACGAGGATGTTTCTCGGGATGACGCTCTTGTGGATGACGTCGAGCTCGTGAATCTGCCCCAGCGCTTCAGCGACGGCGACCCCTAACGACAGCGCGCGCGCCAGCGGCAGCGTGCGGCGGCCCTCCGCCGCAATCTGGTCGACGACCGACCGCCCGAACAACTCGAGCGCCAGGGCCACATTGCCGTTATCATACAATTCGATGGCGTAAGCCCGGATGACGGACGGAACCTTCTGCAGCCGCTCCAGAACCTGGAACTCGCGCCGGAGTTCGGCGACCTGCTGACGGGTCGGGTATTCCGGCTCCAACGTCTTGATTACGACGTCGAGGCCGTCCGAGAGGCGCCGCGCGCGATAAACCGACCTCAACTCCGTTCGATGGATGGCCTCGACGATTTCGTATCCTGGGATCATGACCCTCGAAGTCCTTCGGCGCGCGGCGCGGTGGCGTCAGACGCCAAAGACTTTGGCGATCCGGCCCGAGAACGCCTCCTTGGCCTCGTCTCGCAGCGGTTCTCCGTGTCCGCATAGAACGTGCCGGAACGAAAGTTGGCGAAGCCTGGCGAAATCGTCGGCCTTCGGCTCGTTCACCTGCATCCAGACGGGGCCGAGGTTGGCGCGCTGGAAGAAGCCCATGTCGGACATTCTCGCCCGCGATTCGTCGGAGAAGAACTCGTTCGGCGACACCCAGTTCTGGAGCGCGTCGGCCGCAACGAGAATGCCGCCGGCGCGATCGATCCGGAGTATGAGCTCGGGCAGTTTCGTCATGCGGAACGCAAAGACGCTGCAGCCCGCGAATGGGGTCTCGCCGTCGGGGACGAGCTCCCTGTCGGGCGTCAGGTCGTGTTCGTCCTTCATCCCGGGCGCCGCCCAGAATTTCGCGTGGTAGCGCGAGACATAGAAGGCGTCGTCGCGCCCGTGGAGCGAGCCGATCTTGACGACGTTGGCGACCCTTCCGAGCTTCTCGAGCTCACCGAGACCGGGCTCGTCGAGACGGACAGTGTTGATCAGCGTCAGTGCGCCGCCATCGCGCACGATCGTCATGTTGCGACTGAAATGCCAGTGACCGCCCATAAGCACGGCTTTCATCGCGCCGGTCACGAAAAACACGTCCGGAAAGACTTCCTCGATCCTTCCGTGCGGCAAAGCTGGCGGAAGCTCTCCCATGGCCTCTCCCTCGCAAACAGATTTAATCCAAGACACGAACGACATGAATTCGATTAAACGAACGTTAAGATTCTACTCAATTTGATCGTAGCAGAGCCTTCCGATGTATTCGTATTCGTCCGTATAAGCGTGCAAATATTCGTTGATATACGCCTTCTGCGTGTCATTGAACCGCATGGCCCTCACGTCGTCAAGCTTTTCGGTTTCGTCTGAGGTATCGAGACGCTTGAGGTGGAAGAGCGTCGTGTCTTTGCCCCCCAAGAGCCTGCGCAAGAATTGATGATGCCCGCGGGCGCCGGTCATGTCGAAGACCGAACCAGCCAACGCCGTGTAATGTGGATGCCCGGCCAGCTCCGCCAGGGTGAAGGCGGGATAGTCGCCGGGCGGCGGTCGGTAAGCCGGCAAGGCCAGCTTTTGCAGAACCGGTTGACGCCTCAGGGCCTCAACGTAGTGCGGATCGAGGCCCGCTGCAGCCGCGCCGCTCGCGAGAATGTTGAGGTAGCGCGTCGTCGGCAGGCAGTCGTCATTGCGGAAGGCCGGCGTTCCGACATAGGTTGTCGCCTCAAAAGTCCCGCTTGGCGTGACCACTGTCACCGAAATCCGGTCGTAGCCGTGCGGATAGACTTCCATCGCGTCGAGCCGGGGCAGATGGTCGTCCTCGCAGAGGTGGAGCACACCCTGGACCTCGCAGGCCGCCTCGGCAGGCTCGATGTTCGCCATTCCGCCCTCGTGGCGGAAGAAGTGCTGGACGTTGAACCGAAGCCGCCACCCTGGCAACGCCGCGGGCTCGGATGCAATCGGCGTCACGCCTTTTGCGGCGAGCGACGACAGCGCCATATTGGAACCATATCCGAAATATCGAAACGCCATTCCAGGCAAGCGCAGTCTTGAGATTTTCTTCACTGTTGCAGAATTGGCGAGTGTCGGCAAACGGCGCCCAGGCCTTGGAATGGGTCCCAGGGTACGACTGCTCAGGGCGGGGACCGCGCGTAGAGGCAACGCCCGCTTGCCTGACCACTTCCGCCGTTCGCGGCCGCAATGCGCAACAGCCGCTAAACGTCGACTCCGGCCGCCCGCCGCCCCCGATCCAATAATTAGGCACCTATCCGCAGCGCGGAAATTCCCTCAAGAGCCTGCAGTAAATCTGGACTGGGAGCCATGCACATTGTTCGATAAACATTCAAGAAGGGCAGCCAAACCGTTTCAATCCATTTGTCGGCAATAGCTACGGCGCTGAATGAAGTGGATCGGAGCGGGCCCCGGCTTCAGGCGTAGGCGATCTTCGGCAAATAGGCGAGCGTCATCGCGGCCTGATCGCGCTCGAGCGAGGCGACAAGGCCGGCTCGTTCCGCCGACCGGCGCGCAGCAAGCCGGCCGCCGCGTTCGGGAAGCCTGCTCATGGCGACGACGTATTTGATCCGCAGACCGATCGGGTTCTCGGCCGGAACAAGCGCAAGCGCCTCGTCGACCTCTTCGGCCTCTGCCACGGCGGCGAAATATTTCGCCCACTCGCCTTCGCGCCGCTTGTCCTCAAGCGCGTACGCTCGGTTCCAGGCCCGCGCGCATTTGATCGCCAGGGCGGCGAGCACGACGTCGGACGGCAGTTCTCTAACGATCGCGTTCATCAGCTTGACTCCCAGTGCGTCATGCGGACCCGAGATAGACCGCGAACCGACGCTCCGCCGCCCCGCGCAAACCTTGCCGCTCGCAGCGAAAACGCCGCGCCAAGGTCGAAGGTTCCGAACTGCCGAGGGCCTGGCCGGGAACGAAAGCCGCGAGCCTATCATCGTTGAGGCGGTCGCTGGCGGCGCGGCCTCGCGGAACCGAACGGCGTTCGACGCGTTGACTTCGCCTTAGCGGCGCCGCCAATGGCGCAGGCCGGTCGCCCCCCTTGCCCCCGCCGGCCGACTCGCAAGGCCCGCGCCGTCGGCCGTTTTCGCCTTTACGAGCCGGCGGCGCTCTTTCCAAATGATCGAGCGAATACCTCTTTCGCGCGCACCCGACTGGGTGGGCCATCGGCCTTGACTAGGGGGCTCGCCCTGCCCCTCCGCCGCGCGGCGTGAGCGCCCGATTCGCCAATCGCAACCCCCGATAGGCCTGTCCAGCTTGGATGAGACTGGCGAGCGCCCTCGAATTCGATAACGCCGCTACCCCAAATTTGACCAGAACTCGGATTCCTCGCTGTTGACCTTTGCCACAAACAACCAATTGCATCCGGTGAATTTATCGACTTGAACAGGCTTCGTTCGGCAAGGGAAATACAAGGAGGTTGGCAATTTATTTTCGGGGATGATTTGGTTTTCCTTAGGGCAGCTTTGTCGTATCTGGCGTTTAACTTTGAAACAATCAGCACGCATTCCGATCCGTCAAGCCGCACTCTCGACGACATCTTCGACCCAAGCCCCACAACTTCCTCTCGACTGGCGGCCCAATTCGCACTTATAGAATGGAGGCCGACGGTCCTGCCATGGGGGTTTCTTGAGCAACAGGAACAAGGCGATCAACGCTCTTTCGCGCCACCGCCCTCAAGGGGATGCCGCGCTGGCGCGCGATTGCCGCGATCCATCCAGCGTCCAGACATCCGGGGCCACGACTTGCGACCGCCGGTAAAGTCCCGCGCCAGCGCCCGGCGATTATGGTGGATCCGTCCGCGCACCGTGCTGTTCGTCATTGGTGTCGCGATACTTGGTTGGTTCATTCTGGATCGGAGCTGGATCAGAGGCAACGGCATCATTGCCGGCGAACTGACCGCGGAGTCCCCGATCGTGCAGGCGCGTTTGGAGCGCCTCTTCGTGAAATGCCTGGACCATGTTTCCAAGGGCCAGCGTTTGGCCGAGTTTTACAATGAGGCCATGGTCCAGCTGGCCGGCCAAGAATTGCAGCAACTGCAGTTTCAGTTGGCGCAGTCGCGGGCCGAGATCGAGATCGCCGATCGCGAGGCGCAAGCGGCGCAAAAGCTCACGGACGCCCAGAACGCCCTTCTGCAGCAGCAAGTCGCGGTTCTGGACGCCGAAAGCAAGCTTCGGGAGAAAAATTTCGTGGCCGATCTGGTCTGGCAACAAGCAAAGGCCGCGGTTGACCGCGCCGACGCCGAGACGCGCGCGGCCGAATTCGTCTACCAGACAAAGCGGGCCGATCAGAAGATGGCCGAGGTCAGCGTCGAAGTGTTGCAGAAACGGATCGACAGCTACGTGAACTCGCCGGAGCTTACCGGCCACTTTTATTTGGCCGCGGCGAAGGACGGAATCGTGACGGAGTGCACGGCCAGGGAAGGCGAAGTGATCGCGGCGCGAACGCCGATATTGAGCATCTTCAATCCCAACGACACCTATGCCGTCGTTTTTTTCGACCCGAGCGACAGGGGCAAATTGTTTCGCGGACAAAACTTCGACGTTGCCGTCCAGGGCATGGCCAAGGGGGTTACCGCGACGCTGACCGACTTCTACCCGGAGCTGTCGGCTCTCCCCAGTTCTCTCACCCGCTTCTTTTGGCAGAGGGAAATGTGGTCGCAGTACGTTCCGGTGCGTCTGGAATTCGCCAACCTCGATCCCGAGCAATTGAGCAGGATCTTCGCCTGGTCGCAAGTTTCGGCTTCGCGCCGCGAAGGTTGGACAGCGCCGGATGTTGCGGAGCTTTCCTCGGCCTGGTGGCGCGGGCTTCGACAGTATGTCGGGCTAGACCAGCAACATGAAGCCGCAACCCTCGCCCAACCGTGAAGCGGCCCGATGACCGCTGACGCACGCCTCGACGCCACAGTCGTTGAAACAAGACGATTGGACCTTCTGCGGCGGATCGCCCACTCGGGCGGCAGCATTTCGCCGGTCGCCGAGCCGCAAGCAAAGCATGGCTATCAATACCCAGCGCCGGGCGGGGACGTCGAGAATGACCTGGCGGTTCTGGCGCGGCAAAACTATCTCGAGGCCCGATTTTTCGACCGGGTGAGTCTCTGCCCGAAATGCGACAGCTGCCACCTTAACGTCCGCGAGATTTGTCCGGGCTGTCATAGCGCGCATCTCGCGAGCGAGGGGCTCTTTCATCATTTCCGCTGCGGCTATGTCGGGATACCGCCTGAGTTCACGCCCGAGGCGGACGGCGGATATCGGTGCCCCAAGTGCAACCAAGCCATGCACCACCTCGGGACCGAATATGACCGGCTCGGCAAGGCGTTCCTGTGTCGCGGATGCGGCCTCGTTTCCGAAACTCCCCCGGTCGAGGCGCTCTGCCTCGGCTGCGGCGCGCGGACGCCCTCCGAGAACTTGGTGAGCACGGTCGCCTTGAGCTTCCTCATCACTTCGCGTGGCGCCGAAGCCGCCCGGCGCGGCCGCTTGCTCGGCGACGATGACGAGCTCCCTCATGTCGCCGACGTGGCTGTCTACCGACGGACGGTCATTCTTGAGTTTCTCCTCCACCAAATGAAACGCCTCTCGCAATTGAACGAGCCTTTCTCCATCATGTTCGTCAAGTGGGCGCCGGGGGAGACTGGCGCCGATCGCAGCGATCAGCCCGCAAAGTGGCTGACGCGCCTTAAGGCCTGTCTGCGCGACGTCGACTTGATCGGACAACTGGCCGATTCGTTGTACGTCGTTGTTTTGCCGCTCGCGAAGCGGCGCGAGGCCGAAGCCCTGCGGCGCCGGGTCGAAACCGAACTCGGCCCGCGCTCGCCGCTCGTCCTGTCGGCCGCCGAGATCAAGGAGCGGAAGGATCTTACCAGCGTTCTGGCGGGCGTCGTCGGGCGAGGCGACGCCGAATGAACGGATTCCTGCACTATTTCCTGTCCGCGCTCGACCCCATGTCGAACCTCGGGTTCTCGCGAGCGTTCCCGAAGCTGATGACCTCAGTGCTGCCGTCGTGGTGGTTCGAGGTCGTGCTCCCTGTTGGGTTGTTCGTGTTGCCTCCGGTCATCGTGTGGCTGGCGTACCTTGCGAAGCCTGCCCTGGTGCGCCCGCCGCTGTCGGCGCGGCCGGGGCAAGCCGAACCTTTGGTTTCCGTGGTGACCGCCGGGCGAAACGAATCGGCCACCATTGGGCAGTGCATTCGCGGCGCCCTGCTGTGCGGCTATTCGAACCTCGAATTCATATTCGTCGACGACAACTCGACCGATGACAGCGTCGCTGTCGCGAGGCGGGCCGCCCTCAGCGTCACCCATAGCCGGTATGACACGGAGCGGGTGCGAATCTTCCCGTCGCCGCGACGCAACGGCAAGGCGAGTTCGCTCAATATCGGCATTCGCATGGCGCGGGGGGACTTCATTGTTATTCACGATGCCGACTCGATAATACAATATGGAGCCGTCCATCATTGGCTCCTGCCTTTCGCGGATTCGCGCGTCGGCGGGGTCGCCGCGAATATCCGGGTCGACAACAGCACGGTCAATTTGCTGACGAGGCTGCAGGAAGTCGAGTACGCGATGAAGTTCAGCTTGGCGAAATTCTACCAATCAAAAATTTCCGTGATGGACATCATCTCGGGAATGGGGGGGATTTTCCGAGCGGACATCATTCGCGGTCTGGGCGGTTTCGACACCGGGCTCGGCGACGATAGAGACTTGTCGACGATGCTGCTCAAGCAACGCTTCAAACTGGCGTTCTCAAACGATGCCGTGGTTTGGACGACGGTTCCGGAGACAAGATATCATCTTTGGCGGCAACGAATGCGGTGGCGACGGAACATAATCAAGATCCGCGTCAGCAAACATCGTGATATGTTCATGCTCGGCCGCTACGGCTTTGCGAATGCAGTTATTGCCCTTCAGCTGGCCTTCAGGTTATTGATTCCGGTGACGCTGGTGGTTGGATTATTCTGGGCGCTTTACGAGCACGGGTTGGAGGGTGCGCCGGAGGTAATTTTGACTTCATATTGGATTATTGTTTTATTTTTATTCATAAGAATACTGATAACTCGCGAAATCGCCAGCACGCCAAAATCAGTCAATTTTCCACTGATCTTTCTTTATCCGTTCTATGTCTTGTGGCTGGAGCTGCCCAATATTTTTGCAGAGTGGAGCGAGATGTTTCGAATTGGCGCCAAGCACCCTTATGTCCCTGACCACATCTGGGAGGAGATACCCTGGTGGTGAGACGGGGCTTTGATCGGCGCTCGGGCGAAACACGGGCGAAATGGCGGTTGGCGCCGTCCGCCGTTTTGATCGCCATGGCCGCCATGACCGCGCTGCCAGCCGACGGATCGCCCGCTCCTTCGGTCATTGGCGGCTCCCGCGGGCCGTCGTTGGCTGTCTCCCCCTGGGTGGAAAATCAAGACTATGATCCGGCGGCGGCGTCTTTCTATTCGTTGTTGTCATTCGGGGCCATGAGTCTGATCGCCCCGGCGATCTTCGGCGATTTTCAGTCTGCGACCGCCGTGTCGGACACTCCACAATGGAGCGGAGTCATGCTGCAGGGCGCCGGATTCGATCCGGCGGTGTCAACGATGCTCAATGGCGTCGCGCAGCAGGATCTCCTGCCGAGCGGAGGCGCTCTGATCGCGGAGGAGTTCGGCATCGGCTCAAGTTCGGACGCTGCTTCCGACGACGCCGCCACGCCGTCGCCGCCGAATGGCTCCCAATTCAGCGTCAGCGTTCCAACAGTGACGGGAGACCTAGGCGATCCGACAATCGACGCCGGCGGGATTGAGCCGGTTTGCGCCGACAATCAGGTTGCGGACAATCTTCAGGCCGGCGGCCAGTATTGGAACGACCGGGGAGCGAGTCTCGGGGGAGCGCGATTGGCGCCTGCGCAATTCCCGCTCGGCGTGTTCACAAGGCCAGTCATGCTGGCCAATCCTTTGGGCGGCCTCGGACCGACCGGCGATCGGACCAATCTGGTCGCGCCAGGTCCTGCCGGCGGCTGGTGCCGGCCCGCTCGAGAACCGTTTTCCTTGAGCAGTCCGCTCGAGGACAACCTGCTTTGGATTGCATTCTCGATTGTCCTCGGCGCGGTGCTAGTCGCCTGGCTGAGCCGGGGCGCTCGGCTGCCTGCGATTTGAGTGAAGGGGATTGAACCTGTTCGCGACGATTGCCGAAGCGGGCCCTGACCGGGAAGTCAAAATTGGCTACAGGTGCAGTATTGTTTCGATTTCCAACCTTTGCGGCGTCTTCGGCTTTGCGGCAAGTTTGATGTTGGCCGTCTTCTATCCTGCTGCTGCGGCAGATTCTAAAGTCCTCCGTTGGCTACTTGCCGGTCGGGGAGCGATCGCGATCGCGTCGGACACCGGCGCTTCCAGGCTTCTCGACGGGACACAACCCTTTGTGATGAGCGGCCGTCCGCTCAGCGAGGTTCCGGCGGGGTGGCAGGCGGTTCCCTTGCGCTCATTCAAGAGCTTCGAGGGCATCCGAGACGCCCTCGGGACCAGCGCGCTCAGCCCCGACGTGAAGGGAATCATGTATGATTATGAAAACTGGCGATTCACTCCCGCCGAAGAGCAACAAAATCCGGCCAAGTACCTGAAGCAGGCTGCCGATCTTGTTCATGCCCAGGGCCTGTTGTTCTTGACCGCGCCCGCCGTCGACCTCGTCCCGGTCCTGGCGCCCGACAGCGACCGGAAGCGCCAGGACGAGACCTATTTGCGATTGGATCTGGCCGCCGACGGCGCGCGTTACGCCGACGTCTTCGACGTTCAGTCGCAACGGTTCGAGCGCGACACGGGGCGATATGCAAGGTTCGTCCGGGAAGCCGCGACCCAGGCCCGTCAGGCAAATCCGAAAGTCATGGTGCTCGCAGGCGTCAGCACCCAGCCGAGCGGCCAGATTGTCACGGCTGACGACATTCTGCGCGCCATCGATGCAACTCGCGAATTTGTTGACGGCTACTGGTTCAATATTCCCGAGCCGTCAGAGTACTCTCCCGCGGTCACCGAATTTCGTCCCGATATTGCGGTCGAAGTCTTCCGGCAGCTTTCCGGCCGGTGAGGGGACGGCCAGCGGGGAAGTACAGGCGGGCGCAAGATCAGATTGAGAGGCATTGATTTACCGACAATATTTTCACATCATCGAAAAGAGGGGCGAAAATGGACGTTAAAGCGAATCGCGGGGCGACGGATCCGGCGTCCAAAGGCACGGTTCTGGTTCTCGGCGGCGATGGTTTTTGCGGCTGGCCAACCTCGTTGCACCTCTCGGCGCTCGGATACGACGTCGCCATTGTGGACAATCTGTCGCGGCGCAAAATCGACATTGAACTCGGGACGGAGTCCCTGACGCCGATTCGGACGCCGGAGGTGCGGCTGGCAAAGTGGGCGGAAATATCCGGGAAGACGATTCGCTTTCATAGGCTGACACTCGGCACTGACTATACCGAGTTGGTCGAACTCCTCAAAGACGAGCGGCCGTCGGCGATCGTTCATTTCGCGGAGCAGCGCGCGGCTCCCTATTCCATGAAGAGCCCGCAAGAGATGCGGTATACCGTACGAAATAACCTCAATGGGACCCACGACTTGCTATGCGCTATTGTCAGCGCTGGCTGCCATCACACCCACATTGTTCACCTGGGGACCATGGGGGTCTACGGATACGGGACGGCTGGAGTGCGGGTTCCGGAGGGCTACCTTCCGGTTGTCGTTCAAACGGACAAGGGACCCCAAGAAATTGAAATTCTTTACCCGGCCAACCCGGGTAGCATCTATCATATGACGAAGACGCAGGACGCGTTGTTTTTCCACTATTATAACAAGAACTACGGGATTCAAAATCACAGACCTGCATCAAGGCATCGTCTGGGGCACGCAGACCAAAGAAACCCGGCTCGCGCCTGAACTCCTCAATCGCTTCGACTATTGCGGCGACTACGGCACGGTTCTCAACCGCTTCCTTGTTCAGGCGGCGATCGGCTATCCGCTCACCGTGAACGGATCCGGCGGACAGACGCGCGCCTTTATCAACATACGAGATACGGTCCGCTGCATCGAATTGGCGATCTCCGGCCCGGGAGACAACCGCCGGCGGGTCAGCATTTTCAATCAGATGACCGAGACCCATCGCGTCATCGATCTTGCGAAGCGAATCTCAGAAATGACTGGCGTTCGGTGGCGCTCGGTGCCCAACCCTCGCAACGAAGCCGACGTCAATGAGTTGACCGTCGCGAACGAAAACTTGCTTTCCCTTGGACTTGTCCCGACGACGCTCTCGGATAAGCTGATGGAAGAAATCAAGGAAATTGCAGTGAAGTACAAGGATCGCATCGACCGGTCAAAAATCCCATGCGAATCCTCGTGGCGTTGAAGAGCTGGAAGTCGCGAGGAACCCTTAACAGCATCCGCGCGGACGCGAGAAAAGCGACAGTTGTTTTGCGATAATCAGAAGGCCGTGCTATGGTGCCTGCCACCGTCGGATTTGGGAATCGCCGTCTGGTCTGAAGAGGAGGAGGCACAGGCCCCTCAGGCTCTTTGACTTCGCTACTGGTTGATCGGGCGGGTGGAGACGAGGATGGTTTTGCTCAAATTTGCCGCTTAAGCCATTGAAAACTATCGTTTGACGGCCAGAAAGATCGTTTTGTTTTTGTTGCGCCGGATTTGGTTTTTGTTGCGCTGGGCTTGGTTGTTGTTGCGCTGGATTCGGATTTGCTGCGTTGGATTTGGAAACCCTTCGCCGCGCCGCACCCACCTGCGGGCTTCGTGGCGGCCTGTGTTATGCCGCAATCGGTATCGCGACGGGCCAATTCGATCCAAACGCTTTAGGACCCCTCGGGCGCCTGGTCATTCTCCTTCCCTTCCAGCCATTGAATTGGCGAATGAATGTGCAGGCCCGTGAGGTTGTGAACGAGCTTAGCGTCGGGACCGTCGATATAGTACGATTCAATATGGGCCAACGCGATGAATATCGCCGATGAAATGATGGGGTTCTTGGTAAGATATTGGTAATATAACTGCCACAGGCGGTCGATAATTGGCTGGACTTGCTCCAGAGTTTCACTTTCGAACCGGATTTCCGATATCTTGAATTGATCTGAGATCAGGCGAATTGCTTTTACGAACTTCAGATGCTGTTCTTCGTGCAGGCTATCGAAATTCGGAAGACAATTTTCATACATCTCAAGGAGGGAGGTCCCTCGGGGCTTTGTCAACTCGTTTACGCTTTGCAGACTTTGTACGCTTTGCGACATGGGCTCGTTTTCCAGCTGCGGAATAACGACAGGGGTCCTTACGATACGTTAGGGCGTCGACGCTACCAAATAGTTATCAAAATTGTCGTCAAGGGCCGGGTCGAGAAAATACTGCCTCGGCCGCGCCTGGCTGGCGCGTGTCGACGGGGCGCTCGGCAGCCGGTTTAGCGGCGTCCGCCTATCCCGTCTACATCCCCATCGGCGTCATGTTTTGGCTGAGGTTGGCCATGATCCAGAGCGATCCGATCATGATCAACATGACGATGAGGACCCCGAAGGCGAGCGCAAGCACGTTGTTGGTGTTGTCGGGCCCGGTGGTGATGTGGATGAAGAAGACGAGGTGGACGCCGATCTGGGCGACCGCCAGCACCACGAGCGCAAGGGGGATGCTGGGGCCCCAGACCAGGTTGGTCCCGGCGATGAAGAACGCCACGACGGTGATGAGCGTCGCGAGGAAGAGGCCGATCAGGTAGCCCAGAAGGCCTTCCGCCACCTCGTGGCGGCCGGCCGGCTCGTCGCCCGGCGCGGCGTCGCCGTGATCCAGAATCGCCTCTTGGTCGGATTGGCTCATCAGCCCGCTCCCAAAAGATAGACCACGGTGAAGATCGCGACCCAGATGATGTCGAGCGTGTGCCAAAAGAGGCCGAAGCAGAGGACGCGACGGAGGATGTCGGCCCGATAGCCCTTGGCGAACACCTGAGCGACCATGGTGAGCAGCCACAAGAGGCCGAGGGTCACGTGCAAACCGTGGCAGCCGACCAGCGCGAAGAAAGCCGAGAGGAACGCGCTGCGGCTCGGTCCCGCGCCCTGCGCGACCAAGCTCCCGAGTTCGTGGATCTCGAAGTATAGGAAGCCCGCCCCGAACAGGAGCGTCAACGCCATGCCGCCGTAGTACATCAGCCCGTCGCGGGCCCTCGCGCCGATGCTGGCGATGCCGCAAGTGAAACTCGAGAGCAGGAGGCAAGCGGTCTCGATCGCGACGTTGTTGAGATTGAAGAGTTCCTTCCCGCCTGGGCCGCCGGCCGTTTCTCCCGACAGCACCGCATAGGTGGCGAAGAACGCCGAGAACATGACGATGTCGCTGAGGAGGAAGATCCAGAACCCGTAGCCGACGATGATCCGCTTCGAAGCCGGGCTGCGGTCGGCGTGCGCGTACAGCGGCTCCGACCCGCCGCCAAGGATGACATCGGCGCCGCCGCCGCGATTCTGACCGCCATAGCCGGCGCCGGCTTCGAAGGCGGTCATTCCGCGGCCTGCAACGCTGCGCGCGCCTGGCTCCGCGCAAGACGGTTGGCGCGATCAATGCGGGCAACCTCGTCGGCCGAGATCTCGTATTCGGTCCGGTCGCGCCAGGCGAAGACGACGAAAGTGGCGAACGCGCCGACCAGGGAAACGATCACCAGCCACCAGATCTGCCAGATCATGCCAAAGCCCCCGAAGGTGGCGAAGAACGCGCAGACAAAGCCGGTCGCGCTGTTCCTCGGCATCTCTATCGCGCTGTATTGGGGTTCGGCCTCCGGCGTGCGATCGGGTGAATGCTCCCGGCGCCAATAGTCATCCTTACTCTCGACATGGGGCAGGACGGCGAAATTGAACGCCGGCGGCGGCGACGACGTCGACCATTCGAGCGTCCGGCCCATCCACGGGTCGCCGGTCAGGTCGCGTAATTCCTCGCGATGGCGGATGCTCACGACCAACTGAGTGACCTGACACAGGATACCCGCGAGAACGACCACGGCGCCAAACGCCGCGACCAGGAGCCAGGGGCGCCATTCGGGCACGTCGTAGTGCTGCATCCGCCGGGTCATGCCCATCAAACCCACGACATAGAGCGGCATGAACGCCAGATAGAAGCCAAAAAACCAGCACCAGAACGCGGCTTTGCCCCAGCCCTCGTGGAGCCGGAAGCCGAACGCCTTGGGGAACCAGAAGGTGTAGCCGGCGAACGCGCCAAAGAGCACGCCGCCGATGATGACGTTATGAAAATGGGCGACCTGGAAAAGGCTGTTGTGCAGCATGAAATCCGCCGGCACCACCGCGACCAGGACGCCGGTCAGGCCGCCGATGACGAAGGTCACCATGAAGCCGATCGACCACAGCATCGGCGAGGCATAGTGGACCCTGCCGCCGTACATGGTGAACATCCAGTTGAATATTTTCACCCCCGTCGGCACCGCGATGATCATCGACGCGATGCCGAAGACCGCATTGACGTTGGCGCCGGCCCCCATGGTGAAGAAGTGGTGCAGCCAGACCGTGTACGAGATGATGCCAATCGCCATGGTCGCGATGACCATCGAGCGGTAGCCGAACAGCGTCTTGCGTGAGAAGGTCGCCACCACCTCGGAGAACACCCCGAACGCGGGGAGGACGAGGATGTAAACCTCCGGATGGCCCCAGATCCAGATTAGGTTCATGAACATCATCACATTGCCGCCGGCTTCGTTGGTGAAGAAATGGAAGCCGAGGTAGCGGTCGAGCGTCAGCATCGCGAGCGTCGCGGTCAGAACCGGGAATGCGGCGACGATCACGAGATTGGCGGCGAGCGCCGTCCAGCAGAAGACCGGCATGCGCATATAGGTCATGCCGGGGGCGTGTATCTTGAGGATGGTGGTGACGAAATTGACCCCGGTCATCACTGTACCGACGCCGGAGATCTGCACCCCCCACAAGTAGTAGTCGACCCCGACGTCGGGCGAATAGTTGAGTTCCGAGAGCGGCGGAAAAGGCAGCCAGCCGGTACGCGAGAACTCGCCGACAACCAGCGACAGGTTGACGAGGAGCGCCCCGGTCGCGGTCAGCCAGAAACTGACCGAATTCAAGGTCGGGAAGGCGACGTCGCGCACGCCGAGTTGCAGCGGCACGACAATATTCATGAGCCCGATGACGAACGGCATGGCGACGAAGAAGATCATGATCGTGCCATGGGCGGAGAAGATCTGGTTGTAATGCTCCGGCGGCAAATAGCCCTGGGACTGGAACGCCAAAGCCTGTTGCGAACGCATCATGATCGCGTCGATGAAGCCGCGCAGCAGCATTACCGCCGCGAGCGTGACGTACATGACCCCGATCCGCTTATGGTCGACGCTGGTGATCCATTCGCGCCACAGATAAGGGACCCAGCCCTTGAGAGTGACGAAAGCGACCACGCCGAGGATCACGACGATCACAATGCCGCCGGCCGCCAATGGGATCGGCTGGTCGAAGGGAATGGCGTCCCAGGTCAGCTTGCCGAACATGCTAGTTCCGCCTCCCTACGCATAGCCGAGAGGCTGTCGCCACGATCGAGCTGGGGTCGGTTTCGGCGACCGGGCCAGGTCCTGGCGGCAGAGTCTGGTCGAGAATCTTCTCGAAGATGCCGTCGGAAACCGTTTGGTAGGTGAACGGCGTCGGAACGACGCTCTGCTTCGACAGCTCGATATAGCTCTCCGGCGTCAGCGCCGGTCCTCCGCCGCGCGCCTGGCCGAGCCAAGCGTAGAAGTCCTGCGGCGACTTCGCCTCGACCTCGAAATGCATGTCGGCGAATCCGTCGCCGGCTATCTGAGTCGCAAGGCCGAAAAAGGTTCCGGGCTCATCGGCCTTGAGGTAGAGCTGCGTCCGCATCCGGTTCATGGTGTAGATCATGCTGCCGAGCTGCGGGACGAAGAACGCGGTCATGACGCTGCCCGAGGTCAGCGAAAAATGGATCGGCGTCCCGGCCGGAATCACCAAACGATTGACGCTCGCGATGTGCTGGTCGGGATAGATGAACAGCCATTTCCAGTCGAGCGACACGACCTGAACGTTGAGCGGCTCTTCTTTCGATTGAAGCGGCTTTGCCGGATCGAGATCATGCGCGCCGATCCAGGTCACGCCGCCGAGCAGCATGATGGTCAGCAGCGGAATCGCCCAGACGATAAGTTCGAGCTGGCCGGACTCTTCCCAATCCGGCAGATAGAAGGCCCTTCCGTTGGACGACCGGAACCACCAGGCAATGCCGAGGGTGGCGATGATGGTCGGGACCACGATGACGAGCATGATGGCGACGGAATCGATAAGGAGCGTCGCGTTGCCGTCGCCGATCGGACCTTTCGGATCGAGAACGGCCCAGTCGCAGCCGCCAAGAAACATGGCGAGCGTCAATGGCGCCAGGCGCAAAACGAGCCGCTGAGAGGGAACCTTCAGCACCATGCTCACCCCCCGCCGCACCGGTCGATCCAGCGCGCGTCCTCTCCTTCTCAAGTTCACGCCGGATCGCTTTCACTGTCAATGCTACGATGGTGTCGCCGCCACCGACGCTTGGCGCTATCATCCAGTCGGTTTCGTCCTATTCCAATTTGCGGGAACGGCCCACGCGCCTCGCGCAACTCCGAGCGCTTGCTTGGTCTGGGCCGCTTCGATATCCGGACGCCCATGGACCCGCCCTGCCCTCCGCTCGATCCAATGACCGACGAGATTCGCGCCTGCCGGCTCTGTCGCGATGCGCCTCGATACGGCGTTCGCCTGCCCCACGAGCCTAGGCCCGTCTTTCAGGTCTCGAACGCCGCACGCCTGTGCATCGCCGGTCAGGCGCCGGGGGTTAGGGTTCATGCCTCGGGACGTCCCTACACCGATCCTTCCGGCGTCCGCCTGCGCCAATGGCTCGGGATCGGCGAGGACATATTCTACGATCCGACGAAAGTTGCGATCGTGTCGATGGGATTCTGCTTTCCAGGTCTTGACGCCAAAGGCGGCGACTTGCCGCCTCGCCGCGAATGCGCGGAAACCTGGCGCGAGCGATTGTTTCATCGCCTGCCGAATCTCGAGCTTATCCTGCTTGTCGGCCAATACGCACAGAAGTGGCACCTCGACCGAACTGTCGTCGCCAAAGGATTGACCGAAACGGTCGGCAGGTGGCGCGATGTTTATCGCTCGGGCGACCGTACGCGCCTCATGCCGATGCCTCATCCCTCGTGGCGGAACAACGCCTGGCTGAAGCGCAATCCGTGGTTCGAACTCGAGCTCCTGCCCGCGCTGCGTGCCGACGTCGCGCGGCTCGTCGCGCCGGGCCTTGCGAGACGAGCCGGTCGCGCGTGACCGCGAGCGCGCGACCGGTCAAAAATAGGCTTGCTCGGGACCAAGTCTTTGCAGCTTTCCTCGACTGGCTTACCTTGATCCGTCAGTGGGCATACGAAGCAGCCGCGGGAAGGAAACGAGATGAGCGAGAACATCGGCCGCCGAACCTTGCTGAAGGCGATGGGAGCAACAGCGATGGCGGCTGGCGGGTTTGAAACTTCCCCAGGGCGAGCGCAGCAGCCCGCGCCTTGGTCGTCAGGGACCGAACCGCCAAAACTCAAGGCGCCGCTGAACGCCTGCGACTGTCACATGCACGTTTACAATAGCCGCTTTCCGGTCGCGCCGAACGCCAAGCTCAGGCCGCCGGACGCGACCACCGACGACTATCGCCTATTGCAGAAACGGATCGGGACGACGCGCAACGTCGTGGTCACCCCGTCGACCTACGGCACCGACAATTCCTGCAGCCTCGATGCGATCGCCAAGCTCGGCGCGACGGCTCGTGGCGTCGCGGTCGTGGACAGAAGCGTCACCGACGCGGAACTGAAGCGGCTGGACAGCCTCGGCATGCGCGGCATCCGGTTCAATCTCGTCCAATCAGGCGCGACCACGGTTGACATGCTCGAGCCGCTGTCGAAGCGCGTCAACGATCTTGGCTGGCACGTCCAGATCCACATGCTCGGCGACCAGATCGTTGAAGTCGCGGAGCTTTTGCAACGGCTGCCCTCGCCGATCGTTTTCGACCATATGGCGCGCATTCCGGAGCCGGCCGGCGTCGATCATCCTGCGTTCGCATTGGTGATGAAACTCGTCGAAAAGGGGCGGACCTGGGTAAAGCTTTCCGGCGCTTACATGGACACGAAGACGGGCCCGCCGAATTACGCCGACGTCGGCGAGGTCGCCAGGGCCTATGTGAAGGCGTCGCCGGAGCGAATGGTCTGGGGCAGCGATTGGCCGCATCCGACTGAAAAAGCCGACGCCAAGCCCAACGACGCGGTCCTGTTCGACCTCCTGGCCGACTGGGCGCCTCAGGAGGCGACCCGCAATCGGATCCTGGTCGACAACCCGGGGGCGCTCTACCGGTTCGAATAGACGTCAGGCTGTCAGGGGCAGATGTATCTTGCGCCGTCGGGCGCCTTGAAACAGCCAATCGACTCCGGAAACAGCGTCTTCGGCAACCAAAGCACCGCGTTGGGGAAAAAGATCGCGAAGGCGATCGTCGCGAAGAAGATCACGTAAATCGGCAGCGACGCCCGTAGCGCTGCATCGAAGCGCACGCCGACGAACTTCGACGCCATCAAGAGCGACAGTCCGTACGGCGGCGTGATCAAGCCGAAGGCCAGCGTGATGATGAGCACGATGCCCATATGCACACCATTGATCGACGCCTGGTCAGTGAGCTGATTGACGACCGGCATGAAGATGATGATCGCCGGGATCGGTTCGATGAAGTCGCCGACGATGGTGAACACCGCGACCAGCAGGAACATGATGGCGCGGGGATCCCCGCCCGCCATATCGCCGATCCACGCCGAGACGACGATCGGGCCGCGCAGATAGGCCAGGAGCCAACCGAACGCTGAGGCGGCGGCGATGGTGATCAGCGGCAGCGAGTAGATCAGTCCGGCCTGGACGAAGTCGCGCCACACCAACCTCATGTGGCGCGGATTGAGCGCTGGGATCACGACAACAAGGATATAGGCGACGGCGACGACGCCGGCTTCGGTCGGCGTGAACCAGCCGGTCATGATGCCGCCGAGCAGGATCACCGGGATCAGCGCAGGCAGCGCCGCCGCCCGCGCCGCGCCGACGAGATTGTGAAAACTCGATCGCGGCCGGCGAAAACCGACCGGTCCGAAAAAATAGCAAAAGAGCATGAGGCCGACGCCGACCATCACGCCGGGCAGAATGCCGGCCAGGAATAGCCCGGCGATCGAGACATTGCCGACCGCGCCGTAAACCACCGCCATGATGCTCGGCGGCACCAGATTGGCGATCGTCGAAGCGGCAGCGATGAGGGCCGCGACGAAGGCCGGCGAGTACCCTTCCTTCGCCATCGGGCGAGCCATCGTCCGGCTCAACACCGCGACGTCCGCCGACGACGAGCCGGACATGCCGGAAAAGAACATGCTGAAGACAGTGGTGACTTGCGCGAGCCCGCCGCGCATGTGGCCGACGAGGGCCTGCGACAGTTCGGCGATGCGCACGACGACGTTCGCCGACGTCATCAGTTCGCCAACCAGCAAAAAGAACGGGATCGCCATCAAGGCTTCGGAATCGACGCCGTTGAACGCTTGCCCGACGATCGACTGCAACGAGATCGGCGTCAGCATCGTGCCGACGATGACGCCCGCCATGAGCGAGAAGGCCACCGGCACCCCGAGATATCCGAGCGCCAGGAAGAGCGCGGTCATGATCAGGAGGATCGCGCTGTTCGGCATCGTGCTACGCAGGGCCCGCCGACTGCGGGGGCTCAAAACCATGGCGCAGGCCGTTGACGATCTGTTCGAGGCTGAAAAGCGCCACCAGCGCTCCGCACAACGGAATCGGCGCGTAGAGATAGGCGATCGGCAACATCGACGGCATGCGGAAACTGCCGAAGCCGGTCAGGAAGTTCTGCCAGCCGTAGACGACGAGGAAGAGTCCGACGCCCATGACCACGGCGCGATTCACGACCTCGAAGACGCGGCGCGTCGTTCCGCTCATCGCCTCGGTCAGGGCCAGGAGCTGCAGGTGATCATTGCGCCGCGTCGCCGCCGACGCGCCGATGAACACGCCGTAAATGAAGAACGCGGACGTCACTTCCTGCGGCCACAGCAAGGGATGGCCAATGACCCTCGCCACCACGTCGAGCAGCGTTGTCGAGGTGAAGCCGACCAGGCACACGCCGCAGAGCTGCATCAGCACGCGCTCCAGCGGGTCCAACGCCGGCCACTTCAGGTGGCGATCGGCGGCGAGGACGAGGTCGGCGCGCTCGTCCATCGCCTATTCGATCGAGCGGCAGACCTGCAGGATCTTTTCGGCGTGCGGGCCGAGGCCTTTGGCGAGCTTGTCCTGCAGCGGTTCGGCGATCTTGATGAAGCTCGCCTTGTCGACATCGGTGACGACCTTCACGCCAAGTTTTTGCAGCCTGGCGAGCGACTTGTGCTCGAGCGCGATCGCCTGCGCCGGCTGCTTCGCGCCGACCTCGGCCGCCGCCGCCTGCACCCAGCCCTTCTGTTCGTCGGTCAGCGAAGCCCACAGCTTGTCGCTGACCCAGATGACGCTGTTGTTGGCTTCATGCTCGGTCATCGACAGCACCGGCGCGACCTCGTAGTGCTTGTTGCTGTCGTAAACGTTGACGCCGTTTTCCGCAAAGTCGACAACGCCGGTCTGCAGTGACGTATAGACGCTCCCGAACGGCATGTGGACGGTCTGCGCGCCATAGGCGGGGAACAGCGTGTCCTCGGTCGGCGTGGCCTGGACGCGTACTTTGAAACCTTTGAGGTCGTCGATCGACGTCACCGGCCGCTTGCCGTAGAGGTCGCGAAGGCCAAGCGTGGCGAGCGCCAGCACATGGCCGTCCTTGACGGTCGCGTCGAACATTTCCCGCACCGCCGCGATCAGCCGAGGGTCGGCGATCGCCTTGATCAACTGGTCCTCCGAGCGGAAGAGATAGTGGATCGACAACACGCCCGATTCCGGCGCGACGGTCGCCGCGTTCGCGGTCGAGCTGATCATGAAGTCAATGTCGCCGGTGCGGATCTTTTGCAGCATCTGGGGCTCCTGCCCCAGTTGTGCGCCCGGGAACTGGTCGATCGCCATTGAACCGCGGCTCATCTCCATGAGCTTGCTGTTGAAGAGGTCCGCCGCGATGCCGTAGCCCGTCGAATGCGGCTGGTCATAGGCGAAGCTGAAATGGCGCGCGTCGTCCGCCAGCGCCCCGATGCCGCCAAGGGCGCCCATCGCGGCGAGTAAGGCTGCCGCGAGCCATCGCCATCGGCCCATCCCGTGTTCCTCCGCTTGGCGCAGCGCCGCCGCCGCAAGCGTCGGCTCTGCTTTTTTTGCGAGCCTAACCGTCCGCGCGACCCATGTCCATGTCGCCGCCGGCCCCACGCGAATGTGGCGACCTGGAACGACTCATGGCGGGATTGGCCTTTAGGCGGTAGCGTCGCTACATGACGGAATGCAGCAGCCTCGAAGACTTCATCGATCGGCATCGCCGTCTCTTCGTCCTGACCGGCGCCGGCTGCAGCACGGGCTCGGGCATTCCCGACTATCGCGACGCCGAGGGCCAATGGAAGCGGGCGCAACCGGTGACCTTTCAGGCCTTCATGGCTGACGAAAAGACCCGCCGGCGCTACTGGGCGCGCAGCCTCGTGGGTTGGCGGCGCATTCGCCGGGCCCGGCCGAACGACGCCCATCGCGCCCTGGCCCGGCTTGAGACGATGGGCGGAATCGAGCTCATCCTCACCCAGAACGTCGACCGGCTGCATCAGGCGGCCGGCAGCGCGCGGGTGATCGACCTGCACGGTCGGATCGATCTTGTTCGCTGCCTGGACTGCGAGCTAAGATCGCCGCGCGACGATCTGCAGGACGAACTTGGCCGGCTGAACCCCGATTGGCGCGGTCTGGACGCGACGGAAGCGCCCGACGGCGACGCCGACCTCGACAGCGCCGACTTTGCGTCTTTCACCGTTCCGTCCTGCCGGCGCTGCGGCGGCGTGCTCAAACCCGACGTCGTGTTTTTCGGCGAGAACGTTCCCCGCGACCGGGTCGATGCAGCCGCGCGGCGCCTGGACGAAGCCGACGCCATGCTGATCGTCGGCTCTTCGCTCATGGTCTATTCGGGCTTCCGTTTCGTTGAGCGCGCGGCCGGCGCCGGAAAACCTGTGGCCGCGGTGAACCTCGGTCGAACCCGCGCCGACGCGCTCCTGACGCTGAAGGCGGAGCAGGCGTGCGAAGCCGCGCTTTCTTTTCTGCTGCGGCCGTCGAGCCGCTTGCGAGCCTCGTAAGCGCACGGGGCGACGCTCCCGGGCCGCCTATCGCCCGAGGGCGACCCGCCACTGCCGGGATTCGACGATGGGCACGCGTCAGGCTCGGTCCAGCCTGCTCGCCTAGAACCTTCGTCATGGCCTCGGAGCTGAACTCCATGCGCATGGTGAGCGCGGCGATTTTCCTGCCCTGCCTGGTCGGTTGCGCCGCCCAGCCGCCGGCGCCTTATGCGCAGGTCGAACTGCCGTATTCGGCCTGCGCACCCATGGCCGACCTCAGAAGCAACCTGACGGCGATCCCCTACCCGTCGGCGAAGAGCGACGCCGTTCTCCACGGCCTCGGGGTCCGATGCATTGGCGACAGCTACCCGGCCGTCGTCCGCGCCCGTTATTGACCGAAGGACGCGTAGGGGGCGAGGCGATCGCGCCCGAGACACCGCGAAAGCAAACGACTGCCCGGAGGCGGCAGTAGCTGTCGCGCCGCAATTCTTTTCCAGCGCCGCTCAGCGCAAGATCGCAGCCCAGTTCACTGGCCACGACAATGTAAGACTGACGATGAGCCCGAACGCCGTCAGGCCGGCAAATCGCATCCTTTCCCGCGCGCCCTCCGGCAGCGCTGCGATCGTCAGAACCGCCAGGACGAGGACGAGGAATCCCATCGGCAGGCTGGCTATCGAAGGGTGAATCAAGGCGTCGACGAGATTGCTGAGAATCGACCCGATCTGATTGATGGCATCCATGAACGTGGACCTTTCAAAAGCGTCGACGGATCGTGGCACGAACGGCTGATCTCGCGAAGGACATCTTGAGAGTAACCTTTATTGGCGCGCGACCGGGATCCGCCTCGCCAGGCGCGGGAACCGCGCCGCCGGGCCGGCCATTTTGAACCCCTAACGGGGGCGCGTCTGGCGCCAGTAAGGTTTCACACGATCGCGCAGCGTTCTACGTGTGACGAACGTCACTGCGACGCTGCGGCAGGAGCTTAGAAGACAGGTGGGTCGGAGGCATCCGCGCACCGGGGATTGGCATGGAAAACATCGCGCTGCTGTTTGTTTGCCTTGCCATTGGCATGGCGCTGCGCAAGTTCCGTCGCGTTCCCGACAATGCGCATACGACGATCAATGCTTTCATCATCAACGTCGCGCTTCCGGCGCTCATTTTCCAGCAAATCCATAACCTCAAACTCGACCCGGCGATGGTCTACGCGGTGCTCATGCCCTGGCTCCTGTTCGCGGCCAGCGCCGCGCTCTTTTGGGCGATCGGACGGCAGCTCAACCTGGCGCCGGCCACCACCGGGGCGCTTGCCGTCGTCGGCGGTCTGGGCAACACCTCGTTCATCGGCCTGCCGATGATCGAAACCTTCTACGGCGCAGGCGGCATGCCGACCGGGATCCTGATCGACCAGCTTGGGACCTATCTCGCGCTCAGCACGGTGGGGATCGTCCTCATTTCCGTCTATTCCGAGGGCGCGGTCACAAGGGCCGACATCGCCAGGCGCATCCTCACCTTCCCGCCGCTGATCGCCCTGATCGTCGCAGTGGCGCTGATCCCCGTGCAATACCCGCCGCTGCTGACCAGCGTTCTCTACCGCCTGGGCGGCACTGTGGCGCCGCTGGCGCTGGTCTCGGTCGGACTGCAGCTTCGCCTCGGCGAGCTTTCCGGAAACCTGGGCCTGCTGGCGATGGGGCTCGGCTACAAATTGCTGCTGGCTCCGCTCATGATCGTTGCGCTTTACGCCGGGATGATCGGGCTGCGCGGGCCGACAACGGAAGTGACGATGTTCGAAGCCGCGATGCCGCCGATGTTGGGAGGCTCGATCGTCGCCATCCAATATGGACTCAACGCCAAGCTGATCTCGCTCATGGTCGGCGTCGGCACGGTCGCGGCGTTCCTTACGCTGCCGGCCTGGAGCTGGGCTTTCGCATTGCTCTAGCGGCTCCTTCTTGGGAGAGCCGCCGAACCGGAGCCGCGCGAATTGCGATTGACAATGGAGGCGCGGACTGGCGCCATTGCCCCTCTGCTTCATTACCGCTGCTCCCCCCTGACGACGCCTGCCCGAGGAGGTACGGCCGATGCGCATCGAGCCCGCGTTCCTGTTCGATCTCGACGGCACACTGGTGGACAGCGTCTACCAGCACGTGCTCGCCTGGAAGGAGGCTCTCGACAGCGAGGGCGTCGACCTCTCGGTCTGGCGCATCCATCGCAAGATCGGCATGAGCGGCGGCCTGTTCACCAACCAGCTCGTGCGCGAGACCGGCGTCGAGATGAGCGAAGACCGGCTTGAGCGGCTGCGCCGAAGTCACGCCGAGGCCTATCGGCGGATGTCGGACCACATCCGGCCGCTGCCGGGCGCGCGCGAATTGCTGGCCTGGCTCAGCAACGCCGGACACCAGTGGGCGATCGCCACCAGCGGGCGAATGGAGACGGCGGCGGTCAACCTTGCGGCGCTCGGCGTCGATCCGGCGAAAACGCCGGTGGTGACGCGCGATCAGGTCAAATACGCCAAACCCGATCCCGACTTGTTTCTCGCCGCCGCGGCGCGATTGAACGCGCCGATCGAGACCGCCGTCGTGGTCGGCGACAGCATCTGGGACATGTTGGCGGCGGCGCGCTGCCGCGCGCTCGGCGTCGGGCTCCTGTGCGGCGGCTATGGCGCAAGCGAACTCCAGCAGGCGACAGCCTTCCGCGTCTACGAGGACCCGGCCGATCTGCTCGTCCACATCGATGAGCTCGGCGGGCGGCGGTGAGTTACAACGTCATTGCCGGGAGCGGAGCGACGAACCAACCCATGGATCGTAGGCAGCGGAGGTAGCCCTGGATTGCTTCTCTTCGCTTGCAATGACAACGCAAGTTATGCCGGCAGCTCGCTCAGTTCGCGCATCGTCGCGGCGAATCGCGCCGCGATCTGATCTCTGAAGACGTGGCGACCGTCGACGACGACCTTGAGGCCCCCGCTCCACACGCAATCCACCAGCCCGTTTCCCACCGAGAAGATCCATGCGTCAAGGATTTGATCGTCCACCTTGCCGGCAAGCGTCGGATGGTCGGCGCGAAAGGTCAGGATGTCGGCTGTCGCGCCGGGCGCCAGCCGGCCGCAGCGGCGTCTCAACGCCTGGGCGCCGCCGGACCAGATCGCCTCGAGCATGGCGCGGCCGTTCGACCCGCCCGCCGGAGCGCAGACATTGCGCGCCCGCTCGCGTAACCTCTGCGCGTATTCGAGTTGGCGTAGCTCCGCCGCGACGCCGATGCTGACATTGGAGTCCGAGCCGACGCCGTAGCGCCCGGCGCCGCGGAGGTAATCGCCCGCATTGAAGATTCCGTCACCGAGGTTGGCCTCGGTCACCGGACAAAAGCCGGCGACCGCGCCCGAGCGCGCGAGGTCTTGCGTCTCTTGCTCGTCCATGTGGGTCGCATGCACGAGGCACCACTTATCGTCGACGCCCGCATTGTCGATGAGCCAGCGCACCGGCCGGGCACCGGACCAGGCGACGCAGTCCTCGACTTCTTTGATCTGCTCGGCGGCGTGGATGTGAATCGGCGCGTCCCCGGCGAAGGATATCAGTTCGGAAAGCTCGCCCGGGCTTACGGCGCGAAGGCTATGCGGCGCAATGCCGATCGTCTCGTCCCGTTCGCCCTCCACCATCCCGCGACAATCGTCGACGAGACGCGCGAACGACGCTACGTCGTTGACGAATCGTCTCTGCTCGGGTGTGGGCGGCGCGCCGCCGAACGTCGAATGAGCGTAAAACACCGGAAGCAGCGTCATCCCGATGCCTGCCCGCCGCGCGGCGGTGAGAACGCGCCCGGCCATCTCCGCACGCGGCTCATAAGGCGAACCGTCGGGCGCGTGGTGGAGATAATGGAACTCGGCGACCGCGGCGAACCCCGCCTCCAGCATCTCGACATAAGCTTGCGCGGCGACCGCCTCGACGTCGTCGGGCGACATCTGAAGCGCGAAGCGATACATCGTTTCGCGCCAGGTCCAGAACGTGTCGATCTCCTGGCCGCGAATTTCGGCCAGGCCGGCCATGGCCCGCTGGAAAGCGTGGCTGTGCAGGTTCGCCGCCGCCGGCGCCATGATCGCGTGACGCTCGTCGCTGTCTTGCGCCGCGGCGTCAATCTCCACGGCGGCGATCGCGCCCGCTTCGATCGTGACCCTGACGTCGGACTTCCAGCCCTCCGGGGTCAGCGCCCTTGCGGCGTAAAGGACAGACAAAGGTCGGCTCCGGTTATTGCGGACGGCGTTCCGCCGGCGTCCGCCGCTTGCCTTTCGGACCATTAGGTCTATGCAATAATTGAGCGGCAGCGGGAAGCCGCTGAGCGCCATGATTCACCCAAACGACACCGGCCGTACCGATAGGGTTTGGCTCAACGCCCGTCTTGCGACCCTCGCGCCAGGACGGCCCGGGCTCGGCGTCGTCGAATCGGGCGCGATCGCCGCGCGAGAAGGACGAATCGCTTTCGCTGGCCCGCAAGACGAGCTTCCGGCCGAATGGCGAAAGGGCGCGCGGGGCGTCGACTGCGAAGGCCGCTGGATCACGCCGGCGCTGATCGATTGCCACACCCATCTTGTTTACGGCGGCGACCGGGCGCACGAATTCGAGCTCAGGCTCGCGGGCGCCACTTACGAAGAGATCGCCCGCGAGGGCGGCGGAATCCTTTCAACCGTGCGCGCAACCCGCGCGGCGAGCGAAGACGAGCTCATGCAGTCGGCCTTACAGCGGCTGGACGCCCTAATCGCCGAGGGCATCGGGACGGTCGAAGTCAAATCCGGCTACGGACTCGATCTTGCGGCGGAGCGCAAGTCGCTCAGGGTCGCGCGCCGCCTCGCGGAGGAGCGCCTGGTCACGGTTCGCACAACATTTCTGGGCGCGCACGCGCTGCCGCCGGAGTTCGCAGGCAAACGTGCCGCTTACGTCGCCAAGGTCGCGGACGAGATGATCCCGGCGCTCATGGGCGAAGGCCTGATCGACGCCGTCGACGGGTTCTGCGAGCCGATTGCGTTCACGCCGGACGAGATCGCGCGCGTGTTCGGCGCCGCGCGCCGGGCGGGGCTTCAGGTCAAACTACATGCGGACCAATTGTCGAACTCGGGCGGCGCGTCCCTGGCGGCCAAGTTCGGGGCGCGGTCTGCCGATCACCTCGAATATGCCGACGAGGACGGCGTCGCGGCGATGGCGAAGGCCGGCGTGACCGCGGTCCTGCTTCCCGGCGCCTTCTATGTGTTGCGCGAGCGGCAGGCGCCGCCGGTCGACCTCATGCGCAAACATCGCCTGCCGATGGCGGTCGCCACAGATTCGAATCCCGGCACGTCGCCGCTGACCTCGCTTTTGCTGGCGCTCAACATGGCGGCGACGCTCTTTGGGCTCACGGTCGACGAATGCCTCGCCGGCGCCACCCGCAACGCGGCGCGCGCGCTTGGCCTCGCGGGCGAAACCGGAACGCTCGAAACCGGAAAATGGGCCGATCTCGCAATATGGGACATCGACCGTCCGGGCGAGCTTGTCTATCGGCTCGGCTTCAACCCCCTCCACACGCGCGTCTGGAGGGGACAATGACGGTCGTGATCCGCGCCGGCGAGGCGTCGCTTACCGACTGGCGGGCGATCTGGCGCGGCGCGGCGGTCGCCGTCGATCCCTCCCATCGCGCGGCCGTGGCTGCGAGCGCCGCCGCGGTCGAGCGGATTGTGGCCCGCGGCGAGCCGGTCTACGGCGTCAATACCGGCTTCGGCAAATTGGCGGGCGTGCGCATCGCGCCCGCCGATCTCGCCCAGCTTCAGCGCAATATCGCACTGTCGCACGCAGCCGGGGTCGGCGAACCTGCCTCGGTCGCGACGACGCGGCTGATGATGGCGCTGAAGCTCGGCAGTCTCGCCCAAGGCGCGTCGGGCGTCCGGCCGACGACGCTCGGTCTCATTGAGGCGATGCTGGCCCGTGGCGTAACGCCGGTGGTCCCGGCGCAAGGATCGGTCGGCGCCTCGGGCGATCTGGCGCCGCTCGCCCATATGGCGGCGGCGATGATCGGCGTCGGGGAGGCGCGGCTGGACAATCGCATCGCGCCCGCCGCCGGCGCCCTCGCAGAGGTCGGCCTCGAGCCGATCGCGCTTCAGCCGAAGGAGGGGCTCGCGCTGCTCAACGGTACCCAGTTCTCGACCGCCAACGCGCTGATCGGCCTGTTCCAGGCCGAGACGCTATTCCGCTCAGCCCTCGCGACCGGCGCGTTGTCGACCGACGGCGCGCGCGGATCGGATACCCCGTTCGACGCCCGCATCCACGCGCTGAGGCGCCATCAGGGCCAGATCGAAGTCGCCACCGCATTGCGCGCCCTGCTCAAGGGAAGCGCCATTCGCGCGTCGCATCTCTCCGGCGATGAAAGGATCCAGGATCCCTATTGCCTGCGCTGTCAGCCGCAGGTGATGGGCGCCTGTCTCGATCTCCTGCGCAACGCCACCGCCACGCTGGTTGCGGAAGCGAACGCGGTCTCCGACAATCCGCTGATCTTCGCCGACACCGACGAAGCCTTGTCGGGCGGCAACTTTCACGCCGAGCCGGTCGCCTTCGCCGCCGACATGATCGCGCTGGCGATCTGCGAAATCGGCTCGCTCGCCGAGCGGAGGATCGCGCTTCTGGTCGATCCGGCCCTGTCCGGCCTGCCGGCGTTCCTGACCCCGAAGCCCGGCCTCAACTCCGGTTTCATGATCGCCCAGGTGACCGCGGCGGCGCTGGTCGCCGAGAACAAGCAACGCGCCTATCCGGCGAGCGTCGATTCGATCCCGACCTCGGCCAACCAGGAGGACCACGTGTCAATGGCGGCGCACGGGGCAAGGCGTCTCGCGCCGATTGCGGAGAGCGCATTGTCGATCGTCGGCATCGAGCTTCTCGCCGCCGCCCAGGCATGCGACTTTCACTTGCCTCTCACGTCGAGCGCGCCGCTCGAAGCGCTGCGGGCGCGACTGCGCCGCGAAGTTCCGCGCCTCGAGGACGACCGCTTCTTCCATCCGGACATCGCCGCGGCGACGAAGCTGGTCCGCGACGGCGCCGTGATCGACGCCGTCAGCGAGGCGGTTGTGCCTGGCCTCGAAGGGCGCACGCGATGACGGCCGAGCATCCCGACTGGATCATCGTGAAGCGCGGCGGCAAGCCGCTCGTGGTGAGCATCCCGCATGCGGGCATCGACCTCGCCGAATTCGAGCCGGCATTTGTCGATCCGTGGCTGGCGCGGAAGGACGCAGACTGGCGTCTCGACGAGCTTTACGACTTTGTCGAGCCGCTCGGCGCGACCTTGGTGCGCATGCAGCTTTCGCGCTCAATCATCGACGTCAATCGCGATCCGAGCAGGACCTCGCTTTATCCTGGACAGGCGACCACCGAATTGTGCCCGACCACGACCTTCGACGGCGAGCCGCTCTATCGGGCCGGCCAAGCACCGGACGCGGACGAAATCAGGCGACGACGGGGGCTCTTCTTTGATCCCTACCATGCCGCGCTCGGCGGCGAGATTGCGCGCTTGCGCCGCTCGTTCAGACGCGTCGCGCTGTTCGACGCCCACTCGATCCGCTCGCGGATCCCGCGTCTCTTCAAAGGCGAGCTGCCGGTGTTCAATCTCGGGACCAATTCAGGCGCGAGCTGCGATCCCGTACTGCGCAAGGCGTCGGCGCGGTCCTGGCGGCGGCAAATGAAAGCATGGTCGTCGACGGACGCTTCAAGGGCGGCTGGATCACGCGCGCCTATGCCAAGCCGGATGAGGGCGTCGAGGCGTTGCAGCTCGAGCTCGCCTGCCGGTCCTATATGCGGGAGCCCGAGCGACCGGCTGCCGACAACTGGCCAGCGCCGATCGACGAAGCGCGCGCTGGCTTGACGCGTGCGACGGTCAAGCGCGTCCTGGAGACAATACTCGCGGCAGTTGGCGACTGATGGAAATAGGCATTGTCACTCCCGACGGGAGCGGAGCGACCGATCGGGAATCCACCTCACCCACCGCACACGCCCGCGGCCGTGGATTCCCGGTCGGACCTGTCGTCCGCCGAGGATGATAAGTTTCGAAAGTCGAGTCCCATGAACCTGCCTTCTCGATTCGACAATATGCGCGTCCTTCACAGCCCCCGCGGGACCGAACTCAGCGCCAAGAGCTGGCTCACCGAAGCGCCATTGCGCATGCTGATGAACAATCTCGATCCCGACGTCGCCGAACGGCCGGGCGAGCTTGTCGTCTACGGCGGCATCGGCCGCGCAGCGCGCGACTGGCCGGCGTTCGACCGCATCGTCGCGACGTTGCGCCGCCTCGAGGGCGATGAGACGCTGCTTGTCCAGTCCGGCAAGCCGGTCGGCGTTTTCCGCACCCACGCCGACGCGCCGCGCGTGCTCATCGCCAACTCCAATCTGGTGCCCCACTGGGCGACCTGGGACTGCTTCAATGAGCTCGATCGCAAGGGCCTGATGATGTACGGGCAGATGACCGCGGGCTCGTGGATCTACATCGGCTCGCAAGGCATCGTGCAGGGCACCTACGAGACCTTCGTCGAGATGGGGCGCCGGCACTACGGCGGCGATCTTCGCGGGCGATGGATTCTCACCGCCGGCCTCGGTGGCATGGGCGGCGCACAGCCGCTCGCCGCGGCGATGGCCGGCGCCTCGATGCTGGCTGTCGAATGCCGGCCGTCCAGCATCGAATTTCGCCTCCGCACCGGTTATGTCGACATTCAGGCCAAGGACCTCGACGATGCCCTTGCCATCATCGAGAGGGCGACCAAAGAGAAGAAGGCGGTGTCGGTCGCGCTGCTCGGCAATGCGGACGAAGTGATGCCCGAGCTCGTGCGCCGCGGCGTGAGGCCCGATATCGTCACGGATCAGACCTCGGCCCACGATCCCGTCAACGGCTATCTGCCCAAGGGGTGGACGCTCGCGCAGTGGGAGGAGCGCCGAGCGAGCGACCCTAAGGGCGTGGAGCGCGCCGCCAAGGCGTCGATGGCCGAGCATGTGCGGGCGATGCTCGCCTATGCCCACGCCGGCGTTCCGACCGTCGACTACGGCAACAACATCCGCCAGATGGCGCTCGAGGAGGGCGTCAAGGACGCGTTCGATTTCCCGGGTTTCGTCCCGGCCTATATCCGGCCCATGTTCTGCCGCGGTGTCGGGCCGTTCCGCTGGGCGGCGCTGTCGGGCGACGCCGAGGACATTTACCGGACCGACGCCAAGGTCAAGGAGCTAATGCCGCGGCGACGCCGCATCTCCACAATTGGCTCGACATGGCGCGGGCGCGGATCAAGTTCCAGGGCCTGCCGGCGCGCATCTGCTGGGTCGGCCTTGGCGACCGGCATCGGCTCGGCCTCGCCTTCAACGCCATGGTTGCCTCGGGCGAACTCAAGGCGCCGATCGTGATCGGCCGCGATCATCTCGATTCCGGCTCGGTCGCCTCGCCCAATCGCGAAACCGAAGCGATGCAGGATGGCTCCGACGCCGTCTCCGACTGGCCGCTCCTCAATGCGCTTTTGAACTGCGCCTCCGGCGCGACCTGGGTGTCGATCCATCACGGCGGCGGCGTCGGCATGGGCTTTTCGCAGCACGCCGGCATGGTCGTTGTCTGCGATGGCACGCCAGAAGCGGCGCGGCGGATCGAGCGGGTTTTGTGGAACGATCCGGCGAGCGGCGTGATGCGCCACGCCGACGCCGGCTATGCGGCGGCAGTGGAATGCGCGCGCGAGAAGGGGCTTGATCTGCCGAGCCTCGAATTATGAAGGGTGTAGGATGTCAGCCCCGCAGCGCCTGGTCGAGGTCGGCGATAAGGTCGTCCGGGTTTTCGATGCCGACCGAGAGGCGGATCAAGGCCGGCGTGATCCCTAAGCGCAATTGCTCCTCGGACGGGATGTCGGAATGGGTCATGGCCGCCGGGTGCGAGGCCAGCGTCTCGGTTCCGCCCAGGCTGACGGCAAGCTTGATCACTTCGAGCGGTCCAGCACCGCGAAGGCTTCGGCCTCGCCGCCTTTGACCTCGAAGCTGAAGGTCGAGCCCGGCCCTTTGCACTGGCGCTCGAAGATCGTCCCGATCGGGATGGTCCTCGGGCAGAAAGCCCAGATACCAGACCGAGGCGACCTTGGCATGGCCGCGCAGAAATTCCGCGACCTTGCGCGCGCCCTCGGCGGCGGCGGTCATTCTGAGCTTGAGCGTTTCGAGCGACCGCATCAGCATCCAGCCGGTATTGGGATCGCACATCGTGCCGAGGATCGTGCGCATGCCGCGGATCGGCTCGAGCGCATGGGCCGCGCCCGAGCAGCCGCCCGCGATCAGGTCGGAATGGCCGCCGACATATTTGGTGAGCGACGTCACGACCAGATCGGCCCCGTGCGCCAAGCGGCGTCTGGTACAAGGGTCCGAGCATCGTATTGTCGACGATGACGACCGGGCGCTTTCCGTCCTCGCCCCTGAGGCCGTCGGCGAGTCTCTCTGGCGCGGCCGATGTCGACGAGGCCGTTGGTCGGATTGGCCGGCGTCTCGAGATAAATCGCCGCGATCGGGCCGATGGCGCGCGCCCGGTTGACCGCTTCCTCCATCGCCTTCGTCCCGCTCTCCGCCGGAAACTCGACCGAGGTCACACCGAATTGCGGCAGGATCCTCTTCAAGAGAAAATCGGTCCCGCCATAGACCGGGCCCGAATGAACGATGACCGAGCCGGGCCGCGCATAGGCCCAAAGGGTCGTCGAAATGGCGGCCATGCCCGAGGCGAACGTCAGGTTGGCCTCGGCCTCGTCCCAGATCGCGAGCCGGTCCTCGAGCATTTCGAGATCGGGGTTGTTGATCCGGCTGTAGATAAGACCCGGCTCCTCGTTCGGCCGCTTCTGGCGCAGGCCATAGGCCAGTTCGAAGAACGCCTTGCCGTCCTGGGCGGTGCGGAAGACGAAGGTCGACGTGTGAAAGACGGGCGGCTTCAGCGACCGCTCGCTGAGGAACGGATCGTAGCCATAGCCCATCATCAGGGTTTCCGGCGCGAGCGGCCGATTGCCAAGGAACCTCTTGCGCCATCGTTGGTCGGACATGAGCATCGCCTCCCGCGCCGCCGCGCAGACAGGCTCATGTCTTAGCGCGTTCGCGCGCCGCCGTCCGCATTGTCGCGGGGGCCGCCGCCGACGATCGCATGAAAGGTCTTGGCGATCAGCTCATCGACCAGCCGCGGCGGCGGCTCGCGGCGCTTGAGATGCGGCTTGACGGCGGCAAGCGGAACTTCCGCCAGCACGAATACTGCTCGGCGCAGTTCGGTCGCGCCGGCGCGGCCAAACGCCTGCCGCGCGAAGGTCTTCAGGCAGGCCTCGAAGCGCTCGGTCTGATCGGCGACGCCGCGCTTGAGCGGCGCCGGCCAGTCGCCCTGAACGAAGTCGTGACGGCTATAGAGCATGAGCAGTCGCGCGTCATCGAGATGGCGGCGCGCCCACGCGGGCGTGTGGAGCGCAGCGCCGAGGCCGTCGCCGGCCTCGATCGCGGCGACGAAACCCTCCTGATAGGCGAGCACGGTCTTCAGCCACAATTCGCCGAGCAGCGCGTCGCGCGAGGCGAAGCGATAGTAGAACGAACCCTTGGGCGCCTTGAGCCGCTCGGCGACCGCGTCGACGGAAACGCGGCCGGCCCGCGCTCGGCGATGAGCTCGCGGGCCGCGGCGAGAAAGCCGGCTTGATCGAATCGCGCTCGCCCCATCGCTGTAGACTATCCGGTCTAGACTACTCGGTCAACATCTGTTAGCTTGGCGGTCAGTGAAACGCGCGCCCGTCATTTGCGAGCGAAGCGAAGCAACCCATGTCACGGACGTCGCCCTACGATCACTGGCTGGCTTCGTCGCAATAGCCCGTCGAAGGACGGCGTCATTCGACGCCCTATGGCTCCTCGCAATGACGTTTACCGTGGTGAAAAAGGAGGGTTTCCGATGTCACAAGCGATCGACCAGCGCCACGCCATCGACGTGAGCCCGCTCTTGGCCGGCGCCGCCAAGACGGTCGCCAGCGCACGCTATTGCTGGCTCGCGACCGCGACGGATGCGGGCCCTCCCCGTCTCCGGCCGATGGGGCGGGTGCTCGGCGATCCCGGCGAAGACGAGTGGACGATCCGGTTCCTCACCGATGGCCGCTCGCACAAAGTCGGCGAGATGCGGCGCGCCAATGAGGTCGCGATCGTCTTCCAGCACGATCCCGATCTTGCCTTCGTGACCCTGATCGGCAAGGCTGCGCTTCACGACAACCACTCCGAGGTTCGGAGCCGCTGGAAACGCGCCTACGACGTCTACTTTCCGGCTGAAGCGGACCGGGCGAACGCCATCTTCGTCGAGATCGGGGTCGCGCGCATGGAGCTCTGGATCCGCGGCGTCACGCCCGAGCCGTTCGGACTGCGCGCGACCGTGCTCGAGCGGGACGTCGGCGGCGCTTGGCGGGTGACTGCCCAATAGGGGCCAATTAGGCGCGATCCTGCCGACCTTCCCTCGCGGCGCTGAATGAGGACTATCGATGCGCGTTCTAATTGCGGGCGCGACCGGGGCGGTTGGCAGCCGGCTCGTCTCGCTGCTCGTTACGGCGGGACATCAGGTGACGGGCCTCACCCGAATTTCCGCGAAGGCTGCGGAGATCGAACGCGCCGGCGCAACCGCAGCGGTCGCCGACGTGCTCGACGGTCAATTGGTGCGCGACCTCGTCTTCGAGGCCCGGCCCGAGGTCGTCATTCACGAGATGACTGCGCTTGCCAACGCAAGCGATCTCACCCATTTCGACCGGTCCTTCGCCATGACCAACCGCCTGCGGACCGAGGGTCTCGACCATCTTCTCGCCGCGGCGCGGGAGAGCGGGGCGCGCCGCATCATCGCACAAAGCTTTTGCGGCTGGCCATACGCCCGGACGGGAGGTCCGATCAAAACGGAAGAGGAGCCGCTTGACGCCGATCCGCCGCGTGAGTTCCGCAATACGCTCGATGCGATCCGACATCTCGAAAATGCGGTTGCTGGCGCGGCGGATTTGGAAGGGCTCGTGCTGCGCTATGGCGCTTTCTATGGGCCGCGCTCGGGATTGTTCGACGGACCAACGGTCGATCAGCTTCGGCGCCGGCGCGTGCCGGTGATCGGCGACGGAGGCGGCTGGTGGTCGTTTCTCCATCTCGACGACGCGGCAGCTGCGACGGCGCTTGCCGTCGTCAGAGGCGCCCCAGGACTTTACAACATCGTCGATGACGATCCTGCGCCCGTCCGCGATTGGCTGCCGGCGCTCGCCGCGATGCTCGGGGCCAAACCGCCTCGGCGAATCCCGCGCTGGTTAGCGAGGATTGGCGCGGGCGAACATCTCGTCGCGATGATGACCGAGAACCGTGCGGGGTCCAACCTCAAGGCGCGCCAGGAATTGGGCTGGTCGCCGGCGCATTCCTCGTGGCGGACGGGTTTCGCCGAAGTCATCGCTGCCACGAAATAGCCAAACGGGCAAAAGGTCCGCTCGTGATCTCGCGCGAGAGTTTCAACGGGCGCAGCTACGCGCCGCGCCGTCGCGGGAAACGCGGTCGCTGAGCGCGTCCGAAGGCGCGCCGCGTCGCTGTTCGCCGCGTCGGACCGGCGAGCTTCGCCGATCCGACGCGGCGATGGCTCTTACGGCGTCGATGATCGTTGCGGGCCACCGCCGCTAGTCGATGACCGGGAATCGAGGTCGGCCAGCGGATCGGGCGCATATTTGAAGTCCGGAGCCGACTTCAGTTGCGCGAAGGTCATGTCAAGCACCGCCTTGTCCGGATAGCCCTGACTCGCTTCGGTCGCAGCCGGATCGGTCCGCGTGGCCGGGGGTTGGCTGCTCGGCGCGCCGCCGGTCATTGAACCTGCGGGGTTGACCGGGGGCTGGTCGGTTCTCGGCTGCACGCGGCCTTCGGTTTGCCAATGAAGGGCGGCGAAGGGCACCCCGACATCCTTCGACCCGATGCCGAGGAATCCGCCGACGCCAATAACGACGGCTTGAGCTTTGCCCTCGTGATCCATCAGCACGTCCTTGATCTTTCCAATTTGCTTGTCGTCTGGGCCGAAGACACCGACGCCGACAAGCTTGGGAGCGCGCCACTCGTTGACCGACTGCTTCGTGACGAAGCTGTCCCCCGCAGGCGCGCCGGACTACGTCGGCGATTGCTCGGAGGTCGCTGTCGGTTGACCGTTTCCAGGCGCTTGCGCAGTCGCGGCAGATCCGAGGAGCGCCGTGCTGATCAGAGTTGCAAATGCCAGATTCGCGTTCATGTCTGTCTCCCGATGTATGGCCCTTCGCCCATGGCCCTCGGGCGCGCAGATCGGATCGCCCTCAGGTTCGACGCCGCCTCAAGCGGACGACGCCCATAGCGATGGTCAGTCGCAGCCCCTTACATCGCGCCGGCCGTAAGGCGTCCGTTGCGTTGGGAGCATGCAGATCACGTCGTAAGCAGGCGCCAGATCGCTTGTGTCTGGCCCCGGAACGGCTTCGGTCGGCCCCTGCCCACTGCCATTCGTCCGCGTGGGACTTGGATCGAGAAGCCGCCCGCGCCCACGATCAGCGCCATTGGACCGATAAGAACGATCGGATCGGCCGACGCGGAGGCCGCGCCGAAGGGCCAAGGCCTATCGTCGCCGCTGTGAGCAGAATTCCAGATGTTTTGCGCATGTCGAGTCCTCCGATTGACTCGCGGTAACGGTCGACGTCCCGCGAATTCCTCTTTGGCTCTTCGTCTATGCGGCCGTCGCCGCACCGGCCGCCCCGCTGGGGGATGGGTCCGGCGATAGGTCGCGGCGTGGCCGCGATTTTACAACGTGGGGGAGTACTAGCTTCCCGTCACTGACTTATGAAACCAGCTATCTCCGATTTTGTTCCTCGCGGCCCTCGCTCTTTTGAGGCCGCGCGGTGAAAAGGGCTCTCGATGGACAAATCACCAGCCTCTGAGCAACGAGAGCACAGACGCTTCCTCAGCCCTGAGGCCTGTCGATTCTGAGGCGCCGTTCACCCGAACGGCCTCCACGACGAACACGCCGCCGAGATAGGCGTCGGTGACGGCGGGATGGATATAGGACTTGCGGCAGACGGACGGGGTATTTCCCAAAGCCGCCGCGACCTGCTTCACCGCCGCGCTCATCGCTCGCTTGGCCTTGGTCGCGTTCTCGAATTGACCCGAGGTTTTCAGAAAGCGCGCCATCAGAACGGTCCCGGCCCAGGTGCGAAAGTCCTTGGCGGTGATGTCGCGGCCGGCGATCTCCTTGAGATAAGCGTTCACATCGCCGGACGAGAGGGCCCGCAACGCCTTGTCATCGTCGAAATACTGCAGCAGGTCCTGTCCCGGCAGCTCCTGGCACGCCCGAATGATCCGCGCCACGCGCCGGTCGCGCATCGCGAGCGACCATTGCTTGCCGCTCTTGCCGGTGAAGCGGAAACGGACCTCGGGCCCCTCGACCTCGACATGCTCGGTTCTGAGGGTGGTGAGCCCATAGCTCTGGTTGGCCTTCGCATATTCGTCGTTACCGACCCGAATCAGGGTGGTCTCGAGCAGATGCACGACCGTCGCGAGAACCTTCTCGCGCGGCAGGCCGCGCAGGCTCATATGTTCGGCGACCCTCGCTCGAATCGTCGGCAACGCCTCGGCGAATTCGAACAGGTGATCGTACTTCGTCCGCTCCCGCGCCTCGCGATAGTCGTCATGGTAGCGGTATTGCTTGCGCCTTTTGGCGTCGCGGCCGGTGGCCTGGATATGTCCGTCCGCGGAGGGGCAGATCCACACGTCGGTCCATGCCGGCGGAATCACGAGCGAGCGTATCCGCTGGAGAATCGCGGCGTCCGCAATCCGCCTCCCCTTCGCGTCGAGATAGACAAAGCCTTTGCCGGCCCGCCGGCGCCGGATCGCCGGCGCGTCATCACACACATAGCGCAGGCCGGGGATCGCCGGCATAGCGAAATCGGCGGAGACGTGAACCTCGGAATCGAGCATTGACGAACCTTGACTTTGCAAGGCAACGCCCGCCGCCCACAGTCTGTTCCAGTTCCGAGGTCGAGGACGAGTGCGATGGTCGGCGCCGCCGAACGCGATCACGGCGCCCCGACCGTGAACACCGTGCGCCGGGCGCTGTCGTCGCGCGGCCATGCCTGTTCGACATCCGACAGCGGAACCGGAGTCGTTGCGATCCTAAAGCCCGCGGACGCGGTCGCCCGGAGCACCCCGTCGATCGCGCGGACGAAGCGATCCGGGGGAATGCTGCCGACGCCGCTCCCCATCAGCACGATCGCGGAGGAGCGCAGCGCGGCGCTCGGAAGGGTGATGTCAGGCCCGCTGACCGAGCCGATCTGGACGAACCGGATCGGAACAGCCTCCTTTCCGGCCTTGGCTCCGGCAATCAGCAGACGCTCGGCGCTCTTCCCCCACAGGTAGTCGAGCACGACATCCACCCCTTGCGCGAACTCTTCCTTCAAGCGCTCCTCCAACGCTTCTTGGTCGTCGACAAGCGCAACCGTCACATCGGCGCCGAGCGCCGCGACTGACTTGAGCGCGTCGGCGTTGCGAGCCGTTGCAATGACCTTCTTCGCGCCCAGATGCCTGGCGATCTGGACGGCGAGGCGTCCCGCCGTGCCGGTCGCGCCGTTCACCAGCACCGTTTCGCCACGCTTGAGCTTCGCGCGTTCTGTATAAGCCGCCCACGACGACATGCCGGGATTGGCGATCGCCGCCGCCGTCACATCGTCGAGCTCGTCGGGAAGCGCCAGGCATCGCCCCGAAGGGACGACGGTTCTCTCGGCCATGCTGCCGTGAGGCGCGCGCGGAAATAAGAAATAGACCCGGCTTCCGTCATCGAGCCGCCCCACGCCGTCGATGCCGGCCACGAAGGGGAATTGGCCCGACGAGCTATAGTGCTGGCCAGAGGCTCGGCTCTTCACCACCTGGCTGATGGCGGCGGCGGTCACCGCAATCCGGGATTCGCCAGCGGCCGGCTCGGGCTCGCTAAAATCTGCATAAACGGGCGCCTGCCCTGCCCCCACCACGACTGCGGCTTTCATAGCTTTGTTCCTTTACGTTACAATGCTGGCGTCCGCGCGCAGCCTCAAAACGCGTTCCGGTCGTGATAAGTCTGCAAGAACTGCCGCACGCGCGGCTCCGCGCTCTCGTGGAACACGTGGCGGGGCGGGCCGGTGTCGACGATCCGGCCCTCGTCGATGAAGGCGACCCGGTCGGCGACATGGGCGGCGAAACCCATTTCGTGAGTGACGATGAGCATAGTCATGCCTTCGCCCGCGAGGCTCTTCATCACTTCCAGAACTTCGCCGACGAGCTCAGGGTCGAGCGCCGAGGTCGGCTCGTCGAAAAGCATGAGCATCGGCTGCATCGCCAACGCCCGGGCGATCGCGACGCGCTGCTGCTGGCCGCCCGACAGACGCGAAGGGTAAGCGTCGGCCTTGGCCGCGAGACCGACGCGAGTGAGCATCGCCGTCGCGCGTTCGGCCGCTTCGCGCGCCTTGAGCCCGCGCACCCTCCTCAGCGGCTCGGCGACATTGCTGAGCGCGGTCATATGCGGCCAGAGGTTGAAGTGCTGGAAAACCATGCCGATCTCGCGCCGCATGTCGCGAAGTTTCCGCGCGCTCATTTTCCGGCGCGTTCCGTCGGCTGCATCCTCGTACCCGATCAGCCGGCCGTCGATGCGCACCTCGCCGGCGTCGTAAGGTTCGAGGAAGTTCACGCATCTCAGAAGCGTGCTCTTGCCTGATCCGCTGGGCCCGATCAGGCAGACGACTTCCGAGCGCTCGACCCAAAGGTCGACGCCGCGCAGCACCTGATGGACACCAAAACTCTTGCTCACTCCGGCGAGCTCGATCATCGGCGCACTCACGCGGTTCTCTCCTCGTGCGCGAGATATGCGGTCACCCGCGTTTCGAGCCTGGCGCCAAGGCGCGACACCGTTTCGACCAGGAGCCAGTAGAAGACCGCCATCGCAAAAATGGCGTCAAACGCGGTGAACGTCTCCGCCGCCATCGTCTGCACCTGATACATGAGCTCGGGGACGGTGATGATCGACAGCACCACCGTCTCCTTCGACAAGACGATCAGCATGTTGACGATCGAGGGGACGGCGGCGATGAGCGCCCCGGGCAGCGTCACCCGCATCAGCGTGTCGAAGGGCACCATGCCGATGCTTGTCGCCGCCTCGATCTGGCCGGCCGGCACCGAGGCGAAGCCGGCGCGAAAGATCTCGGCGAAATAGGCCGATGAGTAGAGGCAAAGACCGACGATTCCGGCCGTCGTGGCCCCGAGCCTGAGGCCGATCGACGGACCGCCGGCGTAGATGAGGAAGAGCTGCATCAGGAAGGGCGTGCCGCGGAACACTTCGATGAACGCCCGGAGCGCCCAGTTCAGCGGCGGAAATCGCAGCCGGTTCATGAGCGTGATCGCGAACCCGAGGAGGAGGCCGAGCGCGCCGCCCAAGCCCCAGCACAGGATCGTGACGCCGAAGCCGCTGATGAGCGAGGGCGCATAGCGCCAGAGCACATCCGGGTTCATCGCCCGCTTCCCGCCATGCGCCGCTCGGCCAGCCCGCCCAGCGCCGAGAGGCACAGATTGATCGCCAGATAGAACAGGCCCCCGCCGACATAGGCTTCGAACGGCCGATAGGTCTGCGAGGCGATATTCATGCTGACGCGGGTCAGTTCGGCGATGCCGACCACCGAAACCAGCGACGACGCCTTGAGCAAGAGGATGAATTCGTTGATCAGCGGTGGGACCGAGATTTTGAGCGCCTGGGGCAAGAGGATGCGTCGCCCTATGTCGAGGGGGCCGAACCCGAGCGCGGTGGCCGCTTCTCCCTGCCCGCGCGGAATGGCGTTGAGCGCGCCGCGCAGGATTTCGGCCTGGAATGCGGCCGAAGAGAGCGCAAGGCCGCCGACAGCGGCGACGATCGCCGGCACGTCAAGCCCGTATTCGGCGAGAAAGTAATAAATGAACAAGAGCTGCACGAGCAGCGGGACGCCGCGAAACACGCTGACATAGGCCGCGCCCAGGCGCTTGAGCCAAACGCGCCGCGAAACGCGGGCGGCGCAAACGGCGGCGCCGATCAGGAATCCAAAGACGATCCCGGCAAACGAGACCGCCACCGTCGTCGCCGCAGCTTGGGTGAGATAGCCGAACGAGTGGAGGATGACCTCAGGTTTCATCAGGCGGCGAGGAGCCGCCGTCGCCGCTCCCCCGTCTTCGAGTTCGATCAGATCGTCGGCTCGGGGACCGTCTTGGGCAGGTCCATCGTCTGACCGAACCAAGTCTTCTGAATCTTCGCCATTGTTCCGTCGGCCTCGACCTTGAGGATCGCCGCATTGATGGCGTCAATCAGCGTCTTGTCGTCCAGCCGGCTGACCCACGAAAAATAGGTCGGTTGGCCGAATGGCGGCGTCACGACGGCGAACGTGTCGGAGCGCTGCTGGGCGGCGTAGGCGAGGTTGGGCAGCGAATTGACCGCGGCGTCGATGCGTCCGGCGGCGAGATCGGCGTAGGACTGGTTGTTGTCGACATATTCCTTGACCTCGACCGGCTTCGGCAGTTTGGCGGCGAACGCCTTGAGCTGCTCGACCTGCGAAGTGCCCTTCTGGCCGCCGACCGTCTTGCCGGCGATATCCTCGGGCTTCATGATGCTCGCATCGTTGGCGCGCTTCATCAAGGCCGCGGTGGCGTCGGCGATCGGCACCGAGAAGGCGTAGCGCTTCATGCGCTCTTTGGTAATCGTGACCGGCGCGATGACAAGGTCGAACTTCTTCGCCTCGAGCCCGGGCAGAACGCTGGTCCAGGGAAGGTCGAGATAGGAGACCTTGACGCCCATCTCCTTGGCGACCGCGTCGACGAGATCGCGATCGAGCCCCTTGTAGGTTCCGTTGTCGGAGATGTCGAAAGGCGGGAACTGCATCTCGGTCGCGGTCGTGAGTTCACCGCGCTTCTTGATCTCGGCCAGCGTGTCGTCGGCGAGGGCAGCGCGCGTCAGGCCGAAGAATGCGCCTGAGGCCGCAACCGCGGCCAACCCGCGCTGAAGGGCGCCGCGCCGGGTCAAGGCGAGTTTTTCGAATTGGGTCATGGCAAAGCTCCCATTCTTGGTTTGAACCCAGCGCGCCGGGCGGCGAATACGACCCATCCAGCCCTTGGGCCGATCGGCGGCGGGGGAAATCCGCTGTTCAGCCAGCGCCAATCTTGACGACCCTCGTGCGGGTGTCAATCGAGGGGCGGCGAAAGTGTTCGGCCCGCGAAGCCGGCGCCTGCGCCGGTTGCCCGGGCGCGCCGGACGTGCATTCTAGCGGCTTTCCGAGGCCAAGGTCCGCCATGATCGAGGAACCGCCCCCGCTCGTCTTCGCCACGCCCGCCGAACGGCCGCCGGCCGAGCTCGTCGAGCGTTTTCGCGGCGCCCCGACGAGCTTCATAGTCGACGCCATGGGCGGGACGGGCGCCCTCGACTGGCGGATCAAGCCGCTCGTCGGTCGTTCGCTCGTCGGGGTCGCGCTCACCTGCGACTGCGGCCCCCTCGATAATTTGGCGTTCATGGCGGCGCTCGCCGATTGTCGCCCCGGCGATGTGCTCGTCGTCGCGACGGGAGGCCATGTCGGGGCGGCCGTGACCGGAGACCTGCTGATCGGGGTCGCGCAGAACCGCGGCGCCGCAGGCTTCGTCACCGACGGTCTCGTGCGCGACCTCGACGACCTCGAAACGATCGGCCTGCCGGTCTATGCGATGGGCGTCACGCCGAATTCGCCGCAGAGGCGCGGTCCAGGCTCGGTCGGCCTGCCGGTCGTCTGCGGCGGCGTTCTCGTCGCCACGGGCGATGTGGTGGTCGGCGATCGCGACGGCGTCGTCATCGTTCCGCGCGCCCGCCTGTCGGCAACGCTCGACAGTCTCGAGCACGTCAAGGCGATGGAAGCCGTGACGCTTGAGCGCGTGCGCGGAGGACTGAAAGAGCTTCCGGTCGAGGTTCCGGCGTTGCGACGGATCGGCGGAAGATAACGCGACGCGGCCACAGGGGTTCGCGCAGGGGTTGGGGCCAACGGGCATGATCGATTTTCCCATCATCGATTCCCACATCCATCTCCTCGACCAGAAGCGGTTCGGCTACGCCTGGGCCGAGGGCGAGCCGAAGCTCAAGCGCGACTGGACGGTCAATGACCTCGCCAATTCCGCCAAGCCGTACGAGATCGAAGGCCTGGTGTTCGTCGAAGTCGATGTCGACATGCCGCAATATCTCGACGAGGCGGAGTGGGTGGAGGGCCTCGCTGCGCTCGACCGCCGCGTGATGGGCGCCGTCGTCTGCCTGCCGCTCGAACGCGGGGCAAAAATCGAGCCCGATATGGCTCGGGTCGCGAAACTCAAGACGAGTGCGCGGCGTCCGCCGGCTGATCCAGAACCAACCCGACCCGGAGTTCGTATTGAGGCCGGGCTTTCTCGAGGCGATCAGGCTCCTGCCGAAATACAACCTCTCCTTCGACGTCTGCATCCTGCATCCGCAAATGCCGAACACGCTCGACCATGATGCGCCAATGTCCGGAAACATCCTTCGTCCTCGACCACATCGGCAAGCCAGGGATCAAGGCCGGCCTCCTCGACCCGTGGCGAGCGCACTTACGAGAAATGGCAGGGCTGCCCAACGTCGTCTGCAAGCTCTCCGGCCTCACCACCGAGGCCGATCATGACGCCTGGACGCGCGATCAGCTGAAGCCCTACATCGACTACGTGATCGAGTGCTTCGGCCCGGATCGCATTCTCTACGGCGGCGACTGGCCAGTGTCCGAGCTCGCCGGGAGCTATCTGCAGTGGCTCGCGACGCTCGATCTCGCGACCGCCGGCTTTTCGCCGGCGGACAAGCGCAAGCTCTTCCGCGACAACGCCATCAAGGCCTATCGGCTCGGCGCCGGATGAACGCGGCCGCTTTGCAGCGCCACGGGTATAGCGTCGCGGCGTTGCGCGCGCTGGCCGAGAAGCGGCTGCCGAGGATGCTGTTCGACATGGTCGACGGCGCCGCCGGCGACGAGATCACCATGCGCAACAACGAGGCGGCGCTGGCGGCGATCGAGCTCGCGCCGAAGCTGCTTGAGGGCGCGGCCACTCGCGACCAGTCGGTCGAGCTTTTCGGCGCGAAACTCCGATCGCCGGTCATCATCGGCCCGACTGGCCTCGCGGGGCTGTTATGGCCGCACGCCGAACTCGCCGCGGCCCGCGCGGCGGCGCGGTTCGGAACGATCTACTGCGTGAGCCACGCCTCGACCGCGACCATCGAGGAGATCGGCGCGGCGACGCCGAAGCCGAAATGGATGCAGGTGTTTCTCTATAAGGACCGCGGCCTCACCGCGGAATTCGCGGCGCGCGCAGCGGCGGCCGGCTACAAGGCGCTGATCCTCACCGTCGATAACCAGGTGGTCGCGGGTCGCGACCGCGACGCCCGCAACGGCATGTCATTTCCGCTACGTTGGGGCCCGCGCAGCATGCTCGGCTTCCTGAGCCGCCCGGGCTGGCTCATGCGCATGGCGCAAACGCCGCGGCCGACGTTCGTCAATTACGGCAAGAGGACCTCGATCGTCGACTTCGGTCCGCTGATGGTCGAGCAACTCGATCCCGATGTCGGCTGGGCCGACGTCGACGCCTTGCGCAGGCAATGGCGCGGCCCGCTGCTCATCAAGGGCCTCCTGCATCCGGACGATGCGCGTGATGCGGTGGGCCGCGGCGCCGACGGAATCATCGTCTCCAATCACGGCGGCCGCCAGCTCGACGGCGCGGTCGCCTCGATCCGGGCGCTGCCGGGCGTGGTCGAGGCGGTCGGGGGCCGCGCGCCGGTCCTGATCGACGGCGGCTTCCGCCGCGGCGTCGACGTCGTCAAGGCGCTGGCGCTCGGCGCGCGCGCGGTCATGATCGGGCGCCCGCACCTATGGGGCGTCGCCTGCGCCGGCGAGGACGGCGTGTTCTGGGTGCTCGAGCTCTTCCGGCGCGAGATCGATCGCGCGCTCGCGCTTGGCGGCTGGGACGGCGTCACCAGGCTCGACGCGAGCATCTTCTTTCATAGGCCCCCCGAGGGCGCCGAGCGCCCGCGGGGCTAGGATGGACTTACGCAGCCAACAAGACGCGCTGTCGGCCTGGGCCGCGGGCGCCGCCGCCCAGACATACGCCACGAATGAGCGCATCGGGCGCGCCTTCGCGGCATGACCTGTTCAGAGGCGCGGTGTTAGCCGCCGCGCAATTTCGCGAGCGTCTCCGGGAATCGGCGCGAGAGCGGCGCGGTGACGCTTCCCAATTCCACCCGGTAATCGCCCGATCCCTCCGGTTTGAGCGCCGTCATTCGTCCAGGGTTTACCAACCACGAGCGATGTGTGCGGACGAAGCCGCGCGGACCGAGCTCGTTCTCCAGCGCCGAAAGCGGCGAGCGCATCAGGAGCCTGCGCCCATCGTCGAGTATGAACTCGACATAATTTCCCGCCGAGGCGACGGCGAGGATCTGATCGAGCCGAACGCGGGCGAGTTTGGCGCCATCGCGGATGTCGAAGGTGAGCGTCCGTCCTGGCGCATCGACCAGCGCCTGCTGGCGCACCAGATGCTCAACCAGCGCGAAGGCGGCGATGAACAACGCATAACCTAATGCGTCCTTAGCGAACTCGTAGCGGAAATTCGGAAAGAAGGCGCCGAAGTCGTACCGTGCGCCGCCCAGCCAATAAACAAATTTGCGCAAGCCCACGAAGCCCGCGACATGAGCGAGCGAGAACAGCAGCGCCGCGGGAATATGGACCAAGAGCTTCCATCGCGGCCGCGCCGCGAGCGGCGCGATCCGGTAGGCGATCCACGCGATCCACAGGAACAGGATGAAGGTGAGCCAGCTCGATCCCTCCCAGATCATCATAGCAGCCAGACCATATTGCGGCTGCTCATGGCTTATGGTGATGCCATCGATGGTCGCGACCGCACCGACCACTACGAGGGCGACTGCATAGCAGTAGCGAAGCGTGCGTCGCGCGATGCGACTCGCCCCCAAGACGTCGCCGCTCAGCCCAAGCCACCGCCAGAAGTCACCAATCCGGCGCACTCCGTCACCGCGCGCTTCCCGCGGAGGGATACGTCTGGAAGAACTGTCGCGTTCGGCGGATGCAGACAGGCTTGGCCTCATGTCGTCGAACAATAATAGGCCACGCATAGAAGCGTAAGGTGAGATATGCACAGACGAAACATGCTCAAGGGAATGGCGGCCGTCATCGCCGTTCAACCCGATCTCCTGTCGCGCCTCGCGGCCAACGCCGCGACCCCGTCCGGATTCAGCCGCGCGCGGCCCGGCGACCCTGGATGGCCGAACGCCGAAAGCTGGGCCAAGCTCGACGAAGCGGTGGGCGGCAGTCTGATCGCGGTCGAACCCCCGTTCGCCGCCTGCGCAACCGATCCCAAGAGCGCATCATGCGTCGACGCGCTCGCCAACATCCGCAATCCGTTCTACCTCGGTGACCAGCCCGGGGGCACGCAGGTCTCTGGCTGGCTCGATGCATGGACGCCCGCGCCCAGCGTCTATGCGGTCAAGGCCCGATCCAGCGGCGATGTCGCGGCGGCGGTCAATTTCGCCCGCGACAATCGACTTCGCCTGGTCGTGAAGGGCGCCGGCCACAGCTATCAGGGCACGTCGAATGCCCCAGACTCGCTGATGATCTGGACCCGCGCGATGAACGAGGTAACGCTGCATGAGGCCTTCACGCCACGAGGCGGCGAAGGCAATGCGGCGCCATGTCCCGCCGTCACCGCCGGGGCGGGCGCCGTCTGGATCGACCTCTACCATGCGGTCACCAGCGAGGCGGGCCGCTTTGTGCAGGGCGGCGGCTGCGCCGACGTCGGCGTCGCGGGGTTGGTTCAAAGCGGCGGTTTCGCCAGCTTTTCGAAAGGTTTCGGGACTGCCGCCGCGGGATTGCTGCAGGCCGAGATCGTAACCGCGGATGGCGCGGTGCGCGTCGCGAACGCCTATACGAATCCGGACCTGTTCTGGGCGCTCAAGGGGGGCGGCGGCGGAAGCTGGGGCGTGGTCACCCAGCTCACGCTGCGTACGGACGACCTCCCCGCGTTTTTCGGCGCGGCTTTGGGAACGATCACGGCGCAATCAGACGACGCCTTCCAGCGCCTGATTGCGCGCTTCTTTCAATTCTACGCCGAAAATCTTTTTAACCCGCATTGGGCCGAGCAGATCAGCCTCGGTCCCGACAATTCGCTCGAACTGTCCATGGTCTGCCAGGGACTCGACAATGCGAAAGTGGGGTCGATTTGGCAGGATTTCTTCGACTGGGCAAAAGCATCGCCACAGGATTTTTTCGTCAGCGGCAGCCACTGGGCGGGCGCGTTTCCGGCGCGGCATTATTGGGATTTCTCGGGCAACCCCGCACTGATTCCGGATCGGCGCGCCGGCGCGCCCAGCTATCACGGGTGGTGGCGCGGCGACCAGGATCAAGTCGGCGCTTTCCTCTATGGCTTCGAGTCGCTCTGGCTGCCCGCGTCCTTGCTCTCGGAAGGGGAGCGGCGCCGCCTCTCGGACGCGCTGTTCGCAGCCAGCCGCTACAAGAAGGTCTACGTGCAGTTCAGCAAGGGACTGGCCGGCGCGCCCGACGAAGTCCTTGCGTCCGCGAAAGATACGGCCACCAATCCGGAGGTGACCGAGGCATTCGCGCTCGCGGTCATCGCGGACGGTGAAGGTCCGCGTTATCCCGGTCTGGCGCGACCGGCTCTCGATGAGACGGCGGCGCGAAGCCGTGCGCACGCGATCGATCTGGCGACAGCCGAGCTACGGCGGATCGCGCCCGACGCAGGGTCCTATGTTTCGGAGAGCAACTATTTCAATTCGGCATGGCAGGATGCGTTCTGGGGATCGAACTATCACCGCCTGCGCGAGGTCAAGGCGAAGTACGATCCGGATGGCCTGTTCTTCGTGCATCATGGCGTGGGGAGCGAAGAATGGTCCGCCGACGGCTTTACGAGGCGTTAAGGGGCGCCGCAGAAAGCGATTCCGGACCGCCAGAGCAATGTCCGCCGTCGGGAACAGATGCACCGCTGGGTCATTCTGTTGTGGAATTTTCCTTTGTGGAAATCAGAATTCGTGGTATCTTGCGGTGGTCGCGAAATGAGGCGCTCGGGGCTTCGGGGGGCGGCCAGGCGGGGGAAAGGAGCGGGAAAAGAATTTTTCGCCTGGGGAGTCAGCGTAACCCATTGATAAGGCTCGATTTCGGACAAGAGAATCCAAGAAATCCAAGCCTTTTTTCTTTGATTTCCTTTGCCCCGGCTTGGCTGGGCTTTGCCGGATTTGGCTAAATTTGGAATTTGAAAGCGACGGTAATACATATCACGAACGATAAATTGATCCGCCGGCAGGAGCTCCCTGACGGCGGATCTGGCGCCTGACGCTACTCTGCCGCTGCGTGGACGCTCACGTTGTGCGGATCGATGTCGCTCGGCTCGGCCGGCGCAACATGGGCGTAGCGGGCGAAGCCGAACAGCATGACGGCGATGCCGAGATAGCTCAGCGCCACCAGGGGCGATTGCCCGACGCCGAGGTCTTCGGCGTGGATCAGGCCGAAGAAAGTCAGCACCGCGCCGGCAAGCGCGAAGGCCGCGGCCTTCTCGAGCTGGCGTTCGATGATGAATACGGTGACCGCGCCCAGAATGATGCCGGCGAGCGTCGCGCCGCCGCCGAGCGTCTCCAGGCCCTTGTACAAGACGCCCGTATTGCCGAGCTTGTCGAAGCCGACCGTGGCCGCGTTGGTGCCCGCGGCGCCAAGCGCGCCGTCGATCATGGTTTTGCCCCAGGCGGCGATCTGCGGGATCATCGCCAGGATGATCGCCGGCGCATGGCTCCTCGGGGTCTCCTGGAAGGCCTGCGAGCCGATCAGCATGCCGATGTAGAGCAGGATTGGCAGAATCGCGACGACCGGGATCAGGCTCGAGACCAAGGCGACGATTCCGAGCCATGTCAGCACCAGCACCATCACGCCGGTCGCGGCGGAATAACCGATCCGCCCGCCCATCGCCTTCCAGCCCGGATGGCCAATGTAGACGGCGTTGATGAACGGATTGCCCAGGAGGCAACCGATCAGGCTGATGACGCCGTCGGCTGTCAGCACCTGGGTCGTCGGAAACGAGTTGCCGGCCGCGGCGGCGCTCTCGACGTTATCCATTGCCTCGACGAGATCATAGATGCCGAATGGTATCGCGGTGACCAATATGATCCCGATGAACTTGAACCCCGAAAAGACGTGATCCACGGCCGGTATGGGAAACGAGAAGCCGAAGTGCGAAAAAGCGTCTCCGACGCTCCCGACGCTCAAGCCGCCATAGCCGAGACCGAAAATGTTCGATCCCCAGGCGATGAGCGTGCCCGCCGCGATCGCAATCAGCCCGCCCGGCACGTCCTGGAAATAGCGCACACCGCCGAACCAATTGGCCAGGATGATGGCGAAGCACACCATTCCGATGAGCGGCGTCTCGAACACCAGAAGGCCGGGCCGCATCGAAATGAAGGTGATGGAGATGCCGGCGAGCGAGCCGAGCAGCGCCGCCCGCGGCGTGATCCTGCGGATCACCGGCGCAATGAAGCCGCCCGCCATCAGCACGAAACTCTGGACGAAGACCCAGGTGAGGCCTGCCTCCCACGCCTGGATCGGATCGTTGGTCCTGAGCAGGATCGGCAGCATGACCACGAACGTGACGACGAACATGTGCGGCACGCTGGTGCCCGACGGGAGGGCGCAGACATCCGTCCGGCCGGTCTTCTGGGCCAACCGATAGGCAAGCCAGGCGTAGTACACCGTGCTGAGGAACAGCATCAGCCCGAGGGCCGGAAGAATTCTCCCGAACACCAGCGAATCCGGCATCTTGAGTACGAAGCGCAGGAGCCCGGTCAAAACGAGGACGTTGACCAGAATATTGGTGCCGAAGCCGAAGAAGGCGTTCCAGTCGCCCGGAACCCAATAGCGCTCGCGCCCTGTCGCCATCGTCGTCGTTGACATCGCTGCCTCCTTCCGTCCCGCGCCTCGCCTAGACGGCGCTCTTCCACCCGGCCAACGCCTTGATCACGCCATCGGAGCTCGACACCCAGCCGAAAATGCCGCCCTGAGCCTTGATCATTTTCAGTCCCATGTCGTGAAATTCGGGAAAGTAGGACCCGACGCAGTCTTCGAGTACGAGGCAGTCGTAGCCGCGGTCGTTGGCCTCGCGAACCGTGGTGTTGACGCAGACCTCGGTCGTGACGCCGGTGACGATCAATTGCTTCACGTCCCGATGCTGCAGGATCGCGTGGAGATCGGTGGCGTGGAATGCCCCCTTGCCGGGCTTGTCGATCACCGGTTCGCCGGGCGCGGGATAGAGCTCCGGAATGATGTCGTGACCGGCCTCTCCGCGCACCAAAATGCGGCCCATGGGCCCGGCGTCGCCGATCGTCGTCGCGCTGCGGCCACGGACTTTTTTCGCCGGCGGCAAATCGGACAGGTCGGGCCGATGGCCCTCCCTTGTATGCAGGGCGGGAAGACCTGCGGCGCGCCAGGCCGCCAGCAGCCGACGATTGGGTTCGATGGTCCGGCGCAGTTGCGAAACGTCGTTGCCGAGCATTTCGCCAAAGCCGCCTGGCTCGAGGAAATCCCGCTGCATGTCGATGATCAGGAGCGCGCAATGCTCAGGCGCGAGCGAGAAGACGTAGGGTTCAGCCGCAAGGTCTACGGTCTTACTCATGATCGACGCCGGCGTTTCTTGAGGAAGCGGGGCGCCGACGATCGTCGCGATCGCGCCGGCCCGAAATCCACGTTTAACATTTTCGGCCCGCCTGACGGTCCGTCATCGATCCCGACGCAAGGAACATGCCTACCGGCTCGATGAGCGCGGCCGTCATTGCGAGGTGGCCGCCTTGTCCTTCGGCGAGGCGGCGCGCCGCCAACGATCGGCGTCCGCGCGGCCTGCCTGGGCGTCCATGACAAAGATCCGCCCACGCGCGACGGCGAATCAAGTCGGCGACGGCGCGAATTTCTCGACAGGATGGAATGTCGGATCGCCGCCGACCCGGCGATTTCCTTACGGCCGAAGCGCGCTGCGTCCGCGAATTGCCGCCGCACGATTGCTCATCGCGTGGATATTGCTGCTGATATTATATGCTGCGCTGCACATGGACCGGGCTTGCGGGTAAACCTCGGCGCCAGCGGCGCGCCGGACGCAGGTCCGAGCGTCATCAGTCCCCCAGGGTCCGCGTCGAGACCTTTCCCTCGTCTCCCTCGTCACCTGCCGCAGCATGTTCGGCGGATGATGCCTAACCTCCGTACCTCGCCAAGGGGGACCCTCAGGCATGATGGCGCGGGCGGTCATGGCCCCGGTCGCCGCGCACGCGCTGGTCGCAGGGTCATTTCTCGCGTTGACCCGCTACGAACTGAGGCCACGGCGTCATCGCTGGAGCCGAGGATCAAAAGAGGACGATCGCGGAGGACCGGGCCTTGTTCGCCGCGGCCAATCCCCCGAAGCGCTACTGGGAAACGGCATACCGACCTCGAGTTTGCCGACGGCCACGCTTGTCGCAAGCGGGCTGCTCGACTTTCTCGCCTCATCCTGCGACCGCCGCCAGACTGACCGCTTGACCTTCATTCGTCCGCCGCCAGCCAGAGACGGACCTAGCTTCCTCAAAATCTCCCGGCGGACGTCCGCGGCGGAAGATCGCCGCATCGACTTCTTCAGCCATTCCGCCGGAGCTCGATGCTGACCTCGGAAACGTCTCCGCCCCGTGGCTGGATGCTTACAGCCTGGGTCCGGCCGTTGGACGTGAGCGAGATCCCAGCGCTAAAGGTCGTGGCGCTAAATTCGCCTTCGAATCGGCCTCCCGAGATGCGTCCGGTCAGGTGATCGGATACGTCCCGAGAGGCTTCCTTCCAGTATCCCTGGACCGAGTTGCCAGAAGCTTCGACGTAACTGGTGATGTTAAGCTTGAAGCTCTCGCTCGCGCACACTATCGTCTGATTGAGAGCTGTACCTTCTTTCGCCTGAGTATATTCCGCTCGGCAGCGGATCGATTCGCGGTGGCCGTTCGCTCCAACGATCTCGCCGCGGCCGCTCCAGGCGCCGACGAACTTCTCGAACGGGCTCGCCGCGAGAGCGGCGGACGGCCCGGCCAGACTCATCGCGATGGCCAGGGCCGGCAGAGCGTTACGACGCAGAAGGCGAAGAGAAAGCCAGGTCGCGCGCATTGTCGTTCTCGTGGCGGATATTGCAATCATCAAACCGTCCCTTCCTTGAGCGCTGGCGCTGGCGCACCGCGGCACCCGAAGCGTAGCAAGACAGTGATAATAGGCCTTAGGATCAGCGGATCGGCGATAAGCGCTGCGAGCATGGCGAGCGCGCCCAGCCAACCGAACAGGCGAAGCGGCGGCAGGTCGGAGAAGACGAGCGCCGCGAGTCCGCAGGAGAGCACAAGAGCCGTGAGGATAAGCGCGGGCCCATGAGAATCGTCGCCTGCTCGACGGCGATCGCTGGGTCCTCGTCTGCACACAGCCTTTGAGTCATGCGATTGAGGAAGTGGATGGTCGCGCTCAAGCCGAGGCCGAACGAGACCGTCAGCGCGACGACGCCGGAAAACTGCAGCCCGTAGCCCAGAAGCCGGAGTACCGAGCCAGCGGCCACGATCGGGAAGATTCCCGACGGCAGACATGCGAGTCCGATGCGCGCCGAGCGAAACGCAAGCCCGATAAAGGCGGCGATGAAGGCGAACTCGAAGGTCAGCGCCCGGTTGAGCTTGTTGATCATGCCGGCGCTGTTGCGCGCGGCGATCACGGGGAGCCCGGTCACGGCGATCCCGTAGCCTGGGTCAGCCTTGCGCACCGCATTGAGCCGCGCGTCGAGCTGATCGACGATCGGCACGAGCAGCGTCAGGCTCTTGTCGGGCACGAGACCGAAGACGACGACTGAGTTCTCATCCGCTGCGATGAAGCGGCGCACGAGAAAGAGCGGAAGCTCATTAACGTATTGACGCAACGCGCTGACGTCAGTCAGTCCCATCTGCTTGGCCAGCCAGCGCCGCAGCAAGTCCAGCGACCACACGTTCCCGACCCCAGGCTCGCTCTCCACAACTCTTTGGACGTCGGCAATCGTCGCGAGCGTCTGCGGCGCATAAAGGCCCAACCCCGGAGGAAATGTGATGAGCACTTGGATCGGGTTCGAACCGCTGATCTCCGAGTTCGAGCCGCCCGCTCGCCGACAGCGCCCGCTCCTTGTCGGGAACCTGGTCGGCGAGGCGGTAGCTCGGCTGGAGGCCGGAGTAGACGAAGGCAAGACAGGCGACGACCGCGAGGTCCACGAGGCTAAAAAGGACCGGCCGGCTAACCATGTGCCGGGCGACCCAGCCGCAGAAACGGCGAAGCGTCGCCACTCCGGGATCAGCAGCCCTCAAAGTCGCGACCAAGCGCGCCTCGTCGCGGATCAGCAGCACGCCGAATGTGGGAACGAGCGAAAGCGTTGTGACTAGCGCGATGGCGGTCGACAGAAATCCCGCTTCGCCAAACCCCCGAATGAGGTCGCTCGAGGAAGTAAGAAGGCCGAGCAAAGACAGGCCCGCCGCGGCGTGGGTGAGGACGCACGCCGGCCCAACGATCAGGATCGCATTGCGGAAGGCGGTCCGCTTGTCCTTGCCCGCCATCAACTGATCACGCGCCGCGAACGTGAGCTGCATGCTGTCCGAAAAGCTGATGACCATGATAAGCGGCGTCATCACGTTCAGGAACATGTTGAGCCGAAATCCGAGCCATCCAAGCGCGCCGAGAGCGAAGACGATCGCAAGCAGCGGCGGGCCAGCGGCGACCAGCATCAGCGAGAGGCGGCGGAAGAACACTCCGGCGACCACGCACCCGAGCGCGAACCCGACGGCGTTGTAGAGGATGCGGTCGCGCTCGAGGGCGTCCCGGATTGCGAGCTGCATGACCGGCACCCTGGTCAGCTGCGCCGTGAGTCCGGTCCCTTGCAAGTCCTCGTCCGCCGTCTGGCGGATGTCGTTCACCACGGTATCGAGCTTGCCCCCGTCGACCGCGGAGGGCTCAAGCGAAAGGATGGCGACGGCAAGCCGGCCGTCGTCCGAAAGGAGCTTGCCTCGAATGATCTCGTTGCCCTTCACCCGGTCGACGAGCGCCTGGTAGGCGCTCCCCTCCGGTAGGGGATCGGCAAAGAGGGGCTCGGGCAGCCCGCCCTCCGGAGCGGGCTGCCGCGCGGAAAACATTGAGAGAACGCCACGCGTTCCGTCAATCAGCTGCACATCAGTGACAAGCGAGCGCAGCTTCTCGACCGAGTTCGCGGGCGAGCAAGGTCTGGCCGCTCAAGACGATTAGGACGTCGTACTCGCTCGACGGGAATTGCCGAGAGATTTCTTCGAACTGTTTAAACGTCGGATCTTCTGACCGGAACAACTGGCTCAGCGAGTCGTCGGTCTTGATGCGTTGGAGTCCCAGGACGGCCAGAGCCGCGATCGCGAGTGCAATTACAATCGTCGCCGCCGGAGCCCTGAACGGTACAAGCGCCAGTCGCTCAAGGCCGAACGCGATGCCGCGCCGATCCGTGCGCGGAACGGCGGCCCGACCAGTGAAGTCCAACGAGTTCAATGCCTGCTCCTACGCCAAGAGCTCTGTCTTGCTCTCTCGCAGTTCCGCTCATTCATCGGCGACTACGCCACAGGCGTCGTTAGGCCTCCAACATTATGTTGACTTATCTCGGCCATTACAACCTGGCTCATAAGCGAGAGCAGCTCGGGCGGCGCGTGCATCAGTGCGCAGAGCTTGTCGCCCTCGACGAAGAACAACAGATCGTCGGAGTCGCCCATGTCTTGCGCAAGCACGGCGTTGTCCCCGTACGGCAGGCCGGGAGGCGCTTCCGGATTCATTGCGTATACGCCGCGAAGGAATTGCCATTGATCGGACGTGAGCGCGATCAGCTTGCCGTTTTGACCCATACTCGCGGCGGGCGTGATCGCGAGGCCTGCGGAGCGGTTGGCGAATTCCGCGCCGAACGCCATTTTCGGCGGGAGCACGCGACCCCCAATAACGAACAAGAGATGTCTACTCGGCACGATCGCCTCCTATTCCCTCGACGCGAAGCTGTCAGTCGGCGAGACGGCGGCGTGTTCGGCTATCGCGCTTGGACCGCGCCTATCGAAGCCGCCCTCTGATGCCCCGGCGGTTGCCGGGCCGTCGCCGGAGCAATCCGACGGAGAGTTCACGCTGGACAGGGAAGAGGCCTCAGCTTCGAGCGCTTCGTCGTAGCCATAGTCGGGTGAATTGAGCTTGAGCGGTCGGATCTCCGACACGAACCCGATGACCATGGCGCCAAGCAAGCCGACGAAGGCGAACGCTAGCCACCTTGTCCAGAGGTCCTGTTGAATCGATGGCCGGCTAACCAAGATGTCGGACGCGTCCGACCTCTTGGGCTGCTTCTCAATCGCGACGATGCCCGAGGGTCGCAGGGTGAGCACGCGTGATCCTCGCAAAAGCAAACTGCCGAAAGCGCGAGGGTCAAACTAACGGCGCCGTCCCGATGTTTCTTGACGGAACCTACGGTTCTTGGTCGATTCTTCGCGCTTTTGAACTATCCCGCGAGACGCCCGCCTGCTCTCATTTTCGCAAGGGCAGCCAATCGACGATGTGTTCGTACAATTGCTCGTCCTCCGGTTGGCTACCCTATCACCGACGCAGCGGAACGCGCGAGGTCGCCGCGACTATCAAACTATTATGCGGGTTTGCGAGTCGCGTTGCGGGAAATGCAGGACGCCGACAAACACGCTGGATTGGTCGCGTCACCTACCCAGGCAGCTCATGATTGAGAGAGTACAAAATGTCGCATCGGCAACGTCCCCAGGGCTTGCGGCTTCGCATCGACTACGGAGTGCACGTTCTTACTTCCATTTCTGGCCGCGAGGCCTATTGGGTTCCGCGCCAGCGGGCCGAGGAAGCGAGCAGCGAAGACATGGCCAGGGACTGGACCGCCGTCGCCGCGGCAACCGCGCGTCGGTCTGGAAGACGCCACTCTTTTTTCGGCGGCATGTTCCGCCGGCCGCGCGGACGGGCGGAACTTTCCCGCTCTTCGCGAGCGCAGTTTGCGATGAGGAATGAGATCCCAACTCAGAAAGCGCCATAGGCGAGTCCTGCCTCCCCATCTGCCGCCCAATCGTTCAAACGGCCGTGGATTTTTGAAATCAACGCACCCCACTCATGCGAGATCTTCGGGACGAGACAGGGCGGTCAGCGGCGGAATTTGAAGATGTCTGATTGGAAAGTTCTCTACCGGGACGATCTCGACCAGGACAGAAGTTCTCGGAGCAGCCCAAGCGAAGAAGGCGCGCTTGAGCAGGCGATACGGCTCTATACCCACGAGCGCGCTGAGATCTATCGAATCGAAGGGCCTGACGGACTGATTGTGCCCAAGGAACAAATCATGCGCTTGGTGTCCGCTAACCGGTGGTAGCTCGCAAAAACGTCGCTTGCCCAAGGCCCCGACGCGGATGCCAAGGCGCGCGTTCGATGTCGGAAACAGGCGGGACGGTGGATTGATCTGGGAAGGTTCGAGGACTACGATTGCGAGGCGCCAACCGGGGTCAGGCCTCCGCACGAGGTCGGCTGCAGGCATTCCCGCGTTTCCGCCATAGGAACCGCCCCATGAATGAGCAAAACCTCGAGACGACTGACCGGCGCGCCCAGCCGACTCCGACCGGCGACTCGGCGCGAAACCCACAGCCGGATCTCAGCGCCGACACCCACTCACCAGAGAAGCAAAAGGGCGGACGGCGGCGAAAAATGCTGCTCGGAGCAGCGGGCGTCGCGATCCTTGCGGCCGCCCTTTGGTTCGGCATTCCCTGGGTCCAGACGACGCTCAACACGGTTTCGACCGACGACGCTTATGTGAACAGTCACGTGACATTCGTTGCCGCCCGCGTCCGGGGCCAGGTGGCGCGCGTTCTCGTCGACGACAACTATCGGGTGCGTAAGGGAGACCTGCTGGTCGAACTCGACAAGGAGCCGTTTCAGATCGCGGTCGCGATCAAAAAGGCGGCTGTCGATACGGCGACGGCAGACCTACAGGTCGCCAGATCCAAAGTGCGCGGCATCGAAGCCGAGGCCATGAGCCGGCGTCGGGCGCTGGAGCACGCGATGGAGGCCGTCGACGACCAGGTCGCCCTGCTGCGCGCCAAGGTCGCCGATGTGGACAAGACCAAGGCCGAGCTCACCCTGGCTCAGCTTGACTTCGATCGGGCCGCCAAATTGGTGGTGACGAACGATGTCCCCCGAGAGGTGTACGACCGGCGGCAGGCCGCCTTGTTAGCGGCGCGCGCGGACGTCGTTGCGTCGTTGGCCGATGTCCGTCAAATTCGCGCCTCTTTAGGATTGCCGGAGCAACCCGACGAAGGAGAACTCGGCCAGGTTCCGCCCAATCTCGATCAGACCTTTTCGTCTGTGCTCGAGGCTCAGGCCGCGATGGTTCAGAGTGCGGCTCAACTGGGCGTCATCCATTCGTTCGACGAGGGGCCCCGTGCGATGGTCGAGGCGTTCGTAAAAGAAGGCGACGTCAATACCACCTTCGCTCGGCTGGCGGCCGACGCGCCAGACGTCAAGCAGGCCGAGGCCAACCTCGAAGTCGCCAAGCGAGATCTCGACCAGGCCGAGCTCGATCTACGCTACTGCGACGTCATCGCCGAGATCGATGGCGTCATCACGCGCCGAAACGTCAATCCGGGCGACAACATCCAGATTGGCCAGAAGTCTTATGGCGATCCGCTCGCTCAGGGACATCTGGGTCGACGCCAATTTCAAGGAGACGCAGCTGGACGATCTGCGCATCGGCCAGGCGGTCGATCTCTACGTCGACATGTATGGCGACCGCCACGTGTTCAAGGGGCGCATTTCCGGCTTCACCGAGGGGACCGGATCGACATTGGCGCTGCTGCCGGCGGAAAACGCAACCGGCAACTTTATCAAGGTGGTTCAGCGACTGCCGGTTAGGATCGACCTCGAGAACTACGATCCGGACAAGAACCCATTGTTTGTCGGCACGTCGGTCGTTCCTTATGTCCTCTTCAAAGAGCCGCCCACCGGGCCGGACGCCGGAAAGTTCTTGCAGACTGAACCTCAGACCGGCGGTTCGACGGTAAACCCGCCCGGCGCAGCCAAGTGACAGCCGCGGCGCTTTCGCCCGCCAGACCCCAGGTTGCGCGGAACCCGTGGCTGATCGCCGTGATGGTCGTTGTGCCGGCGTTCATGGAGGTGCTCGACACCACCATCGTACTGGTCGCGCTTCGCTACATCGCGGGGGGACTGTCGGCCGCCGCTGATGACGCCGAGTGGGTTATCACCAGCTACCTTGCCGCCAACGCCTTCATCCTGCCGATCACTGGCTGGTTGAGCGCCCATCTCGGTCGCCGCAACTACTTCCTGGCGTCGATAGCAATATTCACCCTCAGTTCCCTCATGTGCGGACTGGCCGGCAGTCTGGGTCAATTGATCCTGTTCCGTGTCGTCCAGGGACTCGCCGGCGGCGGTCTGCAACCCGGCAGTCAGGGGATATTGCTCGACGCCTTCCCGCGCGAACGGCAAGGCGTGGCAATGACGCTGTTCGGCCTTGCCGTGCTGATCGCGCCCATCGTCGGTCCGACGTTGGGCGGTTGGATAACGGACACTTACAATTGGCGCTGGTGTTTTTTGATCAACGTGCCCGTCGGGATCCTGGCGCTCATCGGTTGTTATTTCCTGCTTCGCGATCCGGACTATCTCGTCGCCCAGCGTGCGGAGTTGAAGAAAGAGCCGTTCCATTTTGACGCGATCGGCTTGTCGCTGTTGGCCATCGTTATATTCTCGTGGGAAGTGATGCTCAGCAAGGGCCAGGAATGGGACTGGCTGGGCGATCCATTCTGGCGCGTCCAGACGCTCGTCATTTCGCTTGGGGTGGGTTTGGTCGCCTTGATCTTCTGGGAGTTGCGTCAGCGCAACCCGGTGGTCAATTTCCGCGCGTTTGGGGAGCGCAACTTTGCGGCCTGCTGCGTCATCATCTTTTGTGCATACCTTGCGCTTTTTGCAGGCACCAAGTCATTGCTTGGTCTGCTGCAAACCCTGTTTGGCTATGATGCGCTGAAGACTGGGTTGGTGATGTCGCCTTCCGGAATTTTCGCCGTCGTGGCGATGCCGATTGTCGGCCGCCTGATCGGCCTCAAGCTGGATGCGAGGTGGCTGATCGCCGCTGGCCTTTTGATCATGACCGCAGGCAACTATTGGATGTCGCAACTCAACCTCGACATCAGCCCAGGCCAGGTTGTTTGGCCTCGGGTGCTTCTGGTCCTGGGGCTCTCGGTCTGTTTTGCCCCCGCGAACGTCGCCGCGTACCTTTATACGCCGCTGGCGTTGCGCGGGGCGGCCATTGGCATATTGAGTCTCCTGCGCAACGAGGGCGGCAGCGTCGGCGTGTCGTTGTCCCAGACCTTCCAAGAGCGGCGAGACCAGTTTCACGTTCTGCGGCTTGGGGAGTATCTCGGTCCCCTCAACCCAGCCGCCAGCAGCTTTCTCGCGCGGGCTCAGGCGTTCTTCGTTCAACAAAATGGCGATCCGGTCGCCTCCCAGCAACTAGCTGTCCAGCAACTCGAAAACCTGCGTCAGCAGCAGGCGTCTTCGCTGGCTTTTTTTGACACCTTTTGGATGGCGGCTGTGTTGACGTTTGTGGTCACGTTCGCGGTATTTTTCATGAAACGATCGGTCGCTGAGAAGGGCGGTCCCGTCGGCACCGAATGAGGTTTGCCTGCGTCCTGGTCAGGGACCGCGCCGCCATAGGCTTCCATCACCGCCCAAGCCCCACGACGACGTGGAACGCGGAGCCCGCCGTCAGCGTCGGTCGAGCGGCGTGTCGGCGTTAGTTCAATGGGCAAATCAGAACAAATTGGCGGAGATCCGGCGCGGTGGGCCAACCCCGCGAGAAGCCTTTCTTTGCCGTCAGTTCATTCGAGCACGCCGCCACACTCCCGGAGGCGCTCCCACCATGACCGTGAAAACTCTCGTCAGATGACTTTGGTCTGCAAAGCCGCAGTCAAGCGCAATCGCCGAGAGCGGAAGCCCGGAAGAGAGCAGCATTTCTTTCGCGGTCTCGACGCGACGTTTCATGAGCCAGCGGTGGGGCGACTCCCCAGTCGTCTGTCGAAAAGCGGCGGCAAAATGGCTGATCGACAGCCGACACTCATCGGCGAGCGTCCGCAGCGATATCTGTTCTCCGAGACGGCTCTCCATCAGCTCTTTGCATCGGCGCTCCTGCCACGGCGCGAGCCCCCCGCGCGACACTTTAGCGGCGGACCGCATTCCGCCATAGGCGTAGGCGAAGTGCAGGTTCAATGCGAGCGTGACATGATCAAGAAACAGTCTGCCGGCGTTGTCCGGATTGTTGAGCGCAGGAAGGAGGGCGGATCCGAGGTGGCTGACGGTGTCATCGATGCCGCCGTGTGGCCACGACAATGTATCGATTCGTCTTGCTCCCTGTTCATCGGCAAGCGCGTCCAAGGTGGCGCGCCTAATATAAAAGTGGAGGCAATAAAACGGAGAAGGAAAGAAAAAGCGGGGATTGTCCTCCAAATCAAAGACGTTGACGCCTCCGTTAGGGTGGGAGCCAGTATGCACGACCGCATCTCGCAGCCTCAGCTCATGGAACGGGAGGTCTCTGAGGTGGACGGAGATGATGAAGGCCTTCTCGGGGGGGATCGGCGTCGACACGTCAGTCAGATCCCCGTCGCACCGCAGACCCGTCACGACGAGTCTACTGTTGAGCAAGCTTTGAGCGCTCACAGCACGGCCATCAATTCCGCCAAGATAGGCCGCCATGCGAGCGCCGAAGCTCCGTGTTCGAGAGTTTGCCGAACGCGGGTCACTGCGCCTTGAGAATGGCTGCGTGCTGTCTGGCGACTTAGTCCGAATGCGCTGGTCATTCCGTGCACTCCATGGCGGTCACAAAAATAAGATCAGCCGCTGCAAGAAATCTCTATTGCACAATGGTATCGCCGACACCTTGGTATTGGCGCTGAATTGGAATAAAAAGACCGACGTTGCAAAGTTTAGAGTGAGATTAAGATAGTTTCTGTCAAGAATCCGGATCGCCCTGACCGTCAGGGGCCTGTGAGGGTTTCCGGGGAGGCGTCTGTCTTGCAAATCGCGTCGGGCCTCGCGCCATCACTTTCTGCCCCAGCGACGACGCAATCGGGCTAAGCCTCAGGCGAATCTCCGCCTTGCCTGAACGGCAGAACCGCGTGCTATGTTGCCGGGCGAAAGCCGTTACGCACTCACAGATTGGTATGTGTGTCCGCTTCCGTGAGGATGCAGGTCACGCGAGGGAAGATCGAGATGGAAGACCGTGAGATTCGAGCGGCTTTGGATCTCCACTGGGCCGCATCCGACGCGAACGACTTCGAGGCGGAGCACCAAATTTACCGAGAGGACGCGGTGCTCGAGTATCCGCAGTCGGGCGAGCGCATCCGCGGCCGGCGCAATATTCAGGAGTTCTCGGTTCGCGCAGCCGAACATGAAGCGCTTCACGGTGCGGCGCATCCTCGGCGCTGCCGACCTCTGGGTCACTGAATTCGTCCTCACTTACGACGGGCGACCGTCTTACACGGTGAGCATCATGGAGTTCAAAGACGGGAAGGTGGCGCGCGAGACCCAATACTTCAGCGATGCGTTTGAGCCGGGACCTTCACGCGCCCGATGGGTCGAGCGGATGCAGTAAAGATGGCGCGAGGGCTCCCACAATGAACACGCAGCCGCCGATGCGATGCGCGAGGCGTTCATGGGCGGGGACGACACAACCGAAGGACGTCTTCGTCGCGACGAAGCTCTGGAATGACAACCATCGTCCTGAGCGGGTCAAACAAATCCCTCGCTAGGTGGGCTGACGCGGCCTTTTCTCCGCCCGATTGGGAGCATGCCGCTCGCAGGCGGAGCAACAGCAGCTCACTAAGGGTTGACGACATATGATCAACACTCGCCGGCCGCAGGAGAGCGTCCCCCCTGCATCAATTGCAGTCGCGGCGTTCTCGACGATTGTGGAATGGTATGACTTCACGCTGTACCTCTACCTCGCCGCAGTGCTCTCGCGGATATTTTTTGGCAGCGGCGAAACTGCGCTGATCACGACTCTGGCTACATTTGCGATTGCCTATCTCCTGCGCCCAATCGGCGGCATGGTCTTTGGACATATCGGCGACAGGTTTGGGCGACGCCGAACAATTCTGCTGTCTATGGCGATCATGACAGTGACGATGTTCGGCACCGCCTTGCTGCCAACCCGTGCTCAAGCAGGCGCTACCGCTGGCTGGCTCCTTTTTCTCCTCCGCTGCATCATGGGATTTTCGGTTGGAGGCGAGTACAACGCGGTTGTTGCGTACTTGTTAGAAGGTGCGCCTCCCAATAGGCGTGGCTTGATCGCGTCCATGGCTTCCGCGTCCAGCGAGGTCGGCGGACTTTTCGCCGTCGGCGTTTCTCTGCTGACCGTCAATTCGATGAGTCCCGCGAGCTTGAACTCGTGGGGATGGCGCATCCCCTTTCTCGTCGGCGCTGTCCTGGCGGCGAGTGTGTGGGTCGCCCGTACGACAATGGAAGAATCGCCGGACTTCGACAAGCAGCGGGCAAGCGGGACAGTGCCCATGAGCCCGCTGCTTCACGCACTCCGGAATTATCGCGCCGGCATCTTGCGAGCGTTCGCTATTTCGGCCCTGGGGTCGATCACATATTATGTCGGGATCACCTACGCGCCCACATTCCTGACTTCCGCTGGAAAGCTGGGTGAAGGCGATTCGCTCCGGCTATCCACCGTCGCCGCGTTCGCCGTCATCGTGGTCACGCCGTTTGCCGGGGCCTTGTCTGACAGGATTGGGCGGAAATCCGTCCTGATATTTCTCTGCGCATGCAGCGCGATCTTGCCCATTGTGCTGTTCTATCTGATGGCCCGGGGCTCGCCGTCAGACGCCCTATTGGGGATCGTCATTCTCGCTTGCGTCGCCGGCGGGGTCAGCGCGGTCGGCGCTATAACGGCCGCCGAACAGTTTCCGGGGGAAGGTCGCATCAGCGGCTTAGCCCTGGGGGCCACCTCCGCCACCGCGATCTTCGGCGGCCTTACCCCCTATGTCGCCCAGGTCCTGACTGAGCGCACCGGTTGGACATTGGTCCCCGGCGCGATGATTGCCGTGGTGGCGGTCTGCGCGCTTCCAATATTGATCGCTTTACCAGAGACAGCGCCTAGGAAAATAATCATGCGAGCGACTTGTGGAAGGAATTGATCATAAAGTCGATCAGAACATGAAAGCGAGCCGACGCAAATCGCAAGCGACGACCCGCGCCGGTCATTCGACAACGACTTCCCGCAACCGACCTGTGTCCACGTCGAAAATGAAGCCTCGAACGCCTACATCCTTGGCAATCCATGGATGTGCCCGGACTTTCTCGATCTGCGCCCGAGTGTTCTCCTCAGGATCTTTGTAGGAAAAGAAGCGCATCGGGGCAGGCGTGGCGTCACCCGTTTCTTGAGCGACCTTGTCGTTCAGCTCCTTGTCAGTGAAGGTTGTAAACCCGCAGCCCGTGTGATTGAGGAGCATGATCTCCTTGCTGCCCAGGACCCGCGTGGAAACGACAAGTTCTCCCAGCACGTCGCCGGTGACGGCCGGGCCGCCAGTGCGGATGATGTCCATATCGGCGGTCTTCAATCCGAGAATCCCCTCAAGATCCGAGAGCCCCGGGTCCATGCAGGTTACGATCGCGATCTTGGGCTGCGGGTGCCCGCCGAGCTTCGGATCGTAGTTCCTTGCGAATGCTCATTGGCCTTCATGGCCTGATCAATAAGGCTCATCACCGCCTCCCATTCAAACATCCTGTGGAGATAAAGGGCACCGCTTCCAGATCGCCCGAACCCAGCCACGCGGCCCTTCCAAGAGAGCATCACAACTGCGATGGCTGATCTATTGGACGATGGTATCGCCGATACTTACGTATCCGTTGCCGCGGCCCACGCTCCGCAAGCAGTGCGACGTTGTCGAGATGTCGTCGTGTCAGGCGCCTCGGCAGCGCGCCCCACTCATTGATTCTTTGGTATCGCCGACACCTTCGTCCAATGGCGTTCAAACCTTCGTAGCACGATCATCTAGTGCGACGATCATCGGTGAGAGAACGCTCGTGGAACTGTCGTGGAAGACACAAAGTCACGACTGACCCGAGAGCGGCCATGAGGACAATCTGAGGAGTGGAGCATGGGAAGCCCGGATACGCTTCGCGACGCCAGGATTCCTCTTGCCTACGGATCTGGCGCAATTCCCGCCGTCGGGTTTGGCACGCTGATACGCGATACTCTCACGACCAAAGAAGCGAGCAAGATCGCGCTTGAAGTCGGATTTCGACATCTCGATTGCGCGGAACGATACCGCAATGAGGAAGCGGTTGGCGATGCGATGCAGGCAGCGTTCAGCGCTGGGATAGTTCGACGGGACGATATCTTCGTAAGCACGAAGCTATGGAACACCAATCATCGTCCTGAGCGGGTCAAGGGCGCCTTTGACGCCAGCCGTCGGCGACTGCAAATCGACTATCTCGATTGTTATCTCATCCATACGCCTTTTGCGTTTCAACCCGGCGACGAGCTGGACCCGAGGGACGAGCACGGTCAAGTAATCTATGATTCCGGTGTGACGTTGACTGAGACGTGGCGTGCGCTCGAGCGCCTCGTGGACGATGGTCAGTGCAAATCGATCGGCCTAACAGATATTACTTTGGAGAGGCTGCGAGAGATCGTTGCGACTGCGCGGATCAAGCCTGCGGTGATCCAAGTCGAATCCCATCCGTATCTCCCTCAATGGGACCTCCTCGACTTCTGTCGGGAGCATGGGATTGTCGTCCAAGCGGGCGCAGCATTGGGACACGGCTTGGATCCCAAAGTGGTGGATGACCCCGTCATCAAAGCCATCGCACAGCGCGTCCACAAGACGCCTGCTCAAGTTGCGCTGGCTTGGGCCGTACAACGCGGGACTGCTGTCCTGACGACGTCGACCACGCGTCGCCATATCGAAGAGAACTTTGAGATTTCGACCCTGCCGGAAGACGCCATGCGCGAGATCCGGGAGGGCATAACGACGAGCGTCCGGTTCAATCCTGTGGTGGGCACCGGTGTGCCTGGATTTATTCCCAGGGCGAATGAAGGACACGGAGACGCGATGGCCCACCCGATTTCGCCGGCCGCCGTGGCGACGACGATAGCAGGAGGAATGTTGTCGACCACGACCGAAAGCTGAGCGTGTGCGTCGGCACAGCTGCCGCAGGCGGACTAACTACAGTGAAATCCTCGCCACGCTGAGCGCGACTAGCGGCTTTACCGATGCGGTGCGGACTGAGTGAGCGATCGCGTCCAGCTTGTGCTCGCAGCTGTGTGACCTTTTCGGGAAATCGTCCGTGTTCGCTTCGGTGAGTGAGATTTCGATCCAGCGTCGCAACGCAATTCAAGAGGAGCCCGACATGAACGCGCCTTCGCCCGTGACTCGTTCCGCCAGAGACGTGAACGCCATCAAGGAAAAAGCAAAGTTGTTGAGCATCTATTCGATGATGGCCACGACCGCCGCAGGCTGGGGACATCCGACTTCCTGCATGTCCGCCGCCGAGTTGGTGGCTGGAGTATTTTTTCACGCAATGAAGTTCGATCCGAAGAACGCGAACTCGAATGATGGCGATCGTTTCGTGCTTTCGAAAGGCCATGCTGCGCCATTGCTCTGCGCCGCGCTGGCGGAGGCCGGAGTGTTTCCGGTTTCGCGGCTGATGACACTGCGGGAGTTCACAAGTGAGTTAGAGGGCCACCCGACGCCGAGAATTCATGGCGTGGATGCCGCGACGGGGTCGTTGGGCTAAGGACCTTCAGTAGGATCGGGCCTCGCAATCGGCGCGCGAATGGATAAGAGCCCGACGCGAGTCTACGTGCTTACCGGCGACGGCGAATTGGCGGAAGGGCAGATCTGGGAAGCGGCCGCATTCGCTGCGCATTACAACCTCGATAATCTGACAGTGGTTGCTGACATCAACCGGCTCGGCCAGAGCCAGCCGACGATGTACGAGCACGACATGGAACGTTACCGGTTGAAATTCGAGTCTGAAGGTTTCGACACCCAGGTGATTGACGGACATGACGTGGCCGCGTTGCTCGCCGCGCTGGATCGCGCCAAGACCGTGAGGGGGCGGCCGCAGGCCATTGTGGCGCAAACGATCAAGGGCCACGGCTTCAGCCTGGTCGCCGACAAACTGAACTGGCATGGCAAGCCGTTCTCGAAGGAACAGCTTGCCGCCGCGATTCAGGAAAAAGGCGGCGGACCGGCGGTGCCACCCGATCCGGGAAAATCGTTCGAGCGAACGCCGCTGCCGAAGCCGCCTGAATGTGCGCCTGCCGCCGCGCCTGACTACGCCAAAGATGCGAAGGTCGCGACGCGCGAGGCGTACGGCTTCGCGCTGAAGCGGCTCGGAGCTGTGAACCCCCATGTCGTCGCCATATCGGGCGACGTGAAAATCTCGACGTTTTCGCAAGTGTTTGGCGACGCGTACCCGGATCATTTTTGGCAAGGATATATCGCCGAGCAGAACATGGTGAGCGTCGCGGTAGGATTACAGGCGCGCGGGAAGGTCCCCTTTGCTGACACGTTCGCCTGTTTCCTCTCGCGCGCCTACGACGTATGGCAGCCATCAGCCGCGCCAACATCAATCTATGCGGGTCGCGTCTCGATCGGCGAGGACGGTCCATCGCAGATGGCGCTCGAGGATATCGCGATGTTCCGCGCGGTGCATGGCTCGGCCGTCCTCTATCCGAGCGATGCAGTCTCGGCCGAGCGCCTGACGGAGGCGATGGCCCAGCGCGCGGGCATCAACTACTTGCGCACTTCGCGGCCGAAAATCCCGATCCTGTATTCCAACGACGAGAAATTCCCTATTCCCGGCTTCAAAGTGATGCGCGAGAGCGCGGAAGACAAGGTGACGATAATCGGCGCCGGCGTGACGCTGCACGAAGCGCTGAAGGCGGCGGATCAATTGAAGACAGCCGGAATCTTGGTTCGCGTGGTTGATCTCTACTGCGTTAAGCCTTTGGATGGCAAAGCGCTTGCGGCCGAAGTCGGCGCGACCGGCGGACGGTTAGTGACCGCGGAAGATCATTGGCCTGAAGGTGGGTTGGGCGAAGGTGTCTTGCATGCCTTGACGGCCGCGCACGCGGCTCCCGCGAAATTCAAGCTGGTGGCCGTGAACGGTATGCCGCATTCGGGCAAACCGGACGAACTTGTCGATGCGTTTGGAATATCTGCCCACCACATTGTTGAGGCTGTAAAGGGCGTTTTGTAGGCGGCGCACGCCAAAAGGATAAGACGCGCTGTCAACACGAAGCAAAAGCATGGTCAACGCGATGGGTCGTCAAGCGAACGACAGGAGCTTTTCCGGGAGGTGAGGTCTGGTGCTAGCGCCTTTCCTTTGAGAGCTCGCGCCAAGGCCCAAAAGCTTGCTTGCGCGGAGCGCGAGCAGTGAGGGGATTCGGGATAACCGATGTGGGCCCCGTTCCTGTCAGGACGGCAGTGGGCCGACATATCCGCTTCGGAGATCCACCGGCGTGTCGCTCGGCTTACGGCGACAGCTCCCCGAACATCGTCGGCACGAGTTCGGACACTGTCGGGTGGATGGGGACGACGCGCGTGTAAGCTGTCGCGGTGACGCCTGCGGCCATCGCTTCGATAACGCCGTGGATCGCCTCGTCGCCGCCGGGGCCGAGGATCGCAGCGCCTAGGATCGCGTCGCTTTGACCGTCGATGACCACCTTCATGAAGCCCTGCGTCTCGCCTTTCTCCACCGCGCGCGCGACGCGGGTCATCGGCCGCTTACCGACGCGGACGACGTGCCCTTTGGCTTTTGCCTCCGCTTCGGTCAGTCCGACCCGTCCGAGCGGCGGATCGACATAGAGCGCGTAGACTGGGATGCGATCCGTCACCCTACGGCGCGCGCCGTCGAACAGGTTCGCAGCGACAATCTCGTAGTCGTTATAGGCGGTGTGGGTGAAGGCGCCGCGGCCGTTGCAGTCGCCGAGCGCCCAGATGTGCGAGACGCTGGTCCGAAGTTCGTCGTCGACCACGACATAGCCGCCCGCGTCGACGGCGACGCCCGCTGCGTCGAGCCCGAGATCGTCAGTGTTCGGCCTGCGGCCGGCGGCGACGAGCACATGCGAGCCCACCACGACGGGCTCGCCGCTTTGGCAGTTGACGCCTACCTCGATGTCGGCGCCGCGCGAAGCCAAGCGGATGCACTCCGCGCCACAGCGGATGGTGATACCCTCCGCCTCCAGAAGACCGCAGATCGCGTCCGAGACGTCCGGGTCCTCCCTGGCGACGAGACGCGGCGCCTTTTCGATCACGGTGACGTCGGCGCCCAATCGCCGGAAAATTTGAGCGAACTCGACTCCAATGTAGCTTCCTCCGACAATCGCAAGATGACGCGGCACAGCCTGGAGCTCGAGCAGCGTCGCGTTGGTCAGCGCGCGGACGTTATCCACGCCCGGAAAATCCGGGATCGCGGCCCGGCCGCCGACGTTGATGAAGAGCCAGTCGGCCTCGAGCGTGTCGCCCGCGACCTCGATCGCATGGGCCGAAACGAAGCGGGCATGACCCTCGACCACCTTGCAGTTGGCCATGCCCCCGAGCCAGGACTCGAGGCCCGCGCGCTTTTCATCGACGACCCTCGTCATGCGCGCCATGACAGCCGCGAAATTGACGCCGACCCGTCCAGTGCTGACTCCGTAGTCGGCGGCGCGCCGGGCGAGATGGGCCGCATAAGCGCTCGCGACCAGAGTCTTGGTGGGCGTGCACCCCACGTTCACGCAGGTTCCGCCAAGGAGCTTGCGCTCGACGACAGCGACTGTCTTGCCCGCCCTTGCGAGCCGCCCCGCCATCGGCGGTCCGGCCTGGCCGGCTCCGATGACGATAGCGTCGAAGCGGCGATTCATGAACGCGCCCCCCTATCCTCAAATTTCGTTCCACAACGCGACGGCCGCCTCGTCGGGGCTGTGTGGCGGGACTGCTCCGACGCCGGAGGAAGCCGGACCGACACTATCGTCTCGGCAACACCATCGTCTACTGGCGGCTCCGAAGGCTGCGCAATAGTCAGGGGTGTTCCGCACGAATCCGCGAAGGAGGCTGCGGTGGACGCGACTATGAACTCGGTGGGAGTGACAAGTGGGAGTATCATTCCCGACAGCGTCGGTCTCGGAGGCGCTCGGCCTAGCGGACGGCGCGATCTAAGGTGACGCGATGGCGCGATTGTTGTCGGTCAACGTGGGTCTGCCACGCGACATCCCCTGGAGGGGTATGACAGTGCATACCGGCGTCTGGAAGGATGCGGTGTCGGGACGCCGTCGCGTCGGTAGGTTGAACCTCGACGGAGACGGTCAGGGCGATCTCGCCGGGCACGGAGGGGAGCAGCGTGCGGTCTTCGTCTACCAGATCGAGTCCTATCGCTACTGGCAGGAACAGCTCCGAAGGAGCGACTTTGTCTACGGACAATTCGGCGAGAACTTCACTGTCGAAGGCTTGCCTGACGACGGCGTCTACATCGGCGATCGCTATCGGATCGGCAGCGCCCTGTTCGAGGTGACCCAGCCCAGGGTCACCTGCTATCGCGTCGGCATTCGAATGAACGAGCCGCGCATGGCGGCATTGCTGACGTCCAGCGGGCGACCCGGATTCTACTTCCGCGTCCTCAAGGAAGGCGGGGTCGGCGCCGGCGACGAGGTCGTGAAGGTCGAGGAGGGCGAGGCGCGGATGTCGGTCGCCGAGGTGAACGCGCTGCTTTATTCACCTCGGCATCCGCGCGACCGGCTGGAACGCGCATCGCAGGTTACGGCGCTCTCGCCTGGCTGGAGGTCATCGTTCATCGCATTGCTATCTAGTCGGTCGGACGGCAATGCGGGGCTCGCGCCGGTAGCGGCTGCGCACCCGGCCGCGCCCGGATTCCGGCCACTGAAGGTGGCGACGATCGACCAGGAATCGAACGATGTCGTGTCGCTTTCGATGCAGGACCCCGGCAGCGAGCCGCTGCCGGAAGCGTTGCCGGGCCAGTACGTTGTGCTGCGCCTCCGACCAGGCGTGGACGGCGCGCTGATCTTTCGCAGCTACTCGCTTTCGGGACCCGTCTCGACGGATCGCTATCGGATCAGCGTGAAGATCGAGCCGAACGGCGTGGGGGGCGCCTACCTGAGGGACCACGTGCGAGCGGGCGATTTTCTCGAGGTCAGCTCGCCGCGCGGGAACTTCATCCTGCGGTCCGGCGAGGGGCCAGTGGTGCTGCTGAGCGCGGGAATCGGGGCGACGCCCGTTCTTGCGATGCTCTACGCCATGTCGTCGGCGCGTTCGACGCGTCCGGTGCTGTGGTTGCACGCCGCACGCGACGGAAAGCACTTTCCGTTCGCCGCCGAGGTGCGGCGCCTCGTCTCGGAGCTGGCGCACGGCCGCAGTTATGTGTGCTTCAGCCGTCCCGAGGCCACCGACCGGCTTGGAGCGGACTTTGACGCCGCGGGTTATCTCTCGCGGGCGATGTTCAACAACGCCGGCCTGACGCCGGATGCCGACGTCTACTTGTGTGGACCAAGTCCCTTCATGGCGGACATGAGGACGGCCCTGGCGGAGCTCGGCGTCAGGCCGGATCGCATTCACATCGAGATCTTCAGCGGCGGCGAGTCGTCGACGCCCGGCGTCACCGCCGCCGTGACCAAGCCGCCGCATCCGCCGCCGCTCGACCTCGAAACCGGCCCTCTCGTCTCGTTCGCGCGCAGCGGCATAGCCGCCCACTGGAATCCGTCAGCCTACCAGAGCCTGCTGGAACTCGCCGAGGCGTGCGACGTCCCGGTGCGCTGGGCGTGCCGGACCGGCGTCTGCCACAATTGTGAGAGCGGTCTCGTCTCGGGAGAGGTCGCGTACGAGCCTCAGCCGCTCGACTTGCCGGCGACAGGCAATCTACTGATCTGCTGTTCGCGTCCGGTCGCCGACATTGTTATCGACCTGTGACGGCCAGGTCTCCTGCCGCAGCCCGTGTCCCTGGACGGGAGCGTCAGCCGCCCGCGACGATTCCGCGCGGTTAGACTGATCACTCGTCAACCTGCACCGCGCCGGGTCTGAGAGCGTCGCCGGCTATGATGCGTCTCCCGACCACGGCGCCACGGGAATCAAAACGCGCCGCGCGCAGGGCCGCAGCTTTCTGCGCTGGCGCCAGGAACGCCCCATTGGACATCTTGGCCACCTCCCCGCGCCGATACGCAAGCGAAGTCTTATTGTTGCCGCTTCCGTCCGGAATTGACGCCAAGCCCCAAATGGCGATCGCGGCTACCAACATGACGACAGGCAACCGTCTCATGGAGGCCTCCGCTTCATGAACCCCTCCGCGGCCCACAGGCGAGCACCAGAGAGGGTCTAGAATATCTCGATCAGGGCCGCGCCCTTGGCGTGACGCTTTGAGCGCGATTGTCAGCACGGCGATAAGTGGCGCTTGGGCAGGGTGCTCCTCTAGGGCGTCGCACCCCGCCTCGCCTTCGGCTAATCCAAGCCGTCAGCGATATTTCTAAATCACGATCCCAACGTGGGCCCCATTGTCGAAGGGACCCGCGGCGTCCTATCGGCCGCCAAAGCTTTTTGCTTCCCGACCAGTTTCACCAGCTCCTGAGCCGCGCCAGTGGACGATGCTGGGTTCTGGCCGGTGAGAAGACGCCCATCCACGACTGAATGCGGTTGCCAATCCCGGACTTTCTCAAAGATGGCTCCCAGCCGCATCAGTTCGTCCTCGACAAGGAACGGCACGACATGGGTCAGTTGCACTTCCTCTTCCTCGCCGTTGGTGAAACCGGTCACGCGCTTGCCCTTGACGAGGGGCTCGCCCTTGTAAGTCACGTGCCGAAGCACGCCCGGCGAGTGGCAGACCAGCGCGATCACCTTCCCTGAATTGTAGAAGGACTCCAGCAAAGCGATCGAAACGCGGCTCTCAGCGAGGTCCCACATGGGACCGTGACCGCCAACGTAGAAGACCGTGTCGTAGTCTTCGGATTTAATGGTCTCGAGCTTGACCGTCTGAGAAAGCTCTTTTTGAGCTCTCTCGTCCTGCTTGAACCTGGCCATAGCGGGAGTTTGGTTTTCCGGCAAATCGCTTTTTGGATCGATCGGCGGCTGTCCTCCCTTTGGCGAGGCCAGCGTCAGCTCGACCCCTGCGTCGCGAAAGACAAAGTAGGGCGCGGCGAACTCTTCAAGCCAGAATCCCGTCTTGCGGCCCGTGCTTCCCAGTTGATCGTGCGAAGTCAATACCATCACGATTTTCATGTTCGTGCTCCTTTCATCGAGCCGTCAAACATCAAGCCAAAGCCGTGAGGCGGATTGACATGAACTGGCGCAATCCTCGTCTTTTAACGTCAATCGAGAAGCGCATCTTCGCAATCGCGTCCACTACGCCGCCACACTCGGAGTAGTTCGACTATGACGCTGGCCTCGGAAGGCCACTATTGTACGATGGTGTCGCCGATACCATCGTATCGTGTGCCGCAACAGGGGAGTTTCCCGTTAGGAATAAGCTGTCGAATTTGCGACGTGGCCACTAGCGCCGGCGGGCGAAGCGTTGCAATTGACAATCGATTTGGGCGCTTGGTTGCCGCGCTACTATTTTAACGGCGGCAATGGCTTCGCGCCGGCGCTGCTGGCGGGCGGACGGATCGGCGTTCTTCCACTGGTCATCAAGCCCGGACTCGTGCGCGAGGGACCACGGTCGCCAAGCTCGCGCCGGCAAAAAGACGTCGACGAATTCACGTTCACGACCAGCCCGATCAATGAGGCCCCGGTTCTAGGCGATTCTTGCGGCCATTTTTACGAGACTGGCAAGAGACTTGGCCCCCATTTTTCGCATGACCTGGCCTCTATGCGCCTTTACTGTGATCTCGCTTATCCCGAGCTCGCCGCCGATCTGCTTATTCAACAGACCGGAGACGACCAACCCCATGACCTGTTGTTCGCGGTGACTGAGTGACCCGTAACGGTCTCGTAGCTCACGCGCCTCCGTCTCCTCGCGAAGAGCGGTCTTGCTACGCTCGAGCGCTCGTTCGATAGCGCTCAGTAACACGTCGTCACCAAACGGTTTCGTCAAGAACTCGACGGCTCCCCCCTTCATTGCCTCAACCGTCGTAGGAATGTCGCCATAACCGGTGATAAAAATGACCGGCATCTCCTTCCGATCGACAGCGACGAGCTTCTGCAAATCGAGACCATTGAGCCCGGGAAGCGCAAGGTCGAGAATTAGGCAGCTCGGGAGAAGAACGCGCGGTCGAGACAAAAACTCCTGCGCGGATTCAAACGTCTCCGGCTGCCAGCCGGCAAAGCGGATCAGCAATTCAAGCGCTTCGCGCACGGAGACATCGTCGTCCACTACAAACACAACGGGCGTGGCGGGTGACGCGGATGACGCTTTTTTTGCATGATCAGGCGCGGTCCCTGAATTCATGTGCGTCCTCTATGGTTCGAGAGCGCTCACCCCGTCCGCGCGAAGCGCTGTATCGAGGGCGTTCCGCAGCGCTATATCACTAAATGGCTTGAAAAGGCACTCCACCGCGCCTTGCTGGACGAGGCGCCGCCGGACCGTCTCATCTCCGTGAGCGGTGATGAAGACAATTGGAATCTGTTGCCGGCGAAACGCGAGTTCCCGCTGAAGATCGGGGCCGGACATGCCCGGCATTGATAGGTCGAGGATGAGACACCTGGTCGACCCGACGTAATCCGACGCGAGGAATTCCTCGGCCGACGAAAATGCTTGAACCGAATAGCCGAACTCCTTTAGCAAATCCGGTAGCGCCTCGCGGACGGATTCGTCGTCATCAACGATTGACACAAGTAAGGGTTTGGCCATTACGAATTCCTTGTGGCGTGCAGCGCATCCGCCGGAAGTATCTGAACAGGGCTACGACTGCTGACGCCGGCCACTTTCGATCATTGAGCAACTCACGGAAACTCGAATCGCCCACCCACCACTTTTCATTGACTGGCGCCGCTTCCGACATACGATCCAAACTTGACAGATCGAATTGCGCTCTACTGTCTTGGACTCTCAAATCCGCCTCATGGTCATTGACTTGCATCAAGGTTGGCCCATAGGTCGGCCCTCTCGTCAGGGCCCGCCGATGCGGCAAAGTCGTCGATCAATCCGGTAATCACGCTTTTTTGATCCCTCGTTTGCTGCACAGAAATGCGCCAGTCGATGGACGAAGGTCTATAGGACCTTGGTGTCGGTCTACAGGGAGCCGGAGGCTGTTTCGTGGGATAGCCGGCGCGCAAAGTGTCGCAGGCTGAGTTGAATTGGCGTCGCCTTGATTAGACGCTTGCGGTGTATTCTAGGGAGAGAGCGCTGGGCTCCGGGCTTGATCGCCCGACAAATGATGGCGTCCGGTCCCGCAGCGAGGGCGAAGCTTGAACCGAGCTTATCGCAGCGAGTCGCGACGCGTCGTTAGTCCTTGAAGCGGCAGAACCTGCGCTCCATCGAGTGCGTCCGAGCCA
>CAWANG010000046.1:0-29585 GCA_963783175.1 uncultured Alphaproteobacteria bacterium
TTTTCGTGGAAAAATTTTGCTGGATTTGGCTTGGCTTGGCCCGATTTTGAAAATTTGGATTCGGCTTGGAAAGATGGACCGCTTACGGATAAAGCAGCCGCTTTTCCCATGGCGATCCCGGGTTAAGGCGCTTGAACTGAAGCCGCTCGTGCAATCTCGACGGCCGGTCACGCCAGAACTCGATCTCGACCGGCTCCAGACGATAGCCTCGCCAGTACTCGGGCCGCGGGACCGCGCCGCCTCCGAACCGGCGTTCATAAGCCTCGACCGCCGCCTCCAGAGCGGCGCGCGACTCGAGCGGGCGCGACTGCTGGCTCGCCCAGGCGCCGATCTGGCTCCCCCTCGGCCGGGTCGCGAAATAGGCGTCGCTCCCGCTCGCTCCCAATTCGGCGACCGCGCCCCGGAACCGGACCTGGCGGCGCAGCGACTTCCAGTGGAAGAGCGCCGCCGCCTTCGGCTGGCCTTTGAGTTCGCCCCCCTTGGCGCTCTCGACATTGGAGTAGAAAGCGACGCCGCGCGCGTCCACGCCCTTGCACAGGATCATCCGCGCGTCGGGCAATCCGTCGGCGTCGACGGTGGCGAGCGCCATCGCCTCCGGGTCGTTGATCTCCGAGGCCGCGGCTTCCTTAAGCCAAAGCTCAAACGGCGCAAACGGGTCGGCGGCCTCGGTAAATTCGGCCAAGCTCAAATCGTTCAAGGCGACGCAACTCCAGCAAAAGGCAGAAGTGAATGATTTCCCGGCCCGCGCCTTGTGGCCAACGAACGCTGCGCCCTTGCGTGGCACCGGACAAAGGGCCAAATTTGCGAGGGAGACATGGGCTCCCGCGCTTGATGGAGGCCGAGCTGAGGGATGGGCTCATAATGCGTGATCCTTACGACGTTCTTGGCGTGGCGAAGTCCGCCAGCGAAGCCGAAATCAAATCCGCCTTTCGCAAGCTCGGCAAAAGTACCACCCCGACCAAAGCAAGGAGCCGAGGGCCAAGGAGCGCTTCGCGGAAGTCGGCTCGGCCTACGAAATCCTCGGCGATGACAAGAAGCGCAAAGCCTTCGACCGTGGCGAAATCGACGCGGAAGGTAAGCCGAGAGCGCCGCAGTTCGAGGGGTTCGGTTTTGGCCGCCAACCGGGAGGAAGCGGCCGCGGCGACTTTCGCAATTTCGGCTTCGATTTCGGCGGCGGCGGGTTTTCGGCTGAAAGCGGTTCGATCGATCCGGACGTGCTGTCGGAACTGTTCGGCCAGGCCGCACGCGCGCGCGCAGCCAGCCAACGCGCGGCGAAGACATCGGCGTCTCGGTCGGAGTTCCCTTGGCGACGATCGCGCATGGCGGTTCGATTCGCGTCGCCCTGCCGACGGGAAAGATGCTTGACGTCGCCGTGCCCGCCGGAATCGATGACGGAAAATCGATCCGGCTACGCGGCCAGGGCCACGCAGGCCATCGCGGCGGGTCGCCGGGGGACGTCATCGTGACCATTCGCTACGCCCCGCATCCGCTGTTCAAGGTGGAAGGCCGCGACCTGCGTTTGGATCTTCCGGTTACCCTCTACGAGGCGGTTTTGGGCGCCGAGTGAGGGCGCCGACGCTAAGCGGCGAGGTCGAGGTGTCGATTGGCCCGGCGCGAGCGCCGGCCGCGTGCTCCGTTTGCGCGGCAAAGGCCTTCCCGCCGGCGCCGATCAACCCGCCGGCGATTTGCTGGCGACGCTGCGGATCGTCCTGCCGAACGAGGCGGATGCGGAACTGAGCGCGTTGATGCGCAAGCTGCGGGACCAGAAGCCTTACGACCCCCGCTCGGGCATGGCCTGAGCGGCCTCGCCGGGCGGATCGAACAAGTCTTTCGCAATCCTCAGCAATGACGGTGCGTCAAGGTCGCCAACCAGCGCAAATCCCTGGCCGCGCCACGTCCACACTGCGGCGTTGCGGCCGTCGTCAACGAGAAGTTCGGGCGCTCTCGCCACCGGCGCATCAAGAGACCGGATCAGCAAGCCGACAAGTCCCTGCTGCGACCTGTAAACGAGAAAGGCCGCCGGCGCGCCAGGATAAGGAGCGATCCTCGCTCCGATCAGACTAACGCCTAAGGGGGTCGCGGGGAGGTAAACAGGGTGCAAGAGACGCGTTGTCATCCACTCTTGCGATTCGTCACTGTCGCCGGTCGCGAAGTCGACCGGAGCGACGCCCGGACGGACGAATGCGCGGAAAGCCGCAACGGCAGCCCCTCCAAGTCCCTTTGCCGGAAAGACGGGCGCGGCCGGAGACCAAACGCAGACGAGGCAGACGAACAAAGCCGCAAACCCAAGCCGCCAAAATGACAAGGGCTGAAAAGCGCCCGCCGCGCCAACTCTCGCGGCAATCCGCGAGCCGTCATCGAGACCGGCAAACGGCGACCGCGCCGGCTGCTCGCGACCAGGTCTGGCGCCAACGGATGCGGGCCGTCGGCCCTTGCCTGGGATTTCGTTCTGATGACGAACGATGTTGATCGAGAAGGCCCTCGGCCCCTCGCCATCGAAGGCCGAACAAATCGCGCTGTTTTGCGCGCGCCACATCGTCGCGCGGCGCGCAAGCGCTGGATCTTCCGCCATCCGATTCTCGAACGCTAAACGCTCGTCAGGCTCGAGGCACTCATCCACATAGGCGTGGAGATCCGCAACTCGCCACGCTTCCATTACTTGACCACTCGAAGATGCGGGACTGACGGCGCGATGGCGCCGGCGGTCTCAGCCGCAGTCGGCGCGTGGGTCAGCGCAGATATGCGTTCGCGGGCCTTCGTCAGCCGGGCAACAAGCGTGGCTAGCGAAATATCGAGCGCCGAAGCAGCCTCGCGGTGGGTAAGCCCGGCCATAACGACAATCAACAGCGCCTCTCTGAGCTCAAGAGGCAGCGCGCGGACAGCAGCGGCCATTCCGATACCGCCGGTCGCGGCCCGGCGGCGATCGTTTTCTACGCTCTCGTCCCATCCCGCTTCCCCGTCGTCGAAGGCCAAGCGACGAACGTGCCGGCGATAAAGTCGGACAAACTGGCCGAAGGCGCGCACGCGCCCGTCTTCGCGAGCATGCCCTCGGGCGTCATAGCCGACACTTGCATCCACTGCCTCGAAAGAAGCCTGCCTGAACAAGCGTTCCACAAGCGCAGTCGCAGTTCCATGATCGAGCACGAACCGATCGTCTCGCGTCAAAGCGAGCCCGAACCGGCGCAGATCAGAGAGGTCTGCCAAACTTTCGCTTAACGGCGGCACCACGGACACCGAGAATTTGTCTGAGCCTGGACAAGTGTTAACGCTCCCTGATGATCCTAGTCAAAAGACGCGCCGGTTCCAAGCGTGCGTGTGAGCAAAGTCACACATTTTGTGACAATAGAGCGAACCCCTGTCCTTCCAATGCGTGCCGCGCGAGGCTAATGGATATCCCGACGCTTGGATTGCGTGAAATTCACCTTCCAAGACGAGCCGTAGCGAGGCCTTGATGGAGCGAACCCTTTCAGTCGGCGCAACCGCGGGCGTTATGCGCGGGATGCGCGGGGTCGTCTTCGGCGTAGCGAACAATCGCTCGATCGCATGGGGCATCGCCAAGGCCGCCCACGCCGCCGGCGCCGAGTTGGCGTTCACTTTTCAGGGCGAAGCGCTGGAGAAGCGCGTCCGGCCGCTGGCGCAGGAATTGGGCGCCCACGTGCTTGGCCACTGCGACGTGACTGAGGGCGCTTCGATCGATTTTGTCTTCGCGGAGGCGGGAAGGTTATGGGGATCCATCGACTTCATCGTCCACTGCATCGCGTTCGCCGACAAGGATCAGCTCACTGGCCGATATATCGATACGACCGAGGACAATTTCACCAAGTCGCTCGCCATCTCCTGCTATTCCTTTACCGCAGTGGCTCAACGCGCCGAAAAGCTGATGACGAGTGGCGGCGCTATGCTGACCCTGACCTATTATGGCGCGGAAAAGTGGATGCCCCACTATAATGTGATGGGCGTCGCCAAGGCTGCGCTGGAAGCGAGCGTTCGATACCTCGCGGCCGACCTTGGCGAGAAGGCGATTCGAGTTAATGCGATTTCGGCTGGACCGATCAAAACGCTCGCCGCTTCTGGCATCGGCGATTTTCGCTATATTCTGCGGTGGAATGAATACAATGCGCCCTTGCGTCGCTCTGTCACCATTGAGGAGGTCGGCGACAGCGCGGTATACCTTCTCTCACCCATGTCGCGCGGCGTCACGGGTGAAATTGTCCATGTCGACGCCGGTTACCATATCGTCGGGATGAAGAGCCCGGCCGCGCCAGACCTGACCGTCGTCAAAGACTGAGCCGGTCGCGCGTTCGGCTTTCCGTCTTGGGCGCAACCACAAGCCGCCAAAGCGCGAGCGCTGCGATGGCCAAATGCACATAGGCGTTCTGAACGAATAGCATTTGCGGGCCAAAGTCTTTCATCAGGACCGAGGCGACCGCCGGCGCCGCGATCGCCGCGACACAATAGACGAACAACAGTCCGACCGAGATGAACACCAGGTCGTGCGGGGCGCCCCGATCATTGGCGAGGGACACCGCGAGTGTATAGAGCGAGTAGGTCGTCAGCCCGACAAGAAATCCGAGCGCAATCAGCCACGCGCCGGGAGCCGCCACACGGCTCAGGGCGACTTCGCAGGCCGCGCCCGCGATCATCACGGCGGCGATGACCAGCCGGCGGTCGATGCGGTCGGAGATCAGCGCAATGGGCAAAACGCCCAATGCCGACCCGAGCACGATCGAAGAAGTGAATAGGGGCACGCTACTGGGCGTCATGCCGATTTCGACCGCGAATACCGGGCCGAGCGCGAACAATGCGCCATTGGCGGCGCCTGCGGCGAGCGCCGCGAAGCACGAAATCGGCGCCATGCGCGCGAGCCAGATGAGGCGGGGACGCACGCTTCGCGGCTGGGCGGGCGGGTCGACGCTGGTCATCGCCATCGGCACGATGGCGAGCGCAAGCAGCGCCCCTGCGACGGCGAAGGGGGAAAAGCCATTCGGCCCGAGCGGCTTAAGGGCCAATTGGCCGCTGGCGGAGGCACCGAAATTCGCGATCTGGTAAAGGGCGTAGAGGGCGCCGCGATTGGCGTTGGTCGCCTTGGCGTTGATCCAGGACTCGATGACGGCGTAGAGCCCGGCAAAGACGAAGCCGATCAGCGCGCGACAAGCGAGCCACGCGAATGGGAAGAGCATGACGGGCATGAGGATCACGGAAACGACCGCCAGCGCGACAAAGGCGGCGTACGCCCTGATGTGGCCGCCGCGTCGGATGATCGCCGGCGCCGCCAGGGTCCCGGCCAGCATTCCGGCGAAATAGACCGACCCAAGCAGGCCGACAGTTAGGTCGGGGAAGCCCTCGATGCGGGCCCGTAGAGGCGTCGCCACGCCGACCAGGCTGTTGCCGCCGATCAGGAGCAGGACGGAGAATAAGAGCGCGGCGATAGAGGGAAAGATGCTCACAGCGAGGGGAATCGGCATTGGCGTTGGGTCGGGCATGGTCTCACACGATCGGCCGGAGCGCGACGACGTCTCGCGCCGAAGGCGTTCGATAAAATGCGGGCCCGCCTCGAAAATCGGCATATCGGCTAGAAGCGTCCGAATGTATATAGACCGCCTGGCGATCGGGAAGCGGCGCCGCGCCGCTTGTTGAGGCAGGGATAATGGCAAACCAACGTTGGACCCCGGAGAGCTGGCGCACGAGGCCGATTGCGCAGGCGCCGGTTTACCGGGACCGCGTTGCGCTTGCCGACGCCGAGCGCCAGCTTGCCGGCTATCCGCCGCTGGTCTTCGCCGGCGAAGCGCGCAAGCTCAAGCGGGCGCTCGGCAAAGCCGCCGGCGGCGAAGCGTTCCTCCTACAGGGCGGGGATTGCGCCGAGAGCTTCGGCGAGCATTCAGCCGACAATATCCGCGATTTCTTCCGGGTGTTTCTGCAGATGGCGGTGGTCATGACGTTCGCCGCCGCCTCGCCGATCGTCAAAGTCGGGCGCGTCGCCGGCCAATTCGCCAAGCCGCGCTCCTCGGACTTCGAAACCATCGACGGCGTCACGCTGCCTGCCTATCGCGGCGATATCGTCAACGACATCGAATTCACGGCGCAAGCGCGCGAGCCTGATCCGCGCCGGCAGCTCGAAGCCTATCGCCAGTCCGCTGCGACCCTGAACCTCCTCAGGGCCTTCGCCACCGGCGGCTACGCCAACCTCGAGAACGCCCATCGATGGATGCTTGGCTTCGTCAACGATAGCCCGCAATCCGAACGCTATCAGGAGGTCGCCGACCGCATCACCGAGACGCTGGGCTTCATGCGGGCGATCGGCCTCGACGCCGAGGCGCATCCGGAACTCCGGGCGACGGATTTCTACACCTCGCACGAGGCGCTGCTGCTCGGTTACGAACAGGCGATGACGCGGCTCGAATTCGACCTCCGGCGATTATTACGCGACCTCGGGCCACATGATCTGGATCGGCGACCGGACGCGCCAGCTCGGCGGCGCCCACGTCGAATATTGCCGGGGCTTGAAGAACCCGATCGGGCTCAAATGCGGCCCGTCGCTGAACCCGGACGAACTCCTCCGCTTGATCGAAGTGCTCGATCCCGATCGGGAACCCGGGCGGCTGACGCTGATCTGCCGCTTCGGCGCCGACAGAATCGACGCCGCGCTGCCGCCGCTCTTGCGCGCCGCAAAGCGCGAGGGCGTGAAGGTGCTTTGGGTCTCGGACCCGATGCACGGCAATACGATCAAGACTTCGACCGGCTTCAAGACCAGGCCGACCGAACGCATCGCCCAGGAGGTGCGGAACTTCTTCGCCATCTGCCGCGCCGAGGGCGTTTACGCCGGCGGCATCCACCTCGAGATGACCGGCAAGAACGTCACCGAATGCACCGGGGGCGCGCGCGCGATCTCAGAGGCCGATTTGCACGATCGGTACCACACCTATTGCGATCCGCGCCTCAATGCGGAGCAGTCGATCGAGATGGCGTTCATGGTCGCCGATCTCTTGAAAGCGCAGCGGCTCGCCCAGCCCGAACGGCCGGTCCGGGCGGCGGAATGACGGCCGGGCTGCGGCCGGCCCGCGCCGTCGACCAGCCGTTAGGGCCGGCGGCGCGACTGTCCGAGTACGCGGTCGGCCGGGACAACAACTTCAACCTCATCCGCCTCACCGCGGCGCTCTCGGTCCTGTTCAGCCATAGCGTCGCGGTGCTCGGACTGCCGTCGTCGCGGGAATTCTTCTTCGACCATCTCGGCCTGTCGCTGGCCGAAATGGCGGTCGACGTGTTCTTCGTCACCAGCGGCTTTCTGGTCGCCGGCAGCCTCGTCAACCGGGGCGACGTGATCGCGTTCTTATGGGCGCGGGCGCTGCGCATCTATCCCGCGCTGTGGGTGATGCTGGTTCTGACCGTGTTCGCGCTCGCCCCGGCGCTGACCACGCTGTCGCTTGCCGATTACTTCACCTCGGCTAAAACACATGAGTACTTTGTCAAATGTGCGACCCTGATCGGGGGGGTCCGCTATTCGCTGCCCGGCGTGTTCGAGACCATGCCGCTCAAGAGCGAGTTCAACGGCTCGCTGTGGACGCTGCCGATCGAGCTCCGGCTCTATTGCTATCTCGCCGCCGGCTGGCTCGTGCTCGCCGCGGCGCCGGCCATTCGGCTGAGAGCGATGAGCATTGCGGCGCCCATCGCGGCGTGCGCGTTCCTCGTCCTCATCCTTCGCGGCCGCCTGTTCGGCGCACCCTTCAACGCCGCCGACACCAGGATCTTCATGTTCCTCTATGGAACGACGCTCTATCTCTGGCGCGACAAGGTGCCTATGAGGGCCGGCATCCTGTTCGCGGCGCTGGCTTGCCTTCTTCTCGCGTCCGTCGATAAGCGGGCGTTCTTCGTCGTGTACGTCTTCTGTCTCGCTCCGCTGGTCCTCCATCTCGCCTATCTCCCCAAAGGGCGCGTCCGCGCCTTCAACGACTGGGGAGACTGTTCCTACGGCGTCTACATCTACGCCTTTCCGATCCAGCAGACGCTGGCGTTCCTCTTTCCCGGCATGCCGTTGGTCGCGATGATCGTCGGATCCGGCGCGATCACCCTCGGCGTCGCCGCGCTGTCCTGGACCTTGATCGAGAGGCGTGCGCTGGCGCTCAAGGGCGATTTCGCCGCCGCGACCTCGCGGGCTTTCAATCTGGGCCGGGCGAAGATCGCCGGCGTCGTGCGCTGAACGGCGGAGCCGAACCCAAGGAAATTCCAAATTTAGCCAAATCCAGCAAAGCCGGTGACGAATCCAGCCAAATTTTTCCAGGGAAAAGGCTTGGATTTCCTTGGATTCCCTTGTCGGGAATGAGCGTTTTCAATGGGTTATCGCGACCCCCTGGGCAAAAAAGTTTACTTGACCCGTTCTCCGTGACGGCCGCGTGATATTCTCCGAGCGGCGCGCGGAGAACGGTGTCGGGGGCGCTCGCAGGAGCGTGCTGTCAGGTTCGAAATCCATCGCGATGGATCATAGAGCTGATTTCGATTTTCCCAAAGCAATTGTCGAAAAAATCGATTCCGCGATAGCGGCATTCCCGCCTTGGGCCTCGGGGCGCACGCGACCGGTGACACATGCATATTTGTGATTTTCGCGCCCAAGCGGCGCACTCTTCATGTTCGGGAAAACATGCAAGTGTCACCGTATTCCCACGTATTCCCAAGTGTCACCGTATTCCCCGTATTCCCCGTATTCCCCGCGTATTCCCCGCATTCCCCTACTTGTAGTAGCCGACGCCGCAGCCCAGATCATCGCTGACTCTGGTCACTAAACTCACCTTATGAGCCGGCGCCTTGTCAGAGCCTGGCCTCGGAAACATGTAGCTGACCTCGGTTATTTCACCTTCTGGCTTCTGGAACGCAGCGTATTGTTCGGCGCCAAAAGGCTTGCCGGTAGAGTCCTTGAGAGTCCTCACGTCCATACCGATCAATTGCTCGGCATTGTTGTTGCCAATTGCAACGACCGTCCCGTCGCTAACATTGGCGCAAAATACGTAAAGGTCACGATCCAGAAATCCGCCCTCTCCCTTGTTGAACATATCGAGCGCTTTGGCCTTGTCCACTTTGACGGCGGCGACCGCCTTCATCAGCATCGCTTTGGCTTCGTCGGCCGTGCCGCCTGTCTGCTGCGCGAAAGCGGTTGGCGAGAGCGCGAGGACTGCGGCAGACGCCGCAGCAATCATCAGGGCGCGAATCATGACTTTCCTCCTTGGTTGGCAGACTTGGTTGGCGGCGCGGCGCGGAAATCTTGAGCCGACATTCGCCAGATGACGGCCTTAACGAGTGTGAGACTGCGCCCACCGCAAACTTTTGAGAAGACCGAAATGCCGTTGGGACCCCGCGGGTGTCGAAGAAGGCTCAGAAGTAGCAAACCCTCACCCCCGCCCTCTCCCGAACGGGAGAGGGGATTTGAGGCGTTTGCGCGCTCCGTCCGCCCCGCGCTAAGTCTGGCCCATGCCCGCCCTCATCAACCGCCTCGTCATCGCGCTGGCGCAAATCCCCGCGATCGTCGGCGATATCGCGGGCAACCGCGATCGGCTGCGAAAGGCGCGCAAGGAGGCCGCAGCGTTCGGGGCCGATATCGTGATGGCGCCGGAGCTCTATCTGTCGGGCTATCCGCCCGAGGACCTGGTGCTGAAGCCCGCGTTCCAGGAGGCGTGCCGCGCGGCCTGCGAGGAGTTGGCGCGCGACACCGCCGACGGCGGGCCGGCGACGCTCGCCGGCCTGCCCTGGGTCGAGGACAGCAAGCTCCACAACGCCATGGCGCTCCTCGACGGCGGGCGGATCGAGGCGGTCAGGTTCAAGGTCGATCTGCCGAATTACGGCGTCTTCGACGAGAAGCGGGTGTTTGCGCCCGGGCCCTCGCCGGGGCCGATCGTGTTTCGCGGCGTCCGGGTCGGCGTGCCGATCTGCGAGGACATCTGGGGCCCCGACCCGGTCGAATGCATCCTCGAAACGGGGGGCGAAATCCTGCTTGTCGGCAACGCCTCGCCTTACGAGCGCGACAAGCTCGCCATTCGCCAGAACATCGCCGTTTCGCGCGTCGTGGAGAGCGGCTTGCCGCTCATCTATCTCAACATGGTCGGCGGCCAGGACGAACTCGTATTCGACGGCGGATCGTTCGCGCTCAACGCCGACCGCAGCCTCGGCGCGCAATTGCCGGCCTTCCGCCCGATGGTGGCGCGCACGGTGTGGGAGCGAACTGGCCAAGCCTGGCGCTGCGTCGAGGGTCCGCGCGAGGTCGTCGAAGAGGGCGACGAAGCCGACTATGCGGCCTGCGTGATGGGCCTGCGCGACTATGTCGACAACAACCGGTTTCCCGGCGTCGTGCTGGGCTTATCGGGCGGCATCGATTCGGCGCTCTGCGCCGCGATGGCGGTCGACGCCTTGGGCGCGGAGCGAGTGCAGGCGGTGATGCTGCCCTATCGCTTCACCTCGAACGAATCGCTCGCCGACGCCGCGGACTGCGCCAAGGCGCTTCGGGTGCGCTATGACATCGTGCCGATCGCCGAGCCGGTCGAGGGCGTGAGCCATGCGCTTGAGCGGATGTTCGCCGGCAAGAAGCGCGACATCACCGAAGAGAACATTCAGAGCCGCGCGCGTGGGCTCATCCTGATGGCGATCTCCAACAAGACCGGGGCGATGGTGGTGACGACCGGCAACAAGTCGGAAATGTCGGTCGGCTACGCGACCCTTTACGGCGACATGAACGGCGGCTTCAATCCGATCAAGGACCTCTACAAGATGGAGGTCTTTCGCCTTTCCGCGCTGCGCAGCCGCTGGAAGCCTTTCGGCGCGCTCGGGCCGGACGGCGAGGTGATCCCTCAGAACATCATCGTGAAAGCGCCGAGCGCGGAATTGCGCGAGAACCAGAAGGACGAGGATTCGCTGCCGCCCTATCCGGTGCTGGACGGCATCCTGCAAGGGCTGGTGGAAAAGGAGATGCGGATCGCCGACATCGTCGCCGAAGGCTACGATCCGGAGACGGTGCAGAAGGTCGAGCGGCTGCTTTATCTCGCCGAATACAAGCGCCGCCAGTCGGCGCCGGGGGTGAAGGTCGGACCGAAGAACTTCGGCCGCGATCGGCGCTATCCGATCGTCAACCGCTTCCGCGATCCGGGCCTTCCGGCGCAGAAGCCCGACCCGTCGATCGCGCCGCCGAAATCGGTCGGGACGAGCGAGCGGTTCGAAGAGTAGGCTGGGTTCGAAGCGCCCGGGAGGCATGGATGAGAAACGTCACGTTCAAGGCCGGGGACACGATCATCGCCGAAGGCGATAATGGCGATACGGCGTTCTTCATCGTCAGCGGATCGGTCGAGGTCATCGTCGGGCAGGGCGCAAACGCCAGGCTTGTCGGCGCCCTGCAGACGGGCGAGGTGTTCGGCGAAATGTGCCTGATCGAGCCCGGGCCGCGATCCGCTACGATCAAGGCTGCGACCGACGTGGAATGCCTCGCTGCTTGCTATGAGGAGTTCATCGCCGCGATCGAGGAGAACCCTTCGCGCGCCGTCGGCTTCATGAAGACGCTGGTCAGGCGGCTGCGCCTGATGAACGAATTGATCGAGAGCGTGAATCCGAGCCGTGGCGGGTTTCGCGGGCTGTTCCTCGATTGGCAGAAAGCGGCGGGCCCCGCCAAACTCCCCCCCGAAGCGCAGGCCCTCTCCTGGACGATGCTATGGTGAGGGCGCGGCGCGTTCAGGATTTCGGCGCGGCGCCCGAGGCGTCGCGGTGCCGCAGGGCGTCGACCAGAAGAGCGAAGGCCGGCGAATGCTGCCGGCGGCTCGGGTAATAGAGGTGGTAACCTGTGTATGGCGGGAGCCAGTCCTCGAGCACCCGCTTGAGCCGTCCCTTGGCGAGGTGAGGCCGCGCCAGGTCCTCCGGCACATAGGCCAGGCCAAAGCCAGCCAGCGCCGCATTGAGCATCTGGAACGGGCCATTGAAAACGAGCTGGCCTTCGACCCGCACCTTGAGCTCGCGGCCGCCTTGCTCAAACTCCCAGGCGTACAATCCGCCATGGGTGGAGAGGCGCAGATTGATGCAACTATGGCCGATCAAGTCCTGCGGCTTCTTCGGCTCTGACCGGTTCTTGAAATAGGGCGGCGCCCCGACCACCGCCATGCGCAGGTCCGGCCCGATGCGCACGGCGATCATGTCCTTGGCCACCTGCTCGCCGATTCGAACGCCGGCGTCGAAGCGCTCGGCGACGATGTCGGTCAGGCCATAGTCGATGATGATCTCGACCTTGATGTCGGGATAGCGCCGCAGGAAACGAATGAGTTTCGGCCACAGGAGGGTGTCGGCCGCGTAGTCGGTGGTAGTGATGCGGATCGCGCCGGCTGGCTTCTCGCGCAACTCGCTCAGCGCCGCGAGCTCGGCGTCGATCTCCTCGAAACGGGGGCCGAGGCTGCGCAGCAGGCGTTCGCCAGCTTCGGTCGGCGAGACGCTGCGCGTGGTGCGGGCCAGGAGCCGGACGCCGAGCCGGGCTTCGAGCGCGCGGATGGTGTGGCTCAGCGCCGATTGCGAAACGCCGAGCTTCGCCGCCGCTCTGGTGAAGCTGCGCTCCCGGCCGACCGCCAGGAAGGCCTGGAGGTCGTCCATGTTTCCGCGCTGCATTTATCGCGCCCGCTCATAAGTCCTTGCGGATTATAGCAGCTAGTCGCGATGGACGCGCGCGCTTAAATCATCGCTTGTCGAAGGAGAGAAGAATGCCGCACGTCATCGTCAAGCTCTATGCGGGAGACCGGGCAGTCGGGATCGAAGACGTGAAGCCGGAGGATTGGACGGAGACGGTCTATAAGCCCGACATCCTCGGAAAGCCCGAGACGATCTACAAAAAGCCGGGATACGATCCGACCTAGCGGCCAAAACTCGCTGCGGGAACGCGCGTGCGCCAGTAGCATTTCGCCGCTCGCGAAAACGGAGGAATACGATGGAGATCAAGCGAAGCGGGTCACAGCCTTCGGGCAAAGGTCCGGCGGAATGGTTCACCGGCGCAGTCCGGATCGATCCGCTGCTCAGCCCGCCCGATCCGGCGCGCGTCGCCGGCGCGCTGGTCACTTTCGAGCCCGGCGCGCGCACCGCGTGGCACACCCATCCGCTCGGCCAGACCCTGATCGTCATGAGCGGCTGCGGCCGGGTCCAGCGCGAGGGCGGCCCGATCGAGGAGATCCGGCCGGGCGACGTGGTCTGGTTTTCTCCCGGGGAGAAGCATTGGCACGGGGCGGCGCCGACCACCGCCATCAGCCATATCGCGATCCAGGAAAAGCTCGACGGCAAGGCGGTCGAGTGGATGGAGAAGGTCAGCGACGAACAATACGGGCGATGAAACGCACAATCGAGAAGACGCAACAATGACATGGCCGCAAGACGAACTGCGCAAGATCGCGGAGGCCGACGACTTTCATATCTCGCCGCTTCGCGAAGACGGCGCAACCTATGGCTCGCCGACATGGATCTGGTCGGTCGCGGTCGACGGCGCCCTCTACGTGCGCGCGTATAACGGGCAGGACTCCCGCTGGTACAAGGCCGCGGTGCGGCAAAAGGCGGGGCGCATCACCGCTGCCGGCATGACGAAAGCGGTCGACTTCGAGCCGGTCGACGGGCCGATCAACGACCGGGTCGACGAGGCCTACCGGGCCAAGTACCGCGACAGCCCTTATCTAAAACCGATGATCGGCCCGCGCGCCCGCGCCGCGACGGTGAAGGTCACGCCGCGCGAAGCCGGCGCCTGACGGGACCGCAACGAGAGGGTAAGGAGGAGGCAATGCAGAAGCGCAAACTCGGAAAGAGCGACCTCGAGGTTTCGGCCATCGGCCTCGGCTGCATGGGCATGAGCTTATCCTACGGCCCGGCCCCGGACCGCAGAGAGATGATCGCGCTCGTCCGCACCGCCGTGGAGCGTGGCGTGACCTTCTTCGACACCGCCGAGGTCTATGGCCCGTTCACCAACGAGGACCTCGTAGGCGAAGCGTTCGAGCCATTCCGCGAAGCACGTCGTCATCGCCACCAAGTTCGGCTTCAACCGACTTCCAGCGGCGAACCGCAGATCGAGCGGGCTCGACAGCCGCCCGGAGCACATCGGGCAGGCCGTTGAGGCTCGCTGAAACGGCTCAGGATCGAGGCGATCGACCTCTATTACCAGCATCGGGTCGATCCCGATGCGCCTATCGAGGAGGTCGCAGGTGCGGTGAAGGACCTGATCGGCGCAGGGCAAGGTCAAGCACTTCGGCCTGTCGGAAGCGGGCGTCCAGACGATCCGGCGCGCCCACGCGGTCCAGCCGGTCACCGCGCTCCAGAGCGAATATTCCCTGTGGTGGCGCGAGCCCGAAGCGGAGGTGTTGCCCGGCTCTGCGAAGAACTGGGGATCGGCTTCGTCCCCTACAGCCCGCTGGGCAGGGGCTTCCTCACCGGCAAGATCGACGAGACCACCGCTTTCGGAGGCAACGACATTCCGCACAGCTTGCCGCGCTTCACGCCCGAGGCCCGCAAGGCCAACCGTCCTGTGGTCGACCTGCTGGAGCGAGATAGCGCGCGCAGAAGCACGCCACGCCGGCGCAGATCGCGCTGGCCTGGCTGCTCGCGCAGAAGCCGTGGATCGTCCCGATCCCGGCACGACGAAGCTCGAGCCGCCTGGAAGAGAACATCGCCGCGGCCGCGATCGAGCTGACGACCGACGATCTTGAGGCATATCGAGGACGCGCAGCGAAGATCACGTGGAGGGCGACGCTATCTCGGCAGAGGCGAGAGCGCACGCAGCGCTAAAGGGCCGAAGACGTGGTGGACGGCGGTTTTGTCATGCGTTGAAGGGAGGCGAGGGAACTATGCGAGGAGCTGTTCTATATGGTGCGGGAGACGTGCGATTCGAGGAGCGTGCCGAGAAGAAGATCGTGGAGCTGACTGACGCGTCATCAGGATTGCGGCGACTGCGTTGCGGCTCGGACCTCTGGCCTTACCGCGGTATTCAGCGCTGTGCGAAGCCGACGCCGATCGGGCCAGAGTATGCGGCATTGTCGAGGAGACCGGCAGCGCGGTGAAGTCGATCAAGCCCGGTCAGTTTGTCATCGGCTCGTTCTTCGCCTCAGACAACACCTGCCGACTGCCAAAATGGCTACCAGACGTCCTGCCGAAGCACGGAGTCGTCGCGACGCGCAGGCGCCTGCGCTGCGCGTGCCGCTAGCGGACGGACGCTCGTGGCGACGCTGGATCTCCGCCGGAGGATGATCCCGAGCCTGCTGGCGCCGTCGATGTGCTCGGCACCGGCTGGTTCGCGGCCGATGGCGGCGAACGTGAAGCCAGGCGCGACGGCGGTCGTCGTGGGAGAGGCGCGGTCGGACTGCTCGGGAGTGCTTCGGCAAGCAGATGGGCGCGAGCGGATCATCGCCATGAGCCGACACGAGACCGCGACAGAAGCTCGCCTCGAATTTGGCGCGACGGACATCGTGACCGAGCGCGGCGACGACGGTGTGGCCGCATCAAGGAGATGACCGACGGGGATCGGCGCGGACCGGTGCTGGAGTGCGTCGGCACGCAGAGAATCGATGATGCAGGCGATACAGGGCGCTCGACAGGGCGGGTCAGTAGGCTATGTAGGCGTTCCGCACGGCGTAGAGCTCGACGGCGAGGAGCTGTTCTTCGACGCACGTGCGTCTGCACGGCGGCCCGGCCCGGTGCGACGCTTCCTGCCCGAACTGATCGATCTGGTGTGGAGCGGAAGATCGATCCGGGCAAGGTGTCGACCTGACGCTGCCGCTCGATCAAGTGCTGAGGGCTATCGCGCGATGGACGAGCGCCGCGCGATAAGACGCTGCTGCGCCCGTAACCCCGGGCCGAGAGGAAGGACGCAGTAGCTGTACAACACACGGCCAGAAAACGAACGGAGGACGCAATGCAGAAGCGCAAACTTGGAAAGAGCAACCTCGAAGTTTCGGCCATCGGGCTCGGCTGCATGGGGATGAGCTTTTCCTACGGTCCGCCCAAGGACAAGCAGGAAATGATCGCCCTCATCCGCGCCGCAGTCGAGCGAGGCGTGACCTTTTTCGACACCGCCGAAGTCTACGGCCCGTTCACCAACGAGGAGCTCGTCGGCGAGGCTCTCGCGCCGGTCCGCGACCGCGTGGTGATCGCGACGAAATTCGGATTCAAACCTGCTTCCAGCGGCCAACCGCGATGGAGCGAGCTGGACAGTCGCCCTGAGCATATCAAGCAAGTCGCCGAGACGTCGCTCAAGCGGTTGAAGACCGATGTCATCGATCTCTTCTATCAGCACCGAGTCGACCCAGACGTGCCGATCGAGGATGTTGCCGGGGCGGTGAAGGACCTCATCGGCGCCGGCAAGGTCAAGCACTTCGGCCTGTCGGAAGCGGGCGTCCAGACGATCCGGCGCGCCCACGCCGTCCAGCCCGTCACGGCGCTCCAGAACGAATATTCGCTCTGGTGGCGCCGGCCGGAAGCGGAGGTCATCCCGGCTCTCGAAGAGCTCGGAATTGGCCTCGTTCCCTATAGCCCGCTCGGCAAGGGTTTCCTCACCGGCAAGATCGACGACACGACGGCGTTCGACAGCATCGACTTCCGCAGCGTGCTGCCCCGCTTCACGCTCGAGGCCCGCAAGACCAATCAGGCCCTGGTGGATCTCCTGGGCAGGATCGCGCAAAGCAAGAAAGCGACTCCGGCGCAGATCGCGCTCGCCTGGCTCCTCGCTCGGAAGCCGTGGATCGCGCCGATCCCCGGCACGACGAAACTCGACCGCCTGGAGGAGAACATTGGCGCCGTCGCCATCGAGCTCACGCCCGACGATCTGAGCGAGATCGAAGGCGCCGCCGCGAAGATCAAGGTGCGAGGGGACCGGTACCCCGAGGCGCTTGAACGGCTGACCGGGCGCTGAAGCGGACGCCAAACCGAACGATTGGAGAGAACAGGCTATGACCCAGGGCATCAAGGACAAGGTCGTCGTCATCACGGGAGCGAGCAGCGGGCTCGGAGAAGCAGCCGCGCGGCGCCTCGCGCAAAACGGGGCCAAGCTGGTGCTGGGCGCGCGCCGCCTCGACCGGCTTCAGGCGCTCGCCAAGGAGCTCGCGCTCGGCGCCGACGACGTCGCGCAGACGGACGTCAGTCAATTCGAACAGGTGAAGCGCCTCGTGGACCATGCCGTCAAGTCGCATGGCCGCATCGACGTCTTGATCAATAACGCCGGCCTGATGCCGCTTTCCCCGCTCGAACGGTTGAGGATCGACGACTGGAACCGGATGATCGATGTGAACATCAAGGGCGTGCTCTACGGCGTCGCCGCCGCGTTGCCGCATATGAAGGCGCAAATGAGCGGCCACATCATCAATGTCTCGTCGGTCGCCGGGCACAAGGTGCGGCCGGGAAGCACTGTCTATTCCGCGACCAAAAGCGCGGTGCGGGTGATCTCGGAGGGGCTGCGGCAGGAGGTCAAGCCCTACAACATCCGGACGACCATCATCTCGCCAGGGGCGGTCGCGAGCGAACTGCCCGACAGCGTTACCGAGCCGGATGTGGCGGAAAACGTCCGCAAGGTCTATGAGAACGCAATCCCCGCCGACTCGTTTGCGAGCATGGTGATGTTCGCCATGAGCCAGCCGGACGACGTCGACGTCAACGAGATCCTGTTCCGCCCGACGAAGCAGGAATACTGAAGAGGGCGGCGTCGCGCCGGCCTCAAGCCCTGACTTGGGGCCAAACCGAGGAAGAGACGCGCTTATTCGGGTGGCGGGCTTCGCCAATCGGTTTCAGTGTCGTCTAACGTTCATAGAGCGGCGCTAATCGAAGACGGGCAGGGAGCACCCATGACGGATATTTCAGCCGACCTTCAGCAGGAACTGGACGAATTGCAGGCGTCCTACAAGGCTGCGGTGGAGGAATGGATCAAGGCGATCCGCGACGAGGAAGCGCTCGCCTCGGGCAACCATAATGTCGCCGAGCTCGACAAGTGGGAAGCAGCCGGTTTCCACGAGAACAAGATGCAGAGGGCAGTGATTTACAAGAAGAAGCTTTACGAAGACGCGCTGCGCCGCGAATTTTTCGGATTCTGATCCCGAAAGCCGGGCCGCCTTCAGACCAGCCAAAGTGCGGATTTCGCAGCGGCCGGGATCGAAGCGCACCCTCGCCATCTCTGGGTGCCCGGCGATGTTGAAGAGCGAAGTCTGAGCAACGCCATGGCGCGACGGGGCGCTTGACGAGGGCGGCGGTTCGTCGATCGGGTTGCGGCCGCGAGCCGAGATTCAACCGATCTTGACAGGGCGTCGGAGTTGACGCCAATTCGGAACGACGGACTCGGGGGGGCGGAGGCCCGCCATTGGCGCGGGTAAGCCCGTCCACGGTAGGCTTCTGGAGCGTCCGACTGCCGGATGAATAAAAACGCCGCCGATCCCGCTCAAGCCTATCGCGGCCTGATCGCCGGATACACCGATGCGATCCGGGCCAGCGATTTCAAGGCCAACATCGCGATCCTGATGGTCGCTTTTGCGATGGGCCCGGTGCTGGGCAATTACACCCACTTTCCCAAATATCTCCCCATCCCCTTGGTCATGCTGCCGTTCCTGATCGTGTACCTGTGCCTGTTCGCCGTGCTCATTCCCCGCTATCCCAAGCGCGGCGCCAAGCATTTCCTGGTTTCGCGCTCCGCAGCGCCCAGCGATTTCACCGGCGTCGTCGAGGCCGAAGACGAGCTTGAGCAGCTCAAACTGCGGTGCTCCGTGCTCTCAGAACTGCTGTGGTTGAAGACTCAATACATCAGAATCAGTTTCACCGTGGCGATGATCAGTATTGTCATTACGATATTCATACTCATATACATTTGGTATACTTGAGCGGAGCGCCGGGTCAGCGCTGTCGCGAGACCCCCGATCGCCAAGGACCGCGAGGCCGAGCTGCGCAATCCGATCGGCGGTCCGCGGTGCTCTTTGTCGCCATCCTTTTCGATGGCGACCATCGTCATGGCGGGGCGCTGATGTTCGTGACCAGGCGGCACTGACGCAAGAGCGGATCGGCGCTCACAATTCGACGACCGTTGGCGCAGCGCCAGGGGCGCAGACAAATGCGCGCGGGGGGACGAATTAGCGCGCTTCGCGCGACGAGCGCCGCCACTCTCCACACCCGCGGTCGAGTTCCCTGGATGAGTCCCGCGACCGTCACGAGCCTGTCGCGAAGGGAGCCTAGGTCGTTCTCGAGAAGGGCCCGCTCGTGCTGTCCATTGAAGGTCTCTCGCGCCGATTTGGCGCGAAAATCGCGGTCGACAATGTGTCGCTGGCGATCGAGCCGGGCCGGTTCGTCGGCGTCATCGGCCGTTCGGGCGCGGGTAAGTCGACGCTTCTGCGGATGATCAACCGGCTCGAGCAGCCGAGTTCGGGCGCCATCCGTTTCAACGACATCGACGTCACCCGCCTGAGCGGCGCGGCGCTCGCTGGCTGGCGAGCTCGCTGCGCGATGATCTTCCAGCAGTTCAATCTGGTCGGCCGGCTCGACGTACTGACCAATGTGCTGATCGGGCGCCTCAACCATACCTCGACACTGCGGTCCGTTCTGCAGCTTTGGCCGGAACGAGATGTTGCGCTTGCGCTGTCGGCGCTCGAACAGCTCGATATCGCTCCTCTTGCCAGCCAGCGCGCCGACAATCTCTCGGGCGGCCAGCAGCAGCGCGTCGCGATCGCCCGGGCGCTTGTGCAGGAGCCCGAGATCGTTCTTGCCGACGAACCGATCGCTTCGCTCGATCCGCGCAACACCCGGATCGTCATGGACGCGCTCATGCGCATCAACCGCCATTTCGGCCTGACCGTGCTTTGCAATCTGCATTCGCTCGAGGTCGCGCGCGCCTGTTGCGACCGGCTCATCGGCATGGCGAACGGCCGCGTGGTCTTCGATGGCGCGCCGAGCGAGCTGACCGACGCAGTCGCGCGCGAGCTTTACGGCATGGACGCGAGGGAAGCGGTCGGGGATGCGCGCCTCGACGCGCCGGCCGGCGCGGCCCAGCCTGCCGCCGCCTGAGGCGACAATTCGACTTTCACCACCGGGAGACCACGCATGCTGACCCGCCGCACGTTGATGATCGGTTCCGCCTTCGCGCTCACCGCAGGCGCGGCGCGCGCCCAGGACTGGAAGTCGAAGTATCCGGAGCTCGTATTCGCGGTCGTGCCGGCGGAAAACGCAACTGGGGTCGTCGACCGCTGGACGCCGTTCGTCGACTATCTCAGCCGGGAGCTCGGAACGAAAGTGACGCTCCGGGTCGCCAATGACTATGCCGCCGTCATCGAAGGACAGCGCGCCGGCAACATCCAGATCGCCTATTACGGCCCAGCCTCGTTCGCCCGCGCGCGCATCGTCGGCGTCAAGACCGACGCATTCGCGATCGACGTCAATAGCGACGGCTCCAAGGGCTATTATTCGGTGTTCTATGTGCTGGCGAAATCGCCCTATCAGAAGATCGAGGACCTCAACGGCAAGGCGATGGCGTTCGTCGATCCGAACTCAACTTCGGGCAATAACATGCCGCGGTTCGTGCTCGATCGGATGGGCATCGATCCCGACAAGTTCTTTGCCAAGACAGTGTTCGCCGGCAGCCACGAGAATGCGGTGCTGGCGCTCGCCCAGGGCACGGTCGACGTAGCCGCCAACTGGTGGAACGCTCCTGACAACTCCAATCTGACCCGTATGCTCAACAAGGGCATGCTGAAGAACGCGGACGGCTCGCCGATGACCAAGGACGACTTCCGCATCATCCTCAAGTCCGACATGATCATCAACTCGCCCTATGCCTATCTTTCCGACTTGCCCGACGATCTGAAGGCGGCGATTTCGAAGGCATTCCTAGAGGCGGCCGCCAAGGACAAGGCGGATTACGACCGCCTCTCCGACGGCAAGAACCAGCCATGGCAGCCGATTACGGACGCCGACTACGACAAGACGGTCGAACTGGTGAAGTTCGTCGATGAACTGCGCAAGAAAAAGAGCTGACCGGGTCCCTGTGGGGACGGACGGCCGCTCGCCTCTGTCCGCATGCCGGCGTTGAGGCGATGCCTGGCGCCGTCGTCCTGCTGCCCGATCGCCAGTTAGAGTCGCTCAAAGAGGGGTATAGGCGCGCGGCGCGCGCCAGGCGGCTGCAGCTGATCGCCGGCGCAGCCCTGCTCGTGGTTCTGATCGGATTGTCCGCGATCCAGGCTGAGGTCGATCTCAGGACCTTCTTCGCCAAGATCGGTGGATTCGCCAGCTATTTCGACCGCATGGCGACGCTCGACTCCGGCGCCAGGGTCTGGACCGACCCGGCCGCATGGTTCTGGAGCTTCAAGCGGTCGGCGCGATTGATCGGCGAGACGATCCTGATGGCCTATGTCGGCACGCTGACCGGCATAATCGTCGCCTTTGCCCTCAATTTCGTCGCCTCCCCCAATCTCACCGGGCGAGCGTGGCTCGTGTTCGCGGCCCGCCGGATGCTCGAATTCTGCCGCACCGTCCCCGACATCGTGTTCGCGCTCATCTTCGTCGTCGCCTTCGGCCTCGGCCCACTGCCGGGCGTGCTCGCGCTCGCCCTTCACACTGCCGGAGCGCTCGGCAAGCAGTTCTTCGAGACGACCGAGAACATCGACATGAAGCCGGTCGAGGGCTTAAGGGCAGTCGGCGCGTCCTACACCCAGGTGATCCGCTATGCCGCGCTGCCGCAGGTGCTTGCCAGTTTTGCCAGTTTCGCGCTGCTGCGGTTCGAGATCAACGTGCGCGGCGCGACGGTGCTCGGCTTCGTCGGCGCGGGCGGGATCGGCCAAGACCTGATGGAAGCGATTCGGAAATTCTACTATTCCGACGTCAGCGCGATCCTGGTCCTGATCATCGCTGTGGTGATGACGATCGACATCGCGACCCAATATCTGCGCAGGGCGCTCATAACGGAGGGCCGCTGAGCCATGGGCGAGACGAGGGCGGCGATTGACGTTGCGGCGGTTCGAGCCCGCCATGAGGCGCTGTTTGCGCCAAACTGGCGCCGGCGCGCCCTCGTCGTCGGCGTAATCGCCGCCATGACCGCGCTGTATGCTGGCGCTTTCGCCACTTTCGACGTCCCGTGGGCGCGCATCGTTCCCGGCTTCAGGCAGCTCGTGTGGTTCGTTGGCGAGATGTTTCCGCCCGACCCCGGCGAGCATCTCGTCACCTATCTCAACGCGCTCGGCGAAACGCTGGCCATCGCGCTCCTTGGCACGCTGCTCGGCGCCCTCCTCGCCTTGCCGCTCGGCGCGCTTGCGGCGCGTAACGTGGTCCCGTCGGCCCTGTTTCGGCTGCCGATCAAGCGCTTCTTTGACGCGGTGCGCGGCGTCGACACCCTGATCTGGGCGCTGATCTGGATCAACGTGGTCGGCCTTGGCCCGTTTGCCGGGGTGCTTGCGATCGCGACCTCGGATTTCGGCGCGCTCGGCAAACTGTTCGCGGAAATCATCGAGTTCGGCCGACGCAAAACAGCCCGAAGGGGTGCGGGCGGCCGGCGGGCGGCGCTGGACGGAGGTCCGATTCGGCATCATGCCGCAGGTGCTGCCGGTGATCGCCGGACAAATCCTCTATTTCATCGAATCGAACACCCGCTCCGCCACGATTATCGGGGTGGTCGGCGCAGGCGGGATCGGGCTCTATCTGTCGGAGCAGATTCGGGTGTTGGAGTGGCGGCAAGTCTCCTTCCTCATCTTTTTGATTCTTCTCTCCGTCACCGCGATCGACTTCATTTCCGGCAAGCTGCGCGCAGCGATCGCCGGCCGCCGTGTGGCCCCCGCCTGACGGGCAAGGTAGAACCTCGTCGATCGCCAAGAGGGAGTCGACATGCTCGAGGATCAATCGGCCGAGGATGAGACCGCCGCGCGCCGGCGCGCGATGGGGTTATTGGCCCGCGCGCTCTCGAGCGAACTGACGGAGCCGCTCAAGCAGCGCTTTGCCGATCATGGGGCGAAGGATTTGAAGCGGGTCGAAACGGGCCTGGTGATGCTGCGCGGCCGGGCCGGGGGCGATGGCGCGTCCTTCAATCTGGGCGAAGCCACGGTCACCCGCGCGGTGGTCGAGTTGCCGGGCGGCGAGCGGGGATATGCGCATGTTCTGGGCCGCGACGCCAACCGGGCACGGCTGGCGGCGATCTTCGACGCGCTGTGGCAGAAGCCGCATCAGCGCCGGATGGTGGAGACCTGCGTGCTCGCGCCGGTCGCCTCGCGGCTCGAGGCCGAGCGCGCAAGGAGAAGCGCCGAAGTCGCCGCCACCCGGGTCGATTTCTTCACGCTCAAGCGCGGCGAGGACGAGCCATGAGCGCGCTCGCGTTCGCCGATCCGGCGGTCGAATCCCAAGCGGCGTTTCGCGCGATCCTCAAGGCGATCGCTTCGCCGGGCGCGATCGAATCTTGCGGGCGCGGTCTCGCGCCGCCCTCGCCGCTTTCGCCAGCCGCCGCGGCGGCGATCCTGACGCTGGCCGATTTCGAGACCCCGCTCTGGATCGCTCCTTCGCTGGCGACGAGCGGCGAGGCGGTCGCCTATCTCAAATTCCACACCGGCGCTTCGCTCGCCGCCTCGCCCGATCAGGCCGCCTTCGCGCTCATCGACCTCGAATTGGACGGCTTCGATCTGACGAGCTTCGCCCAGGGCGCGCCGGACTATCCCGACCGCTCGACCACCGTCGTCGTTGAGACGCGCTCGCTCGCGGGCCGGCCGGGGATCAGGATTGCCGGTCCCGGCGTGCGCGGGACGGCGGAAATCGAATTCGGGCCGATGCCCGGGGACTTTCTCTCCCAGTGGCGGGCGAACCATTCGCGGTTTCCGCTTGGGGTCGATCTAATCCTGGCTCACGGAACCGAGCTTGCGGTTCTGCCGCGCTCGGTCCGCGTCACGGGAGGCGAATGATGTATGTGGCGGTCAAAGGCGGCGAGCGGGCGATCCGCAACGCCCATGCGCTGCTCGCCGAGCGGCGGCGCGGCAATCGCGACATGCCCGAGATTTCGGCCGCCCAGATCGACGAACAGCTCGCGCTCGCCGTCGATCGGGTGATGAGCGAGGGCTCGCTTTACGATCGCGGCGTCGCGGCGCTGGCGATCAAACAGGCGCGGGGCGATCTGATCGAGGCGATCTTTCTGGTCCGCGCGTATCGCACCACGCTGCCGCGGTTCGGGTTTGCCGAGCCGATCGACACCGCCGCAATGAGGCTGAGCCGCCGCGTCTCCGCCACCTACAAGGACTTGCCCGGCGGACAGGTGCTGGGGCCGACGTTCGACTATTCCCACCGCCTGATCGACTTCGATCTCGAGACCGAGGGCATATCCGCGCCGGCGCCAGCCGCGCCCGCGGCCCCGAACAGGCGCGCAAAGTCCCTCGCCGCGGGTCACCGATCTCATCGCCCGCGACGATCTGATCGAGCGCGAGGCCGCGGCGGCGGCGGGCGCGACGGTCTCCGATATCACTCGCGACGCGCTCGCTTTTCCCGCCACGCGCGACGCCCGGCTGCAAAATCTGGCTCGCGGCGACGAGGGTTTCCTCCTCGGTCTCGCCTACTCGACCCAGCGCGGCTACGGCCGCACCCATCCGTTCGTCGGCGAGATCCAATTCGGCGAGGCGGCGGTTGAAATGTTCATCGAGGATCTCGGCTTCGCCGTATCAATCGGCGACATCGCGGTCACCGAATGTCAGATGGTCAACCAGTTCACCGGCGGCGGCGGGCGCCCAGCGCGCTTCACCCGCGGCTATGGCCTCGCCTTCGGGCAGAGCGAACGCAAGGCGATGTCGATGGCCCTCGTCGACCGCGCGCTCCGCGCCGACGAATTCGGCGAAGAACGCAAGGGCCCGGCGCAGGACGAGGAGTTCGTGCTCTCGCATTCCGACAACGTCCAGGCGACCGGCTTCGTCGAGCACCTCAAGCTGCCCCATTACGTCGACTTCCAAGCGGAGCTGGCCCTGCTGCGCGAGCTGCGCCGGGCCGGGGACGCGGCCGCGGAGGCCGCCGAGTGACCGCGCGTGCCTATAACTTTGCCTATCTCGACGAGCAGACCAAGCGCATGATTCGGCGCGCGATCCTGAAGGCGATCGCCATTCCCGGCTATCAGGTCCCGTTCGCTTCGCGCGAAATGCCGATGCCTTACGGCTGGGGAACTGGCGGCGTCCAGGTCACCGCCGCGATCCTCGGACCTGACGACGTGCTCAAGGTGATCGACCAGGGCGCCGACGACACAACCAACGCGGTCTCGATTCGAGCCTTCTTCGTCACCACCGCCGGCGTCAGGACGACGACGGACACGCGCGAGGCGACGATCATCCAGACGCGCCACCGGGTTCCCGAGACGCCGCTGAAGGAAGGCCAGATCCTCGTCTATCAGGTGCCAATCCCGGAGCCGCTGCGCTACCTCGAGCCGCGCGAGACGGAGACCCGCACCATGCACGCGCTCGGCGAATATGGCGTCATGCATGTCAAACTCTACGAGGACATTTCACGCCACGGGCATATCGCGACCACCTACGCCTATCCGGCGCGGGTCGCCGGCCGCTACATCATGGACCCGTCGCCGATCCCGAAATTCGACAACCCGAAGCTCGACGATTGTCCGGCGCTCCAGCTCTTCGGCGCCGGGCGCGAGAAGCGCATCTACGCGATTCCGCCCCGTACCCGCGTCATGCCGCTCGATTTCGAGGATCACCCGTTCGAGCGCACCAAGTTCGATTCGGCCTGCGCGCTCTGCGGGGCGACCGAACTCGTATCTCGACGAGGTGGTGACCGACGATGCCGGCGGGCGAATGTTCGTCTGCTCGGACACCGACTATTGCGAAAAGCGGCAGGCCGCCGAGCAGAAGGACGCCGCCGAATGAGCGACGTCCTGCTCGCCGCCGAGGGCCTCTACAAGCGCTTCGGCACGATCGAAGCGTGTCGTGACATATCCTTCGAGATCGAGGAGGGCGAAGCGCTCGCGATCGTCGGCGAGTCGGGATCTGGCAAGACGACGCTGCTCAATTTGATCGCCGGACTTGCGGCGCCGGACGCGGGCGAAGTCCGCTATCGCCTGCGCGACGGCGCCGTTCGCGACCTCTCCTCGCTGTCGGAAGCCGAGCGGCGGGCCTTGATGCGGACCGATTGGGGCTTCGTTCACCAGGACGCCGCGCGGGGCCTGCGCATGAACGTATCGGCCGGCGGCAACATCGGCGAGCGCCTGATGGCGCTCGGCGACCGCCACTACGGGCGCATTCGCGCCGCGGCCGCCCGATGGCTCGAGCGCGTCGAGATCCCGGCCGACCGCCTCGACCACCCGCCGTGGACCTATTCCGGCGGCATGCGCCAGCGATTACAGATCGCCCGCAATCTCGTCACATCGCCGCGCCTGGTGTTCATGGACGAGCCGACCGGGGGCCTCGACGTTTCGGTCCAGGCGAGGTTGCTCGATCTCATCCGCGGCCTCATCGCCGAGATGGGGCTCGCGGTCGTGCTGGTCACGCACGATCTCGCCGTCGCCCGTTTGCTCTGCAACCGGATACTGGTCATGAAGGGCGGCGAGGTGATCGAGAGCGGACTCACTGATCGCGTGCTCGACGATCCGCAGACGCCATATGCGCAATTGCTCGTTTCATCGGTGCTCGCGGTATGATGAAGCCGTGGACAAATGACCTGCTCGTCGTCGACGGTCTCGACAAAACGTTCACGCTTCATCTGCACGGGGGGATAAGGCTGCCGGTGGTCAATGGGGTCGGATTCGCCGTGCGGCGCGGCGAGTGCGTCGTCCTTGGCGGCCCGTCGGGCGTCGGCAAATCCTCAATCCTCAAGATCGTCTTCGGCGCCTACCGCCCCAACTCCGGACGCATCCTGCTGGCCGACGGCGACCGCTTTCTCGACATCGCCGCTGCAAGCCCGCGCGAGGTGATCGGCGCGCGGCGGCGTATCATGGGATATGTCAGCCAATTCCTGCGCGTCATTCCGCGCGTCGCCGCCATCGACATTGTCGCCGCCGCGGCCCGAGAGGCCGGTCTCGAGCCTGAGGCGGCGCGCGCCCGCGCGGCCTCGCTCATGTCCCGTCTCAATCTGCCCGAGCGTCTCTGGCGGCTGCCGCCGGCGACATTCTCAGGCGGCGAGCAGCAACGGGTCAATATCGCGCGCGGCTTCGCCGGCGACCATGCGCTGCTCATTCTCGACGAGCCAACCGCCTCCCTCGACGCCGAGAACCGCGACGCCGTGGCCGAATTGATCGCCGAGCGGCGCGCCCGCGGCGCCGGGTTCCTAGCCATCTTCCATGACGAAGACGTGCGCGCCCGCTTAGCGGATCGGCTGATCGACGTCACGGCGTTTTCCGCCCATGAAGCCGCATGAGCGCCGCTTCGGCCCCTCGCCTCGCTTCGACCCGCTTAAGCGAGGCGCCGCTCGTGCATCCGACCGCCGAGGTCGTCGGCGGCTCGCTCGGGCGCTTCACCGAGATCGCCGAGCGGTGCGTCGTGCTGGAGACGACGCTCGGCGATTATTCGTACCTAATGCAGGACGCGCAGACCTGGGCCGCCCAAATCGGCAAGTTCGTCAACGTGGCGTCCTACACGCGCATCAATGCGCCCAACCATCCGGTCTGGCGCGCCACGCTGCACCATTTCACCTATCGCGCCAACGACTATTGGCCGGACGCGAGCCGCGACGAAAGCATCTTCGACTGGCGGCGCGAAAACCAGGTGGTCATCGGCCATGACGTCTGGATCGGCCACGGGGCGACAATCCTGCCGGGCGTCACCGTCGGCAACGGAGCCGCGGTCGGCGCGGGCGCGGTCGTGACGCGCGAGGTTGAACCCTACGCCATAGTCGGCGGCGTTCCCGCCCAGCCGATCAAGCGGCGGTTCTCGCCGGAAATCGGCCAACGCATGGACGCGCTCGCTTGGTGGGACTGGAGCCATGCGGCCTTGCGGGCGGCGCTGGAGGATTTTCGCACCCTCTCCGTCGAGGCGTTCCTCGAGAAATACGGGGCTTGAGCGATGGAATTCCTCGACGGCGTAGCGACATGGTTCCGCAACGCGCGGATTGTGACCGCTGATCGGGTCTTCATCGGCTTCCTCGAGGTGCGTGACGGCCTCATCGAGGCGATCGGCGAGGGCCGCTCCGCCGGTGCGGGAATCGATTTTCAGGGCGACTATCTCCTGCCCGGCCTGATCGAACTGCACACCGACCATCTCGAATCCCACTACGTTCCGCGGCCCGCGGTGACGTGGCACGCCGGCAGCGCAGTGCTGGCCTATGACGCGCAGATCGCCGCGGCGGGTATCACGACGGTGTTCAATTCATTTCGGGTCGGAGTCGACGAATATGACGCGGGCGCCCAACTTGGCGACGAGGTCGCTCCGCTCGCCGAGGCCGTTCGCCGGGCGGCGGACGCCGGCCTCATGCGCGCCGACCATCTCACCCACCTGCGCTGCGAGGTCCCGGCGCTGAACGTAGTCGAGTCTCTGGACGCGCTCCTGGCTGCGCATTCCGCAGATCTCATCTCGCTCATGGACCACACGCCGGGACAGCGTCAGTTCCGCGATCTCGAAAAATATTTCATCTATTACTCCGGCAAGTCGGGACGGTCCCAAGCCGATCTCGCAGAGGTGGCCAGGGAGCGCCAGAAAGTCGGCCAGGCGCGCGCGCTCGAAAACCGGCCGCGGATCGTCGAGATCGCGAAGGCGCGCGGCATAGCGCTCGCCAGCCACGACGACACGACGGCGGAGGAAGTTGCCCTCGCCCATCGGGACGGCGTGACGATCGCCGAGTTCCCGACCACGCTTGAAGCGGCGGCGGCGTCGAGGGCCGCCGGCATGGCGACGGTGATGGGCGCGCCGAACGTCGTGCGCGGCAGCTCGCATTCCGGCAACGCCTCGGCGCGGGAGCTGGCCGAAGCAGGCCATCTCGACATCCTCTCGTCCGACTATGTGCCCGCCGCGCTGCTCATGGCCGCGTTCCAACTCGCCGATACGCCCGCTGTGGGCGGCCTCGCCGGGGCGATCCGGCTCGTCAGCAAGGCGCCGGCAGAGGCGACGGGCTTGAAGGATCGAGGCGAGGTCGCGATGGGCCGCCGCGCCGACCTCTTGCGGGTGGCGACCCACGATGGCGAGCCGGTCGTGCGCGCGGTCTGGCGGGAGGGACGCCGCGTCGCGTGAGCGGAAATTCAGGTCTTCGAGCCAAGGCGCGTCCAGTGCATGCTCTGACACACCAGGCCGCCCAACATACACCCCTCGGTCGTCATGCGCGCGCCAGTGACATGGACCTGCATTGTGTAATGTCGATCACGCCTTCGGTCGAAAGCGGAGCCTGACCAACGCTCAGCCCCGGTTGGCTTCAGATTGGCGACAAGCGTGTCGCCGACCTTTTCGCCTGAGTGGCCGGGCCTGACCCAGGTGTTGACCCACAAAATTCCGCGCCGCAGGGTTCGACCCGGATATGGGTCTTGCCGTCGCCGCGCGCCCAATTGCCTAAAAAGGCCGGACTGCCCGCGGCCGCGGCGCTTGCCGATGCGAGCGCCGCGAGCGGCCCTGCCAAGACCCCCGCCCTAGAGATCGCGCGCGCCGCCTGCGGCATCGCTCGTCGTGGATACGGCGCGGCGGGGCGGGTTGGCGTGCTCGATGCAATAGAGA
>CAWANG010000047.1:0-24089 GCA_963783175.1 uncultured Alphaproteobacteria bacterium
TTGAAAAGGCTCGATTCGGACAAGGGAATCCAAGGAAATCCAAGACTTTTTCTTTGATTTCCTTTGCACGGCTTTGCTGGATTTGGGTAGATTCGGCTGGATTTGGATTTGGCTTGGAAATGGCGCGCCGCCGCGCCCGGCCCAAGTTTCCGCCGCCCTAGGCGCCGGCGAACTGCGCCCGCTCGCGTTCGCCTTCCATCCACCGCGCCAGGTCCTTCTCCGCCCGCGCGGAGAGCGCGCGCTTGCGAGCGAGACCGCGCTCCGGTCCGATGAGGCGCCGCCGGCCTCGTCGGCGCGCGGCTCGGCGATCGGCGGAAACAAGCCGAAGTTGACGTTCATCGGCTGAAACGAGCGCGGCCCGGCGTCGATCGATTCGATGTGGCCGCCGGTGATATGGTTCAGGAGCGCGCCGATCGCGGTCGTTGGCGGCGGGGCTTGAAGATCGAGGCCAAGCCGCTCGGCGGCGGCGAACCGGCCGGCGAGAAGGCCGATCGCGGCGCTTTCGACATAGCCCTCGCAGCCGGTGATCTGGCCGGCGAAGCGCAGCCGCGGCGCGGCTTTGAGCCTGAGGCGCGCGTCGAGAAGGCGCGGCGAATTGAGATAGGTGTTGCGGTGCATGCCGCCGAGGCGGGCGAACTCCGCCTGTTCCAGCCCCGGGATCAGGCGGAATATGCGCCCCTGCTCGCCGTATTTGAGCTTGGTCTGAAAGCCGACGATATTGAAGAGCGTGCCGAGCGCGTTGTCCTGCCTGAGCTGGACGACCGCGTAAGGCTTGACCTTCGGATTATGGGCGTTGGTGAGGCCGAACGGTTTCATCGGCCCATGGCGCAGGGTCTCGCGGCCGCGCTCGGCCATGACCTCGACCGGCAGGCAGCCGTCGAAATAGGGCGTGCTCTCGAATTCGCGAAACTCGGTCTTCTCCGCCGCCAACAGCGCGTCGATGAAAGCCTCGTACTGGTCGTGGGTCATTGGACAATTGACGTAGGCCTCGGCGCCTCCGCCGGGGCCCGCCTTGTCGTAGCGCGACTGCATCCACGCCACGTCCATGTCGATCGAATGGCGATGGACAATCGGCGCGATCGCGTCGAAAAAGGCGAGCGCGCCCTCGCCCGTCAGCCGGCCGATCGCCTCGGCCAGCGCTTCGGAGGTCAGCGGCCCGGTGGCGACGACGACATTGTCCCAGTCCTCGGGCGGCAGGCCGGCGATCTCGCCGCGCTCGACGGCTATGAGAGGATGGCCGAGAATGGCGGCTTCGACGGCGTGCGAGAAGCCGTCCCGGTCGACCGCGAGCGCGCCTCCGGCCGGGACCTGGTGCGCGTCGGCGTTCTTGAGGACGATCGAACGAAGCGCACGCATCTCGCGATGCAGGATCCCGACCGCATTGGTCGAAGCCTCGTCGGAACGGAACGAATTCGAGCAGACAAGCTCGGCGAGACGCGAGGTTTGGTGTGCGGCGGTGGGGCGGATGGGCCGCATTTCGTGCAGCACGACCGGAACGCCGAGCTCCGCCGCCTGCCATGCGGCCTCCGAGCCGGCCAGCCCGCCGCCGATGATGTGGATCGGACGCATGGGCGCGCTTCTCACAAAGCGTCAGGCCGGCGTCAACTTGCTTTTCAGGTGTTCGTCAGGGCCAGGAAAGCCGCCTTTAAGGCCGCCCGGGGCCGACGCGCCGCTTCATGCGGCGCGTCCCGGCTGATCAGAACGTCACGATCAGGCATCGGCCTTGCTCACGACCGAACGGCGCACGATATATTCGATGTCTCCGCGGCGAATGCCGATATCGTTCAGTTCGCGATCCGAGAGTTGCGACAATTCGCGCACCGCCTCGCGATATCGGCGCCAAGCGTTCAGCTTCTCCGAGATCGTCTTGAGAGGGGTCATTCCTTGCTCCTATTCTGGTAGGCGCCTTGGCCTACCGCACTGCAACATAACGTCGTCGGCCGAGAACAGTAGGGCCGGGATTTGAAACTCAGCTATGCATAATTTGCATTTCATATTTTAGCAGTGGCCATCACATTTCCCTGCAAAAAGTCCCAAGCAGAGGAAAAAGTCCGCAAAAAGCAGAGATACTAATGCGGCTTTACATATGTGTTTTAATCATGAATTAATCATGATGCGGCGCCACAAGACGAATTGCCGGCCGGTTCGGGGCGGCCGGCTGCGGCGCAATGTCCGCTTCCCATCGGCCCCCGAACAACTAGGCTGCCGCACGCGCGCTTGATTTCGGCGCCGCGAGCGGCGAGACAACATACGCCGCCGGCCTTCTCCGCGCGGCCAAGGAGCGTCAGATGGACAACCTGATAGCGCGCGTCGCCACGGCGGCGGACACCACCCCGGAGGTCGCGCGGAAGGCGGTCGCCCTGATCGGCGATTTCATCCGGCGCGAGGCGCCCGAGGAGGCGGTCCGGGATCTGTTCCAGCGGGCCCCGGCCTTTCCCGCGATCATCGCTTCGAGCACGCAGACCGGCGGCGAAGGCATGGGTGGGGGCCTCAGAGGCCTGATGGGCGTCGCCGCTGGCGCCAAGGGCGGGGGCGGACTGATGGCGCTCGGTGCCGAATTGTTGGGCCTCGGCCTGGGCATGGAGCAAATCCAGACCATCGGCAAGGAGGTCTTCGGCTATGCGCGCGAAGTCGCGGGCGATCAAGTTGTGGGCGAAATATCTGCCTCGATTCCCGGGCTTTCCCAGTTCATTTAGCGGAGGTCGGCATTGGGCGCGGCCGCGAGCCTTTTTCCCGCCTATACCGAAGCCGATTGGCGCAGGGCCGCCGAAGCGGCGCTTAATGGCGCGAACCTCGACACGCTTGTCTCCAAGACCGCCGACGGCGTCCGGATCGAGCCCGTCTATCGACCGGCGGAAGGCCCGAGGGCGCTTGGACCCGACGGGCCCTGGCGCGTGGTCGCGCGCCTTGACCACCCTGAACCCGGCGAGGCCAATGCCCAGGCTCTCGACGACCTCATCAATGGCGCGGACGATCTGCAGGTCGTGTTCTCCGGCGCGCTTGGCGCCCACGGCTACGGCCTCAGGCGATTCGATCCCGCAACCCTTCACAAGGCTTTCGACGGGCTGCGTTTCGACGCGGGGGCGCATTTCGAGCTCGACCTCGGCCGCGAGGGTCCGCGGCAGGCGCTCGCATTTGCCGCTCTCGTTGACCGTGCAGGCGTGAACCCGGCGGACACCGCAGTGTCTTTCGGCCTCGATCCGTTCGCCGCGTCGGCCCGCGGACCATTCCCGGTCGACTGGACAGCTGAGGCGGCGCCCTATCTCGAGAGCGCGCTCAAATTGCGTGGCATGGGTTTCGGCGCGCCGCTTATGGCGGCCGACGCGCGTGGGGTGCATGCGGCCGGCGGGAGCCCGGCGCAAGAGCTCGCCTTTGCGCTCGCAGCCTCCGTCAGCCTGTTGCGGTTGCTCGACGGGGCGGGGGCGCCGCCTGCCGAAGCCCGCGCGTTCATCGCGTTCCGGCTGGCGGCCGACGCCGATCAATTCGCGACCTTGTCGAAATTCCGAGCGTTGCGAATCCTCTGGTCGCGGGTCGAGGACGCGTGCGGCCTCGAACCCCGCGCAGCGCATGTCCACGCCGAAAGCGCGTGGCGCATGATGACAGCGCGCGATCCTTATCTGAACGTCATGCGCGGCGCGATGGCGGCGTTCTCTGCGGGCCTCGGCGGCGCCGACAGCATCTGCGTGCTTCCGCATAACCTGGCTGTCGGCCTTCCCGACAGCCTCTCCCGACGTCTCGCCCGCAACGCCCAACTCATTCTGCTGCGTGAATCCAATCTTGGATTTGTCGCCGACCCGGCGGCCGGCGCCGGCGCGTTCGAGGCGATGACCAAGGCGCTTTGCGAGCGCGCTTGGGCGCTGTTTCAGGAGATCGAAAATGAGGGCGGGTTACCTTCGGCGTTAGGCAATGGCACATTCCAGCGTCAGGTCGCGATCAGCGCGGCGGCGCTGGCGCACGACATCGCGAGGGTCAAGCCGCCGATCACCGGGGTCAGCGCCCATGCCAATCTTGCCGAGCCGCGGGTCGAGGTTGCCGTTGGCGCGCCCGAGCGTGAAGCTTTGACGCCCGCCGAAGGTGCGCTCGCGCCGCTTCGGCTTGCCGAGCCTTTCGAGCGATTGCGGAACAAGTCCGACGCTATTGTCCGGCAGACGGGTTCGCGGCCGCGGGTCTATATCGCGGCTCTCGGGCCGGAGCCTAAGCATCGAGGCCGCGTCGCTCATGTGCGCGAATCGCTCGAGGCCGGCGGTTTTGAGGGCGTTTACGACGGTGAGAGCGCGACGCCCGAAGAGGCGATCGAACGCGTGAAGGCGAGCGGCGCGACGCTCGTCTGCCTGTGCGGCGACGACCAAGCTTACGCGGCGCAGGCGACTGCGTTCGCCAGATCGATCAGTGACTCGGGCGCGAATGGCCTCGCCCTCGCTGGCCGACCAGGGGATCGCGAGGCGGAATGGCGCGCCGCAGGCGTCAACGATTTCATTTTCGCCGGCGGAGACGTTGTTGCGGCGCTCCATGGCCTCTATCGCCGGATCGGGACTTGAGCAAAAGCGCCGGGATTGACGACGTCATGAGCCTTATTCCCAATTTCTCGACCGTCCCCTTCGCCGGCCGATCAAACCCGATCGGCGCGACACCGCCGCGAATTTGGACAACGCCCGAAGGCGTCGACGTCAAGTCGCTCTATCGGCCGCGCGACCGCGAAGGGCTCGAGCTCGCGAGCGAATGGCCAGGGCTCCCGGCTTACCTGCGGGGCCCATATCCGACAATGTACGTCAAGCAGCCCTGGACGGTGCGACAATACGCCGGCTTTTCGACCGCCGAGGAGTTCGAACGCCTTTTATCGCGCCAATCTCGCCGCCGGCCAAAAAGGCCTGTCGGTCGCTTTCGACCTGGCGACCCATCGCGGCTACGATTCAGATCATCCCCGCGTCGCCGGCGACGTCGGGATGGCGGGCGTCGCGATCGATTCGATCTATGACATGCGCACCCTGTTCTCCGGCATCCCGCTCGAGTCGATGAGCGTCTCGATGACGATGAACGGCGCGGTGTTGCCGGTCATGGCGTTGTTCATTGTCGCCGCGGAGGAGCAGGGCGTGCCGATGGCCGCGCTGTCAGGCACCATTCAGAACGACATTCTCAAAGAGTTCATGGTCCGAAACACGTACATTTATCCGCCCGGCGCCTCGATGCGGATCGTGGCCGATATTTTTGCGTTCACCGCGGCCAACATGCCGAAATTCAACTCGATTTCGATCTCCGGCTATCACATGCAGGAGGCGGGCGCGACGCAGGATCTTGAGCTCGCCTATACGCTCGCCGACGGCGTCGAATATTTGCGCGCCGGCGTCGGCGCTGGAATGAGCGTCGATGCGTTCGCGCCTCGATTGTCGTTCTTCTGGGCGATCGGGATGAATTTTTTCATGGAGGTGGCCAAGCTGCGCGCCGCGCGCAAGCTCTGGGCCGGCCTTGTCAAGGGATTCGGGTCGCGATCGGACAGGTCGCTCCCTCTGCGGGCGCACTGCCAGACGTCCGGGTGGTCGCTGACCGCGCAGGACCCTTTCAACAATATTGTGCGCACCCAAATCGAGGCGATGGCCGCGACCCAGGGCCATACCCAGTCGCTGCACACCAACGCCCTCGATGAGGCGCTGGCGCTGCCGACGCCGTTCTCCGCCCGCATCGCCCGCAATACCCAGCTGTTTCTGATCGAAGAGAGCGGCACCACCCGGATCATCGACGCCTGGGGCGGTTCCTATTATGTCGAACGCCTGACTGCAGAGCTGGCCGCGCGGGCGCAGGACCACATCGATGAGGTCGAGAGCCTCGGCGGGATGGCGAAGGCGATCGAGAGCGGCGTGCCAAAGCGGCGCATCGAAGAGGCGGCGGCCCGTACGCAGGCGCGCATCGATTCTGGGCGCCAGCCCGTGATCGGCGTCAACGCCTATGCGCCGACGATCGAGCGAGAACTTAGCGTGCTGAAGGTAGACGCCGCGGCAGTGCGCGCTCGGCAGATCGAGAAGCTTGGGCGCCTCCGCGCCGAGCGCGACGAGCGGTCGACACAAGCTGCGCTGGAGGCGCTCACCAACGGCGCGCGAGGCCGGGCCAATCTCTTGCAAATTTCGGTCGAAGCGGCGCGGGCCAAGGCCACAGTCGGGGAAATCTCATTGGCGCTCGAGCAGGCCTTCGGCCGTCATGTAGCGGAAGTTCGGGCCATTTCCGGCGTCTATCTGTCCGAGACGGGGCCGGGCGGAGAGGCCAACGAGCGCGTGATCGCAATGACCCGCGCTTTTACCGAAAACGAGGGGCGCGCTCCCCGGATTCTGGTGGCTAAAATGGGACAGGACGGACATGATCGCGGGCAGAAGATCATTGCCTCGGCGTTCGCGGATCTCGGGTTCGACGTCGAAATCGGGCCGCTGTTTGCGACGCCCGAGGAAGTGGCGGCGCTGGCGGCCAAGCGGCAGGCCCACATCGTCGGCGTCTCGTCGCTCGCCGCCGGTCACCTCGCGCTCGTGCCGGCTCTGAAAAGGGCGCTCGGCAAGCTCGGTCTTAACCAAACGATGGTCGCCGTCGGCGGCGTGATCCCGAGCCAGGACTTCGCGTTGCTGCGCGAGGCCGGCGCCGACGCAATTTTTCCGCCGGGCACCGTCATTGCCGAGGCTGCGCAAAGTCTGATGGAGCAGCTCAACGAACGACAGGGATACACCCAGCGCGCGCCCGCATAGGAAGGGCAGGTCGCTGATCCGTTTGCGCGCGTCGAGCGAACCCGACAAATAGTCCCATATCGGTTCGTGCGCCTCGGGCGCGGCCGTCATTACGTTAGGAAAGAATCTACGACCCCGCGCCAAATCAGGACACTCGCCCCATGACGTCAACGGCGCCGCTTTTGCCGCCCCCCGTTCCAGGATGTTGCCGGCGGAGAGGCAGCAGGCGCCGCGATGGACCGCTTCATAGATGTGATCGTGCGCCGCTCGATGCGCCACGCTCGGCTGATGCTGAGGCACCGCGTTTACAATTGGCCGACCGTGCGCAGGGCGCTGAGGAAGATTCTCGCCGATTTGGAGACGCGATCGCCGGACCATCCGAGCGTGCCGCGTCTACGCGCTTTCATCGCGTCAAACGATCGCGCATGGTTGCGCGAGAATCCAAATGATCGTTGATGACCCTGACGCAGGAATGATTTTGAGCTCTTCTCGATCGCTTGACTTGTCGCAGGGACTGCTGAAGATTCAAATATTCATTAGGCAAACACCATCGTTGCGCATGCCTCGATTTCGCCCACTCGCAGCGCGTTGGTCGTGTGGGGTACATTTGGGCGCCGGCCGCGACAGAATTGCGCCACGGGCCGGCGCGCCGCGCTGACAACGACGGCGGGCGAGGTCACGCACATTGGGGGGGGCAGGTTTGATGGCGGCGTCCACGAATGCGCGGAGCGCCCGAGTACGGAAATTTGTGACGCGCCGCGGGGTGGAACTGCAATTCACCGAACTTGGTTTCGGCGGAGCGCCGCTCGGCAATCTTTATCGGCCAATGACGGAAAAAGAGGCGCGGATAATGCTGGAGGCCGTCTGGGCCTCAGGTTGTCGGTATTTTGACACCGCGCCGCTCTATGGGCTGGGACTTTCTGAGACCAAACTCAACGGGCTTCTGCGACCGAAGCCAAAAGCCTCCTACTTGATATCCACCAAGGTCGGCCGGCTCCTTGATCTCTGTAGGCCGCAGGAACGCTCGCGGCGGGACGCCTTCTTCGAGACGCCATCGCGGCGGGAACGGTACGATTATTCTTACGACGGCGTGATGCGCTCACTCGAATTCTCGCTCGAGCGCCTCGGTCTCGATCAGGTGGATATTGTCTTCGGCCACGACGTCGACGTCGTCACGCACGGGAGCAAAGAAGCTGCCGACGCGCGGATCAAGGAATTCATGACAGGGGGCTATCGCGCGCTGGACGAATTGCGCGCATCGGGAGCGATCAAGGCGGTCGGAGCGGGGGTCAATGAATGGGATGTCGCCGAGAAACTGGCGCACATCGGCGACTTCGACGTCTTCCTGCTGGCTGGCCGTTACACCCTTCTCGAACAGGAAGCGCTGACGAGCTTTTTGCCGCTGTGCGAGGAAAAGAAGATCGCCGTTGTCATCGGCGGGCCTTTCAACTCGGGCATACTGGCGACGGGCGTCAAGGCCGATGCCCACTACAATTATGGGCCAGCGCCGGACGAGGTGAAGGAGCAGGTCCGCCGGATCCAGCACATCTGCAAGAGTTTCAAAGTCAGCTTGCCGGAAGCCGCCTTGCGATTTCCGCTCGGTCACCCGGCGGTCGTCTGCGTCATCGCCGGCGCGCAACGCGCGAGCGAAGCCAGACGTAATGCAGCGATGATGAGCGCAAAGCTGCCCGCCGCGCTCTGGCGAGCCCTGAAGGCGGAAAAACTGGTGCGTGAGGATGCGCCGACGCCGCGGTGAGCGCCGACAATTCGCCTGCGATCAGAAAAGGCCGGCGATTTCGCCGTCGACCACCCGAATTCGCTCTGCGGCCGGACTCCGCGGCAAACCGGGCATCGTGCGGACGTTCCCCATTAGCACCACCACAAAGCCTGCGCCTGCGCGGAGGCGAACGTCACGGATTCTTGGAATGTGTCCCGTCGGCGCTCCGATCAGCGAAGGATCGTCCGAAAGCGAATACTGGGTCTTGGCGACGCAAATCGGCAGGCGGCCCCAGCCGGCGTCCTCCAGCTCGCGGAATTTCGCCTGCGCCGATGCGTCGGCGGCAACGTCGTCGGCGCCGTAGATTTCGCGCGCGATCGTTCGGGTCTTGTCCCACAGGCTCATGTCGTCGGGGTACAGCGGCCGAAACTCCGCTTCCCCCGAGTCCGCAAGAGCGGCGGCGACATGGGCCAGACCTTCGGCGCCGGCGCCTCCGCGGGCCCAATGATCGCATACGATCGTCTTGACAGCGAACTCGCGGGCTACGGCGTTCTCGATGAAGCCGAGTTCGGTCGCAGAGTCGGTTGCGAATCGGTTTACGGCGACCACGACCGGGACGCCGAACTTGCGCAGGTTGGCGACATGCCGAGCCAGATTCGCGAGACCTGCCTCCAACGCGGGAAGGTTCTCCGCGCCGAGCGCGTCTTTAGCCACGCCGCCGTGCATTTTGAGCGCCCTGACCGTGGCGACCAGCACCGCCGCCGCCGGCTTCAATCCGGCCTTCCGGCACTTGATGTCGAAGAATTTCTCCGCGCCGAGATCGGCGCCGAAACCCGCTTCGGTCACGACGTAGTCGGCCAGCTTGAGCGCCGCCCGGGTCGCGACCACGGAGTTGCAGCCGTGGGCGATATTGGCGAACGGGCCGCCATGCACGAGCGCGGGCGACCCTTCGAGCGTCTGGACCAGATTGGGTCTGAGCGCGTCCTTGAGCAGCGCAGTCATGGCGCCTGCCGCGTTGAGGTCAGCTGCGGCGACCGCGCGCCTGTCCCGGCTCGAGGCGACCACCATGCGGGCGAGTTGCTCCTCAAGATCCGCGAGGCCGGACGCAAGACAGAAAGCCGCCATCACCTCCGACGCGACCGTGATGTCGAAACCGTCCTCGCGCGTAAATCCGTTCCCGGCGCCGAGGCCAATCACGGTCTCTCGCAGCGCGCGGTCGTTCATGTCGATGGCGCGCCGCCAGGCGATGCGCCGCTGATCGAGGCCAAGCGCATTGCCCCAATACATATGATTGTCGATCATCGCCGCGAGAAGATTGTGCGCCGACGTTATGGCATGAAAATCGCCGGTGAAATGGAGGTTGATCTCGTCCATCGGCGCGACTTGGGCGTAGCCTCCGCCCGTCGCGCCGCCCTTCATGCCGAAGCAGGGACCAAGCGAGGGCTCGCGCAGGCAGATGATCGTCTTCCTTCCGAGGCGGTTGAGCGCGTCGCCGAGGCCGATCGTCGTCGTCGTCTTGCCCTCTCCCGCCGGGGTCGGGTTGATCGCGGTCACAAGAATGAGCTTGCCGTCGGGGCGGTCGCCGAGACTGCGAAGAAAATCGTACTCGAGTTTAGCGACAAAGCGACCGAAGGGATGCAGCGCGGATTCGGGCGCGCCGATCTTTGCGGCGATCTCCGCGATCGGCCTGAGACGGGCGGCACGCGCGATTTCGATGTCAGACCCCATCAACGACCCACTCCCCAATTCCGCCGCCGGGCGCCCACCGACGAATCCTCTGGTCCGCAGCGATTTGCAAGCCCCAATGCCGGCGTTGTGCCCGGTCCCGCCGCCTCAGGCGATTGCGAACGCTCGATCGCGGCCGCGCGAGGTTGCCTCGGCGCCGCGCCTCCCATAAACGTCCTTCCGCCCTCTTGACCCGCCGGACGAACCTCCGTGATCCGCTCTGCCCTCATGACCGTGATGACCAGCGCCGCGATCAAGGCCGGCCGGGGCTTGAAGCGCGATTTCGGCGAGGTCGGCGAACTGCAGGTGTCGATGAAGGGGCCTGGCGATTTTGTCAGTCTTGCCGATAAGCGGGCCGAGAAGAGCCTCTACACGGAACTCGCCAAGGCGCGTCCAGGCTACGGCTTTGTCATGGAGGAGAGCGGCCGCGTCGAAGGCTCCGACAAGAGTCACACCTGGCATATCGATCCGCTCGACGCGACGACCAATTTTCTGCATGCGATTCCGCAATTCGCCATTTCGATCGCGCTCGAGCGCGAGGGGCAAATCGTGGCCGGCGTCATTTACAACCCGGCGAACGACGACATGTTCGTTGCCGAGAAAGGGCAGGGGGCGTTCGGCGGCAACCGTCGCCTGCGCGTGGCGGGGCGCGTCGAGTTGTCGCAGGCGCTCTTCGGTTGCGGGATTCCCCATCTCGGCAAAAAGGCGCAACATTCACAATTCTTAGCCGAGCTTGCGGCGGTGATGGAGCGGGTCGTCAATGTCCGCCGGATTGGCTGCGCCTCCCTTGATCTCGCCTATGTCGCCGCCGGCCGCTTTGACGCCTTTTGGGAGCGGGGCCTCAATTCCTGGGATATTGCGGCTGGGGCCCTCTTGGTTCGCGAAGCCGGCGGAATTCGTCAGCGGCGCCGACGGCGAAGCGAATTACCTCGAGACCGGCTCCATCTGCTGCGGCAACGAAACGATGCACCGCGAACTCCTCGGGCTCCTGCGCGGGGTCGCTTAGCGGGCCTCATTGCGGCGCGCCGGCATGAGTTCGGTCGCGCTCTTTCTCGCCGGCGACGGCGCGCTGTTGGCGCTCGCTGTCGCCGCAGCGACCATCGCTCGCAGACCCTTCGCGTCAGCACTCGTCTATGGCGCGGCCCTGGCGATTTCGGCAGCGCTGCTGATCAACGCCCTTGTTCATCTTTTGGGAAGGACGCCGATCGGGACAATGTCCCTCCCGCTCGGTCTGCCTTGGATCGGAGCCCGTTTCCGCCTTGACGCGCTCTCGGCGTTCTTTCTCATCATCGTCAATCTTGGCGGCGCCGCGGCTTGCCTCTACGGTCTGGGCGACGGGCGGTTGGAGCGCTCGCCCGAACGCGTGCTGCCCTTCTTTCCGGCATTCCTCGCCGCGATGAATATCGTGCTCGTCGCCAACGACGCTTACAGCTTCCTCATGGCGTGGGAATTCATGTCAATCGCCTCGTGGGCGCTCGTGGTGGCCCATCATCGCGACGCGGACAACGAACGCGCCGGCTATGTCTACATCGTGATGGCGAGTTTCGGCACGCTTGCGCTGTTGCTGGCCTTCGCCTTGCTCGCGGGCCCGACGGGCAGCTACGCCTTCGATTACATGCGCGCGGCGACGCCGGCGCCCGGTGTGGCCGGCCTCGTACTCGTGCTGGCGCTGATCGGCGCGGGCTCGAAGGCGGGAATCGTGCCGCTCCATGTCTGGTTGCCGCTCGCCCACCCCGCGGCGCCAAGCCACGTCTCGGCGCTTATGAGCGGGGTGATGACGAAGGTCGCCATCTACGGGTTCGTCAGGATCGTCTTCGAACTTATGGGTCCGACCGGATGGTGGTGGAGCATTCCGATTCTGACGGGCGGGGCGGCCACCGCGCTCATCGGCGTGATCTACGCTCTTATGCAGCACGACCTGAAGCGGTTGCTCGCCTACCACACCGTCGAGAACATCGGCATCATCTTCATTGGGATAGGGCTCGCGCTGGCGTTCCGGGCGTTCGACATGCCGTTCGCTGCTGCGCTCGCCCTGACGGCGGCCCTGCTGCATGCGTTCAACCATTCCCTCTTCAAGAGCCTTCTGTTCTTCGGCGCGGGCGCGGTGTTGTCCGCGACCGGTGAGCGCGACATGGAGCATCTCGGCGGTCTCATTCACAACATGCCCCGGACGGCTTTCGCGTTTCTCGTCGGCTCCGTCGCCATTTCGGCGCTGCCGCCGTTCAACGGCTTCGTCTCCGAATGGCTGACGTTTCAGGCTATCCTGTTGACCCCTGAGCTGCCGTCCTGGGCCTTGAAGATCCTGGCCCCCGCTGTCGGGGCGCTGCTCGCGCTCTCGGCTGCGCTTGCGGCTGCGTGCTTCACCAAGGCCTTCGGCATCACCTTTCTTGGTCGGCCGCGCACCCATGCCGCTGAGCGCGCGCACGAGACAGACCGTCTCACCCTCGCGGCGATGTTGACTCTTGCCGCTCTGTGTTTGGTCGCCGGAGTCTTTCCCGGTCTCTTCATCGACGCTCTCGCACCGGTCGTGAGCATGGCCGTCGGCGGCCGAATGCCGGCGCAGGCAGGCGCCGCTTGGCTCACGATCGTTCCGGTCGCCGAGAGCCGCAGTTCGTACAACGGGCTGCTTGTTTTCCTCTTCATTGTCATTTCGGCGTCTCTGGCCGCGAGCGTCATCCATCGTTTCGCCTCCGACGCTTTGCGCCGCGCGCCGCCGTGGGATTGCGGCGCCCCTGACCCGAACCCGGCGACGCAATATTCGGCCGAGAGCTTCGCCCAGCCGATCCGCCGCGTGTTCGGCGGCGTCGCATTCGTCGTACGCGAGCGCATTGACATGCCGGCGCCCGGCGACGTTCGGCCTGCGCGCTTCGATCTCATGCTTGGCGACCGCATCTGGGAGGCGCTTTACGCGCCGCTGGTCGGTCTGGTGGAGCGCCTGTCGCTGAGACTCGACGGCCTGCAATTCCTCACCATTCGCCAGTATTTGAGCGTGGTGTTCGGCGCTCTGGTCACGCTTCTCGTCGTGCTGGCGTCATGGCCATGATCGTCGATGTCATCTTCCAGTTGGTGCAGATGACGATCGTCATCGCAGTCGCGCCGCTGCTGACCGGTCTCATTCGCGCAACGAAGTCGCGATTGATGCGCAGACAGGGTCCGCCGCTCATCCAGCCCTATCGCGATCTGATCCGGCTCGCGCGCAAGGAAGCGGTCGTCGCCGACACCGCGTCATGGCTCTTCCGCTTCGTGCCCTATCTCGTCTTTGCCGCGACCTGGGTCGCCGCCGCCCTGGTGCCGACCTTCGCGACAGGGCTCCTGTTCTCCTGGTCGGCCGATCTCATCGCCATCATCGCGCTTCTCGGCGCGGCTCGATTTTTCCTGGCGCTCGCCGGACTCGATGTCGGAACGAGCTTCGGCGGTCTCGGCTCCAGCCGCGAGGCGCTGTTCGGGGCGCTGGCCGAGCCGGCGATGATCGTCATCGTCTTCACGCTGGCGCTGGTCGCGGGCTCGACGCAGTTGTCGACAGTAGCTGCCTACATGGCCTCGAGCTATGTGGGCTTGCGCGTTTCGCTCGGCATGGCGCTGGTGGCGCTCTTCATCGTCGCCATCGCCGAGAACGGGCGCATTCCGGTCGACAATCCCGCGACCCATCTCGAGCTGACCATGGTGCACGAGGCGATGATCCTCGAATATTCCGGCCGCCACCTTGCGGTGATCGAACTTGCGGCGATGCTGAAGCTCGTTCTCTATATTTCGCTCATTGCCTGCGTCTTCGCGCCCTGGGGCTTGGCGATCGCCGACGCCAGCGTCATAGATCGGGTGCTCGGCGCAATCGCCTATCTCGCCAAGCTTGCGGTCGCCGGCGTCGCGCTCGGCGTGTTCGAGACCAGCATCGCGAAAATGCGCGTTTTCCGTGTGCCTGATTTCGTCGGCGCCGCCTTGATGCTCGGCTTTCTCGGGGCGCTGCTCCTGTTTGTGTCGAGGACCCTCAAGTGAGAGGGCTCGCTTTCGACTTCGCGCATCTGCTGGCGGGCGGCCTGGTCTTGATCAGCTTCCTGCTGCTCTATCAGACGCGTCTTTACGCGCTGCTCAATGTTTTCGCCGCGCAGGCCGTCGTTCTCTCGATGTCGGTCGCCTGGCAGGCTTACGTCCAGTCGGCCAATCATCTGTACGTGACCGCGATGATCGCGTTCGCCTTCAAGGCGGTCATCATCCCGGTCACGTTGCATCGCATCATCGCCGAACTCGGCATTCGCCGCGATGTCGAGAATGTGGTCGGCGTCGGGCTCACCATGCTCGCGGGCCTCGCTCTCGTTGCGCTGTCCGAGGTCGTGATGCTGCGGATCGCGAGCGAAGCCGACGCGCTGGCGCGCGAGGACCTAGCCTTCGCGCTCTCGGTCGTGCTGCTCGGCCTTTTGATGATGGTCGTCAGACGCAACGCGGTCTCGATGGTTGTCGGCTTCATGTCGCTCGAGAACGGACTCATTCTTGCGGCGACTGGGGCCAAGGGCATGCCGCTCGTGGTCGAGATTTCGGTCGCCTTTTCGGTCCTTGTTGCGCTGATCGTGATCGGCGTCTTCCTGTTCCGCATCAGCGAGCGGTTTGAAACCGTCGACGCGCGCGCGCTCGACCGCTTTCGGGGCGACCGACGATGACGGCCGGAACGAACGCCGCCATCGTCGATCCTCGCGCTGCCGGCCGCGAGCGCGGCGGCATTGGCGATACTGCCGTCCTATCGTTTGTCGGCGGCGCTGAACGTCGCCTCCGCCTTCGTGACCTTTCTCGCCTCCGTCTCGCTGCTCGCCGCCGCGCCACCGGCAGGAGCCTACATTCTGGTCGACGACCTCAACGTCGTCTTCATCGTGCTGAACACTTTCGTCGGCTTCACCGCGAGCATCTTCAGCGCAACCTATATCGCTCACGAGATCGAGACCGGGCGGCTCACTCCGGCCAACCTGCGCTTCTATCACGCGATGTATCAGTTTCTGCTCTTCTCGATGAACCTCGCGCTCCTCGCCAACAATATCGGGTTGATGTGGGTGGCGATCGAACTTGCCACGCTAACCACAGTGCTGATGGTCGGCGTCTATCGCACGCCGGAGGCGATCGAGGCGGCGTGGAAATATTTCATTCTCGGCAGCGTCGGCATTGCGCTGGCGCTGTTCGGCACGATTCTCGTCTACATGGCCGCTCGCCCCGTGGTCGGCGAAGGCGTGCAGGGAATGCTGTGGACGATCCTGATCGAGCATGTGCAGGCCTTCGATCCCGCATTGCTCAATCTGGCCTTCGTTTTTCTGCTGCTCGGCTACGGCACGAAGGTCGGTCTCGCGCCACTGCACGCCTGGCTACCCGACGCCCACGCGGAGGGCCCGACGCCGGTCTCCGCCGTTCTCTCCGGCCTTCTCCTCAATGTCGCGCTCTACGCCGTCTTGCGCTTCAAGCTCCTGCTCGACGCCAACGCCCACGCCATCGCGCCCGGACCGCTGATGGTGACGCTCGGCCTGATTTCGACCGTCTTCGCCGCCTTCATGCTCTACCGTCGCCGCGACGTGAAGCGCATGTTCGCCTATTCCTCGATCGAGCACATGGGCGTCATTGTCTTTGCCTTTGGCGTCGGCGGCCCGCTCGCGAATTTCGCTGCGCTCTTGCACATGGCCATGCACAGCCTCACGAAATCCGCGATATTCTACACAGTCGGCCAGATCGCGCAGGTCAAGGGTTCGCAACGGATCGCGGATATCCGCGGCCTCACCGTCACCCACCCGCTGCTCGGATGGAGCCTCGTCTTCGGCGTCTTCGCCATCGTCGGGATGCCGCCGATGGGCGTGTTCATGAGCGAATTTCTTATCGTCAGCTCGACGTTTGAGCGGGCGCCGTGGCTGGCGCTGCCGCTGGCGTTCGGGCTCTTGATCGCGCTCGGCGCCCTGGTCCTGCGCCTGCAGGGCATGGCGTTCGGCGCTCCGACCGGCTCGACCGAGCCCGCCAAGGCGTCGACTGCGCCGATCATCGCCCATTTTGCCTTGGTGCTGACGGCCGGCGTCTACCTTCCCGCCCCGCTTGTGACGTGGTTCCAGCACGTCGCCGGCATGCTGCGCTGAGCGAGACGCGACATGAGCCGGCCCATCAGGCGATCCACCCTCGCTAGCCCGGAGACTTGGCGCGCCGCGGCGGCTCGCCTGGCCGAGGGCGAGGCGACGCTCGCGAGCCTGTGGGGGGACGACGGGGGGGTGCGCATGGCGCTGGCGAGGCCAGGCGGCGAGATAGACGTTCTCGATCTTGCCTGCGACGGCGGCGCGTTCCCCTCGGTCGCGGCGATCCACGCTCCGGCCAGCCGTCTCGAGCGCGCGGCGTGCGATCTCTACGGATTTACCGCGACCGGCGCTCCGGACGCGCGGGCTTGGCTCGATCACGGCCGATGGCTCGTGCGTCATCCGCTCGGGCGGCCGCTAGCCCATGACGGCTCGCCAGACGCCTACGGCTTCCTCGCGGCGCACGGGTCTGGCTTGCATCAGATTCCAGTCGGTCCGGTCCACGCGGGGATCATTGAGCCCGGCCACTTTCGCTTCCACGCCAGCGGCGAGGCGGTGGTGCGGCTCGAGGAGCGGCTGGGCTACGTCCACAAAGGCGTCGACAGCCTGACGCGCGGCGCGAGCGTCGAGCGCGCCGCCGTCCTCGCCGCGCGCGTCAGCGGCGACTCGACCGTCGCCTATGGCGTAGCCTTCGCCCGTGCGGTCGAGGCCGCGCTCGGGATCGAGGCGCCGGAGCGCGCGCATTGGTTGCGCGGCCTGATGGCGGAGCTCGAGCGGCTCGCCAATCATTTCGGCGACATCGGGGCGATCTGCAACGACGCCGCCTTCTCGCTGATGCACGCCCACTGCGCCGTGCTGCGCGAGCGGACCCTGCGCGCCGCGGCGACCGCTTTCGGCCACCGGCTGATGATGAACGCGGTCGCGCCCGGCGGCGTCGCCGTCGATTTGACCTCGCAGGGCGCCGAAGCGATCCGGGCGCTCGTCGCTGAGGCCCGCAACGCTTTTCCCAAGCTTGTGAGCCTCTACGACAACACGGCCTCGCTCCAGGACCGGATGGTCGCAACCGGCGTGCTCAAGGCTGATCTTGCGCGGCAGTTCGGCGCCGGCGGCGTCGTCGGGCGCGCCTCGGGTCGCGATTTCGATGCCCGCCGCGATTTTTCCTATCCGCCCTATGATCAGCTGAGCTTCAAGGTCGCGCTCCGGCGCGAAGGCGACGTCAATGCGCGGGTCTGGGTCAGGATCGACGAGGTCGGCGAAAGCCTGAACATGATCGACGCGATGCTCGCGCGTCTGCCTCAAGGCCCGATTAGGGTCGCGCTTCCCGTCTCCGCCGGCGCGAGCGAGGGCCTTGCCCTCATCGAGGCGTTCCGCGGCGACCTCTTCGCTCACGTGCGCTTCGCCGGCGATGGCGCGGTCGCCCGCTGTCACTTGCGCGACGCTTCGTGGTTCCAATGGCCGCTCCTTGAAGCGGCGATCGAAGGCAATATCGTCGCGGACTTTCCGCTCTGCAACAAGTCGTTCAACTGCTCGTATTCGGGATGCGACCTTTAAGATGCGCAATACGCTGCTCCAGGGCCTCCGCCCCCCGCTGACCGAAAGTCCGCCCGCGAGCGACGACCCGGAGCTCCTGGCGCTCGCCGCGGCGGTGAAGTCAACGGCCGAGCGGACGCTCGGACGGAGCCTCGCGATCCGCCACGTTGACGCCGGCTCGTGCAACGGGTGTGAACTCGAGATCCACGCGCTCGGCAACGCCTTTTATGATCTCGAGCGGTTCGGCTTCCGCTTCGTTGCCTCGCCTAGGCACGCCGACATGCTGCTGGTGACAGGACCCGTGACGTTGAACATGCGCGAAGCGCTCAAGCGAACCTACGACGCGACGCCTTCGCCGAAATGGGTTATCGCCTCGGGCGCCTGCGCCGCCGACGGGGGGATATTCGCCGGAAGCTACGCCGTTGCCGGCGGCGTTTCGAACGTCGTCCCCGTCGATCTCGTCATCCCCGGCTGCCCGCCAAGCCCCACGGCGCTGCTCAAAGGCCTCCTCGCGCTGCTCGAGGGGGCGGCGAGATAGGCCCCGAGGGCGGCGCGTCCCGGCCGGATGGGGTCACCCCCTCCGGGTAATGGCGGCGTTTTCGGCCGGCGACGCGTTCCAAGATCCGTAGGCCTGCGACGCTCGCATCAAACGCTGGATGTCGTCAGGCGACGGAGGCGCGAAAACTGCGCCGGGAAATCCCAGGGCGACCCGCCTCGCCGAGGAAAGAAGCAAACTGGTTTTTCGTCCAGGACGATGTCCTTGGTCTTGTCGGCTGCATTCGAAGCATGCCCCGGCGCCGTTTGGGCGGAACGTCGCCGGCGCGAGGGCGCGATCCGGAGTTATTGAGGCGGCGTTTGAACCACTACGCCGGAGGCAATGGGGGAACAGGGAGCTTTACTTCGCTCATAATAGCAAGGGTCAGAAGACCTTCCTTAGCAGCTTTAGTGAGCTCGGCTTGTTTATCGGCAGGTTGCTCCGAAATATAGTTGAGAATGGTTTGGGTTTCAGACAGGCTTGATCCCTCGGGCGCCCAAGTCGTATAGGGCTTCGAGTACTCAAGCCGTACTGCGCGTGGTGGGCCGGCAACCTCTTTCCACTTAACAACTATGAGAGAATACGCGGTAATCATCGATTCCTCCTAAAAAAATAATACTTGATACGGCAACTATAAACATGCCCGGCGCAGGCCTCACGCGCTCTGCGGAGTTGATGCAGGCGGGGATACGCGCTTCGATTTGGTGACATTCGCTCATTTATCTGCATTCGTCAATTCCGGTCGGGCGCAACCGTGATCGCGGCCAGACAAGAATGCGACGTCCCACGATGAGGCTCAATGATTGGTTTTCTATAATCAGAACATATAGGCTATGAATTCCCATAATCCGCATCTCCGGCGCGCTCGCCGCGGCGTGGTTTGGTTCAAGCGCGGCGGCGGCTGTTCCCTCCGAGCGAGTCACGCTCTAACCTCGCGCATTCCCCGCGCTGAACGAAAAGGCCGCCCGCATGTCCTTCGCCCGCTACCCTTCGCTCATCGACCGGGTGGTCTTCATCACCGGCGGCGGCTCGGGGATCGGCGCCGCGATGGTCGAGGCCTTCGCCGCCCAGAAGGCGAATGTCGCCTTTGTTGACATCGCCGCTGAACCCTCAAAGGACCTGGTCGCCAAAATCGGCGCCTCGGAGCCGCCGCCGCTCTTTCTCCACTGCGACCTCACCGACATCGCCGCGCTCGAGACGGCGATGGAGGAGGTCAGGCAGCGGCTCGGTCCCATCGGCGTCCTCATCAACAACGCGGCCAACGACCAGCGCCAGGACGTGGACGGAACGAGCGAAGAGGATTGGGACCGGGCGATGGCGCTCAATCTCAAGCACCAGTTCTTCGCCGCCCAGATCGCGCGCAGGTCGATGCGCGAGCTCGGCGGCGGCGCGATCGTCAATTTTTCCTCGACCGCATGGATGATCGGGCTCGCCCGGATGTCGGTCTATTCCGCCGCCAAGGCTGCGATCGTCGGCCTGACGAAAAGCCTCGCGCGCGAATTCGGTCCCGACAACATCCGCGTCAACGCCATTGCCCCCGGCGCCGTGATTACCGAGCGGCAGCGCCGGTTGTGGATGAGCGAGGAGGACATCGCCAATTTCCGCGCCCGTCAGTGCCTCGACCGCACGCTTCTTGCCGAGGACGTGGCGCGCCTGGCGCTGTTCCTTGCCGCCGACGACAGCGCGATGATCACCAAGCAATGCTTCCTCGTCGACGGCGGAATACGTTAAATTCGCCTTTAGGAAGGACTTGATCGCGCCCAATTACAGGCGCATCTTCCCGTTTCCGCGGCGGCCCGGCACAAGACCGCCCGAAATGGGGAGAGAACAATGACAGTTGCGCGCATTCTCGCCGACAAGGGGCGCGATGTTTTCACCACCCAGCCGCACCGCACCCTGAGGGAAGTCGTAGAGCTCCTCGCCTCGAAAGGCGTGGGAGCGGCAGTTGTTTCGGATGCTTCGCTCAGCGTGCTTGGCATTTTATCCGAGCGCGACGTGGTCCGCGTGATCGCCAGACATGGCGCGGCCGCGCTCGACGATCCGGTATCGCGCCACATGACGCCGAAGGTCATCACGGTGACGCGCGACGACACCATCGAGCATGTCATGCAGACGATGACGGCGGGCCGGTTTCGTCATGTCCCGGTCGTGGAGGACGGACGCCTCATCGGCATCATTTCGATCGGCGACGTCGTCAAGCGCCACGTCAACGCCCTCGACAGCGAGCGTCAGGCGCTGCGCGAATATATCGCCACCGCCTGAACCCGCCGGCCCCCGTGGCGTCACGCCCCGGCGGAATCCATCCGCGCGGGCTCGGCCTGCAGCATGATTTCGGCGCCTGCTTTCCGTACCGCCTCGCGACCGAGAGCGATCAGTTCGTCGGCGCGATGAAACTCGAACATGCCGATCTTGCCGACCTTGAGCTGCACCAGGGCGTCCGGCGGATCGCCGGCCAGCCGCGAGCGCATGATCCGGTCCTGGAGAATATCAAAAGCGCTCACCATCGAAGTCAACAGCCCCGGGGCCGAAGCGTCGGCGTCGGCGCGCGACCAGATGGCTCCGCCGCGCCACCACCGAGCGATCACGCCGCTGCTGTCGCCGGCGGGCTCGTCGGCCGCGGCCGACGGCTCGGAGCGGCCGAACGGATCTTGAAGGGCCGTGCCGCGCCCGACGCTGTCGCTCGAAATGTTGAGCGCGATGACGCGCTCCGCGCCAAGCGCGCGCGCCACGCTGACCGGCACCGGATTGACGATCGCGCCGTCGAACAGCCAGCGTCCGTCGACCTTTACCGGCTCAAATACGCCCGGCAGCGCGTAGGAAGCGCGGATCGCCTCGATCAGGGCGCCGCGCCGAAGCCAGATCTCGTGTCCGTCGCCGATCTCGGTGGCGACGCCGGCGAAGCGGATCGGCAGATCCTCGATCTGAATCCCGCCGAGCGCCGCCTCGAGCCTCGCGCGCAGCCGCTCGCCGCCGATGAGGCCGCTGCCGGTGAACGAGACATCGAGCAGGCCGAGCACGCGCCTCCTGGTGAGCGAACGGGCGAAGGCCTCGAGCATGTCGAGCCGCCCGGCGGCGTAGCAACCGCCGACCAGAGAGCCGATTGACGAGCCGACGACAACGTCCGGCCTCAATCCCAGGGCGTCCAGTTCCTGCATTGCGCCGATATGCGCCCAGCCGCGCGCGGCGCCCGCGCCGAGCACGACGCCCACTTTCGCCCGCCGGGACCGCCCGCCGCCCGACGCAGGCTCAATATCGTTTCTACGATAGCCCGCCCGGAACATCACCCAACTCGCCTGCAAATGGCCTCACGTCTCGCCTTCCGCTGCGAAACTTAAGCTTGCGCGCCAGTTATCGCCAGAGAATTAACGTCAAGTCGTTCAACTCCGCGCGACCTCGACCGGTTCCCCGCGGCCCGCGCCCGACTTCAGCCGCGCGTCATTGGCGGTTCGACGAACGCCAGCCTGGTAGCGTCCCCGTCCGACTCAACCCGGCGGTAAAAGCACGAACGTCGGCCGGTGTGGCAGGCGCCGCCGTCGCCGCCAACCTCAACCAAAGCCAAAAAGGCGTCCTGGTCGCAGTCGACGCGCAACTCGACCAGCGTCTGGGTTTGGCCGGACGTCTCCCCCTTGCGCCACAGAGCGTCGCGCGAACGCGACCAATAATGGAGGAGGCCCGTCGCAAGCGTCGCCCGCAATGCGGCCTCGTTCATGTGGGCGACCATCAGCACGTCGCCGCGCGACGCATCGACAGTGACGCAGATCGCGAGCCCGTCCGGGCCGAACTTCGGTTCGAACGCCAAGCTCTCCTCGCGATCGCTCGTCTCGCCGGGCGCGGACCTAGGCGCGGCTTTCGATGCTAGGCTGTCAACCATTTGCCTCTCTCGTCGGCGCGTGGACCCTTGCCAGAAGTCTCGATTTCGGCTGTCCGGCCACCTATATAGAACAAATCGAAGATCGGGCCAGGATGATCGACGACATCTACAATCGGCGGGTTCTCGAGTTGGCGGCGAATATTCCCCGGCTTGGGCGGCTCGAAAATCCGGACGCGACAGCCAGGGCGCATTCGCGGCTCTGCGGGTCAACAGTCATCGTCGACCTTTCCGTCAAGGATGGACGGGTGGTCGATTTCGCCCATGACGTAAAGGCTTGCGCGCTCGGCCAGGCGTCGTCGTCACTGATGGCGCGCCATGTGGTCGGCGCGAGGGCCGAGGAGCTCCATGCTCTGCGCGATCAGATGACGCGGATGCTGAAGGCCGATGGTCCGCCGCCTGACGGCAAATGGGCCGAATTCGCCGTTCTCGAGCCGGTGCGCGGCTACAAAGCCCGCCATGCGTCCACCTTGCTGACGTTCGACGCGGTCGTCGATGCGCTCAGTCAGATCGCGGCGCGCCAGGCGGCGCGAGAGGCGACGCTGGCGCCGTGAGCGCGCTTGTTCTCGCCCCGCGCCGCGCCGCCCACGCGCTGATCCGCTTCTACCAGCTTACCCTCTCTTCGCTGCTCGGCCGGCAGTGCCGGTACTTGCCGACCTGCTCGGCCTATGCCGACGAAGCGATCCAGCGGCACGGCCTCTGGGCAGGTTCGTGGATGGGCCTGGCGCGCGTGTGCCGCTGCCACCCATGGGGCGGTTCCGGCTTCGATCCGCCGCCCGCCCTGCCCGCGCCGCGCGCGTCCTGGGCGCGCCCCTGGCGCTATGGAGTTTGGCGTTCGCCGCGTCAGTGACCGGCCCTGAGCCTTGCCTCGTCCGCTTCCGGCCTTTATGGACTGGCGCTGCTCCAAAGCCAGCCCTCGAAAGACCTGATCCATGGCCGAGCCGCGCCGGGCCGCCGCATCTGCGCCTCGCATCGAAGGCGGTCGATTCCTCATCGTCGAGGCGCGCTATTACGAGACGATCGGCGTCGGTCTCTTGGCTGGCGCGACCCGCGCGCTCAAGGCGGCCGGCGCGACCCACGATCTCGTGAGCGTGACGGGCGCGCTCGAAATTCCCGCCGGCATGGCGATCGCGCTTGACGCGGCCAAGGCGGCTGGCCGCCCATACGACGGGGCCATTGCGCTCGGCTGCGTCGTCCGCGGCGAGACCTTTCATTTCGAGATCGTCGCCGGCAAATCGGCGCGGGCGCTGATGGATATGTCGGTTGAACGCCGGCTCGCGCTCGGCAACGGCATTCTCACCACTGACACGATCGCGCAGGCCGAGGAGCGCGCCGATCCCGAGCGCGGCGACAAGGGCGGCGAAGCGGCGCGGGCGGCGATCGGCCTCGCCGATCTCACGCGCCGGCTCGCCCGGCGATGAAAAGGTCCGAGCGGCGCTCGGCCGCGCGCCTCGCCGCCTCGCAGGCGCTCTATCAGATGGAGATCGCCGGCAAGGGGTTGAACGACATCCTGGCCGAGTTCGAGACGCACTGGATCGGCCGCGAGATCGAGGGGGAATCGTACGCGCCCGCCGAGCTTGCGTTCTTTCGCGACATCGTCTCGGGCGTGCTGCGCGACCAGTTGCCGATCGACCGCGGCCTCGACGACACGCTGGCCAAAGGCTGGCCGCTTAAGCGGGTCGAAGCGCTCATGCGCGCGATCCTCCGCGCCGCGTTCTATGAATTGCGCAGCCGTCCCGACGTGCCGGCGCGGGTCGCGTTGACGGAATATGTCGACGTCGCCGCCGCTTTCTTCGGTCCGGAGGAGTGCGGCATGATCAACGCCGTGCTCGACGCGCTCGCCCGCCAGACCCGCCCGGCCGAGTTCGCCGCCGGTCGGTGATCGAGGGAAATAACATTATAAAATGTTCTTATCTCCACGGCCAAGCCGTATCCAAATCTAGCAAAATCTACCCAAGCTGGGCCAAATCGGGCAAAGACAAATCAA
>CAWANG010000048.1:0-142818 GCA_963783175.1 uncultured Alphaproteobacteria bacterium
ACTGACGGCCTCGCCTCGGCGTTATTCCGAATCCCGGTGCTATGTTGGGCGCAAAACCGAAGCGATTGCCCCACGGCCCCCCCGCCTTCGCCCTTCGAGGACACTAACCGATGACGGATGCGTTGGACAAAGGCTACAACGAGGGACGGTCGGCCTTTCGCCGGTATGGATAGCCGAGGCCATGGGCGTCCCAGCGTCGCGGCTGCGCGCGAGCCTGTCGTCGGCGAACCTGGAGACGGCGCTCAATATTCCGCCGCGCCCGTTCAAGATCATCAACCTCGGCCAGGACGAATATCACGAGGTCATGCCGACGCCGATGCTCCTGCGGACGCGCGTCATCACGGACGACGACATTGTCTGACGACCGGGATATGAACACCGACATCGAGCCCGGCATGACGGTCGTGTGCGTCGACGACAAGTGGCACACCCGCGCCAGGAGGCCGCTTCCGCAGGTTGGGTCGAGGTGGTTCGTGCTCGACGTCGTCGTGATCAATACGGACACCCACTGGGGGCCGTACCTCGTGCTCGCCCGCTGGCCCGAGGACCGCGCGTTCCATGCGAGACACTTCCGGCCGATTGACGGCGAGTTCGAGCGGCTGGAGAAGTTGGCCGACGAGACCGTCGACCTGGAGAGCGTCGAGCCGGTGATGGTCGAATGACGCTTCGAAAGGTCGCCAAGTTCGAATGGACGGGAGCCTGCCGCTATACCGGCTATGTGGCTAAGTCCGTTATCCTCACGCTCTCATGCGGCCATGAGATAGTTCGCAAGGCAAGCCAGGGAATCCCCCGACGAGCGCATTGCCGCCACTGTGAGTTGGGCATTGCCAAATGAGCGCCAACCGAAAGCTCATGCCGGTTCGCCCATGGCGCTTCATGGGCATCGCGGAGAACGATCAGGCGCTCGGCGGCAACGGCCAGTGCGTCAAGTTTGAGTGCTCGGACTGGGTCGATGGCGTTCTCTGCCGTCCCGATCTCGAACTGTCCGACCGCTACGGCTTCTGGGTCTGCCCGTCATGTGGCGCGAGCTACGGAGCCGAGGCCGTTCCTCCGCAGCCATATCCCCCTCTAGCGCCGCGCCGTTTGTAAGGCGCTCATCGGCTCGTCTGAAAGACTGACGACCGTTCGTGGTGAGTGTGGCCCCCGAGTGATCCTGGGCTGCCCGGCGCGGCGCTAGTCTCAGCCCTGGAGGGCTCCATGAACCTGCTTCTTATCATCATCGTTCTCGTCCTCCTGTTCGGAGGCTTTGGCGCGTTCCACGGCTACAACACCTACGGCCCTCAATGGGGCGGTGGCATCGGCCTCGGGACCATCGTCATCATCATCCTGATCGTCATGCTGTTGCGGTGAGGCGATGGACCCGACCCTCGCATGGTTCCTGATGATCGCGCTTCACGCTGGAGGCGTCGGTTGCTGCAACACGCAGACCGAGGTCGTGGTCCCGCCGGTCGAGTGCAAGGTCGCGGCAGGCAAGGACACCTGCACCGTCTCGGCCTACGAAATCTGCAGGGCGTTTGCAGCCGCGAACAAGGACGCGACGCTGTACGCGCTCCGGTGCGTCGCTGAACCGACGAAATAGGAGAATGTCATGATCGGAGAAATCCTTCTCGTTTTCGCCTTCGTCTTCGCAATCATCGCGGCGCTATTCGTCGATAGCGTGGCGAGGCCGAACTTCACAATCCACTTCGGCTGGCTCTCCCTGGCGTTCTATCTTGGGTCGCTGCTGTTCGGAGAGTTCTCGCACGGGCTCCACTGATGTACGCCATCCTCATGGTCGTCTGCGCGGTCGGGGCCTCGCTCTGCGACGCGGACCACAACGCCTACCATCGCTGGGACGATGGGCGCGCCACGTTCGCGACGCCTGAGGCGTGTCAGGCCGCCGCCGACGCTCTCATGGCGATGCATCCGCCGCCTCCCACTGTCACCGGCAAGTTCGTTTGCGCAAAGCCGGGCGATGACTTGTGAGCAACCTCGCCCTCTTCCTGCTGGTTGTCTTCATCCTTGCGATCTTGGTCCTGAGCCTGCGAACCCTGCGCGGAAGCGCCATGAGACGAAAGAGAGAGCGGTACATGGCTAAGCGCGACGACGACCACGACCTGCAGGCCTGATCGGTGGCTGCCCGCAAGCGCACGTCCGCCGGGCCCCGTCCGGCTGGGCGCGTCCTCCGCATCTCGGAGTATGCGGCGAACCGCGCCGTCGCCCCGAGGGAGGCGAGGCTCGACCCGTTCACCGCCTCCCACAGGGCGCTGCACCCGCCGGGCGTCGGGAAGCCGCCAGCGCCAGGGCTGGCGATGGACGATGCCTACAGCGAGTTCGCTGGCACCTCCGGCTGGTCGTATGGCGGCCTGAGTTCAGCCATCGCCGAGGGGCAAATCTTCCTCGGCTATCCGACGCTCGCGGCGCTCATGCAGCGCGTCGAGTACATGAACGCCCTCGCGTCCATCGCCGACGACATGACGCGCAAGTGGATCGAGTTCAAGGCGTCCGCTGGCGTTGACAAGTCCGACCGCATCAAGGCGCTCAAGGACAAGTTCGAAGCGATCAAGGCGCAGGCCGAGGTCAAGAACCACGTCATCCAGGCCTTGGGCTTTGGGCGCTCGCACCTCTATCTCGACACCGGCAGCACTGACAACCGCGACGAACTGAAGACCGATCTCGGCTTCGGCGCACGCTCGGCCGCCTCGGCGCTCAAGATGCCGGGCCTGGAGCTTCTCGGCCTCCGACCTATCGAGCCGGTGTGGGTCAGCCCGCACGACTACGAGACGTCGAACCCGCTCAAGCCGAACTGGTACAAGCCGAACGCTTGGCACGTCATGGCGATGGAGGTGCATGCCTCGCGCCTGCTCACGACGATCCCGTTCCCGGTCAGCGATCTCTTGAAGCCCGCGTACAGCTTCGGGGGCCTTCCGCTCGTTCAACTCGGCAAGCCGTATGTCGACAACTGGTTGAACGTCCGCCAAGCCACGGCCGACATTGCCCAGGCGTACTCCATCTTCGTTCTCGCGACCGATCTGTCCGCGACCCTTGCGGGCGGTGCTGGTGAAGACGTCGACAAGCGCGTCAAGCTCTTCAACAAGTACCGCTCTAACAAGGGCACGTTGGTCATCGACAAGAACGCGGAGGACTTCAAGAACATCTCGGCCAACATCGCCGGGATCGAAGCGATCCAGGCCGCGAGTCAAGAGCACATGTCAGCGGCGTGGCGGATTCCGTTGGTCAAATTGACCGGCATCAGCCCGAGCGGCCTCAATGCATCGAGCGAGGGCGAGGTCAGAGTCTATTACGACCTGATCAAGTCGATGCAGGAACAGATCATCCGTCCGCACCTGCAGATCATCATGGACCTGTGCTCCATCGAACTGTTCGGCGACGTCGACGGCGACATCACCTTCGAGTTCACGAAGCTCTTCGAGACGACCGAGCTAGAGGCGGCGCAGATCAGGACGGCCGATGCCCAGACCGGATCGCTGCTGATCCAGGGCGGCGTGATCGCGACCGAAGAGGAGCGGGCCCGCGTCGCCGACGACCCGGACAGCCCGTACATGGACCTTGATCCGCTCCGGTTGCCCGAGCAGGCCCAGCCGCAACCCGGCGAAGAGGGCTACCAGGGCAAGCCCGACAACTGGGCCACGGTCATGTCGGGGATCGCGGACCATGGTGGTCTTCTGCCGCCACCGGCTCCGGACAATGCGGCCTCGAACGAGGCGTGGTCTGACATCATGAGCGGGGTCGCCTCCTCGGGAGGCGTTCACTACGAGGACGGGATCGTAGCGGCCTCTCCAGGGGCCTGGATGGGCCTCGCAGCGGGTCTGAAGGATTCGGGTGGGGTACAGGGCCCGGAACCGAAGCAGGCCGCCCTAGAGCCCGGCCTGCGGCTTGCGTTCGGCAAGGATGGGGGCGACCCTTCGGCCGCCCCCCTACACCCTGCCCTGCCTAGCCTAGCCACGCCCGGCCATGCCGTCCGCCCGAGATGGGCACCCCTTCCGGCTTGGCCGCCGTCCGCGTGACAGACAGGCCCTTTCTAAGGGCCCTGTCACGTGTCACGCGCGGCTGAGGGTGCCCGTGACATCTGTCGTGAAGGGTGTCACGGCGAACTGTCACGGCCGAAACGTCCCGCATTTCCGGGCGAGACGCGAACGCGAGAGGCTTGGGCCCGAAGCGGCACTTTCTTGGCTGTCACGCTTCGACCGGGGGGCCATCTTCGCTCATTGACGCCACGGCCGGGGGCCGAAAGGGATAGGTGTCGGCCAGCCTCCACAGCTTTCCCTCCTCCTCAATGAAACGCTTCGAGGTGATGAGATCGGTCTTTGCCCGCTGCCAGTGCTGGCGTGCGCGAGAAGTCAGGCCGCCGCCGCTCTCCTCAGTTTCCAGAAAACCTCTCGTCTTGACCTCCTCCCGGAGTTTGGCGATCTCGACCTTCTTGACCGGCTTGCCGTCGAAGCCCGGCGTCGTCTCGATGGCGTCGGCGAGCCGATCATAGGCGTCGGTGATGGCCCGTTTGACCTTGAAGACGTCGTCCGACCTGCGCTCGCTGGTCTTCTTGCCCATCTTGGGCGCGAAGTCGGCGGCGACCTCCCTCACGATGAGCGATGTGACCGGGTCACCGTTGGCGTCCTTGCCCAACACGACCTTTTCGAGCCGTGAGACGAACTGAAGCCCGACCTCCATGTCCTTGGCGAGTTCGAGGGTGGCGACGACGTTGTCGTCGGCGTCTTTGATAACGGCGATCTGCACGTCGAGCGCGCCCATGAGCGATGAATGTCCGCGCGGGCGGTCCCCGTCATGCGGCGAATGATGGACGATGACGACAATGCAGTCGAAGGCGTCGCGGATCGTGTCGGCGGCCTTGATGTATTTGCCCATGTCCTCGTCCTTGCCTTCCGATCCGGCGAACGAGCGGTTGAGGGTGTCGATGCAGACGGCGACCGGCGTGTCATCGCCGACGTGGCGCTTGATGTCTTCGATCAGTGTGTTGACGTCGGCGGCGAGCGAGAGCGGGTTGGTGATCAGGAAGAATGGCGGATTGTCCGGGTCCTCTTGGCGGTTGAGCTTGGAGCGGCGGAACGCTTCCATGCGCTTGCGAAAGCCGGGCGCGCCTTCGAGGCAGACGTAGATGACAGGTCCTTGCCGGACGCGATGGCCGCGATATCCCCAGCCGAGCGCGACGTGCATGAGGATGTCGGAAGTCCAGAAGCTCTTGCCCTGCTTCGGCGGCCCCCAGACGACCGCGAGGCCGCTCCTCGGAAGGACGCCCTTGACGCAGTAGTCGCTGTCGCCGTCGAGCGGCCTGAAGTCGTGGAAGCTCGTAAGGGTGAAGCGGCGCGCCGGCGCGCCATGGGCGGCTTGCCCGCCGTTCAGCTTCGCGTGCGCGTGAACCTCACCAGCGGCTTTTCGCGCGTCCATCTCAGGCGCCTCCGTTTCGAGATCGTCGGCGATGAGGTGGAGGTCGCGATCCCGGTCGCGACCGGGACCGTCGCGGCGCGGCGCGCTCATGAGGCTCCCTCCGCGCGGTTGGGCGGCGGGGCGACGACCGCGCCTCCCGGGGCGGCGGCGCCCCTGTGCCGCGCCTGATGGGCTTGCGCTTGTGGTTTTGAGGCGCCCGGAGTATGGCCGGGCCGAGAGAGTGTTGTGTTTACCTCAGGCCGTTCGTTCGCAGCGAACGGCCGTTTCTTTGCGCTCACGCCGCCTCGGTTCGAGCCGCTGCTTCGCGTTCGAGGAGCCATTCGCGAGCGGCGCGGCGGCTGATCCTGACGGCGGTCCCGGCCTTGAACGATTTCGGCGCGGTGCCCGCACGCTGCATTTCATAGAACGTGCTTCTGGACAGCTTGGCCCATTTGCAGAACCCCGGAATGTCGAAGACCGCCGACTCGTCGTCGCTGACGGCCTTCTCATCGTCGGGCGCGGCGACGGCGGAGGGTTGCCGGAAAAGTTCTGGCTTCAGCGGCGACAAGGCCCAGACCGCCTTGGCGATCTCGGCGGCGAACGGGTCCAAAGTGTCGGCGGCCTTGGCGGACATGAAAGGTTTCTCCTCGAAGATCAAGGAGACGTAGCCCGGTCAAAACCTAGCGCAAGTTCAGGGCCGCAGCCCTGTACCTTACTATTTTGAATCTTTTTTCGCCTTGACGTCCCCGAGGGCCCGCTGAAGCATTCCAATGCCTGCCGGGTCCTCCTTTCTCGCGCTGAGAAGGGCGTCCACCGCCTTCTTGATGGTCCTAGCGAGGTCTTTGCTGGCCCGCGGCTCGACCCGGCCCGTCTTGCAGTATTGCTCGACCACGTCGACCACGACGGCGAAATGCCTGTCCGCCTCGGCCTTGTTAGCCGCGCTCGCAAGCTTAGCGGCGATCCTTGGCGCCTCCTCTATCAACGCGTCCGTCGCGTCGGCCACGCTGACCATCCCCGCAAGCTCAGCGGCGATTTTTGCACCTCGGCGATCGCCTCGGGCGCGTCTAGCCTCGACGCCTCGAACAGGCGTTCGGCTAGGTAGCGCTCTTCTGGCGTGCTGGGGCGGAAGTAGCGCGGGAGCATATCGGGCGTCACACGCTTGCGCGCCTCCTCGAACGCCTCGTTCATCAACTCGGCGAACCTGTCGGGCTGGGCCTTGGGATCGTCGGCCACGCCTTAGCCATCCACCTTGCGGAGGGGCGGGAACGAAGCGACGGGCGGCGGCATCAGCGAAACGACGACAGAGCGGGCGAGCTTGTGCAGGGCGTCGGCGACGAAGCGCCCGTAGTAGCGTTCGATCATGGTGACGCTGGTGTCGTGCAATTGCGCGACCAGTTGAGTCGGCAGACCGGCGCTCAAGCCGCGCGTGATGCTGGTGTGCCTGAGGCTGTAGGCGACGAGATCGTCCTGAAGCCCGGCCCGCCTAACTACCGCCTTCCACACATGCGTCAGCGAGCTAGCCTCGCCCCATGGACCGCGTCCACACTTTTCCATTACGCCGAAGCCCGGCCGCGGCGCACGTCGCCAGCGCGGCCTCATGAGGAGCGGGTCCGAGCCCCGGCGGCCCACTGTCGCCAAATTGAGGACCTCGACGGCGTCGTCTGCTATCGGGACGGGAATTTGCGCCGCCTTCGCTCCCGAGCCCTTCCGACTCGACGGCATCATCAACCGGCCCTGTGTGACCTGCAGATCGCCAACGCGGAGGCGGACGACTTGGCTAAAACGCGCGCCGGTCGCAGCAAGGACGAGGATCATGCGGCCGAGGTCGCCGTCCCAACGCTGCTCCTTGTCAATTTTCCAAGCCGCGTCGACCACGCTCCGGATGTCAGCCTCGCTCAGAATTTGCTTCTCGCGCTCGTTTTCAATTTTGACGCCGCGAGACACGGCGAGGCCGTCGCGGATCGTGTCGCGGATCGTCGGAGGCAACTTCTCCGAATGGCGCTTGGCTGCGAGGTTCAGGCACGCCTTGGCGTCATTGACAACGCGCCGCACCGCCGCCTCCCCCATTTTCTTGTCCGAGGTCTTCCTCGCCTTCTTATCGAGCAAGCTAGACCGCCATTTGGTGAGGTCGGTTGCGGTCAACGCCGCGAGCGGCTTCTCGGCGAGCGCGGAGGCGAGGAGATGCTTCAGCTTGCCCCGCGCGTCGAGCGCGGTCGACCGTTCGTTGAGATACTCGTTGACGGCGCCGCGCACCGTGACGACTGGGCCAAGGGCTGCGATGCGCTCTTTCTCTTCGAGGTCGCTCGCCAATCGTCTCCGTGGTGTATTTCTCATCGCCAAGGTACCGGCGCGCGACCCACCGGCCAGCGCCATTCTTGCCCGGTCGCCAGCCGAGGTCGAGCTTGCCGCCGAGGCTCTGGCGGTGAATCTTGTCGGTCTTGAGTTTCAGCCGGGCGGACCTCGATTCGAGCCCAGCGTTGTGAATGTGTCTGGCCATGGTCGCCTGTCTCTCCAATTTCTGTCCAATATATGCAGGCGCACAAGGACAAACAAGGAAGGATAGGAGGACACAGGATGTTGGAAAAACAACGGCTTAGCCGTAGGATGACGGACACGTATGGATGGAAACCCAGCCGGTCGAAGGCCGAGAAGCGCCTCGCCGAAAGCGAACGCGCGCTCGCCGAGGCGAGCCTCGACGCCCGCCGGCTTACGCGCCCTGATGCCGACTGACGCTGCGAGCGCGCGCGTCGTCAAACGCTCCCTGGTCATCGCCGGCCACCGCACCAGCATCTCGCTCGAGGACGCGTTCTGGCGCCGGCTGCGGCGCATTGCGCTCGAGCGCGGGCTGTCGCTCAATCAACTCGCGGCGATGGTCGACGCCTCGCGCGGCGACGCCAATCTGTCATCCGCTGTTCGGGTGTTCGTGCTCGAGGCCGAGCGCGCCGCTCACCCTGATCAGTAGAGCCCGCCCGGCGTCGAGTCGCCCGGCGTCGAGCGCGCTTTCGGCCTCGCTGGGGGCATCGGCGGCGTGGGCGGAGGCGCGTTGGCGCCCAATTCGTCGCTCTTCGCCGCTGGGGCGGTCCCGAACGGAGCCTTCGCGGTTGTCGCCGCCCCGCCACTAGGCGTCTCGACCTTCACCGCTTCGGCGTTGTCGGCAGCGGCCTTCTCGGCCGCTGCTTTGTCGGCGGCGGCTTTTTCAGCCGCTGCTTTTTCGGCCGCAGCTTCCGCGGCCTGCTTCGCCGCCGCCTCGAGTTCGGCCGCCTTCTCCGCTTCTTCCTCGGCGCGCAAGTGCTCGACCAGCCCCTTCAGGCGCGCCTGCTCGACTTCAAACTCCTCAATTTCCTGCTGCCGGCGATCCATGAGCCGCTCGCCCTTCAGGCGGCGGTTGAAGAAAGCGCGCTCGCGGATGTCGGCTTCCATCGCGGCGATGCGCTCGGTTTCGCGCGCGATCGCCTGCGCGGCGAGCCCGGCGGAAAGGGAGCTGACGTCGAACTGCCGCGTCGGCGCGTCCAGGACGTTGGCGACCGCGACCGCCGCGCTCGGCGGCGGTCCCGACCAGAACTTCAAGTCGCTCGCGGACGAGGTGAGCGTGAGGCGCGCCTCGGCGGCGAGTTTGCGAAGTTCGAAGTCGGCGCTCAGCGAGCCGTCGCCGCGCCGCCCGGGAATCCTGATCGGACCGACTTTCATGACGCCCGCGCTGAGCGCGATCGGCGCCGACCCGTCCGGAATCGGCAACGGAGCCCGGCTGAGCTCGTTGCCGAAGGCGAAGGCGATATTTGTTTCGTCCAGCGGCGCGTCGGGGGCCTGCGCCTTGGCGACCACGCGATCGAGGGCGGCAGGGTCCGTTCGCGCCAGCGCCGCCCCGGTGAAGGTCACGATCCCCGAGCCGGCGAGCCCGTCGATGAGTGCCACCGAACTGCGCCCGGTCGAGGCGAAATCGAGCGTTCCTCCGAGGCGGCCCGAGAATCCGGGCCGTTCGACCGCCACCGAGTCGACGCTCAGCGACCCGGTCAGCGTCGCCGTGTCGCCGTCGCGACGAAGCGTCGCATGGCCGGAGGCGGCGCCGCCAGCGATCTGCATCTTCAGCCCGTCGAGATCGAGCCGGCCCTCGTCAAAGCGCAGCGTTGTCGCGAACCGCTGCGCCGAGAGAGCGTCGGTGAGGTCAAGCGTCCCGACCTTGAGATCAATTGCGGTGGAGGGCGGGCGTAGCGGCGCTGGGGCGAATTTCGCCTCCGACCAGCGCGTTCCCGCCCTGCCCGGTTGTGGCGGCCCAAGCGCGAGCGCCAAAATGCCGCCCATCGGCAGGCGGTCGACCGTAAGCTCGCCTTCGATCTCCGCTGACGGAGGCAGCGGCGATCGCGCGGCTACCGACCTCGAGCCAAGCGCCTCCTCGGCGCTAGAGATCGCCGCGCTCGCTTGCGCGGCCGGCGCGTTGGTCGCCACGGGCTCATAGGTCAGTTCGCCGCCGGCCTTGACCCCGCCAATCGTCGCCGCGAGCTTCGAGAACGTCCACCGATCGCCGCGCAAGGTCGCATCGAACCCAATATCTGCAGGTGCGAGCGCGCCGCCATTGGCGGACGCAAGACCGAGCGCGGCGGCCAACGGGGCGAGGTTCGGCGTCTTGACCTTGGCGGCGCCAAACAGCTTCGCGTCGTCGCCCCCCGCCGCAGGCAGGAAGCGTCCGCGCCACGTAAGCTCTGAGCCGGCAAGGGTGGACGTCGCATCGACGTCGTAGCCCTGCGCCCATCCGCCGGCCGCGTTGAGCGCGACATGCCCGCGTCCGCCTCCCGCCGGCGCCGCGGTGAGGCCGAGCTGCCGCAACAGCGCGCCCGAGTTTGGGGAATCGAGACTGACGGTCAGAGCGCGGCCGTTATCCTTCGGCCGCGGATCCAGCGCCATCGTGAACTGAGTCTCGCCCGCCGATCCGTTGGCGCGCAGGGAATCGACTGCCGGCGCGCCGCCGGCGCCGGCGCCGCCGCGCGCCTCGAAGGTCAGAGCCGCCGGCGAAAGCTCAGCCGCCCGATCGACCAGCCTCCGGCTCCATTCGCCCGGCGCAAGACGCGCGATGAGCACCGCGAAATCGCGCAGCCGGTCGGCTCGCAGATGGCCCGTCGCCGCAATCGAGTCGCGACCCATCGCGCCTGCGATGTCCAGCGACGCGCCGCCCAACCCGGCGACGCTCAAGCGATCGAGGGTGACGTTCGGCCCGGTTTTGACCGCCTTCAGCACGACCGAGCCGCTGTCAACCTGCGCCTCGCCGGCATGGGCGATATGCAGCGAGCCCGCTCTGAGCGAAATCGAAAGGTCCATGTCGCCGATCATCTTTCCGGCGGCGAGGCTCGGCAGCGTGTCGACGTCGAGCGAATTGGTCGCCAGGTCCAGGTCGAGGCGGCCGGCGTCGGCACCGGCCGGACCCTTGAACGCGAGCGAGCCGGTCAGGTTCGTGCGATCCAGCGTCAGCTTGAGATTGCGCCCGGAGAGCCCGGTCGCCGACGCTTCGACGGCGCCCGACAGCGAGGCGCTGCGATAGGCGAGCGCTTCGCCGATGGCCGCAACCTTGGCCGCGGCTTCCGTCGCGCCGAGGGCCGCCCAATCGCGAAGCAGCCCAAAGTCGGCGCTGCTGAAATCAATGCCGCCTTGGAACTTCGCCGCTATTTCGGTGTCGAGATCGCCTTCGCCCGCTATTCGGCTTTGCCCCGGGAGGCCCAGGTTGAAACGCAGATGCAACGGCGCGCCAGGTCCAGTTTTCAGCACGGCGCTCGCGTCGGGCAGCGTTTGCGCGCCAAGGATGATCGGCTCAGCCGAGACTTGGGCGTCGATCGCCATCCAGCTTTGCCGACCCTGAAGCGCCACCGCGGCGATCCGCGATAGGAGCGTCGCCGCGCGCGCGGGCGCGACGCCGTCCTCGCCCTTGCGGCGCATGAGCGAATCGACGTTCGCTTGCTTGGCTTTCACTTCCACGCTGAGCCGGGGCGGCGAGCCGAAAACGAGCGTGGCGTCCCCATTCGCTCGGATCGCCCGTTCTTCCGGCCCGAGCCGGAACTCCGCCCCGCGAATGGCCGCCCGGTTAAGATCGACGGTCATCGGTCCGGCGACGCGCCACGGCGTCGGCTCACTCTCGCCGGGCGCGGTTCCGCTCAAGGCGGCCGCGCCTGCGAATTGAAGGTCGCCGAGCCCGCCGGCCGCGTCGCCTTCGAGCATCCCTTCAAACTCGCCGGCCGGCCAGCTCGACCCGGCGTCCACCTCGACGCGGAGCGGCGTCCCCTCCGGCCCCGGCTTCTGCGACGCGACCCTGAAGACGACCGCCGCCCCGTCAGGGCCGGAAAACTGGCCAGTGAGTTGGGCAGGCCCGTCGAGAGCCGGAACGGCAGCGTCGATGTCGACGCCTGCGATCTCTAGCGCTGCTCCGTCGGCGGCGCCGACGACTCGCACCCGCCCGTTCCGCACGATCAGATGGTCAACCCCGGTCGATCGGAGCCGAGCGATCGGCAACGCCGGGAAGCGCGGCGCGCCATCGGCCCCGCGCACGATCGTCAGAACGGGGTTATCGAGGCTGATGTCCGAGAACCGGATCTCACCGCTCGTGAGTTTGACGAGCGCGAGCTCGAGCCGCGCAGAGTTGAACGACAGCTTGGGGCCGTCGGGGCCTGGCGCGGACAACGAGCCCGCGCCGAGCGCAAGATAGGGCGTCGGCAGGAGCCTGACCTCGATGGGTCCCCTCAGCGAGACATTCGCGCCGGTGATCGCGTGGACACGCGCTTCGACCTCGGCGCGATGCGCGGACCAGTCGATGAGCATGGGCGCGACGAGCGCTGCCGACATCACGGCGACGAGCGCGACCGCGATGATGGTCAGGACATTGCGCACGAGGAAACGATTTCCACTCCGCCTCGACAAACCGCCGCGGGAACGACTCGGCGACCATCGCGGTCCAAAATGGCGCGAAAGTATGACCGAGACAACAAATGGGCAGGTTGGCGGCGTTGACGCTTATCGCCGCGCGCGTTGCAGGCGATACGCTTCGGAGCGCGATAATCCCGGCGGCCGCCGGCTCATGGCGCGGCTTTTGATTCGCGGAAATAGGGGGCCGCGACTTTGCCGTCCCGATCCCGATAGGGCGCCATCCAGGCGAGTCCGGCTTCGGTCGTCGTCAGAGGCTGGTATTCGCAGCCAACCCAGCCGCCGTAGCCGAGCCGGTCGATCAATGGCAGCAGGAACGCATAGTTGATCTCGCCAGAGCCAGGCTCGCGCCGACCGGGATTGTCGGCGATCTGGATATGCGAGATTGCCGGCGCCGCGGCTTCGAGGCGGCGCGCGAGATCGCCCTCCATCACCTGCATGTGATAGATGTCGGCCTGCAGGTAGAGATTTCGGACTTGACGCAGCCCATCAGCCGCAGGGCCTGGTCGCTGCGGTTCAAGAAGAAGCCCGGCATGTCCCGGGTGTTGATCGGCTCGATCAGGAGCCTGACGCCGCGCCTAGCCGTCGCCTCCGCGGCGAAGGCGAGGCTGGCGACAAAGGTTTCCTCGAGCGCTCGCTGATCAGCGCCGGGCGGCGCAATGCCGGCGAGGCAATTGACCCGCACGCAGCCAAGTTCGCTGGCATAATCGAGCGCGCGCGAAACGCCGTCGCGGAACTCCTTTTCGCGGCCGGGCAGGATCGCGATTCCGCGCTCGCCGGCCTCCCAATCTCCAGCCGGCAGGTTGAAGAGCGCTTGAGTCAGGCCGTGGTCAGCGAGCCGCCGGGCGATGTCCCGGACGCCGTGGTCGTAAGGCGAAGCATACTCGACGCCCTTGAACCCGGCCCGCGCCGCCGCGGCGAAGCGGTCGAGGAAAGGCAGCTCGGTGAACAGAAAGCCGAGGTTGGCGGAGAAATTCGGCATGCCGGCTCCGGGCCGGAGGCCGGCGCCTTCGACCCGTCAATCCTGGCCCCCGATCAGTGCGCCAAGGCGCCGGCTCGACGCGCGGCGCGTTCGCCGGCGGCGTGCATTTCATCGGTCGCGAGGCTTGCGAGGCCTAGCCGGGCGTAGTGGACGCGATAATAGCCGTCCGCGCCCACTTCCACCGCGCCTCGATGGCGTTCGTCGGCAAGCAGCTCCTGCGCCATCACGCCGCGGAATTCGCGATCCTCGCCGACATAGCGGAAGCTGTACAAATTCAACCCTTCGGCTGTCTCGCCGGCGCGGTTCACATGCGTTTTCAAACGTTGGTCGGAGGTAGGAGGACCCTCGCCACTCACGCCTCGCTTGTTAAGGGCGTGCCCAACGGCGTCCTCGGTTGAAGTCGAAGAGCCCGGGCTCGTCTCGATATGCTCGAACCCAAGAAGCTCAGCATCATCGAGATCCAACGTTTCGGCCGTCGCCGTTTCTTGGTTCCGAAGCTCCGACATCTGGGTTCCCTTTCCACTGAAAATATTGAGCCGACCGGCCCTTCGCTGCGCGTCGCCGATCCGGCCTGATCCCGAGTCGACGCCTTCGACCGGTGAATGCTCGGTCTGGATCAGTTCGCCAAAGTCGCGGCTCGGCGCGCGGCGCGCTCGCCGGCGGCGAGCATCTCGTCCGTCACGAGACTTGCCAGGCCCAGCTGGGCATAGTCGACGCGGAAATATCCATCGGCCCCCGCTTCGACCGCACGACGTTTGCGCTCATCGGCGAGCAGCTCCTGCGCCATCACGCCACGGAATTCACGATCGTCACCGATATAGCTAAAGCTATACACATTCACCCCTTCGGCCGTCTCGCCGACACGTCTCACATCCGTCTTCAAACGACGATCGGAAATCGCAGGACCCTCCCCTGACGCTCCCCGCTTATTGAACGCGACCGCGACAGCTTCTTCGGCCGAAATCGACGGGTCTTGCCTGATCTCGACATGCTCGAAACCGAGCAGTTCCGCTTCGTCCAACTCCCCGGTTCCGGAGGTCGCCAACTCTTGATCTCGAGATTCAGCCATTTGGATTCTCCGTTCTTATCAGAAAGGTAATCAATTTCGGCCTAACGCTACGTCGCCGGCAGGTGCGGATCGCACGGCGGGGGGCCTTTCCACTCCTGAGGTGGGCGGCCCCCCTCTTTTGGAGAAACTAAATCCAAGCCTCACTTGGCCTGGACTTGTCTTTCCGCGCAGATCAGAGGTTCTTTCCTCGGTTCCGTCCCGACCGCCGCGTCCATTCAGACCGGCGGGCCTTCCCCAATGAGATACATCGGGACGCCTTCCCCGCTCGTCGTCCTCTTTTGATCCGGCATGCCTTCGCCGGACATCGAGTTTGTGTGATCGCGAAATTCAGCCATTCGGATTCTCCGCCCAGTGTGGAAGTACTAACCAGTCACGCTTTACGCCACCCGCCGGCAGGCGCGGATCTGAAAAGGCAAGCTGGCCCCGCGTTTTGCGGAGATTGACGCCCGCGCCCAGATCATCCGAAATTCATCACCCAGCCCGGCAAAACCCAATCGATAACGAGAACCTCAGGTTTGTCCAGTCTTACTTCCGTTGCGTCAACAGGTCTCAGCCGCTAGCTATCCGGCGTCCCGCCAGGTTTTGGCTGCGCCCGAACGCCCGCAGCGGCGATTTCTGAAAAAGCCGTTTGCCTTGACCGGCGGCAATTGTAAAGACATGTGGCGAAAATGAGATGGACTTCCGTTGAGGCTCCCCTTACGGGCTCCTTTCGCAGCTGGGCTCTCTTCGCCAATGTTTCCGGGGCTGTCGCGATCCGCGGACCCTTTTCGTCCGCAAAGCAAATGCGATGTCGTTGATCTAGACGACAGGATGCGGGCCAAGCTGGCTTCGAGCCTTGCGCACATCTTTGATCGGATGACCTCGACGCTCGGTATTGAAGACACGGAGCTCGGGCCGATCCTGTCGCAGGTCAGGGCCCATCGGCAAGCGCCATCGGTCTTCGCGAGCTATTTTGAACTCGTATTCGCCTTGAAGGCCAAGCGATACGACGAGGCCGCCTGTCTTTGGCGGCGAATCGCGGCGACGGTCGGCGATACGCCCGTCTTCGATGTCGCTCCGCTCAATGTCGACGCCTTGGGCGAGGACGCCGCCCGCTTCGCCAGACTATTGAACGCGGCCGAGCAGGAACCGATCATCGGCCCGCCCGACCTTGCGCGCTGGCCTGCCTTCGCGGCCGGCGTCGCGGAGGCCTTTTCCCTCCTCGAGGAAACGGACGCCGCGCTCGCCGCCGAGATTCGTGGGTTGATCGTCCAAGTGATCGGTTCGGCGCCCTGCGCCCCGGCGCTGTCGTTCGGCAGCGTCACCTCACTCCCGCTTTGGGGGGCCGTCACCCTGAATCTCGAACTCCATCGAACCCCGCTCGAAATTGCCAGCGGACTTGTTCATGAAGGCGCGCATACGCTGTTATTCGGCTATGCGCTCGACGAGCGCCTGGTCCGCAATCCCGATACTCAGCGCTTCCCTTCCCCCTTGCGCTCCGATCCGCGCCCGATGGACGGCGTCTTCCATGCGACCTTTGTCTGCGCGCGGTTGCATCTGCTTTATCGCGGTTTGCTCGAACGCCGTCCGAAGAGCCTGCGCGGCATCGATCTAGGCGCGATCGAGAAGAAGACGGCGCAGTTGGCGAGCCGATTCGATGACGGTGCCCGGCTCATCGCGGACAAGGCCAGTTTGACCGAGCTCGGGGAGAGGGTGTTGCGCTCGACCGTGGATTATATGTCGCATGACGCTGCAGCTTGACATAGAGGCCGCGCAGTCGGTCATCCATGGTCCGCCGCTCCGGATCATGGACGGGGCGGAGCCGACGGTCATAGCGAATATCGCTCGTCGCGCCGCCGAGGCGCCGAATTTTTTGATGCGCAGCATCCAATCAAACGGAACGGTGAGGGAGCAGACTTTTGCCGAAGCCTGGCGGCGGTCGGGAGAAATCGCCGCCCGATTGCTGAGCCTCGGCGTCGGCCGCGAGAGGCAGGTTCTCCTGCTGCTGCGCGACCTCCTCGACTTCGTTCCTTGTTTCTTGGCGTCGTTGCGCGTGGGCGCGACCCCGACGCCGTTCGCCGGCGTCGCCCACGCCGCGACGGTTGGGGAGCTTAAAAGTCTGGCGGCGCGCCTTGAACGTCCGGCGCTTATTGCCGATGCGCCCACGGCCGACCTCGACCGGCTGGCGGCTTTACTCCCCGATGCGCCGATCCTCTACCTTTCGGCAGTCTCCGGCGTGGGAGACGAAGACCTGGATCCCGGCGAAGAGTCTGACATTGTCTGTTTCCTGCCGACTTCAGGCTCGACCGGCAACGTCAAGTTCGCGATGCTCGACCGTCGGGCGATTTTGCATCGTTATTTCTCGCAGAACTATTCGCTACCCTCTGCGAACTCCCACATTCTAAGCGCGTTCCCTTTCGAAGGCGTCAGCGGGCTGCGCCCTTCGTTCCTGTATTATGGAAGTTTGACCCAGCTGCACCCGCATATCCTCATGATGCGCCCGTTAGCCGTGTTCGAGGCGGTCGAGCGTCTCGCGATCAACACCGTGCATATGACCAATTCGTTGGCGGCGCGTCTGGTCGAAGATGCAACGAACACGAAGCGCAGTTTCGATCTCAGTTCTCTCCGAGCGGTCGGACTGGGGGGCGAAACGGTGACGCGCCTGGTCGCGACGCGGTTCGACGCCTTGCTTCGGCGCAACGGCGCCGCGGATGTGCTGCGCGCCGGCTATGGAACGACCGAGACGAGTTCTCTGCTTGCCGGCGCAGATCCTTGCGTCGTTCCGCTGGACGAAGCGGGTGCGCCGATCCTTGGCGGTTGCGCCGCCGGCGTCTCCCTCCGGATTGTCGGCGATGATGGCTCGACGCTTGGCGAAGGCGAGGCGGGACATGTCGAGGTTTACACGCCGCAAACTTTGTTTGCCGGCTATTGGAAGGAGCCGGAACTCAGCCGCGACTGCTTGACCTCCGACGGCTGGTATAAAACGGGAGACCTGGGCGCGATCTCCGCCGGAGGGTTCTCGTTTCGCGGGCGCGCGAAACATGTGCTGGTCGTTGGCGGTCGAAAATTCTCCCTTGACGACATTGATACACATTTACAAAACGACTCGGCTATTGGGCGGCAGACCGTGTCATTCGTGGTCCGGGACGGCTCCGACGCAACCGACAGACTGGGAGTCGCCGTAGCAGTCACGGAAGGCGAGGATCTTGACGGCGTCCAGATCGACCGGATTCGCCACGCCCTGGTCCGTCGCTACGGCTTCACTCCCGCGGTCGTGACGCCGGTTCGACCTGGAGAATGGCCGCTGACGGCGACCGGTAAGGTCGACCGCAAGGCGCTCGGCGAGCGAGCGGCAAAGTCCAACGAAAACGCCAACGGAGAAGCGGCGCCGCGTTCGACGGACGGCGACGACGAGACGATCCTGGCTTTCCTTTGGCGCGAGGCTTTGGACCTTGGGCACGATTTCGGCGGCGACGACGACTTTTTCGATTGCGGCGGCGATTCAATGCGCGCGGCAACCCTATTGATGAGCGTCGACAAGCGCTTCAAACGCCAACTCGCGTTTGGTGAATTTTTTGCTCTTCCGACGTTCAACAATCTTCTTCGCCTGGTGCGAAGCGCGACAACGCCGGCGGCAGACGATCAACAGCCGAGCCTTTGGCCGCTGCCTCACGAAATCAGCCGGAGCATGCTGTCCTTCGTCGAAGGTTGGAGCGGCGAGCGGGTGTCAGAAGATCGCCTGATGCTCGGCCTGAATCGCCAAGGTTCGGCGCCGCCGCTTTTCTGCGTGATCAATGCGGAGCCTGAGTTAACAGACCTCGCCGAGGCCCTTGGCCCGGAACAGCCGGTCTACGCCGTTCGTTCGCTGCCCGGCGTCGGCGACTACGACGAGGACCTCGTGCAAGCTCTGGCGCTGCGCTACGTCAAGGATATCCAGCAGGCGTATCCGGACGGGCCGCTGTTCCTCCTGGGCCAATGTCAAGGCGGCAAAATCGCAGTCGCGATGGCGCAGCATCTTCTGCGGCGCGGTCGCCATCTGCCTTTGCTTATTCTGGTTGAATGGACGACCGAGCCTGTATCCTATCCCGGCGATGTTCTGCTCGTGTACGGACGGGACAGTCTGCTCAATCCAAAATTCGCGCCGTTCAATTCCGAACCCTCCTGGCGGCGGATGTTTGGGAATTTCACCCGCGTCGAGGTCGATGGCGGTTATAATGAGCTTTATCTCCGCGAGAACATTGGATCGCTGGCGGGCGAATTGGCGCGCCGCTGCCGGCAGGCTCTGCGTCGGCCGCGCCGATTCTCCCCGCTGGAAGACTGCGCTTTCGAATTCATGATCGACAAGGCGGCTTCGCGCGCTCGGCCCGGCGCTGGCCTAGGCCTCGAAATTACGGTGAAGAATACCGGCAGAGCCGTGATCGGCGGCGAATTTTCGAGCCTGAGGCTCGGCGGTTTTTGGACCCGCGACGGCGCGATTTTCGGGCCTCGGTTCGTCGAGGCCGGGCCCTTGCCGGCGATCGCGCCGGGTGAGGTCTCGGTGGTAAAATCCCATGTTTTTGCGCCCGAGGACGAGGGCAATTTCGAGCTCGCCCTCGATCTCTTCGAGGAGCGGGGACATTCGTTGACCGGACTTGGCGCGGCGTCCGCTTGCGCGAGGGTCAAAGTCACGCGTAGAGCGACGCCCATACGCGATTCATTGCGCCCCTACTTCCGTCGGCGAAAGCAGATCGTCGCCTGAACGCCTGGCGGCGTCGCGCCGATTGGCAGGCCAAGCTGCTGACGCGGGCTGGGCGGCGCGTATTGACGCCGCCGGGTCGAGGCTTGACATTGGGCGTTAAAGCGCGAAAGCCCGCGCCCCGAGGGGCGCGTTGCGCGTCCAGCCGAACGGGAGGCGACCCATGGATCTTCGATTGACCGAGGAGGAGCTCGCGTTTCGCGCCGAGGTGCGCGCGTTCGTGCGCGACAACCTGCCGGCCTCGATCCGCGAGAAGACGATCGCGGGCCGGCGCCTCAGCAAGGACGACTATGTGCGCTGGACGCGCATTCTCGCCAACAAGGGCTGGGCGGCCCCGCACTGGCCGCGCCAATGGGGCGGAACGGGCTGGAGCCCGATCGAGCTCTCGGTCTTTCTCGACGAAACCCAGCGCGGCAATGCGCCCGAACTGGTGGCGTTCGGCGTCAGCATGGTCGGCCCGGTCATCTATACCTTCGGCTCTCAAGCCCAAAAAGAGCGTTTCCTGCCGCGGATCATCGATCTCAGGGACTGGTGGTGCCAAGGCTTCTCAGAGCCAGGAGCGGGATCGGACCTCGCGAGCCTGAGGACGACCGCCCGGCGCGACGCGGACGGCTGGGTGATCTCGGGCCAGAAGACTTGGACCACGATGGCCCAATACGCGGACTGGATTTTCGTCCTCGCCCGCACCAACTCGCAGGCGAAGAAGCAGGAGGGCATTTCGTTCTTCCTCGTCGACATGAAGTCGCCGGGCATCACGGTCAAGCCGATCCAGACGATCGACGGCGGCCACGAGGTCAACGAGGTCTTTCTCGACGACGTGCGCGTTCCGGCCGATGCAATCGTCGGCGAAGAGAACAAGGGGTGGGACTACGCCAAGTTCCTGCTCGCCAACGAGCGCAACGGCATCGCCCGCGTCGGCCTGTCGAAGGCGCGGCTCGACCGGGTGCGCGAGCTCGCTTCGATCGCGGTCTACGGCTCGGGGCCGAAGATCGAAGACCCGTTTTTCCGCGCCAAGCTCGCCGAGGTCGAAGTGGAGCTCAAGGCGCTCGAAGTGACGCAGATGCGCGTCATTTCCAACCGCCGCACCGCCGGCAAGCCCGATCCCGCCTCCTCGGTGCTCAAGATCAAGGGCTCGGAGATCCAGCAGGCGACGACCGATCTCCTGATGGAGGTCGTCGGACCCTACGCCCTGCCGTACCAGGAGCCCGACGCCATGAGCAACGAGCCCCCTGTCGGCCCGGACTGGGCGGCGCCGCTGGCGCCGACCTATTTCAACACCCGCAAGGTCTCGATCTACGGCGGATCGAACGAAATCCAGCGCGGCATCATCGCCAAAGCGATTCTGGGGCTCTGAGGCAATGGATTTCGAGCTCAGCTCCGAACAGGAACAGTTGCGCGACAATGTCGCGCGGTTGATGCGGGAGCGCTACGGATTCGAAGCCCGCAAGGCCTTCCAGGCGAGCCCTTCAGGGTGGAGCGAGGCCCTGTGGCGCGATTACGCCGACATGGGGTTGCTTGGCGCGCCCTTTGCCGAAGCCGACGGCGGCTTTGGCGGCGGCGCGGTCGAAACAATGATCGTAATGGAGCAATTCGGCAAGGCGCTGGCGCTCGAGCCTTACCTCCAGACCGTCGTCCTCTGCGGCGCGCTCCTGAGGCACGGCGGAAGCGAGAAGCAACGCGTCGAACTCATCGGCGCCATCGCAGCGGGAGAACTGCGGCTGAGCTTCGCGCATGCCGAGAAGCAGTCGGGCTTCGATCTCAACGATGTGGCCTTGAGCGCGGTCAAGGACGGCGGGGGCGGTTTCGTGCTGAACGGCGAAAAGACCCTCGTCGGCCAAGGCGACAGCGCCGATAAGCTGATCGTCACGGCGCGGCTCAAGGGTGGGAGGCGCGATCGCGGCGGGATCGGCCTCTTCCTCATCGACGCCGACGCTGCCGGCGTTACCCGGCGCGGCTATCCGACCCAGGACGGCCAGCGGGCGGCGGAGATCGCCTTCGCCGACGTCCGCGTGGCGCCGCATGACGTGATCGGCGCTCCCGATGGCGCGCTCACGGTCGTCGAGCGGGCGGTCGACGAGACGATTGCGGCGCTCGCGGCGGAGGCGGTCGGCGCGATGTCGGAAGCGCTGACGATGACGGTCGAGTATCTCAAGACGCGCAAGCAGTTCGGGGTCGCGATCGGCTCGTTCCAGGCGCTGCAACACCGCGCCGCCGACATGGCGGTCGCGCTCGAACAGGCGCGCAGCATGATGTATCTGGCGGCGATGATGGCGGGCGAGGACGACGCGGCCGAACGCGCCAAGGCGATGTCGGCGGTGAAGGCGCAAATCGGCCGCTCGGCCAAGTTCATCGGCCAGCAGGCGGTGCAGATGCACGGCGGCATCGCCATGACCTACGAGTATAAGGTCGGCCATCTGTTGAAGCGGCTGACAATGATCGACGCCGTCTTTGGCGACGCCGACGTTCATGTGCGCCGCCTCGCCGAGCGCGGTAGCCTGTTCGCCTGAGGACTCTTGTCGAGCGCGACGCGAACGATCCTTGTCACCGGGTTCGAGCCGTTCGGCGGCGAGGCGGTCAACGCATCGTGGGAAGCGGCGCGGAAGCTCGATGGCTGGCGCTCAGGCGAACTCAAGGCGGTCGCGCGGCTCTTGCCCTGCGTCTACGATGGTTCGGTGAAGGAGCTTATCCGTGCGATCGAAACCCTTCGGCCGGAGGCGGTCCTGATGACCGGCCAGGCGGCGCGGCGCGGCGTCGTCTGCGTCGAGCGGTTCGCGCGCAATCTCGACGACGCCGTCGCGCCCGACAATCTGGGCGAGTTCAGGAAAGCGGCCGCGATTTCCGAGGACGCGCCCGAACGGCTTGAGGCGGTGGCGCCGGTCAGTGCGATCGCGGGCGCCATAAGAGACGCGGGAATTCCGGCGCGAGTGTCGAGGAGCGCCGGAGGTTTTGTCTGCAACCATCTCTATTTCGGGGCGCTGCAATACCTGCGCGACAAGGCGCCAGCGACGCCGGCCGTCTTCGTGCATCTGCCTGCGAACCCCGGACAGACGCCGCCGGCGGCGAGCGCGACGCGGCTCACTGCGGCCGAAGCGGCAAAGGCGCTCAAAGCAGCGGCGGCGGCTTTGGTCGACGCTCGAACGAAGGCCGGATGACCGGCGCGCCGCTCTACCTCGGCGTCGACGGCGGCGCCACCCGCTGCCGTGCGCGACTGCGCGACGCCGACGGCAAGGCGCTGGTGGATGCAAGCGGGGCGGCGGCGAATATCCATGTCGATTTTGCCGCGGCGATCACGGTATTGCGCGCGGTCGTCGGCGAGGTCATGGAGAAGAGCGGGCTCACGGGCGCCGACCGGGCGCGACTGGCGATCGGCTTCGGGCTCGCGGGGATCGAGGACGCGAGCGACGCGGCGCGGGTCGTCGACGCGTTTCCGGGCTTTCGCCTCGTGCGGGCGGCGAACGACGCTGTGACCGCCTGCATCGGCGCCCACGCCGGCGCCGACGGCGGGCTCGTGATCGCCGGCACCGGCTCGGCGGCGATCGCCCGGGTCAGGGGAAAGGAAACCATCATTGGCGGCCGCGGTTTCACCCTCGGCGACGACGGGGCGGGCGCCCATATCGGCCTCGACGCAATGCGGGCGGCGATGCGCGCCTTCGACCGCCTCGGGCCGCCGAGCCCGCTCACCGCCGACATCATCGGCCGCTTCGGCGGCGATGCTGTGGCGATGATGCGTTGGGCTCGCGACGCCAAGCCTGGAGATTTCGGCGCCTTCGCGCCCGGCGTCTTCAGGCGCGCCGCCGAGGGCGATCCGATCGCGCTCGAAATCGCCGCCGCGGCGGCGCGCACGATCGGCGCGCTCACGCAAGGCGCGGTCGCGCTCGGGGCCGAGCGGATGGCGCTGGTCGGGGGCGCGGGCGAAGCCTTGCGCCGCTATCTCGAGCCCGAAATCGCCGCGCGGCTCTCAGCTCCGCTGCATGACGCGACCGATGGCGCGATCCTGATGGTCGGCGGCGTCATCGCGCCGCAGAGGGAAGCCGCGCAATGAAAGTTCTCATCGGCGCGCGCATCTTCGACGGCGAACGGCTCCGCGACGATTGCGCGCTCGTGATCGAAGGCGATTCGATCCAGGCGCTCACCCGGTTCGACGACCGCCCCCGCGGCGGCGACCAACTGGATCTTGGCGGCGGAGTTCTCGCGCCCGGCTTCATCGATTGGCAGATCAACGGCGGCGGCGGCGTTCTGTTCAACGCCGAGCCGACCGTCGACGGGATCGCCGCGATCGCCGCCGCGCACCGGCGCGCGGGCGTCACCGGCTTCTTGCCGACGGTCGTGACCGATGCGCCGCGTGTGCTGATCGAAGCGCTCGCGGCGGCGCGCGAGGCGCATAAACGGGTTCCCGGCGCGCTTGGCGTCCACGTCGAAGGGCCGTTCATCGACCCGCGCCGCAAGGGCGTGCATCCGGCTGAATTCATTCGCCCAATGCTGGAAAAGGACGCCGATGCGCTGATCGACGCCCGCGCGGGCGCGATGGTGGTCACACTCGCCCCGTCCTCAGTCCCACTGGAGCGGATCGCGCGCCTTGCGAGCGCCGGGATCGTCGTCAGCCTCGGCCATTCGGACGCGAGCGCGGAGGAAGCCGCAGGCGTCTTTAAGGCCGGCGCGAGCGCGGTCACCCATCTCTACAATGCGATGAGCCAGCTTTCCTCGCGCGCGCCCGGCGTCGTCGGCGCGGCGCTCGCCGATCCACGCATCGTCTGCGGCCTCATCGCCGACGGCGAGCACGCCCATGCCGCGGCTTATCGCGCGGCGATCGCCGCCAAGGGCGCGCGCGGCGTCGCGCTCGTCTCCGACGCCATGCCGCCGGCCGCGGGCGGCCCGGACGTGTTCGAGCTGCAGGGGCGGCGGATGACGCGCGTCGGGCATAAGCTCGTCGCCGAGGACGGCACGCTCGCCGGCGCCGCGATCACCATGCGCGATGCGGTCGACTATGTCGTGCGCACGCTTGGTATCCCGCTCGCCGAGGCGCTCATGATGGCGACGCTGACGCCGGCAAGGCTGTTGCGCGTCGACGATCGGATCGGCCGGCTCAAGCCGAGCCTTCGCGCCGATCTCGTGCATCTGACAGACGATCTAGAGGTGGCGGAGGCATGGACGGGCGGGCGCAGGCTCGAAGAGGTCGAAGCCGCCGCGTGAGCCGCCGTCATCGATGCGCCAGCTCCTTCATCGCCATTCGCGCCGCGTCCGCGCCCGACTTCATCGCGCCTGTGAAGCCCCCGCTCTCCGCGAAGGATGAGGCAAGGTAAAGGCCAGGAATGGGTGTCCTTGGCGAGCGCGGGACGCCGGCCCAAATACCGCGCTCGAACGGCAGTGGCGCGAAGCCATAGACCGCCCCGCCCGGGGTATTGAGAAAATTGTGCATCGAGCGCGCGTTGAGGAACAAGCGCTCGTTGACCGCCGCGCCGAACCCCGGATAGTCATGGTCGAGCGCCGCCTGGAACGCGTCCAGCCAACACTCGCGCCGGTCCTTCTCGTTCTGCGGCGCAAGCGCCGCCCAATTGTCGAACCGATCGAGACCCACGACCGACACCAAGGCCGGCCCAACGCCGCCGAGCCCGCTGTCGATCGCGCTGAAATTGGCGATCCCATAGGATGGCAGTTTGCCGTCAGGGTTGGCCGCAAACAGTCGCGCGCCGTCGCTGATCTCGTTGAGCGAGGTCATCCAGTCCGGCAGCACACCCACTCCATACCGGTCGAGCCCGAGTCGTTCAGGCGGGACGCTGAGTCCGAAATGGGCGGTGAACAGCGAGGTCGACAGCGGCCTCGCCGCGTAGACCCTCTCGACTGCCGCTTTCTCGGCCGGCGCCAGCATGTGCGCGAGAACATGCGGCGCGCAATTGGCGAACACTTGCCTCGCGCCGACACGCGCTTCGCCAGCCCTGGTCCGGGCGTCGACGTGACGCACGAACGCCGGACGTCCCGAACTGTCGAGGTCGATTCCGGCGACGTCGCGGCCGAGAAGTACGGATCCGCCGGCCCGCGTCACTGCCTTGGCGAGCTTCATCGACAGGACGCGCGACCCGCCCTTGATGAACACGCCGCCCGATTTGAGAAACCCGCCTTGCGCCATGGCGAAGAACGGCCAGGCCAGGCGGCGGGGATCGTCCGCGTAATAGCCGATGGTCCCGGCGATCGCGAATTTCGCCCCCTCGTCGTCGCCGAGGAAGCGCTGCAAGATGTCGGCGGTCGATGCGCGCCAGTCGTGAACGATCCCGCGCAGCTTGAATGCGGCGTGGATGAGCCTGCCGAGAGAATGTTGCTCGCCGGCGATCATCAGCTGCTCGACGCCCGAATGGATCGCCTCCATCGCGCCGATGAGGCGAGCGAAGCCGTCCCGGCTCTTTGGGAACCTCTGGCTCAGCGCTTGGAGGGCGGCGCCGAACCCGACCGGGAGATCGAACATTTCGCCGACGGGCCCGCCCTTCACCGAATAGAACGGCGTGACTGGGACCCACTCGATCTCGTCGAGAAGGCCGAGTTCGGTCAGAATCGCGTGTTTGGGCTCAGCGGGATCATGGGGGTCGGCCGTCTGGTGCAGCGACGGCTCAATCGTCAGCGCGCCGGTCTTGAAGGCGGACGCCGCCCCGCCGACGCTGTGATTGCGCTCGATGACGCAGACCTTGCGACCGGACTTGGCCAGCAACGCCGCGGCGGTGAGCCCGCCGAGACCCGAGCCGATAACAACCGCGTCAAAGTCGCTTTCACTCATCAGGCCGTCCTTGCCGCTGCCGCGCTGGCCCGCGTCGCGTTGCCGATCTATCCCAATTCCGGCGGCGGTCCTTGATCGGCGTCAATCGATCCGTCCGCCTTGTCTCACGGCTTCAAATGCGAAACGATCGGTTTTATGGCGGCGCCCGATCCCCGTGTCCTGTTGCGTTCGCTGTTCGACGCCGCCGTGGCTGCGGCCGACCCGTCGCGAATTGTGCCGCAGCACCTGCCCGAGTCGCCCAAGGGACGAACGATCGTCGTCGGCGCGGGAAAGGCGGCGGCGGCGATGGCGGCGGCGGTGGAGACGCATTGGCGCGGGCCGCTGCAAGGGCTGGTCGTCACCCGCGTCGGCCATGGCGCGCCGACAAAGCGCATTCGCGTCATCGAGGCCGGACATCCGAACCCGGACATCGCGGGCATGGCGGCGGCGGCCGAAATCTTGTCGCTAATGCGCGGCCTCACGAGCGACGATCTCGTGCTCGCGCTCATCTCCGGCGGCGGATCGGCACTGCTGTCGCTGCCCGCCGGCGAGGTTACGCTCGCCGACAAGCAGGCGATCACCCGCGCGCTCTTGAAAAGCGGCGCGCGCATCGACGAGATGAACGCCGTCCGCAAGCACCTCTCGGCAATCAAGGGCGGAAGGCTCGCGATCGCCGCCGCGCCGGCGCGGGTCGTGACCCTGATCATTTCCGACGTGCCCGGCGACGACCTCTCGGTGATCGCATCCGGCCCGACGGTCGCCGACATCACGACCCTAGCCGATGCGCGCGAAGTTCTTGCGCGCTACCGGATCGACCTCCCCCCGCGCATCGCCGCGCACCTCGCCGATCCTTTGAACGAGACGCCGAAGCCGGGCGACCCGCGGCTCGCAAAGGTCGAGAACCGCCTGATCGCGACGCCGCGCGGCTCGCTCCTCGCCGCTGCGGCCAAAGCGCGCGAGGCGGGCTATGCCCCGCTTATTCTCGGCGACGCGATCGAAGGCGAGGCGCGCGAATGCGCGATCGTTCACGCCGGCATCGCGCTCTCAGCCGCGCGGCACGGCGAACCGGTCGCCGCTCCTTGCGTTCTCCTCTCCGGCGGCGAGACGACGGTCACGATACGGGGCCAGGGCCGCGGCGGCCGCAACAGCGAGTTCGCGCTTTCGCTCGCGATCGCGCTCGACGGGCGCGACGGAGTCTTCGCCCTCGCCGCGGACACTGACGGCATCGACGGCTTCGAGGCCGCCGCCGGCGCGATGGTCACGCCGGACACACTCGCCCGCGCTCGCGCCCTCGGGCTCGATGCGCGAGCGCGGCTGGACGACAACGATTCCTATTCCCTCTTCGCAGCGCTTAGCGACCTCGCCGTCACTGGCCCGACCCTCACCAACGTCGACGATTTCCGCGCCATTCTGATCGAGCCGCGGGGGAGCCGCTAAAGCGAGTTGCTTTCGTGGAGTTGTAATCGCACCGGCGCGAGAAAAATCGACAATCCCTTGCGATAATCCGAAGGCCGTGCTATTCTGCCGGCTGTCGTCTGGGTCGATTTGGGGCGAGGCCGACTAAAGGGGCCGGCGCGTCGTGCGGTTTGACTTCGATGCCCCGCCGAAAGAACGCGTTTCCTTGGATTCGGGGCGTAAGCGATTGAAAAGGCTAGATTGGCGGAAAGAAGTTCCTTGGATTTTGCTTCACTTTTGCTTGGAATCCGCTTCCCCTGGCTTGGACTTCGCTGCCGTGGACTTGGCAACCTATTCCGCGCGGCCGCTGACGCGTGACGCCCGGCGCGGCACCGCCTCACACCCTTAGCGGCATCAGGACGTACAGCGCGGGCGCGCCGTCGCGATCCTGGATGAGGGTCGGCGAGCCGGGATCGGCGAGACGGATGAGCGCGGTGTCGGACGACAATTGGCCGACGATGTCGAGCAGGTAGCGGGCGTTGAAGCCGATATCGATCGGCGCGGAATCGTAGTCGGCCTCGATCTCCTCGCTGGCCGAGCCCGAATCGGGATTGTTGACCGACAGCGTCATCTTCCCCTCGGCGATCGCGAGCTTGATCGCCCTGCCGCGCTCGGACGAGAGTGTCGATACGCGATCGACCGCCTTCTCGAACGGGTCCTTGTCGACAACGAGTCGCTTGTCGTTGCCGGTCGGAATGACGCGCGCGTAATCGGGGAACGTGCCGTCGATCAGCTTGGTGGTCAGCACGACCTCGCCGAACTGAAAGCGCGCCTTGGCGGTCGAAATCTCGATCGCCACGTCCTGCGTCATGTCTTCCAGAAGCTTCTGCACTTCGCTCACCGCCTTGCGCGGGGCGATGACGCCGGGCATGCCGACCGACCCTTGAGGCGCCGGCGTCTCGACCCGCGCCAGCCGATGGCCGTCGGTCGCGACCGCGCGCAGCATCGCGGTCCCGTCGACGTCGACGGTGTGGAGGAAAATGCCGTTGAGATAGTAGCGGGTCTCCTCGGTCGAGATCGCGAACTGGGTGTTCTCGATGAGGCGTTTGAGATCGACCGCAGGAAGCGAGAAGCGGTGCGAGAACTCGCCCGAGGTGAGGTCGGGGAAGTCGGACGCGGGCAGGGCCTGGAGGGTGAAGCGCGAGCGGCCGGAGCGCAGGATCAATTGTCCGGTGTCGCCGGCAGTCTCGAGGCTGGCCTGCGCGCCTTCCGGCAGTTTGCGCACGATGTCGTAGATCACATGCGCCGGAACGGTGGTCGCGCCGTTTTGGGCGACGTCGGCGGGAACCGATTCGGAAGCCTCGAGGTCGAGGTCAGTGCTCTTCAGCGACAATCGGCCATCCCCGGCCTCGATCAGCACATTGGCGAGGATCGGAATGGTGTTGCGCCGCTCGACGATGCGATGGACATGTCCCAGAGCCTTGAGCAAGACCGAACGCTCGATGGTGACCTTCATCGGAGGAATTCCAAATCTGCCGTGACGACGCGACGCGCCCAAGTTGCGGGGCCGCGGACTTTGCCAACACGTTTCAGCGCGCGCAAGGGCGCAGGAGTCGATCGAAACCCGTCTCCTCAATGATTTTCGCCATTCCGTCAATTTTGGCGCAAGCTTTACCGGCCCTTAAACCGCCGGCCTTACGTTCCTGGACCTGGCGGGGCGCGTTTCGCCCGGAGCTCCCTCAGCGGAGACGCCGCGAGCGAGATCAGCGATGTTCGGCCGAGGCGGCAAGAATACCCGTAGGCGGATCGAGCCGCGCCTCAATTGGCGCGGCGAGCGCGCCTCGGACGATCTTCGCGCCGACCCCGCGGACCGTCCGCCGAGCAGCCGCCGACCCAAGAAATCGGCGCCGCGGCCGGCTGCGCGGGGCGGAAGGAGACGCCGCTCCTGGCTTGGCCGCTTCGTCTATTGGGGCGTCGTGCTCTCGGTGTGGGGCTTGATCTCGACGGTGGCGCTCGTCGTCTATTACGCGAGCCAGCTGCCGCCGATCGATCAGCTCGCGGTGCCGAGGCGCCCGCCGAACATCGCGATCCTCGCCGACGACGGCTCGCTCATCGCCAACCGCGGCGACACCGGCGGACCCGCCGTCAGGTTGATCGACCTGCCGCCCTATCTGCCGAAGGCCTTCGTGGCGATCGAGGACCGGCGATTCTACGACCATATCGGCATCGATCCGCTCGGCGTGTCGCGCGCGCTCGTGCGTGACGCGATCGGGAGGAGGAGCATCGAGGGCGGCTCGACGCTGACCCAGCAACTCGCCAAGAACCTGTTCCTGACCCAAGAGCGCACCCTGTCGCGCAAGATCCAGGAGGCGATCCTGGCACTGTGGCTCGAGCGCCGATATTCGAAGGACCAGATCCTCGAGCTCTATCTCAACCGCGTCTACTTCGGCTCGGGCGCCTATGGGGTCGAGGCGGCAGCGCAGAAGTATTTCGGCAAGAGCGCGCGCTTCGTGACCCTGCCGGAAGCTGCGGTTCTCGCGGGGCTGATGAAGTCGCCGACCAAGCTCGCGCCCAACCGGAACCTCGCGGGCGCCAACGAGCGGGCCGCCGAGGTCATCACCGCGATGGCCGAGCAGGGCCACATCACCGAGGCGATGGCCAAGTCGGCGCTCGCCAACCCGGCGCAGGTGATCCACGATAAGAGCGCAGGCTCGATCAACTACGTCGCCGACTATGTGATGGACGCGCTCGACGACACGGTCGGCGCAATCGACGAGGACATCGTGGTGACGACCACGATCGATCCCAAGATGCAGGCGGAAGCCGAGCGGGCGCTGACCGACGAGCTCAATGCGAAGGGCGCCAAGTTCGGGGTCGAGCAGGGAGCGCTGGCCGCGCTCGATCCCGCGGGGTCGATCAAGGCGATGGTCGGCGGACGAAATTACGCCGAAAGCCAATTCAACCGCGCTGTCGCGGCCAAGCGCCAGCCCGGCTCGTCATTCAAGCCGTTCGTCTATCTGGCGGCGCTGGAAAAGGGACTCACGCCCGATACCGTTCGCGATGACGCGCCGATCTCGGTCAAGGGGTGGAGCCCGGAAAACTACTCGCGCGAGTATTTCGGACCGGTGACGCTGACCAAGGCGTTGGCGCTCTCGCTCAACACGGTTGCGGTGCGCCTGGGGCTCGAAGTCGGGCCGAAGGCGGTGGTCGCCGTCGCCCACCGGCTCGGCATCGCCTCGGATCTCGATCCTGTGCCCTCGATCGCGCTCGGGTCTTCCGAAGTCACGCCGCTCGAAATGGTTTCGGCTTACGCGGCGTTCGCCAACGGCGGCATCGGCGTCCAGCCGCACGTGATCTCGCGCGTACGCACAGCCGGCGGCAAGCAACTCTACGTTCGGCGCAACGCCAGTTTCGGCCGCGTCATTGATCCGCAATATGTGGCGATGATGAACCAGATGATGCAGGAGACCCTGCTCACCGGCACCGCGCGCAAGGCCGAACTGCCCGGCTGGCAGGCGGCCGGCAAGACCGGAACCAGCCAGGATTGGCGCGACGCCTGGTTCGTCGGCTACACGAGCTATCTGGTCGCCGGCGTCTGGCTAGGCAACGACGACGGCTCGCCGACCAAGAAAGTGTCGGGCGGCAACTTGCCGGTCGAAATCTGGAGCCGGTTCATGCGCACGGCGCATGAGGGCGTGCCGGTCGCCGGCCTGCCGCTCGGGAGCTGGCGCAACGCCGATACGCCCAACCCGGACGCCCCGCCGCTGCCGCCGCTCGACCTGACCGGCGCGCAGGCGCCGACGCCCCTGCCGGGTGGCCGAGGCGGCGTCGTTTCGCAGCCGGGCGCCGCGTCCCAGACCGCCGCGCCGCCGCCCGTGCCGGCCCCCGGCCCGCGCGGCGCCCTTGGCCCCGCTGCGGACTGGGCGCCGATCCCGCCCGCGTCAATTCCGAACGCCGGCCCTGCGTCGCGCGACAAAGGGCCTCTCAACAAGCTGCTCGGGACGCTCTGAGGAGAAACGGCCCTAGGCTCGATGTAAACCGGCGGTTGATGCAGGAAGTTCGCGACTCGGGCCATGGTCGCCGATCGGGTCTTTCACTGCTAAGTCGTGAGCACGACAGAGCGCCTCAAGGTAAGACCCGGGTGGAGGCGAGGGTCCCATTATTCGAATCAATACCGAGCGCCAAAGGTGGACTGTTCTCGTTTCCTCGGTCAGTTCGGCTTTGACGAACTCCGGCGGGCCGCAAAGCAATCTCCAGTTGTGATGGGTGATCGGATAAAAGACGGAGCGTTTCTTTGCCCGCTTCGCAACACCGTACTTCCTCGCCAGATACGTCAAGAACATTGGTCCGAATGTGCCCCAGCGGTAGTTCTCCGGCCGAATGTCGCCTTCGGTGAGCCTCCTCCAGTAGAAGATCGCCGTCTTTCTGGGCCCATAGAAAGGCGGCCGCCAGTTTACCTGCGGAATGTCGCACAATTCGCGAACCATGTCGGAGTTTTCGGGAAGCCGCAAAACAGCGCCGTTTATCGACGTCCGGTGCTCCCACCCAAAGACATATTCGTCCTCAAAGTCGATCGGCCGGATGAAATAGAGATCAAGATCGACCCAAGTAGCCTAATCCCTTCGCTTGCATGGCGTAGCGAAAGAAATCCGTGCCGAGCGCCGCCGAACCGCCATCAAAATAGTGAGCAAGCGTCCTGATACGGCACTACTTCATTCGCGTCGCGAATCTCCACTCCGATTGGAACTCCGCGCAGTTTCTCGGCGGTATAGGAATAAATTGTGAATGGGTGACCGACGGACAGACGCCGAGGCCACCGTAAGCTTTTCGACGTAGCCGAGCTCCTCGCCGATCCAAAGCGAGTTCAACCTAGGAAGCATTCTCGCTGTCCCCTCTCCGACCCTTTCGATCCGCTCTGGGCGGCTCAGAGTCAATCTCAACACCCCGGCGCGTCGCGGGGTTGCCGATCGAGGGCCGATCGGCCACTCTCAAACTCGGCCGGGCAGGTCGATCGGTGAGATTCATGTCGAAGCTGCTTATCACGTCCACGACTTTCGTCCTGGGGCTCCTGGTCGCCGGCGCGCATGGCGACACGCTCCCGCTCCCGCAAGGTCTGTCCGGCTTCAGCACTCACGACGGCGAAGTCTACTTCGGCGAGAGCGATGCGCGGGAGGCCTATTTTCCGCTTGCCAGCAACTTCCTGACCCAGAAGACCCAGGCCTATTGCGGGGTCGCCAGCATCGTGATGGTGCTGAACGCGCTCGGCGTCCCGGCGCCTCCGGTTCCCGAATATGCGCCCTACCGCACGTTCACCCAAGACAACGTGCTCAACGAACAGACGGACGCGGTTCTTCCGCGCGAGGTCCTGGCGCGGCAGGGCATGACGCTCGATCAGATCGGCGGCATCCTCGCGACCCAGCCAGTCAAGGCCGAAGTCCACCACGCCTCGGACAGCTCGGCAGACGAGTTCCGCAGGCTCGCCAGCGCCTATCTTGGCGAGCCCGGCCACTTCGTGATCGTCAACTACTCGCGCAAGGCGCTCGGCGAGCAACCCGGCGGCCACATCTCGCCGGTCGCCGCCTATGACGCGAAGGCTGACCGCTTCCTCATCCTCGACGTCGCGCGCTACAAATATCCCCCGGTTTGGGTCAAAACGAGCGACATTTTCGCCGCCATGGACACTCCCGACGCCGCAAACGGCGACAAGACCCGCGGATTCGTGCTGGTGACGGCGGCGACGGTTCAATAGCTTCCGCTCGGCCTTCGACGTTGAAGGCCAACACGCGCCACAAGGGACGCGTCGAGCCGGCCGCGCGCGCGCCGCCCCTCTAGCATGGAATTGTCATCACGAGGAACGAAGCGACTCAGCGATCCAGAGCCGCCGCTCCGGCCCTTCATCCCTGGATCGCTTCGCTACGCTCGCAGTGACTTATTCCCAAAAGCGAGAATCTCCAGCCGCTGACCCTATAGCTCGACGCCTCGCGTGCCCACGTCCATCGCATAAACCGATGTGCTGGCGCAGATGAACAGCCGGTTGTGGTGGTGGCCGCCGAAGCAGAGATTCGCCGCGACTTCCGGCACCACGATCGCGCCGAGCGGCGTGCCGTCCGGCGCGAACACGCGCACGCCGTTCATCGCGTGGTTCGGCGACCAGCCGCCGGCCGCCCAGATGTTGCCGTCCTCATCCGAACGGATGTCGTCGGCGATGTAAGGCTGAGGCACGTCCTTGAAGTCGTGCAATAGCCGTCCATTCGAAAGCTTGCCGTTCTCGTCCGCGTCGTAGACGCGGATCAGCGTTTGCTTGACGGGCCCGCCCAGTTCGCCGGTATCGGTGACGTAGAACTTCTTCTCGTCGGGCGAGAAGCAAAGCCCGTTCGGCATGCTGAAGTCGCCAACAACGACATCCATCTTCCCGCTTTTTGGATCGAGGCGGTAGACGTTGCGCGGCAGCTCCGCCTCGCCTCGGTTGCCCTCATGGTCGCCGCCGATGCCGTAGCTCGGGTCGGTGAACCAGATCGTGTCGTCGGACTTGACAATCACACCGTTCGGCGAGTTCAGCGGCTTGCCGTTGAACTTGTCGGCCAGCACCGTGATCGTCCCATCATATTCGGTGCGGGTGACGCGGCGCGTGCCCTGTTCGCAGGAGACCAGGCGGCCCTGGCGGTCGCGAGTGTTGCCGTTGGTGAAATTGGATGGCTGGCGGAACACATGCGTGCGGCCGGTCGCGACGTTGTACGCCATCAGCCGGTCGTTCGGGATGTCGCTGAAGATCAGCCGTTGCTGGTCGCCGAACCATACCGGCCCCTCGGTCCAGACGCCTCCGGTCCAGACGCGGACCAGACCGGCCGTGCCCCCGCTGTACTTGGCGAAGCGCGGGTCGAAAACCTCGAAGGCGGGATCGGGATAGATCGCGGTCGAGGGATCGTTCCAGTCGCGCCCCGGGGGCATTGTGCCCGGCGGGTCCGAGATGTTGCTCTGCGCACTGGCAGGGACTGCGGCAACCGATGACGCAGCCGCGGCAGCAGCTGCGCGCAAAAAGTGGCGTCGATCCATGTGCGTTTCCTCCTATGCCGATTTTTTCCTCCGGCGCCGATTTTTTGGCGCATCAGAGACTAGTCGAGGCGCCGGCCGCCAGCAAGCCGCTGTCCGAGCTGAGGACATATGAGACGGCGGGAAGTTGCAAATGGGATCATTGTTCGCATGGCGAAGCGGGCGCGAAGGGAATTCGAAGCCGAGGATTAGCCGTCGCCCGCCGGGCTATGGCTCACCGCCCGTCAGACAGCCTAGATCACCCTGGCGACGGCCGGAATCCGCCGCAGGGCGGCGGTCGCCGTCCAGCTTGCCGCGAGGGTGACGGACAGTACGATGGCGGCTTTGCCGGCCGCCGGGAGCGCGGCCGGCAACAGCGCATATTGCAGCCACATGACAAAGCCGTAGTGCATCACATAGATCCCGTAAGCGTTGCGGCTGAGACTGGTCAGCACGGGGGTCGGGGCGTTGGCGAACCGTTGGAAGCACGCCAGCATGGCGAACGAGATCGCTCCGCAGCACAGCACGAAGCCGAGGCCGGGGATCAGCCGCCGCGCGAGCGCCGGCAGGCCGGCTGTCCACCCGCCCGGCGCCAGCCCGACGAGAAACGACACGTAGAGGAGGAACAGCCCGAGGGCGCTCAGGGTCCAGAGGAACCAGCGCCGGACCAGGCGACCGTCGGGCGCAAGCAGCCCATAGTCGATCCCGCGGTCGCCGATGGCGACGCCCGCCAGGAAGTAGACCAGATAATGCAGAGCGCGGCTGCCTTGCACGGCGAATGGACCGACCGACACCCAGCTATCGGGTCCGAATGCGCCCCTCAGCGGCAAATAGGCGGCAGCCGAGACGAGCAGCAAAACCGCGAATACGGCCGTCGGACGCCGGCGGCCGACGGACGTCAGCCGACCGACCCGCTCGAAGAGAACAGGAGCGAATCCGTGCAGCCCGGCCGCGACGACAACGAACCCGAGCAGCACTCCGACGAACCACATCGGGCCCACCGGCCAGAACCCGAGCGACAGCCATTCGCGCCAGAATGCGATCGCGCTGGGGTCGGCCGCCGACGCCCGGTAGGCGGGGTAGTAGGCGAGCGGCGTCAGCAGCGCCACCACGACGAACGGCGCCCCCAGACGCAGCGAGCGGCCGCGCAGGAACCTGCGGCTGCCTTTGCTCGACAGGCTCGGCCCCACGAACAGCCCCGAGAGCAGGAACATCAGCGACATGAAGAAGGTGTCGGTGAAAAGCGCGAACAGGTCGAAGACGATTAGGCGATGGCTGTCGACGATCGGGATGCCTGCGAGCCAGGGATGCAGCCGGCTGCTCGGCGCGGCGGCGGGGCTGAGGAGCGCGTAAGCGAGTACCGAGTGATCCGCCACCACCAGCACCGTGACGAACGCGCGCAAAGTGTCGAACGCCACGTCGCGGTTCGTCGCCGCGTATGCGTGGGGCCGGCCCGTAACAGCGGCGAAAACCTCCCTTGCCGGCCGGCCAACGCCGGTCTCGGCGATCGGTCTTGCCGAGGCGCTCACGGCAGATTCCCGCCGACGCGGAAGGCCGCGCAGGCGGCGGCGCAGGTCCTGTTTCCGAGAGGCTTGGTCGTATCGGCGCTTGCTTCACTCATGACCCTCATTCCCGAGGCGAAAGTGCAGTACCGTACCGTACGGTTCTATCGGTAGCACGGCACCGTCGAGGACGCAAGGGGCTTCAATAACCGCGCCGGCGCGATTAACAGGGAGCCATGAACTCAATCGCAGACAGGCCGGACAAGGAGGAGCGGCGCAGGGAAATCCTCGACGCCGCATTCCTGGAGTTCTCAACCAAGGGCTATGCTGGCGCGAGCATGGAGGCAATCGCGAGACGCGCGCGCGCTTCGAAGCAAACGCTTTACGCGTGGTTCGAAAAGAAGGAAATGCTGCTGAACACCCTGTTCGCGACACGCCTCGAAGGGATGAAAAGTCGGACGGTCCAGGCGGTCGAAAAGGATCCTTCGCCTGCGAACGTGCTGCCGGCCATCGCGGAGGACACGCTTCGTTTCGTGCTGGCCATGGCCCCGCTGACCGGGGCGATGGGACCTGGCGAACGTGGCGACAAGGCGTCGCAACTATTGGGGCGAACGATCAGCGAAGAACGCAAGAAATTCGTCGACTACATCCTGCAGTGCCGGGCGCAAGGGTATATCGCGTTCGACGACGACCCGGTCGAGATCGCCTCGCTGTTCGTAGCGATGGCTCAGGGCGAGTGGAGCATGCGGCTTGGCACCGGCATGCTCGACAAGCTCACCGACACGATGATCGAAGACCACGCGCGGCGGGTGACCCGGATCTTCCTCAAGGGCCTAGCGCCGGAGAGAATGGGGTCCTAAACTTGATGGGAGTTGCCGGGGCCGCGGCGCACAAGCAATTTCATTTGGATTAGCTTGGTCTGGCTTGGCGCTGTTTGGTCGCCAAGGGCCATTGAGGACGCCGATGACGACCAACACCCAGATCCTGCTCGACCATCGTCCGACCGGCAAAGTTTCGCCGGCCAATTTCCGCATCGTCGAGACGCCGGTTCCAGCGCCGGGTCCCGGTGAAGTCCTGGTGCGGCACACGTTCCTGTCACTCGACCCCTACATGCGCGGACGCCTCAGCGACGCGAAGTCCTACGCCAAGCCGCAGGAGGTCGGCGCGGTGATGGGCGGCGGAACGGTCGGAATCGTCGAGGCTTCCAACAATCCACGCTTCAAGGCCGGCGACGCGGTCGTCGGCATGGGCGGCTGGCAGCGCTTTTCGTTGAGCGACGGCGGCGCCATTCGGGTGGTCGACGCGAAATCAATCCCGATCCAGGCTTATCTCGGACCGGTCGGGATGCCGGGCGTCACGGCGTGGTACGGCCTCAACAAGATCATCGCGCCGGAGCCGAACGAAACAGTGCTCGTCTCGGCGGCGACCGGGGCGGTCGGCTCGGTGGTCGGCCAGCTCGCCAAGCACGCCGGCGCGCGGGTGGTTGGGATCGCTGGCGGCCCGGAGAAATGCGCCTACGCCGTGAACGAGCTAGGCTACGACGCCTGCGTCGACCACAAGTCGCCCCATTTCGACGAGGAGCTGAAGGCGGCGCTCCCGAACGGCGTCGATGGATTGTTCGAGAACGTCGGCGGCGAACCATTCCAGCAGGCGCTGCGGCGGCTCAACGATTTTTCCCGCGTCGCCGTGTGCGGACTCATCGCTTCCTATGAAGGCGCGCCGACGGCCTTGCCGGACATGCGGCTCTTCCTGGTCAAGCGGTTCAAGATGGAAGGCTTTATTGTCGGGGACCATCTCAACCTCTGGCCGCAGGCGATCGGCGAGCTCGTCAGCGCCATCGCCACCAAGAAGCTGACCTGGCGCGAGACCATCCGCGACGGCCTCGAGAATGCGCCGCAGGGGCTCATCGACCTGCTGCACGGCGGGAATTTCGGCAAGATGCTGATCCGAGTGGATTGAGCGGCGCTAAATGGCGCCGAGTCATTGCGACCCCTGGCCCGATGTCCGGAGCCGGTCGCGGCGGCTTCACGGCCAGTGGAGCCCCGACCCCGACCATCCATTGAGTTGCACAAAACCCCCTGCGCTCCTATTTGAGAGGCATGAAGCTCGGCGACTGGCTTAAGCGCAACAGCGTGACGCGGGCCGATTTCGCCCGCCGGATCGGCCTTTCGCCAGGCGCGGTGACCTTGATCTGCCGCGAGCACGGGTCTTGGCTGTCCCGCGAGACCGCCGAACGGATTGTCGCCGAGACGTTCGGCGCGGTGACCCCGAACGATTTTCTCAGCGCCGGCCCGCCGGCGCCCATTGGGTTCGACATGCTCAATCCCGTCGCCGACGCCATCGAGGCTTTCGCTCGCGGCGAGATCGTCGCCGTCACCGACGACGACGATCGCGAGAACGAGGGCGACCTGATCGTCGCCGGTTCGCTATGCACCACCGAGAAGATGGCCTTCATCATCCGCAATGGCTGCGGCATAGTCTGCGCGCCGCTGACCGCAGACGAGGCGCGTAGGCTGCATCTCCCGCCCATGGTGGCGATCAACGACGCCCCGCTCGGCACCGCCTTCACCGTCTCGGTCGACGTGCGCCATGGTCTGACGACAGGCATATCTGCCGAACAGCGCTGCAACACCGTGCGCGCGCTCGCCAACCGCAACATGGGCGCGAGCGATTTCGTCCGCCCGGGCCACGTGTTTCCGCTTGTCGCCAAGGACGGGGGCGTGCTGATGCGCTCCGGCCATACCGAGGCCGCCGTCGATCTCTGCAAGCTCGCCGGCCTGGCGCCGGTCGCCGTCATCTGCGAACTCGCCAACGACGACGGCACGGTGATGGTCGGGCCTCAGATCGAGGCCTTCGCCGACAGGCACAAGCTCAAGCGCATTTCGGTCGCCGATCTCATCGCCTACCGGCAGGCGCGGGAGAAGCTGGTCGAGCGGGTCGCCTGCTTTCCGATCAAAACCCCGATCGGCGAGCTTCAGGGCTACGCCTATCGCACGCCGTTCGATCCGGTCCTGCATTTTGCTTTCGTGCACGGGAGCATCGGCGATGGGCGCGATGTGCCGGCTCGTCTGCATCGGGCCGACATCTTGAGCGACATATTCGGCGGCGGCGCCATCCCCAAGGTGCTGAGCCGCTTCAAGGCCGAAGGGCGCGGCGCGCTCGTCTACCTGCGCGACGGCGCGGCGGGCGTGCCGGCGAATCTGAGCGGGGCCCAAACGACAAGCTCCGACGACGCGCGGGCGACCCAATGGCGCGAGATCGGGCTCGGCGCCCAGATCCTGCGCGACCTCGGCGTCACCTCGATCCGGCTGCGCACCGACAATCCGCGCACCTATGTCGGGCTTTCCGGATTCGGCATCGAGATCGCGGCCGTGGAGCCGATCGAGGGGTGAGCGGCCGAAGCTATTGATGGCCGCCGGCGAAAGGGACCGGGTGTTGAAACCCTGTTTTGGATGGACAGCGGACCTTGAACTGGTCTATCTCTAAACTCGCTGCCGCCCCAACGATCAAGCAAAATACATGAGCGAAGAAAATGAGCGACCTGTCCGTCGCTCGTTAACTCGTCAATACCGTACTCTTTAAGCCACTTAAGCTTTCGGTATAATGGGATAAGCGCTTTCGGAGTGACAATTCCCATGCCGCCAGACCTTCAGGGGCTATCGTTCCAGACCGGATCGATCTTCACCCCCGGCGCGCCGATCAATGAAAAGGACCTGTTCGCCGGACGGTCGGAGCAGGTCGAGAAGATCGTCGACGCGGTATCGCAGCGCGGCTGCCATGCAATCCTCTACGGTGAGCGCGGGGTCGGCAAGACGTCATTGTCGAACATGATTTCCGCATTCCTCGCAAACCGCCTGTCTTTCGTAATATCCCGAACCAACTGCGACATATCCGATAGCTATACATCGTTGTGGACCAAGGCGCTGAGGGATATCGAGGCGTCGAAACGTCAGCCCCAGCTCGGATTTCCAAGCCGGCAAGCGGTCCCGCTCACAGCCCCCGCCTACGAGGCCTTGTCGCCCGACGGCGTGCGGCGCGCCTTACAGGACCTGTCGACCATGGCGTCGCTGATCGTCATTTTCGACGAGTTCGATCGGATAAAGAACACGGAAGTCATCACCGCCATGGCGGACACGATCAAGGCTCTGTCCGACAATTCCGTGAACGCGACGATCCTGATTATCGGCGTCGCCGATTCGGTCAACGAGCTGATTCGCGAGCACCAGTCGATCGAACGGGCGCTGGTCCAGATCCCGATGCCGAGAATGTCCGATGACGAGATCAGAACCATCATCGGCAAGGGCCTCGCCCGATTGACCATGGCGATCGACGACGCGGCTTGCGAAGACCTGGTGCTGTTCTCGCAAGGGGTCCCGTATATCGCCCATCTGCTCTGCATCTATACCTGCCGGGCGGCGCTCGCGACCGGGAGAAAGACCATCTATTCGTCGCATGTCGAACAGGGAATGAACCGCTCGCTGGACCAGTGGCAGCAATCGATCAAGGCGCTCTACAACGACGCGGTGCAAAGCCCGCGTCCCGGGCACATCTACAGGGAAGTGCTGCTCGCCTGCGCGCTGGCGGAAGTCGACGAGCTTCGCTACTTCGCCGTCGCCGCGGTCAGCAAACCCCTGTCCCGGATCGCCAACAGAAATTTCGAGCCAGTCAGTTACGCCCGTCACCTGAAGGACCTCAGCGAGCCGGCGCGAGGCCGCATCCTTCAGCGCGTCGGCGAATCGTTCCGGCTGCGCTATCGAATCTCGAATCCGATCCTGAGGCCGTATATCATCATGCGCGGCGTCAAGGACAAAATGATCACCAAGGATCAAATCCTGGAATGGAAGACCGGAACGGATGAGCGCGTCAGCAGGTTTCTCGCCGTCCCAGCTTGAGTATCAGCCGAGTTTCTAGCGTACGCTTCTCACCCCTCCATCAGGTTCGTCACGTGCACTGCGACCGAACGCGCAAGACCGTCGAGATCGTAGCCGCCTTCCAGCACCGAGACGACACGTTCGCCGCATTTCCGGCGCGCGATCTCCATCAGCCGCCGAGTCGCCCAGCCATAGTCCGCTTCGACAAGGTTCAGGTTGCCGAGTGGATCGCGGTAGTGAGCGTCGAAGCCAGCCGAGACAATGATAAGATCGGGCGAGAACGTCTCGACGCGAGGCAGGATCACGGTCTCCATCGCCTCGCGGAAAGTTTCGCCCGAGTTGCCCGCCCGCAGCGGGGCGTTGACGATCTGGTCATGGTCGCCGCGCTCGCCGATCGCTCCGGTGCCCGGAAAGAGCGGCATCTCATGGGTCGAAGCGTAAGTGACGGTCGGATCCTCCCAGAAAATGTGCTGCGTGCCGTTGCCGTGATGAACGTCGAAATCGACGATCGCGACCCGCTCGGCGCCATGCGCCGCCTGGGCGTGGCGAGCGGCGATCGCCGCATTGTTGAAGAAGCAGAAGCCCATCGGGTTTGCGACTTCGGCGTGATGGCCCGGAGGGCGGGTGGCGACGAAGGCGTTGCGAACCTTCCCGCTCATCACTTCGTCGACGGCGAAGACCGCGCCGCCGGCCGAGCGCAGGGCGGCTTCGTAGCTGCCCGGCGACATTGAGGTATCCGGATCAACCGCCGTCAGGCCCTGCTTCGGCGTCGCGGCGCGGATGGCTTCGATATAGTCCTTGGGGTGGACCCTGGCGATGGCCGCAAGTTCGGCGCGGGGGGCGAGATCGCGCGCCAGCATCTGAAACACCTCGCTCTCCAGGGCGCGCTCGATCGCGCGTAACCGGTCGGGCCGCTCGGGATGACCCTCGCCCATCTCGTGCGCCAGGCAGGCGGGATGGGTGATGACGAGCGTGGTCACGATCGGATGTCCTGCCTGGCGATGTGCGTTCCCCCGCTGTTCGGCCCGCACTCTTGCGCCAAGGCGCTGGAAAGTCCATTGGCCGTCACGTCCTGGGCTGGCGTATAAGCGGGGCCTGACCTAGTGTCGAGGCGGCGCTCGTCACCCGAAGCGGGGTCCGCGCCCACTCGCAGGCAAATCAACCGGACAAAAGGCCTGAAGCCGATCCGATGACAGCGAAAGACCATTCACCCCCGCCATTTTGGCGGGTGAAGACGCTCGACGAAATGAGCGCGGCGGAATGGGAAAGCCTGTGCGACGGCTGCGGTCGCTGCTGCCTCGTCAAGCTCGAGGACGAAGACACCGGCGAAATTCATTTCACCGACATCAGCTGCAAGCTGCTCGACGCCAAGACCTGCCGCTGCAACGACTACCCGCGGCGTCACCGACGCGTTCCCGACTGCGTGAAATTGACGCCGGCCGCGGTCCGCGAGCTGAGCTGGCTCCCAGTCACTTGCGCCTATCGGCTGGTCGCCGAAGGACGGGACCTGTTCGACTGGCATCCGTTGGTTTCGGGCTCCGCCCAAAGCGTCCACGAGGCAGGCGTCTCGGTCAGCGGCCGAGTCTCGGCCAGCGAAACCGACCTCGCACCTGAATATTGGCCGGACCGGATCGTCAAATGGCCGAACCGCAAGCCGCGGGCCAAGCGTTGAAACCACCCCCTACGAATTGACCGCGCGCTATTCGCCGTGGGGCAGCAGGCCCGCCGCCCTTAACCGCTTGGCCAGCGCTTCCGCGCCGACATAAAGAAAGCCGCTGAGACCCGCGCGCTCGGCGCCAGCCACATTCCTTGAGCTGTCGTCAACGAACAGCGCCGTCTCCGGCGCCGCTCCCAGCCGGGCGAGACAGCGGTGATAGACCTCCGGATCGGGCTTCCGCGCGCGAAACTCGGCCGAGACGAAGATGTTGCGGCCGAAGATCGGTCTCAGCTCTGGGAGTATCGCGTCGATCTCGCGCGCCACCAGGAGATTGTTGTTGGTCAGAACCGCGACCGGAGCGCTGCGCCCGACAGTGGCGGCAACCGCCAGCACCTCGGGCAGCGGGGTGAGCGCATGGCGCAGCGCCCGAGTCCATACTTCGAGCGTCAAATCGCCGCCCAAAAGCGCGGCGAAGCCGCGAAGATAACCCTCGGCGTCCAGGGCGCCGCAGTCGCCGAGGTCCTCGTAGCCGGACCCCCAGATGGCGGCCTCGACGAATGCGGGCGAATGGCCGCACGCGCGCGCCAGATGGGCGATTCGGACCTCCCGGTCGTATCGGCAGAGGACGTCGTTCATGTCGAAGAGAACGATCGAGATCATCGGGTCGGCGCGCCGGCCTCTTGAGACGGCCGCAGTCTAGCGCAACTTCAAGCCTTGCGGCGGGCCTCCACAAGCAACGATGGCGCCAAGCCGGCCCGGGAACGCGGCGACGCAAGGCGAGCGGGCAAAGCTCGGTCGACGGCATTAACCATCGTCGGACATCGGCCGCACGCTCGAGCAACCATTCAGCCGCCATTCAACGAGGGAACGCTAGATCTGGGCTCGCAACGGATCGAAAAGGTGATCTCATGAGAAATATCGTGTTTGCGTCTACGGTTGCATTGCTCGGCCTCGCCGCCGCCATTCCGGCCGACGCGATGCCGTTTCCCTCTCTCGCCGACCAGGCGCCATCCGCGATCACGCTCACGGCAGGCGGCTGCGGCGTGGGCTTCCATCGGGGACCGTATGGCGGGTGCCGGCCAAACGGCGGCGCCGCTTATGGGTATCACCCTTACGCCCATCCTTACGCCTACGGCCGCCGCTGCTGGTGGCGCGGCGGCGTGCGCGTCTGCGCCTGAACAAGCCCGGGGCGCCGACTTTCCGTCAAGCCGGCGCCTCACGCCCGCGCGCTCGGCCGCGCCTTCAGCGTTTCGCGCCATTGGTTGAGGCTGACGAGTTCGGGTGGGATGGCGATGCGCGCGGGCCGGGCGAAATCAAGTGCGACCAGCCCGGTGATGTCGGCGACGGTGAAACGGTCGCCGGCGATGAAGGGCCGGTCGCGCAGCGCTTCGTCGACGATCGCCATCGCCCGGAGCGCCCTTGGCCGGTTGGCCGCGGCCCAGTCGGGAACCTGCGGGTTCTCCATTTTCGCCATGTGCGGATGGCTGTGGCGCAACACCTGCGCGATCGGCAGAAGCAGGCGCAATTCGAGCTGGCGCTGCCACATCTCGATCATCGCCCGCTCGAGCGCCGTCGCGCCGAACAGGTTCGGCTCCGGCCACAATTCCTCGATGTAACGGCAAATGGCGATCGATTCGGCGATCCTCGTCCCGTCGTCGAGTTCGAGAATGGGGATGGTCTGGAAGGGATTGAGGGCCGAGAATTCGGGCGTCCTCTGCTCTAGTTTGGCGAGATCGACCTCGATGCGCGGGATGGCGACGCCCTTCTCGGCCAGGAAGATGCGCACGCGGCGTGGGTTCGGGGCCAGATTGGAGTTGTAGAGCTTCATGCCGCCCTCCGCCCGACCCGCGCCGCCCCCGCAATATCGGGGGTCGAGAAATCCCTAAGCTCGACGTCGGCGGGAATTGGCGGCCGCGGACTTAACAACGTTAGCCGAAATATCCTCAATAATCCATCAATTACGGGCCATCGCGTCAGTCGCGCGTTAAGCATTTCGGCGGCATGATTGACGTGAGTAAGGCGTGCGTGTCGGGCGGTTATGAGTAACGTCGGGGCCGATCTAGCGGGGAGCGGGCACGAAAGCGACCCCGACGCGGCCGCGCGCCGGCGCAAGATGACCGTCCGGCTTCGCGAAGCGCGGCGGTCGCTCTCCGAGCCTGATGCGATCCCGAGTCATTCGGCGGCGATGGTGCGGCTGTTCGCCGAGATTAACCGCAGCGCCTCGCCGATGCTCGGGATCATCGCGCTCGGCGTCTGCGCGACCGCGCTGGCGTGGATCGACGCCGGACCGTTGGCGACCTGGATTACGTTGGTCGCCTGCGCGATCGCGACCGGCTATGCGTTGCCAATCGCGTTTCTCGACAGCAGCGAAAAGGAGAAGACCGCCGGCGCGTGGCGGCGCAAGTTCGTGCTGTCCACCACGCTCTGCGGCTCCGCCTGGGCCTATCTCATCGTCGCGCTGCTCCAGTCGGGCGACCCGACCGCGCACGCGTTCGCCATTGTCGTGATGCTCCTGGTCTCGACGGTGATGTCGCTTCTGGCGTCGGCGATTCCGGCGGCGTTCGTCGCCGGCATGCTGCCGATGATCATTGGCGTGATCATCCTCTACGCCCCCCGTCTCCACGGGGCGGCGCTGCCGACGGCGGCCCTGGCGGTCGGCGTGATCGGTTATTTCCTGGTCGTCGCCCGCCGGCTGCACGCCGCCGCGGCGCAGAACATTTCGTTCCAGGCGGAAAAGGACTCGCTTATCGCCGAACTTGAGCAGGCCAAGCTGAATTCGGACGAGGCGCGCCGGCGCGCCGAGAGCGCCAATCTGGCCAAATCGCGCTTCCTGGCGACGATGAGCCATGAACTTCGCACGCCGCTCAACGCGGTCCTCGGGTTCTCAGAAGTGATGAAGGCGGAGCTGTTCGGTCCCCATGCCGTGCCTGCCTACAAGGAGTATTCCACCGACATCCACGCCAGCGGCCAGCATCTCCTGATGCTCATCAACGAAATTCTTGACCTCTCGCGGGTTGAAGCCGGACGCTACGAACTGAAGGAGGAGCCGGTCTCCCTGACCGGCGTGGTCGAGGAATGTCTGCGCCTGTTGTCGATGCGAATTCGAACGGCGCCACCTCGCCATCACCGAAGCGCTCGAAAGCGAGTTGCCGCGCATCTGGGCGGACGAGCGCGCGGTGCGCCAAGTGACGCTCAACCTGCTCACCAACGCCATCAAATTCACGCCCCAGGGAGGCTCGATCGTCATCAAGGTCGGCTGGACCCGGACCGGCGGGCAATATCTGTCGATCCGTGACACCGGGCCCGGCATTCCGCCGGAGGAAATCCCGATCGTGCTGTCGTCCTTCGGCCGCGGCACGCTGGCGCAGAAGAACGCCGAAGAAGGCACTGGCCTCGGACTGCCGATCGTCAAGGGGCTTGTCGAGCTGCACGGCGGGGAATTCCGCCTCAACTCGACGCTGCGCTTCGGGACGGAAGTGATCGTCATCTTCCCGCCCGAGCGCGTCATGGATGCGCTGCCGGCGCTCGATCCCGAAGCGGCGCCTGAGACGCAGGAGCGGCGCCGGCGGCGCATGCGCCGCCGACGGTCGGATCCGGCCCACGCGGCGTGAGCGTGAACCCCTGGAGCCGTGGCCAGGTCAGAGGGGCTTCTCGTAGACCACTTCATAGACCGCGTAGCCGGAGCGTTCGTAGCTCGCTCGCGCCGCGCGGTTCGCCGCGAGCGTGAAAAGCCGGACGCGGGTCGCGCCTTCGCCACGTAGGCGCCGCTCCACGGCCTCGAGTAGCCGGGAGGCGATGCGGCGGCCGCGATAGTTGGGCAGGACGCAAATATCCGAGACGTAGCCGAAGCGATTCGAGTTCGGCGTCTCTTCGATATGCTTCTCCTCCTCGATCCAGCCGGCGACGAAACCGGCGAACACGCCATCGAGTTCGGCGATCAGCACGGCGCCTCGCTGAGCGGCGCGCCCCTCCATCCACGCGAGATAGGCGTCGGCGATTTGTTCGCTTGGCAGGCGCGAGGGATGCAACTGGCTTTCGTGGTCCTGCAGCTCGATCACCGCCCGCCGCAATTGCGGGCCATCGGAAGGCTTCGCGGCTCTGATCGTAAGTTCGTCCATTGAACTCCGGCCCCGATCGCAGACAGCGGCCCTACGACGCATCAGACGCCGGCTTCTCGCCGAAGCCCGCCGCCTCGATCGCGAGATGCGTCTTGTTCTGGAAGCTCGCGTCCTGGCCGGCGACGAGAAGTGGCGCGGCGTCGGCGATCGCCCGGCAGACGGTCTCGACCCAGCCCGCTTCCGACTTGGCGAAGTCGCTCAGCACGTAATTGTAGACCAGCGCCTTGTCGCCGGGATGGCCGATGCCGATGCGCACCCGCTTGTAGTCGTTGCCGATATGGGCGGTGATCGAGCGCAGCCCGTTATGGCCGGCATTGCCGCCGCCGACCTTGACCCTCACTTTGGCCGGCGCGAGATCGAGCTCGTCGTGTATGACGATCAGCGCGCCCAAGTCGAGCTTCCAGAACCGCAGCGTCTCGCCGACGCTCCGCCCGGAATTGTTCATGTAGGTCTGCGGCTTGAGCAGAGTCAGCCGCGTCCCCTCGATCACGCCCTCGGCCGCGAGCCCCTGCCAGCGGGCTCGAAACGGGCCGAGGCGGCGCGCCTCGGCGATCGCATCGACCGCCATGAAGCCGATGTTGTGGCGATTGCGGAGGTGGCGCGCGCCCGGATTGCCGAGTCCCGCGATGACCAGCATGGGGCCCCCGATCGATCAGCATGAGGGGCGGACCTGGCCTTGGCGCAAGCCCAGCCCCTCCGGGGCGCGAGCCTTACTTCTTGGCGGCCGGCTTCGCGGCGGCCGGCGCGGCAGCCGCTTTCGCCGGAGCGGCGGCGCTCTTGGCGGCGTCGGCCTTGGCCGGGGCGCCCGCCGCAGGCGCCGCCGGAGCGGCGCCGGGAGTTGCAGCCGCGGCAGCCGTCGCGGCAGGCGCAGCCGCCGTCTCCTCGACCATCACCGTCGGCGGGACGATCGTCACCACCGTCTGGTCCGCCTTCGAGCCGACCGGCCGGCAGCCCTCCGGCAGCTTGACCGCGGACACATGGACGGAATCATGAAAATCGAGGCCCGAGAGGTCGATGGTGATCGATTCCGGAATGGCGTCGGCCGGCGCCATCACCTCGACCGTGTGGAGGACGAGATTGACCGCGCCGCCTTTTTTCAATCCCGGCGACGCCTCACGGTTGACGACGTGTACCGGCACCCCGATCCGCACCCGCGATCCCGGCGCGAGCCTGAGAAAATCGACATGGACAGGCCGGTCGGTGACGATGTCGAGCTGATAATCGCGCGGCAGCACGCGCTCCTTGCGGCCTTCGACCTCGAGCTCAAAGATCGAAGTCAGAAAGTGGCCCGAGTAGATGAACTTGTTGACGTCCTTATAGTCGACCGAGATCGGCTCGGGCTTCAGGCCGCCGCCATAGATGACGGCGGGAACGCGGCCTTCGCGACGAACGGAGCGGGCGGCCCCCTTGCCTGTCCCGCTGCGCGTCACGGCCGCGAGTTGCTTGATCGCTGCCATGATGATGTCCTTGTTGCTATCGAATGCGCGCCCTGCCTCCAGGGGTGTCGGAACCGGCGCGAAGCCGGGCCTTATAGAGAAGCGAGGGCGGGAGGGCAAGAGCGGCGGCTCCTCCTTGCTTTCGCCTGCTCAACGTCGCATTGCTCTCCACCGGAGAACGGAAAGATGACGGGCGTTTCGGCGAAGGGCGAAAAATTTCGCGTCGAGGAAGACGCGCTCGGCGACGTGCGGGTGCCGGCCGAGCATTTGTGGGGCGCGCAGACGGAACGTTCCCGTCAGAATTTCACCATTGGCGTCGAGCGGCACCGCTGGGGTCGGCCGGTGGTTCACGCCTTCGGGCTTCTGAAGAAATGCGCGGCGCTGGCGAATCTCGAACTCGGCCAATTGTCGAAGCGAGAAGGTTGAGCTCATCGTCCGCGCGGCTCAGGACGTGATCGACGGCAAGCTCGACGACGAGTTCCCCCTGGTCGTGTTTCAGACCGGGTCCGGCACCCAGTCGAACATGAACGCGAACGAGGTGATCGCCAACCGGGCGATTGAGATCGCCGGCGGCGTCATCGGATCCAAGAAACCGATCCACCCCAACGACGACGTCAATCACAGCCAGTCGTCGAACGACGTGTTCCCGACCGTGATGCACATCGCGACGGCGCATCAGATCAAGCAGGCGATGCTGCCGGCCGTCGCCCGGTTGCGCGATACGCTCGACGACAAGGCGAAGGCGTTTTCCAACGTCGTGATGATCGGGCGCACCCATTTGCAGGACGCGACTCCGCTCACCCTCGGCCAGGCGATTTCCGGCTGGGCGGCGCAACTCGATCAGGCGATCGCCACGATCGAGAGGGCCTGCGAGGGGCTCATGCCGCTGGCGATCGGCGGGACGGCGGTCGGCACCGGCCTCAACGCCGACCCGCGGTTCGGCGAAACGGTCGCGCGCAAGCTCGCCGAGGAGACGGGGACGCCATTCACCTCGGCGGCCAACAAATTCGCGGCGCTGTCGGCGGACGATGCGATGGTCAACGTCAGCGCAGCGTTGCGGACGCTGGCGGGCGCGTTGATGAAAATGGCCAACGACATCCGCCTCTACGTCAGCGGGCCCCGGGCGGGCATCGGCGAGCTCAGGATTCCGGAGAACGAGCCCGGCTCCTCGATCATGCCGGGCAAGATCAATCCCACCCAGTGCGAAGCCCTGACCATGGTCGCGGTGCAGGTGTTCGGCAATGACCAGTCCGTGGCTTTCGCCGGTTCGCAAGGGAATTTCCAGCTCAACGTCTATCGGCCTGTCACCCTGCACAACGTGCTCGAATCGATCCAGCTGCTTTCCGAGGGCTGCCGCTCGTTCGACGAACATTGCGCGCGCGGCATCGAGCCGAACGAGAAGCGCATCAAGGAGCACCTCGACAATTCGCTGATGCTGGTGACCGCGCTCAATCCGCATATCGGCTACGAAAAGGCGGCGCAGATTTCGCTGAAAGCCTATCGGGAGAACATCAGCCTGCGCGAAGCCGCGCTTGCGCTCGGCTTTGTCACTGGCAGCGAGTTCGACAAGTGGGTCCGCCCCGAGGACATGACGCATCCGCTGTCAACGCACGCGAAGAAGAAGAAGTAAGCCCGGCGCGGCCGGTCGAGAGCCCGAGGAGCCGTGGAAGCGTTTTCAAAACCAACGGAAGGAAATTCCAAATCAACCAGGAAGGAAATTCCAAGCCAAGGGAAGCAAAATCCAAATATTTTTCTTCCGCCAATCTCGATTTTTCAAGGGCTTAAGTTCCGAATCCAAGGAAAGCGGACCCTCTCGATCTTACGCGACCATTCAACAACGCGCCGAAGTCATTATTCCCCGGGCGCCAACCGCGGGACCGGGCGACAGCAGGCACGATAGCACGGCCTTCTGATTATCGCAAACAATCGTCGCTAGAGGCAGCTGGATTTAGGCGCCGTAGGCCTTCATGAACACGTCGACTCCCGCTTCGACCGAGGCTTCAATGTCCTCCCGGCTGATGGAGTCGACGACGCCGAACAAAAGGCGCTTGTAGACGTAGCTCTGGCAGAGGTCGACGAACTGCCAGGCGGCGCGCTCCGGATCGGGAACTCTGAGCTTGCCGGACCTTTCGAGGCTCTCGAGTTCGGCGGCGAGCCGGGTCGCGCCATAGAGCGGACCGGCCTCGTAGAAAGCGCGCCCGACGTTGGGGAATTTTTCCGCCGCCGCGATAACCACCCTGGCGAGCGAACGCGTGTCCGGCTCGGCCATCTTGCTGATGAGCCGGACCCCAAAGTCCCGCAGCATCTGGCGCGCGTCGCCCTCGCGCGTGAAAGTGCAGACGCGCTCCGCCGATTGGGCGTATTCGCCGCGGATGATGGCCTCGAACAATTGGTCTTTGGAGTCGAAATAGGCGTAGAGCGTGCCCTTGGAAACGCCTGCCGCGCGCGCAATATCGTTCATGCTCGCGCCGTCGAAGCCCGAGCTCAAGAAGACCGATCGTGCTCCGTCCATGATCTGACGCCGTTTCGCGCTGCCATCGCTGCTCGCGCCCGCCTCTTGCTCCAAGGCCTCCGATTCCATGCCTATGCGCCCTTCCTGACCGGCAAATCGCTGACCGAACGGTTCGGTTCGATTTTTCTTGCGATAGCCCCCTATTTGCGCTAAGTCAACAAAAATGACCGAACCGTTCGGTCAGCATTTGTTGTGCGGGCGAAATTCTTATGGTTGATACTCCCAGTGTCGCGGAGCCGGGCGCTGCGACTGCGTCGCGGGCTATGACAGCTCCCGCGTCTCCCAGTTTTCCTACGCCTTCGGCGCCTTCGCAGGGCGCGCTGACGCATCCGCCGGCAGGCGGAGCGCCATTGGCCAAGCCAGCCCCGGCCAGGCGGTCCGGCCTGCGGCGGTTCGTCGTTCCGGTCATGATCCTCGCCGCCCTCGGTTATGGCGGCAAGACGGCTTACGACTATTTCGTCGAGGGGCGGTTCCTGATCTCGACCGATGACGCTTATGTCGGCGCGCTAACATCGATCATCGCCGCCAAGGCAACCGGCCACATCACCGAGGTTCCGGTCGTCCAGAACCAAATCGTCCACAAGGGTGACCTGTTGGTCTCGATTGACGACGGCGACTACGCGAACGCGGTCAATTCGGCGCGGGCCCGCATCGGCACCCAGGACGCGACGGTCGCGCGCTTCGCCCGCCAGATCGACGCCCAGGCCGCAGTCATCGCCCAGGCCGCAGCCCAGGCGACGGCGACGGGCGCGCAGGTGAAGAGCGCCGAGGCCGACGTCGAGCGTGCGGCGCTCGAATATGACCGGTCGTACAAGCTGGCGCAGACGAATTTCGGCTCCCAGCAGCGCCTCGAGCAGGCCACCGCCGACCGCGACCGCACCGTGGCCGCGCTCGCCGCCGCCCGGGCAAGCGTGGCCTCGACCGCTGCGGCGCTCGACGGGGCCAAGGCCAATCTCGATGTGCTCAAGGCTCAGAAGCTCGAGGCTTCGGAGCAGCGCAACGAGCTTGTCACCGCCCTGGCGATGGCGGAGCGCAACCTTTCGTTCACCCGCGTGTTCGCCGCTTTCGACGGGACGATCGGCAATGTCGCCGCCCATGTCGGCGAGCTGGTGCAGCCGGGAACGCGGCTAATGGCGCTTGTGCCCCTCAACGATTCCTACGTCGACGCCAACTTCAAGGAGACCCAGCTCGGCGACATCAAGCCGGGTCAGAAGGTCGATGTCGCCATCGATGCGCTCGACGGCAAGGTGGTCGAAGGGGTGGTGTCGTCGATTTCCCCGGCCTCGGGCGCCGAGTTCTCGCTCCTGCCGCCGGACAATGCGACCGGAAACTTCACCAAGGTCGTCCAGCGCGTCGCGGTGCGCATCACCTTCCCCGACGAGGTGTTGAAGGAAGTCCCGCTTCGGCCCGGCCTTTCGGTCGTCGCCACCGTCCACACCCGTGATTCCGATGCGCCGAAGCCGACCCTGCTCGGCGCGCTCGGTCTCGAAGCCCTCGGCGCCAAGAGCGAGAAGCGGTGAGCGACGCGGTAGCCGCCATACGGCCCGGCGGGTCGGCGCCGGCCACCGATCTTGTCGTCGCCCCGGCGGCGGTGGCGCAGCGAAATTTCTCGCTTAAGCGAGTCGCGGCGTTCATCTTCATGGTGTTCGGGATGTTCATGGCGATCCTGGACATCCAGATCGTTTCGGCCTCTCTGTCCGAGATCCAGGCGGGACTCTCCGCGTCGTCCGACGAGATCACCTGGGTCCAGACCAGCTACCTGGTCGCCGAAGTGATCATGATCCCGTTGTCGGGATTCCTGTCGCGGGTGGTGTCGACGCGGGTCATCTTCACCATTTCCGCCGGCGGCTTCACGCTCATGAGCTTCATGTGCGCCCATGCCAACTCCATTGAGGAGATGATCCTCTGGCGGGCGCTGCAAGGCTTCATCGGCGGCGGCATGATCCCGACCGTATTCGCCTCGGCGTTCACCATCTTTCCCCGCGACAAGCAGCCGTTCATCGCCCCGATCATCGGCCTGGTCGCGACGCTTGCGCCGACGATCGGACCGACGGTCGGCGGCTACCTCACCGACTGGTTTTCCTGGCACTGGCTGTTCCTGGTCAATCTCGGACCGGGCGTCATCGTCACCATCGCTGCCTGGCTCCTGATCGATTTCGACGAGCCCGACTATTCGCTGTTGACCCACTTCGACTATGTCGGACTCCTTACGATGGCCGGCTTTCTCGGGGCGATGGAATATGCGCTCGAGGAAGGACCGTCGAAGGATTGGTTCGAGAGCCAGCCGGTGACGATCGCCATTCTGATCTCGGCGGTGAGCGGCGTCGCCTTCTTCTGGCGAATGGCGACCGCCCGCCAGCCGATCGTCGATCTGACCGCCTTCAGAGACCGCAATTTCTGGACCGGCTCGATGTTCGCCTTCGTGCTCGGCATCGGCCTCTACGGCCTCACCTACATCTACCCGGTCTATCTGGCGGTGGTGCGCGGCTATTCGTCGCTGATGATCGGCAAGACGATGTTCGTGACCGGCTTATGCATGTTCTTCACCGCGCCGCTGGCCGGGCGGCTGATGAATTCGCGTCGATCCGCGGATCATGATCGCGACCGGGTTCGTCTCCTTCGCCGTCGGCACCTATCAGGCTTCGTTCGTCACGGTGGACTGGGACTTCTGGGAGCTGCTCTGGCCGCAGGTCTTCCGCGGCGTCGGCCTGATGCTGGCGATGGTGCCGATCAACAATCTGGCGCTCGGCACGATGCCGCCGCAGAAGATCAAGAACGCCTCCGGCCTCTTCAACCTCATGCGCAACCTCGGCGGCGCAGTCGGCCTCGCCCTGATCAACACGCTGCTCGACAAGAGGATGGACCTGCATCTCGAGAGGCTGCGGGAGTCGGTGACCTGGGGGCGCCGGGTGGCGGAGGACACGCTCGCCAACATGACCGCGGCGATGGCCGCGCGCGGCTCCGACGCTCAGCTGGCGGCGACCCGCCAGCTTGCGCTCATCGTGCGCCGGCAGGCCGAGGTGATGGCGCTCGCCGACGTCTTCCTGGCGTTGACCATCCTCTTCCTCGGCTGCGTCGGGCTTGCCGCGCTGATGCGCCGTCCGGCGGCCGCCGGGGGCCCGGGCGGCCATTAGGAGCGCCGGCGCAAACCACGCCAGGCGCCCGAGCCGGCCTGCGCTTACCAATCGGTAATGAAGCGCTAAGCCGATTTCCCCGGATCGCCCTTGCGGAGGGGCGCCGTGCCGCCATATTATGCGGGACGGGCGCGCGCCTGGGCAGACCCCGGGCGAGCGCCGCACGCTTATCAAGAGGTTTCTCTCATGTCCGACTATGACCGCTCCGCCAACGCGCGTCCCGGCGCTGGTTTTGCACGGTCCGGCGTCGCAGTCGATCAGGGCCTCCGCGCCTACATGATCGGCGTCTACAACTACATGACCCTCGGGCTCGGCGTGACCGGGCTTGTCGCCTGGGCGGCCTTCCAGCTCGGAACGGTCCAGACGGCAGGCGGGCGCCTGGCGCTGACCGATTTCGGCCATGCGATCTATGTCTCGCCGCTGCGCTGGCTCATCGTGCTCTCGCCGCTCGCGCTCGTGTTCTACATCTCCGCCCGCATCAATTCGATGTCGGTGGCGACCGCCCGCAACGCCTTCATCGCCTTTGCGGCGTTGATCGGCCTGTCGATGTCGGCGCTGCTCGTGGTTTACACCGGCGCTTCGTTCGGGCGCGCGTTCTTCGCCACCGCGGCGGCTTTCGCGAGCCTCAGCCTCTACGGCTATACGACCCAGCGCAGCCTGTCGGCGATGGGCTCGTTCATGATGATGGGCGTCGTCGGCCTCATCGTCGCGAGCCTGCTCAACGTCTTCCTGCTGCACAGCACCGGGCTGCAGTTCGGACTGTCGCTCCTCTGCGTCGTGATCTTCGCCGGCCTCACCGCCTGGGACACCCAGTCGATCAAGGAGATGTATTTCGCCGGCGACACCTACGAGATGGCCCACAAGAAGTCGATCCACGGGGCGCTGCGCCTCTACCTCGACTTCATCAACATGTTCCAGGCCATCCTGATGCTGACCGGATCGCAACGCAACAACTGACATATCGCCGTCAATATGACGCTCTAGGTTCCCCCGGCTCGCTCATCGCGAGCCGGGTTTTTTACAAGAGCTATATTCCGTAGCGTGAGGGTGGGGTCATGAGTGCGCTTCGCGCCGCAGCGGCGGTCATGTCATTGGCGCTTGCCGGCAGCGCTCAGGGCGCCGAACTTAAGATCGTCGACGTCAAGGCCTACGCCTTCCTCGAGCACGCGGGCAAACTGTCCGACGATCTCGTCAGCGGCGGCGAGAGCCTGGTCGACGCGCCGAGGGGCGGCGCGCTTGGCGGCGACACGGCGACCGGCGTGCTTCTCGACTTTACCTTCGAGGGCGACAAGAACGCCTCGCCCAAATATGCGACCGCCGTCGTCGACTTGACCCAGACCAGTCATTCCGGCCAGCAGGTCGTGACCCACAAGGCGTTCACCAATTTCATCTTCGGGCCCGACGGCATCGAGCACAAAGCCGTGTTCCTGGAAGGGGCGACCTGCATGCCGCTCGCCATCCAGGTCCATGCCGGCAAGACGCAAAAGACGGCGAAGCTCGATTTTTCATGCACGGAAGTGCGCGCCGAGAAGTGACAGCGGCCGGGCCGGCGGCTCAATTGTCGCCGAGGCCCAGCACGTCCGCCATCGAATAGAGCCCGGGCTTGCGCCCGATCGCCCACAGCGCCGCGTGCAGCGCGCCGCGCGCAAACAGGGCCCGATCCTCGGCGTGGTGGCTGAGAATCACTCGCTCGCCCTCGCCGGCGAATATGACGCTGTGATCGCCGACGATCGTGCCGCCGCGCAGCGACGCGAAGCCGATGTCGCCCTTGCGGCGGGCGCCGGTCAGGCCGTCGCGGCCGCGCGCCGAATGGTCTTTGAGCGAAACGCCTCGCGCTTCGGCCGCCGCCTCGCCAAGCAGGAGCGCGGTGCCCGACGGCGCGTCGACCTTCATCCGATGATGCATCTCGACGATCTCGATATCAAAATCGGGCCCGAGCGCCGACGCCGCGCGCCGGGTCAGCGCCGCGAGCAGGTTGACGCCGACGCTCATGTTGCCCGAACGCACGATCGGGGCGTGGCGCGCCGCCGCGTCGATCCGGTCGAGATCATCGTCGCTGAGGCCGGTCGTGCCGATCACGTCGGCGATGCGCGCTTGCGCGGCAAGCCCGGCGAGTTCGACGCTCGCGGCGGGCGAGGAGAAATCGATGATCGCATCGGCCTCGATGACGAGCGGCAGCGGATCGGCGACGATCGCAAGGCCGCTAGCCGGGCAGCCCGCCAGCACGGCCGGGTCGGCGCCAAGCCAGGGCGAATCCAGGCGCTCGAGCGCGCCGGTCAGCTTGAGGCCGTCGGACTCATGAATTGTCCTGACGACCATGCGCCCCATCCGGCCAGCGGCGCCGCTGACGATCAGCCTCATCTCGGCCATTGCGCTTCCTCGAGCCTTGATCAGCCGTCGTACCCCTCGGCGATGACGAGGTCGCTGAGCGAGGCGGCGTCGCGGAATACGATTGCGCGCTTGTATTCCTCGGACTCGAGACAGGCGACCGCGGCGGCGTAGTCCGGAAACTCGATCACCACCTGGCGCGATTTAGACGAGCCGTTGGCGACGACATGCTTTCCCCCGCGCACAAGGAAGCGTCCGCCGTATTTGGCGAAGGCGACGCCGTTCGCGGCAAGGTATTTCTTGTAGACCTCGGGGTCGGTGACGTCGACATGCGCGATCCAGTAGCCCTTCGGCATCCTCACACTCCCTCGACCAGAACCATCTCTATCTCGGCGGCGCCTTGGCGGAGCGCCCATGGGCCTCCGGGTTGAGGCGGGTCTTACGAGCCTAGCGCGGGTTCGCGGGCGATCAAGTGAGCGCCTCCGCGACTTCGGCGACGATGGCTTCGGCGGCCGCGCGCGGGTCCGCCGCCTGGGTGATCGGGCGCCCGACCACGAGGTAGTCGGCGCCGTTGCGGATCGCTTCGGCTGGCGTCGCGACGCGCTTCTGGTCGCCCGCCCCCGCGCCCTTGGGCCGGATGCCGGGGGTGACGAGAAGCATGTCGGCGCCGACGGTGCGCCGCGCCATCGCCGCCTCCGCGGCGCTGGCGACCAGCCCGTCGACGCCAAGCGCGAGCGCCTGCTCGGCCCGCCGCCGGACTGTTTCGACCACCCCGAACCGGTCGCAGGCGTCGAAGAGATCGGCGTCGTCGTATGACGTCAGCACGGTGACGGCGAGCATCTCGCATTCCCGAGCCTTTGGCGCCGGCGACGGCGGCGCGCATCGTTTGCGGATAGGCGTGGACGGTGAGGAACCTCGCGCCGAGCTTCGCCGCCTGCGCCGTCGCCCGCTCGACGGTGTTGGGAATGTCGTGCAGCTTGAGATCGAGAAAGACCTGCTTGCCGGCGGAGGCCAGTTCGGGCGCGAGCTCGAGGCCGCCGGAGTAAGCGAGCTCCATGCCGATCTTATAGATCGTCGCGCCGTCGCCGATCCTCTCGACGAGACCGCGCGCCTCGCCGATGTCGGGCGCATCGAGGGCGACGATCAGTCTTTCGCGCGGCTGAAGAGCGCTCAATTCACGCGACCCCCGCCCGCATGGGCGTCGAGCCGGTAGGTCCACACCCGGGCAGGCGGCAGATTGAGCAGGATCGGCCGCGAGCGAACCGCCGCATAGCGCTTGGCGCAGACCTCGCGGGGAATGGGCGACAGGAGGCCGTAAGTGAACTGAACGAACCGCCCCGAAGGCCCCATCAGCGCGAAGGCGTCGCCGATCAACTTTTTGCGCCGCTCCGGCGGCTGATTGAGCAGCGGCAGGCTGGAGACAACGGCGGCAATCGGCTGGCCGGCCAATTCCGCGAGTGTTCGGGGAAGATCATAGGCGTCGCCGTGGATGACCTTGGCCGGCGCGAAGCGCTGCCTCAAGAGCCGGCAAAATCCGGGATCGTATTCGACCAGCACCAGCCGCTCGCGCGCAACGCCGGCCTCGATCAAGGAGCGGGTCACCGGCCCGGTGCCGGGCCCGAGTTCGACGATGAGCCCATGGGGCGGCGGACCGGCCGCCGCCGCCATCGCCCGCGCCAGCGCCCGGCCCGACGGCGCGACCGCGCCGGTGAGCCGTGGCGCGGCAATGAGCGACCTGAGAAAACGGGCGCTGTCGGCGAGCCCCCGCCGATGCGGCTTGTCTAGCGCTTGTCCTTGCATTCCGGCTTCCCGCGGATGAGCGGCGAGCCCCTGGCGCCGTGCAGCGCTTATAGGAGAGCAAGCGGCGGCTGGCAAAGGGAGGGATTACCTCGCGCTGTGCGTTCCGCGGATGCCTTTGAAGGCGAATCGATAGCGGAGTTCCTAAGCCGCCGCCTTTGGAATACGGCCTTGGTCGTTATTACGTAAAGGCCTACGGCCCCCCGTCGAGACACGACCCGCTCGATCCGGCGCTGGCCCTAACTACGACCCTCGAAGAACTCCTTCATCTTGGCGAAGAAGCCGGCGCTTTCGGGGTGGGTCTTGTGCGAGGATTCGGCGGCGAACTCGGTCAGGAGCTCGCGCTGGCGGCGTGTGAGGCTTTGCGGCGTCTCGACATTGAGCTGAACGAAGAGGTCGCCGGAATCGCGCGAGCGCAACACCGGCATGCCCTTGCCGCGCAGCCTCAATTGCCGTCCCGACTGCGCGCCCTCGGGAACGCTGACCCTCGATTCGGTTCCGTCGAGCGTCCTGACGTTGAATTCGCCGCCGAGCGCCGCCTGCACCATCGAAATCGGGACCCGGCAATAGAGGTCGGCGCCGTCGCGCTGAAAAAACGCGTGCGGCTTGACGGTGAGGAAAATATAGAGGTCGCCAGCCGGTCCGCCGCGCATTCCCGCTTCGCCCTCGCCGGTGAGACGAATGCGGGTGCCGTCCTCGACGCCGGCGGGAACGTTGACCGACAGATTGCGCTCCCTGGTCACGCGCCCGGAACCGGCGCATTTATCGCAGGGATTCTCGATCGTCTGCCCGCGGCCGTGGCAAGAGGGGCATGTGCGCTCGATGGCGAAGAAGCCCTGTTGCGCGCGCACCCGCCCATGGCCGCCGCAGGTCTTGCAGGTCGCGGGCCTGGAGCCGGCGCGGGCGCCGGAGCCGGCGCAGGCTTCGCAGGCCACCGAAGTCGGCATGCGGACAGCGGCGGTCTTGCCGCGAAACGCCTCCTCGAGCGTGATCTCGAGGTTGTAGCGCAGGTCGGCGCCCCGCTCCCGGCCCGAGGATTGACGGCCCCGCCGGCCGCCCATCATGTCGCCGAACAGATCGTCGAAGATATCGGACATCGAGGCGGCAAAGCCGTCGCTCATGCCGCTCTGATCGAACGCGGCGTGACCGTAGCGATCGTAGGCCGCACGCTTCTGGGCGTCCGACAGATGCTGGTAAGCTTCGTTCAGCTCCTTGAAGCGCGCCTCGGCCTGCTTGTCGCCGGGATGCCGGTCGGGATGACACTGCATCGCCGCCTTGCGGAAGGCGGACTTCAGGTCAGCGTCGCTCGCCGTCTTGGAAACGCCCAGAGTTTCGTAGAAATCGCGCTTGGCCATCTCTCTAGCGCGCCCGCAGACTATGCATGCCTCAGACCTGCTTCTCCTGCGCCGCTTCCCTGCGCACGGGCCGGTTCTATGCTCGCCTTCGCGGCGCGCGACAGCGCCGTCCCGATGACAGCCAAGTCCCCACCCGCCATTCCGGCGTCCCCCAAACCCAAGGCCGGCCGCTTGACGCGGCCGGCTTCATTCGTTCAGGACGACTTCTTCTTATCGTCGTCGACTTCGCGGAATTCCGCATCGATGACGTCGTCCTTGGCCTCTCCGTCGCCGCCTGGGCCAGCGCCGGCTTCGCCCGGCGCGCCGCCAGCCGCCTGCTGGGCCTTATACATCGCTTCACCGAGCTTCATCTGCGCTTGCATCAGGTCGTTGGTGCGCGCCTTGATCCCCTCGACGTCCTCGCCCTGCAGCGCCGTGCGCAGGGAAGCGACCGCCAACTCGATGGCGCTGCGGTCGGATTGGGCGACTTTGTCGCCATAATCCTTCAGCGCCTTCTCCGCATCATGGGCCAGCGCCTCGCCGCTGTTCTTGGCGTCGACCAGCTCGCGCCGCTTCTTGTCCTCGGCGGCATGGGCTTCCGCGTCCTTCACCATTCGGTTGATGTCGGCTTCGCTCAAGCCGCCTGAGGCCTGGATGCGGATCTGCTGCTCCTTGTTGGTCGCCTTGTCCTTTGCGGTGACGTTGACGATACCGTTGGCGTCGATGTCGAACGTCACCTCGATCTGCGGCACGCCACGGGGCGCGGAGGGAATCCCGACCAGGTCGAACTGGCCGAGCGCCTTGTTGTCGGCAGCCATCTCGCGCTCGCCCTGGAAGACGCGGATCGTAACCGCGGTCTGGTTGTCCTCGGCGGTCGAGAACACCTGGCTCTTCTTGGTGGGAATCGTCGTGTTGCGCTCGATCAGCCGGGTGAACACCCCGCCCAGCGTCTCGATTCCGAGCGACAGAGGCGTAACATCGAGCAGCAGCACGTCCTTGACGTCGCCTTGCAGCACGCCCGCCTGGATGGCGGCGCCGACGGCGACGACTTCGTCCGGGTTGACGCCCTTATGCGGCTCCTTGCCGAAGAACTGTTTGACGACTTCCTGCACCTTCGGCATGCGGGTCATGCCGCCGACCAGAACCACTTCGTCGATCTGGGCCGCCGCCAGGCCGGCGTCCTTCAACGCCTTGCGGCAGGGCTCGACCGTGCGCTGGATGAGGTCATCGACCAGCGCCTCGAACTTCGCCCGGGTCAGCTTGAGCGCAAGATGCTTCGGCCCGGTCGCGTCAGCAGTGATATAGGGAAGGTTGATCTCGGTCTGGGTCGCGGACGACAGCTCGATCTTCGCCTTCTCGGCCGCCTCTTTGAGGCGCTGAAGGGCCAGCTTGTCCTTGGTCAGGTCGATGCCCTGCTCCTTCTTGAACTCGCCCGAGAGATACTCGACCAGGCGCATGTCGAAGTCTTCTCCGCCGAGGAAGGTGTCGCCGTTGGTCGACTTCACCTCGAACACTCCGTCCCCGATCTCAAGGATCGAAATGTCGAACGTGCCTCCGCCGAGGTCATAGACAGCGATCGTGCCGGCTTTCTTCTTGTCGAGGCCGTAGGCGAGCGCGGCAGCGGTCGGCTCGTTGATGATGCGCAAGACCTCGAGGCCAGCGATCTTGCCGGCGTCCTTGGTCGCCTGACGCTGGGCGTCATTGAAATAGGCCGGAACGGTTATAACCGCCTGAGTCACCGGACCGCCGAGATAGGCTTCCGCCGTCTCTTTCATCTTCTGCAGGATGAAGGCCGAGATCTGCGAAGGCGAATATTGCTTGCCGTCGACCGTCACCCACGCGTCGGCATTCGGACCGCGAACGATCTTGTACGGGACGAGCGCCATGTCCTTTTTGGAAATCGGATCGTCGAACGACCGTCCGATCAGCCGCTTGATCGCAAAGATGGTGCGCTCGGGATTGGTTACCGCCTGCCGTTTGGCCGGCTGGCCGACGAGACGCTCGCCATCGTCGGTGAACGCGACGATCGACGGCGTCGTGCGCGCGCCCTCGGAATTTTCGATTACCTTGGGCGTCGAGCCCTCCATGACAGCGACGCACGAGTTGGTCGTGCCGAGGTCGATGCCAATTACCTTCGCCATTATCTTTCCCCTATTCCTTCGCGGGACCGCCGGGCCCCAAAGCGGCCGAGCTCTTAAGGAAGCATTCCGCCGCGCCCTTCAAGCCAACGGCCTCGCTCTTCCGATCCCCGTTTGTCATCGCCAGATTTCCGCCGGCCGGATTTCCGCTGGTTCGGCGCGAATTGCGCCCGAACCCGCCAGTCCCGGCGTATATAGGGGGGGCGATTTGGCGGCGCAAGGCGCGGAAGCGGCGGATTTTTCAAGCTTTGGGCTCGTTGTCGCGGAGCGCCGAGCGCCTTCCCCTTTGTCCCGAACGCCACTAGACTTGGACGATGACTCGACGGTTTCGCCTCCTGTTTTGGGGCCTCATCGCCACTGCTCTCGCGGCAAGCGAGGCCGACGCACAATTGATGCTCCCAGGCGCGGCTCCGGCCGCCCCGCAAGGGGCGTCGGCCTCACCCGCTAAGCCCCGAAGCGCGCGCGCCGCCAAAGGCGCGGACGCGAGCGCCAAGGGCGCTAAGCCTGGCGCCGCGCCCGGCGTCGCCGGCCTTGCCGGCCGCCCGCTGATGCTCAACGGCAAGTCGGGGCTGTTGCAGATTTCCGGCGACGACAAGACAGTGACGATCGACAAACTGCAACTTGCCGGCGAGAGCGTTTCGGATTCCTCGCAGCATTGCATCGTCGATATCGTTGGCGAGAAGCCAATTCAAGCGACCGGCGACGGACGCCCCGACGGACTGGAGCGATTCGAAGCCGACGTCCCGGCCTGCCCGTTCTCCTTCGACATCGTCGACGGCGCGGCGCTGGCGCCGTCTCAGATCACCGCGTGCGTCTTCAAGGCCGCCGATTGTCAGACCAGTCCCGGCGGGCTTTGGGGCCCCGACGCCGCCTCGCTGGTCGGCGACGCCGCCAAGTTCGCCAAGGAACGCATCGAGGCCGATAAGGCGATGTCCAAGGTCGTGCATGCGATCGGGGACCGCGCCGCGGACACCCCGGAGGCGGCGGACCTGATGCGCGATCAGAACGGCTTCGCCGGCCAGCGCGACGACATCTGCCGGGATTACGCCAAGGAGAGCGTCCACGGCTTTTGCGCCTTGCGCGTGACCCAAGCGCGGACCGCGCTGCTCGAAACGAGGCTTAGCGAATTCGTCGCGGCGGCCGCGGCCAAGGGGGCAAGCGAAAAGCCCGCCAAGACGAAGCCGAAGAAGGGCGCCAAAGAGCCTTAACGCCGCGGGACAGCCCAAAGGGCGCGTGTCGGCGATCCAAAGGCTTTATCTTGCGCGAGCGCTCAGCTAGTTTTCGCGAGGCGAATCGACCGCGGGGATCCGCCTCTCGAGGACAATAGCCCATGTGGAACGAGTTCAAAGAATTCGCGCTCAAAGGGAATGCGCTGAGCCTCGCCGTCGGCGTCATCATCGGCGCCGCCTTCGGCAAGATCGTCGACGCCCTGGTCAACGACATCATCATGCCGATCATCGGCATCGCCGGACATGCGGACTTCTCCAACTATTTTGTTCCACTGTCCAAGGAGGTGACCGCGACCAACCTGGCTGATGCGAGAAAACAGGGGGGCGTGTTCGCCTACGGCGATTTCATCACTGTCGTGATCAACTTCGCGATCGTCGCCATTGCCCTGTTCATCGCAATCAAGGGGATCAACATGCTGACCCGGCAGGCGGCCAAAGAGCCTCCGCCCCCCGCGCCGCCGACCCAGGAAGTCGTACTTCTGACCCAGATCCGCGACGAGCTGGCGAAGCGCGCCTGAGCCTGCCAGCGCCGGCTTCTCATAGTGCGAGCCGCCTGAGCCTCAGTGCGTTGGCGATAACGCTGACCGAGGAAAGCGCCATCGCCGCGGCGGCGACCGTCGGCGTCAGCAGGAGACCGAAGGCCGGATAAAGGACGCCGGCTGCGATCGGCACGCCCGCCGCGTTGTAGACGAAGGCGAACACCAGGTTCTGCCGGATGTTGCGCATCGTCGCCTGCGACAGCCGACGGGCGATGACCATGCCCTGAAGATCGCCGCGCAGGAGCGTCACGCCCGCGCTTTCGATCGCGACGTCCGTGCCGGTCCCCATCGCAACGCCGACGTCGGCGGCCGCGAGCGCTGGCGCATCGTTGACCCCGTCCCCCGCCATGGCGACGATCCGCCCTTGCCTGCGCAGGCGTTCGACCACTTTGGCCTTGTCCTGCGGCAGGATTTCCGCCTCGATCTCCGCAATGCCAAGCTTGCGGGCCACGGCTTCGGCAGTCGTGCGATTGTCGCCGGTGAGCATGACTACGCGGACACCCGATTCTATGAGCGCGCGAACCGCGTCGGCGGTCGTCGGCTTGATCGGGTCGGCAACGGCAATCACTCCGCACGCCTTGCCGTCGATTGCGGCGAAGATCGCGGTCGCGCCGTCGTTGCGGAGTTCATCCGCCGGCCCTCCGAGCGTCGCGACATCTATTCCCGCCGCCTGCATCATGGCCCGGTTGCCGAGGACCACCTTGCGCCCGTCAACTTTTCCGGTCACGCCCTTGCCTGCCGCCGAGTCGAAGTCATCGACATTGCCGACCGCGAGATTGCGATTCGCCGCCGCGCGCGCCACTGCCGCGGCCAACGGATGTTCGCTCCCCCTTTCCAGGCTTGCGGCGACCCGCAGCAGCTCATCGTCGTCGAACACGCCGATGGCGCGCACAGCGACGACTTCGGGCCTGCCCTCGGTCAGCGTGCCGGTCTTGTCGACAACCAGCGTGTCGATCTTCTCGAACCGCTCCAGCGCCTCGGCGTTCTTGATCAGCACGCCGGACTGCGCGCCGCGGCCGACGCCGACCATGATCGACATGGGCGTCGCGAGCCCGAGCGCGCAGGGGCAAGCGATGATCAGCACCGAGACAGCCGCGACCAAGGCATAGGCGTAGCGCGGCTCGGGTCCCCAGTTCGCCCAGGCGATGAAGGCTGCGACCGCTGCCGCAACCACCAGCGGCACGAACCAGCCGGAAACCTGATCGGCAAGGCGCTGGATCGGCGCGCGGCTGCGCTGCGCCTGCGCGACCATTTGCACGATCTGCGCGAGCATCGTGTCGCGCCCGACCTTGTCGGCCCGCATCACGAAGCCGCCGCTCTGGTTCATCGTCCCGCCGATCAGCTTGTCGCCGACGGTTTTCATGACCGGCATCGACTCTCCGGTCACCATCAACTCGTCGACCGCGCCGCGGCCTTCGACAAGCTCTCCGTCGACCGGAACCTTCTCGCCCGGGCGTACGCGAAGGCGATCGCCGGCCGCAACCAATTCGAGCCCGACATCTTCATCCACGCCGTCCGCGCGGATGCGTCGCGCAGTCTTTGGCGCGAGATCGAGAAGGGCGCGGATAGCGCCGCCGGTCTGTTCGCGCGCGCGGAGCTCGAGCACCTGTCCGAGCAACACGAGCGCGGTGATCGCCGCCGCCGCTTCAAAATAGACCGCCACCGAGCCGTCCGTGCTGCGGAAAGCCGGCGGAAACACGCCCGGCGCGGCGGTCGCCACAACGCTGTACGCCCAGGCCACGCCCGTGCCCATCGCGATCAGCGTGAACATGTTGAGGTTGCGCGATTTGAGGGACGCCCAGCCGCGCTCGAAGAACGACCAGCCCGCCCACAGCACGACTGGCGTCGCGAGCGCCAATTGAATCCAGTTTGAGACCCGTTCGGGCAGCCACATATGCAGATTGGCCAGATGCCCGCCCATTTCGAGCGCGACCACGGGGATTGAGAGCGCGAGCGCGATCCGGAAGCGCCGGCTCATATCGATGAGCTCCGCGCTGGGACCCTCGGCGGCCGTGGCGACTTCCGGCTCGAGCGCCATGCCACAGATCGGGCAATGGCCGGGACCCAGCTGACGGATCTCGGGATGCATCGGGCAGGTGTAGATCGCGCTCGAAGGGGCTGCCTTCGGCGGCGGCGCCGGCGCCAAGAACCGGGCCGGCTCGGCGACGAACTTGTCGCGACAGCGAGCGGAGCAGAAATGATGGGTCGCCCCGCCGTGCTCGGCGCTGTGCTTCGCCGTCGCCGGATCGACCGACATGCCGCAGACGGGATCGACGGCGGATGTGCTCAGCTCAGCGGCCGCAATCATTCGGCAAACCTCCTTGCCTCGAAACGCGCGCAGCTCTAAACCTTCCCATCATGGGAAGGTCAAGCGAGTTCAAGACATGAAGATCGGGGGGGCTGCGGAAGCGAGCGGCGTCAACGCCAAGATGATCCGCCATTACGAGGCGATCGGCCTCCTGCGCCCGGCCGGGCGCGGCGCGAACGCCTACCGCGACTATGGCGAGCGCGACATCCACGAACTCAGGTTCATCCGGCGGGCGCGCCGGCTCGGCTTTTCGATCGCCGAGATCGGCGCTCTCCTCACTCTGTGGCGCGACCGCGCGCGCCCAAGTCGCGAGGTTAAGCGGATCGCCGAGGCGCATATCGGCGACCTTGAGGCGCGCGTCGCCGACATGCAGGCGATGGCGAAGACGCTCCGCAAGCTGGTCGCCGCCTGCCACGGCGACGATCGCCCGGACTGTCCGATCCTCGACGATCTTGCGCTTGGCGACGCCCGCGCCTGAGGCCTCGGATTCGCGCCGGCCGCCGGGTGACGACCTTGCGCGCGCTTCTCCGCTCGTCCATGACGCGGAAATGAACGACGCTTCGTCCCCTCTCAACCCGAATTGGCTCGGTGAGATCCGCCCGACGATGCGCGGAGTCGCCTCGAGCGGCATCGTTGAAGTGTTCAATTACGGCCGCGGCCGCCAGGGGCTCATTCCGCTGTGGGTCGGCGAGGGCGACCTGCCGACGCCCCCGTTCATCAGCGAAGCGGCCAAGGCGTCGCTCGACCGCGGCGAGACCTTCTATACCTATCAGCGCGGCGTGCCCGAGCTGCGCGCGGCGATCGCCGCCTATATGACCCGCGTCTACGGCGCCGCGCCTGGAGGCGGCGCTTTCTCACCCGAGGATTTCTTCGTCACGATCGGCGGCATGCACGCAATCGAGATCGCGACCCGGCTCATCGTCGGCCCCGGCGACGAGGCGCTGATCCCCTCGCCTGCCTGGCCTAATTTCGTTGGCGCGCTCGAGATTTCGGGAGCGCGCGCCGTGCCGGTGCGCCTCGACCGCACGGATCGCTGGAGTCTCGATCCGGACAAGCTCGCCGACGCGGTAACGCCGGCGACCCGGCTCATCTTTTTCAACACTCCCGCCAACCCGACCGGCTTCGTCGCGACGCGCCAGGAAATCGCCGCCACGCTTGCGATCGCGCGCCGGCACGGACTTTGGATCATCGCCGACGAGATCTACGGCCGCCTCACCTACGACGGCGCCCGCGCGCCCTCGTTCCACGACGTGATGGCGCCTGATGACAAGATCCTGTTCGTCCAGACGCTGTCCAAGAACTGGGCGATGACCGGCTTCCGCGTCGGCTGGCTCGAGGCCCCGCCGGCGCTCGGCGACGTGATCGAAAACCTGGTCCAGTTCACGACCTCGGGCGTCCCCGTCTTCACCCAGCGGGCCGCGACCGCGGCGCTCGATCAGGGCGAAGCGTTCCTCGCCTCGCAGATCGACCGCTGCCGCCGCTCGCGCGATATCTTATGCGAGGGGCTCAAGGCGACGGGTCGGGTGCGCTTCGCTGAACCCGAGGCGGCGTTCTATCTCTTTTGCTCGGTCGACGGCTTCGCCAATTCGCGCGCGCTGGCGCTGAGCCTCATCGACGAAGCGGGCGTCGGCGCGGCGCCGGGAGGCGCCTTCGGTCCCGGCGGCGAGGGCCATCTGCGGCTGTGCTTCGCCCGGGATCCCGAGCAGATCGCCGACGCGGCGCGTCGGATGGCGCGCTGGCTGAAGGGGTGACGGCGCAGCGCTTCTCCCACCTTAAGTCCAATGCTGCTCTTGCGAAGAGCCCTCTGGCGCCGCAGCAAGCTTGGCTTTAAGTTCCAGGCGAAAGGTGAGGAGTTCGTAATGGTTGCCCGCCCGCGCAGAAGCGTCCTCTACATGCCCGGCTCGAACGCCAAGGCTTTGGCGAAGGCCGCGACCCTGGCCGCCGACGTGCTCATTCTCGATCTCGAAGATTCGGTCGCCCCCGACCAGAAGATCGCGGCGCGCGAACAGGTCGCCGAGGCGGTGCGCAAAGGCGGCTTTGGCGGCCGCGAGGTTGTCATCCGCGTCAACGGGCCGCATACCCCCTGGGGAGAGGACGACCTCACGGCCGCCGCCGCCGCCGCCCCGGACGCGATTCTGCTGCCCAAGGTCGACGGCCCTGGCGCGATCATGGCCGCCGCGCGGGCGCTGCGCGAAGCCGGCACGCCCGAGAGCACCCGGATCTGGGCGATGATGGAGACGCCGAACGCCGTTCTGAACGCCGGCTCGATCGCCGCCGTCGCGGCCGACTCCGCCTCGCGCCTGACCGTGATGGTGATGGGGCTCAACGATCTCGCCAAGGAGACGCGGGCGCGGCTCACGCCCGGGCGCCCGACGATGACCGCTTGGCTCGCAAGCTGCGCCATCGCCGCGCGCGCCCACGGCGTCGACATCATCGACGGCGTTTTCAACGACATCAAGGATCTCGACGGATTCCGCCTCGAGTGCCTGCAAGGCCGCGACATGGGCCTCGACGGCAAGACCCTCATCCACCCCGGTCAAATCGACATCTGCAACGAGGTCTTCGCGCCCGCTCCCGCGGAGGTCGAAAGCGCCCGCGCAATCATCGAAGCCTTCGCGCTGCCCGAGAACGCCGGCAAGGGCGCAATTCAGCTCAACGGCCGGATGGTCGAACTCCTGCACGCCGACATGGCGCGCCGCACGCTGGCGATCGCAGATGCGATCGCCACGCTGACCAAAGCAGCGGCGGCGGCTTGAGGACGCCTGGCGTCACACCTTCTTTAGCCGCACGATCACGTCGATCGCCTTGATCAGCGTGCCGTCGGGAGCGGGGATTTCGAACTCTGGCAGCCATTCCTCGGGAATGTCGGACAGTTCTTCTGTGTCCTCACGATAGAAATGGTAGTGCGGCCCGGTCTTGGTGTCGTACCACAGCTTGGCGTCGTAGATCGCGATCTCACGCAGGAGTCCGCAGCGCGCAAACTCGTTGAGCGTATTGTAGATCGTGCCGAGCGTCGGCGCGAACCGGATTGAGCGCGTCTCGTGAAAGAGCATTTCCGCCGTGAAGTGCCGGTTGCCCGCGCCGAAAATCGCGCGCGCGAGATCGAGCCTTTGCCGGGTCGGCCGCACCCCGACGGACGCGAACTTCCGCAGAAGGACGCCGGTGCAGGCTTCGGGATTCGCTGAGCTCTTGGTTTCCATGGACTTCGCATACCGCCGGCAGGTAGCCAAAGCAGGCGCCCCCGGGCAATCGTGAACCTGATTGAAGCGTCTTCTCTAATCCGGCTTGGCTGCTTCCGCAACCTCAACCTTCGTGGGCGGCCTGCGGCGCGAAGTCGCGTTTGAGGCCCCAATTGCTGGCTCGCGCTTCGAGTTTCACATAAGGTTCGTTGGAACGGGTCACGGGGAGCTTTCTCTTGGCGATTGCGGGAGGGTGTCTGTGCGGGGCGGTGCGGTTCACGATCGCGGCGGACCGGCCCGTGGGCGCGCGGCATTGCTGGTGCCGCGTATGCCAGTATCTCGGCGCAGGAAGCGGCGCGGTGGGCGCCATGTTTCTCAAGGATGCGGTTTCCGTATCGGGCCCGCTGACCGACCACGTGATCCGGGCTGACAGCGGCTCGATCATGCACCGGCGGTTCTGCACCCGATGCGGCACGCCCGTCTTCAGCGAGGCCGAGCAGCGCCCGGATCAGATTTTCGTGCGCGTCGGAACGCTCGACGATCCGAACCTCGCCGCGCCTTCGGCGACGATCTGGACCAAATCCGCGCCGGTCTGGGCCTGCTTCGATCCCGACCTGCCGAGGATCGAAGGCCAGCCGCCGCCGCTTGCAAAGAGATAAATCCGCTTTTGGCGCGCGAGGCCGCCGCGCGTAGGCGATGAAGATGCTGTTCATGGTGATCGAGCGTTTCCGCAACGACGACATGGTCCCGGTCTACCGGCGCCTGCGCGACGACGGTCGGGGGCTGCCGGAAGGGCTCGACTATATCGACAGCTGGGTCGAGCCCAACTTCTCCCGCTGCTTCCAGCTCATGCGCTGCGACGATCTGAGGCTCATCCAGGCCTGGATTCTTCAATGGCGCGGCTGCGGGGTGACGTTCGAGATTGTCCCGGTGGTCGCGAGCAGCGAGACGCGCGCGGTCGTCGGGCCCTATCTCGCAAGCGCCCGGCGCGGAAACCTGAGGGACGCGCCGGGGTAAGTTGATATCGTCATGATTTGCGTGCATGCATGGCCTTCTCGCGGCCGTACGGCCGCGATTTTGGGGAGGAATATGAAGCCGATGTCGCTTTCGCTCTATCAATGCAGCGTGCCGGTCTTCGAGCGCGGCCTTAACGCGTTTCTGGCCATTTTCGACAAGGCCGAGGAGCACGCACTGGCGCGCAAGTTCGATCCCGCGAGCTATCTCGCGATCCGCCTGAGCCCGGACATGTGGCCGCTGGCGCGCCAGGTCCAGGCCTTCTGCGATCACGCCAAAAACGCATCGTTCCGGCTTGCGGGCAAGGAGCCGCCGGTCAAGGAGGACAAGGAAACGACGATCGCCGAGTTGCGCCAGCGCATCCATGCGACGCTCGACATGCTGAAATCGATCGACGCTAAGGCGATGGAAGGCGGAGAGACGCGCGAGATCGTCATCCCCGCCGGCTCCAACAAACTGAAGATCGACGGCGCCAACTACCTGCTGCATTTCGCCATGCCGAACTTCTACTTTCATCTGACGACGGCTTACGACATCCTGCGCGCCGGCGGCGTCGAGATCGGCAAACGCAACTTCATTGGCGCGGTCCCCAACCTTGTCCGGGTTTGAGATTCCCTTTCGAGAGCATCGGTCATGACCATCACCAGATTGCAGGCCGGGCCGCGCATGTCGCAGGTCGTCATTCACGGCGCGACGATCTATCTCGCCGGCCAGGTCGCCGATCAGGCCAAAGGCAAGAGCGTAAGCGAGCAGACGGGCGAGATCCTGGCCAAGATCGACGGTTTGCTTGCCGAAGCCGGATCCGACAAGACGAAAATCCTTTCGGCGACGATCTATCTTGCAGACATCGCCACATTCGCCGAGATGAACTTGGCATGGGAGGCGTGGGTCCCGGCCGGCCACGCCCCAGCGCGGGCGACGGTCGAGGCCAAGCTTGCCGCGCCGGCCTATACCGTCGAGATCGCCTGCGTCGCGGCCCGGATCTGAAGGGGCGCCGCTGCCGGGCCCAGGACTCTGGCCTCAATTCAAGGTCGAGGAGGCTGCTTCGGTGCTTATCCCGCCGATCGACAAAGTCAGGGGCCCGTTCGAGCGGGTGACGACGCCCGCCGAAGCGGTGGACCATCTCGCCCGCCTCTACGACGAGGCGACGCAGGCCTTGCGCGGCGCGGTCGAGCGTTTCCTCAAGGACGGCGAGCCGCCGTCGGCGGCGACGCGGGCCTTGTTCCGCTATCCCGAACTGCGCCTGACCTATGCGCCGAACGGCCCGGCGCTTTCGAGCCCGCGGGCGTTCGCGAAATTCAGCGAGCCCGGCGTCTACGCGACGACGGTCACCCAGCCGCAAGAGTTTCGCGGCTATCTGCTCGAGCAGCTCGAGCCGCTGGTCAGCGAATACGGCGCCACGATCGAGGTCGGCGTCGGCGCGCCGGAGATCCCCTACCCTTATGTGATCGAAAGCGGCGACGAACTCACGCGCGGCGGCGCCGACCCGGCCGAAATGGCGCGTTTCTTTCCCATCCCCTTGCTGGCGACGATCGGCGACGAGACCGCGGACGGCGAGTTCGACTTCGGCCCCGAGCGGCCGCTCGCCCTCTTCGACGCGCCCCGCGTCGATTATTCGCTGCGCCGCCTCGTGCACTACACCGGCTCCGACTGGCGGGCGATGCAGCCTTGGGTGCTGCTCACCAACTATCACCGCTACGTCGATCAGTTCGTGCACTGGGGCTTGAAGCAGTTGCACGCCGCAACCGGCGTCGAGAAAGTCGTCCTGCCGGGCAACGTCGTCATCGACCTGTCGATCTCACCGACGGAGGCGGAAGCGCGCGCAGCCGCGGTCGCCTGGCACCGGTTCCAGATGCCAGCCTACCATTGCGTGCGCGCCGACGGGCGCGGGATCAGTCTCGTCAACATCGGCGTCGGACCGTCGAACGCCAAGACCATCACCGACCACATCGCAGTCTTGAGGCCCCATTGCTGGCTGATGGTCGGCCATTGCGCCGGGCTGCGCCAGTCGCAGGTGATCGGCGACTACGTGCTCGCGCACGCCTATCTGCGGCGTGACAACATCCTCGACGACGCAGTGCCGCTGGTGACGCCGATCCCCGCTTTGGCCGAAGTGCAGGTCGCCTTGCAGGAAGCGGTGGCGAAAGTCACCGGCGATCGGGGAGAGGCGCTCAAGCGCCGATTGCGCACCGGCACCGTCGTCACTAACGACGACCGCAATTGGGAACTGCGCTGGTCGAAGGAACGGCGGCTCATCAACATCTCGCGCGCCATCGCCGTCGACATGGAATTGGCGACCATCGCCACCCAGGGCTTCCGCATGCGGGTGCCCTACGGCACGCTGCTATGCGTGTCCGACAAGCCGCTGCACGGCGAGATCAAGCTGCCCGGCGCCGCCAACGCCTTCTACGAACGCGCGATCGCCGAGCATCTCCAGATCGGCATCGCCGCCATCGGCCTCCTGCAGAGCCCAGGACGAGACGCTACATTCGCGAAAGCTCAGGAGCTTCGACGAGCCACCGTTCAGGTGAGGCGGTTAGCCGATCACCACCACCGGGGTGCCGACGTGCACCCGGCCGTAGAGGTCGATCGCGTCCATGTCGCGCATGCGAATGCAGCCAGAGGATACATGACCGCCAATTTCCGACGGCTCGTTGGTGCCGTGGATGCGGATCAGCGTGTCCTTGTTGTCGACAAAGAGATAAAGGGCGCGCGCGCCGAGGGGGTTGTCCCATCGGCCTTCCAGCGGGCCGTGCTGCTTATAGACCTGGAACTGCGGCCAGCGCTCCATGATCGACTCGGTCGGCATCCAGGTCGGCCATTCCTTCATCGCTCCGACCTCGGCGCGGCCGGTCCACCCCATATACTCGGCGCCGCTTGCGATGCGGTATTGGACCGCCTGGCCGCGGGGCAGAATGTAATAGAGATAGTTGTTGGTGGTATCGACGATGATGGTGCCCGGTTTCTCGGGCGTTTGATACTGGACGATGCTGCGGCGGGTGGGAATCGTCCACTCGTCCGGTTCCGCAAGCGCCATCATCTCCTTGTCGCGCGCGCTGAGCTGCGGGTCGGGAAGCCCGGCTTGAATGACCGGCGTACAGGCGCTGACCAGCGCGCTCGCCGCCAGCACAATTCCCACAAGAAAAACGTTCGTCTTCATACCCGCCCCTCGCGTCTGAACGCTAACCCATTTGTTACCATGAAACTTAACGGTTTAACGAAGGTTACCGTACGGAAACACGCCAGCGGCCTTCACGAAAACGCGATCGCGGCGCGCCCCAGAACGGCCGCGCCCGCTCGCGGGGAATTTCTTTAGCTGAACACATTCCCTTCGTCCAACGCCTTTTTTTGGCCCCGGTTCCGCCTCAGCGGTTTACGCGAAACTCGTTTGCCGAACGCTAACGACCTGGGCAAAAACGCGACAATGCGGGACTTGTTCCGCCGCCTCGCCGCACATGATCGGGAGTCGAAGATGACGCAATGGCCGGCGCGCCTCGTCCTGGTCGGGGCCGGCAAAATGGGCGGAGCGATGGCGCAAGGGTGGCTCGACGCCGGCCTCGCTCCGGCGTCGCTGACCATTCTCGACCCGGATCCGTCGCCCGAGATCGCTTCGCTCGCGGCGAGCCGCGGCATGGCGCTCAATCCTCGAATCGCAGCCCCGCCCGAAATGCTGGTGCTCGCGACCAAGCCGCAGAGCCTCGATCAGGTCGCGCCGAGAATCGCCGCCATCGTTTCCGGGCGTACGCTCGTGCTGTCGATCCTCGCCGGCAAGACGATCGCCAACCTCTCGGCGCGGCTGCCGCAGGCGCGGGCGCTCGTGCGGGCGATGCCCAATCTTCCGGCGGCGATCGGCAGAGGCGTCACCGCCGCGTTCGCCAACCCGAGCGTGACCGGCGATCAGCGGGGCTGGTGCGAGCGCCTGCTTGGCGCGGTGGGGGCGTTCTACTGGCTTGACGACGAGAGCGCGATCGATGCGGTGACGGCGATCTCGGGCTCCGGGCCGGCCTATGTATTCGCCCTGACCGAGGCGCTCGCGGCCGCGGCCGAGCAGCTGGGCCTCAAGCCGGAGCTTTCGATGCGGCTCGCGCGCGGCACGGTCGAGGGCGCAGCGGAACTCATGCGCCGCGACAGCGCAACCTCGCCCGCGACGCTGCGCCGCAACGTCACTTCGCCGGGCGGCACCACCGCCGCGGCGCTCGCGGCGCTCGAGGGTGCGGGCGGCCTCGAGGAACTCATGATCCGGGCAACGGCCGCGGCCCGCGCCCGGGCGGCGGAAATGGCGGGATAGGCTCGCGGCGGCGCCCTAATCGCTCCGCCCCTACGCCGGCGTGGCCGCTCCTGCGGCTTCGCAGATCGGTCGCCACGATCTTGCCGATCGCGGTCTCGCCGAGGGCGCCTCGGGCGGCCATCAGCATGCGGCGCGCAAGCTTGTCGAACCGGCCCGAGCCGATTTCGCTCGCCATTTCCCTGCTTGGCGGGGCGCAAACGAGCGCCTAGATTAGGCCTGACTGTTTCACGGGAGACGCCGCATGGCGAGCAAGCCGAAAAGCGAAGCCAAACCCGCCGACGCGCGCGGCAAGATCGTCGACGCGCTGATGGAGCTCGCGGCGGACCGGCGCTTCGAGGACATCTCGGTGCGCGACATTTGCAAGACGGCGGGCGTGTCGCTCGCCGATTTCCGCGACGCCTTCCCCTCGAAGGGAGCGGTGCTCGCCGGTTTCTCGCGCCGCATCGACCACGCGGTCCTGGCCGAGCACGGCGAGGAACTCGCCGACGAGAGCCCGCGCGAGCGGTTGTTCGACATCCTGATGCGCCGGCTCGAAGCGATGGCGCCCTATCGCGAGGGCGTGCGCGAGGCGGCCGCGTGGCTGAGGCGCGATCCCGCCGCCGCCTTGGCGATGAACCAGGTGGTGATGTCCTCGATGCGCTTCATGCTCGAGGCGGCGGGCATCGAAGCGGAGGGCGCGGCCGGGGTCGTCAAGCTCCAGGGCCTGGCGCTCGCCTGGGCGCGCATGATCCGGGTTTGGCTCGACGACGACGAGCCCGCGCTGTCCAAGACCATGGCGGAACTGGACCGCGTCCTGACCCGGGGCGAGCGGGTGGCTACGGGGGTCGATCGGTTGAGCGCGCTGGCGAGTCCGTTCACCGCGCTCGCGCAGGCGGCCTTCGATGCGCGCCGCAGGGCGCGGCGCGGCGGCGCCCGCCCCGGGCGCAAGGACGACCACGGCGACGAGGACGTGACCGCGCTCTGAGCCGCGCGAAAGCGCTCCGGACCGGGCTTTGGCGCTTGTGATCATCCATCCGGAAATCCTTTGGGCGCTCGTCGCATTCGCCTTCGTCGCCTCGATCACGCCGGGTCCGAACAACCTGATGTTGATGACGTCCGGGGTGAAATACGGATTCGGCCGCACGCTGCCCCATCTCGTCGGCGTGATCTTCGGATTCGCTCTGATGATCGCGGTTGTCGGGCTTGGGCTCGGCGTCCTCTTCGAGCGCTATCCGCAAATCCTGCCAGTGATGCGGATCGCCGGGTCGCTCTACATGGTCTGGCTGGCGCTCAAGATCGCGCTCGCCAAGCCGCTCGGCAAGGTTGAGCCGGACGGTCGGCCGATCGGCTTCTTCGCCGCCGCCGGCTTTCAGTGGGTCAACCCAAAGGCCTGGGCAATGGCGCTGGGCGCGCTCGCCGCCTACGCCGGCGTCGTCGACAGCTACGCCGGCGGCGTCCTCTTCATCGCTGCGCTCTGCGGCTTGATCGCGGTTCCGTGCTGCATCGCCTGGACGCTGTTCGGCGCCTCGCTCAGACGTCTGCTTATGGATCCGCGCGTCGCGCGGCCTTTCAATTGGACGATGGCGGCGCTGCTCATCGCCTCGATCGCGCCAATCATGTTCGAATAGGACGGGATTGGCCCGCGCTCAGGCGAGCCAGCTCGCGCCGCCGAGCTTCACCATCACCACTTCCGGCGGGCGAAGGATGCGCACCGGCGCGTATGACGTTCCGAGCCCTCCCGAGACGATCATCTTCCGTTCGCCCAGCGCGTATTCGCCATAGATGAATCTCCCCGATCGTCGTTTGAGGAGATGCACCGGCGAGCCGAGGATCGGAAGATTGACCTGCCCGCCGTGCATGTGACCCGACAGCGTCAAGGCGATCCGATCGGGAACCCACGGAAAGAAATACGGTTCGTGAACGAGCAGGATCGCCGGCGCGTCGTCTCGGATTTCGCGAATCGCCGCCGGTAGGTCATCCGCGCCGTGGCCACGCCGCGCGTGTGGCAATTGCGCCAGCAAGTCGCCCAGTCCGATCAGCCAGAAGGGCCGCCCATTCTGGGTCAATCGCACCGATTGATTTTCGAGCAGCGGGACGCCGGCCGCGGCTAGCGCCTGGCGGACGCTGCGCGAGCCGTCCGGGGGATCGCTCGGGATCGCAGCCGACCACCAGTCGTGATTGCCCAGAATGGCGTAGACGCCGAGCGGCGCCTCGAGACGGGAAAGTTGCTCGGCCCAAGCGCCGGGCGGCACATAGCCTGAAACGAATGGATGGGTGCAAACGTAGTCGCCAAGCAGCACCGTGAGATCCGGCTTCTGGGCGTTGGCGAGATCGACGATGTCGCCGACACGCTCCTCCGACATCCACGGATAACATGCGTGAATATCGGCGACGACCGCGATCTTGAGCTCAAGGTCTTCCGGCCAATCCCGAAGGCGCGGCGCATATTCGGCGAGCGTGAGCGCCGAACCGGTCTCGTAGGCTGTCGCGTAGGCGGATACCGACAGCGTCGTCGCGGCTGCGACGCCAGCCCCGGCCAAAAACCGGCGCCTGGTCAAGTGAACCATAGGTTACGCTCGTCTCAAGCGCCTGTTCGCCTACCGCCGTCTTACGCGTCCGTTCCGGCACGCGCAAGCTCATGTCGCGGTCGAAACAGATAGAACTCGCCGCGCTCGAGCGACTCGATCATCTCCGGCTCGAAGTCGACCGGCGGCAGCCTCAACGCTTCGGCGACCGCGGCAAGGCCGATGTCGTGATAGATGCGGGCAAGGACGCTGCCGGCTCTTCGCTCGTCGGCCGCATCGGGGATGATATGAAAATCGTTGCGCATGAGGGCTCTCAACTCCGCCTTCGCTTGCAGGCCTGGCCGCGCATTCTGCGCCGGACCGTTTGATGACGCTGAGTGAAACGGGTTAACAGCGAATTAATGGCGCGATCGGGATTTATTGCCCGCTTCCGCCGCCTCTCCGCCCCGTTTTGGCCGCAGAGATCCGGTCTGCGAGCAGATCGTTCGCGCGCATCGCCCTTGCGATGCCGCGATTGTGATGCAGCGTATTTCAAGCGGAATTGCCACTTGCTCCGATCCAGCGTAGGGGAAAGCGAAATTGCCGCCGTCGAAGGTTTCGCCGCCGACGGCGACTCATTGGCCGCCGCTCCGGCGGGGCCAGTTGTCCTCATTGAAATCTGTGGCCATTGAAGTTTTCGGGGCATTTTCGGCTTGAATTCTGTTTCGTGGTATGAGTCGTTGACCGCCCGTTCGGTCATTCGCCGTGGCGCGGAAGGAGACGTTCAGTCCATGCGCCGAGCCGTGGCGTGGAGCTGCGCGGTTGCGTCGATCCTTGCGCTGGCGGCGTGCGGGTTTGTCCGCTGGCCGTTGTCCGCCGCGAAGGTCGGCGACAGTTTGAACGCCGCTCTCGGCGCGTCGCCGCGCCTGCATTGGAGCGCCCCGCAGGCCGCGAGCTTTTCTGTCCTCCCCTGGCCCAGCCTGCGCATCGTCGATGCGCGGCTCGACGACGGCGGCGGCGTCAACCTCCTCTCGGCGCCCACCGCCAGGCTCGACCTGTCCCTGGTCGAGCTCGCGCGCGGGCGTTTCATCCCCACCCGCGCCATGCTCGTCAGCCCGACCGTGACGCTCGACATCGACCGCCCGCCCTTCTCCGTGGCCGCGGTGGGATTGGCCGCGCCCGCCAGTGTCGCCGGAGCGCTCGGACCGCTGACGAGCGTAAGCCTCTCGAATGGATTCTTGCGCGTCGTCGGCGCGAAGCGCGGCCTCGACACGCTGATCGCCAACGTCCAGGGCCGCCTCGACGGGTTTACGGTCGGCAATCAACTGCGGTTCAGCCTGTCGGCGGAGTGGCGAAACGCCCCGATCGCGATCGCCGGCGCGCTGAGCGATCCCGAGGCGGCGGCGAAGGGCGCGCTGAGCCGGTTCGAATTCGCGCTCGATTCCCCGATCGCGAAGTTTGCCTTCGATGGCTCGCTCGCGCTCGGGGATAATCCAAGCGCCGACGGCGACATGAATGGGTCGGTCCCTTCCATCGCCGCCCTTGCAGGTCTCTTCAACGCCAAGCCGCCCCCCTTCCTCGCGGCCGACGACATCGCCATCTCCGGGAAGATCAAGGCTCAGCCGGACGCGCTCACCTTTGGGGAAGCGACGCTGACCAGCGCCGAGCAGACGTTTGAAGGGGCGATCGAGATCGCCGACCCGGGCGGACGACCGACCGTCTCGGGCACGCTCGCCGCTGAAACGTTGGCGCTCGAGCCGCTGCTCGGACAGCCGCAGCGCCTGTTCAATCCGTTGGGCGGGTGGAACGCAAAGCGGTTCGCGCTCACGCCGCCGCAGGCCTTCGACCTCGACTTGCGCCTCTCGGCCGGCCGGCTTGACGTCTATGGCCGAAAGCTCGCCGACGCTGCCGCTTCATTCATCGTGAGGGACGGCAAGCTCAGCATGAATCTCATCGACGCTGCGGCGTATGGCGGCCGCCTCGAGGGCGACGCGAACCTCGCCTGCGTCGGCGAGGACCTCAAGCTCAACGCCCGTGGCGAGCTGACCGATGCGGACCTAGGCGCGGCGCTGGCCGATTTCGGCCCGCCGGCGGCGACCGGCCGCGGCGCGGCCCGGTTTTCCGTCGAGACCTCCGGCGTTTCGCCCGCCGCCGCCGTCGCCGCCTTGACCGGAACGGCGGCGCTCGAAGCGGCGGACGGCGGCATTCTCGGCGTCAATTTGGAGGAGGCGCTCCGCCGCAGCCAGCGCCGGCCAGTCGACGTCGCGCGCGACATGCGCCTCGGCGGTACGGCGTTCGACAAGCTCGCCGTTTCCCTGAGCCTCGACGACGGCCGCGCCCGGATCGAGCGCGGCGCGATGACCAGCCGCGGCGTGGGCGCCGAGCTCGAAGGCCTGATCGACCTCGTCGCTCAACGGTGGGTTTTGCGCCTCAACGCGGTCCAGACCGACGCCGCCGGCGAAAAATCGCAAAACGCCGCCCATTTGACGCTCGACATCGACGGGCCGTGGTCCGCGCCGGCGGTCCGCTCGGTCGGCGAGGGCGGCGGAGCCGAACCGGGCGGCGAGCCTCAGACTCAGCCGTCGCGCTGAGGGGCTGCCGGGCGGGCGAACTCGGCATCGCCAACTTAGCCGCCGGCGCGGTCCGCGCCTGCATTGACGTTGGCCACAGCTAGCCGGCCTCGCAAACGAGAGCCTAGCCCGCGTCATAATCGGTAGAGAGTCGGCAACGTTAATGGCGAAAGGCCGAATTCCTTCCGACCTGTGCGTCGATTTGCTCGCATATTCACTAAATTTTCGCGTCGAAGATAAGACCGGAGTAACGGCTGCGCGCGCAGGATTCGCCACTGAAACGAGGTTGCGGCTTGGCGACGATGCGGTCCATGAGCAAATTCTTCGCTGGCTTCGTTGGCCTTGGGCGAAAGCTGGCCGGCGACGAGACCGGATCGCCGGCGGTCGAATTCGCCTTGGTCTTTCCGATCTTCATCGGCATTGTCCTCGCCACGCTGCAGGCGGCGTCGATCTTCCTCGTCAAGGCGTTTTTTGAATCGGCGGCGGAGGAGGCGGCGAGGGTCGTCCTGACCAATCAGACCGAGACGCTGACGGCGGCGCAGTTCCAGACCGAGGTCTGCAATCAGCTGACTGCGCTCTTCAGCTGCGCTCAGGTGACCGTCGAGCTCGAGCCGCTGCCGGCCGGCACGACCAATCTCACTTCGCTATTGCCGACTTTCGACTCCAAGGGAAACATCGTCGGCACGCCGTCGGTCGACGTCGGCGTCAACGCGGGCGCCTCAGGGACCGACATGCTGCTGGTGGTCATGTATCCGTGGCCGGTCTATGGCGGCCCGCTCGGCCTCGACTTCGCCAACCTGGGCAACGGCAAAATGCTGATGACGTCGACCCAGGTGTTCCGGATCGAGCCGCTGTGATGATCCGCGGTTTGGGATTGCCCCGATGGAGCGGGCGCGCGTTCCTCGCCGACATTGGAGGCCTGGCGGCGATCGAACTGGCGCTCATCCTGCCGTTCGCCGCGATGCTGATGAGCCTCGTCGTTTACGGCGGCCAGGCCTATTGGGTGCAGCGCAAGGTGACGCTGGCCGCGACGACGGTCGCCAACATCTTCGCCCAGGCCAACAACACCAACACCTCCACGATCACCGCCGCCGAGCTCAGCCAGATTCTCGCCTATCCGAACCTGATCCTTTACCCCTATAGCAGCGCAGGCGTTGAGGTCGAAGTCTCGCAATTGCTGGTCACCGTCAACAACGGAACCGCAACCGGCACGGTCTGCGGCAGCTGGGCGAACGCCAACGGCACGCCGCGTACGACCGGCCAGCAATTGTCGGTTGATCCGTCGATCGCCGCCGCCTTTTCCGGCTCGAGCAACAATAACAATCCCGCTTGCGGCGGTATCCCTGCCAATACTGTGCCCACCAATTACGTCATTCTCGGCGAGGTGCAGTATCCGTTCCAGCCGACCGGAATTTATTTCGCGGTCAGCACGATGACGCTGCACGACTCGATCATTATGATCCCGCGCGTCGCGAGCCCGATCACGGTGCAGTGAGGGCGAGCGCCGCGGAGCGGATTTTGCGACGAATTGATGACCTGCCTGCCAAGCCTTGATGGCTGCTCCGTCGTCGCATGGGCGACAACCTGCTCTTTCAGAATTCGCCGAGAGTTCGGTTCTCGATACGGAGCGTGATCCTCGAAAAAAGTGAAAACCGAACCGCGAAGTTCGGACTAATGGGGCACGAAGGGAATGAGGCCCGCCAGAGCGCCCACCGCGCCCACCGCGTTATTGAAGGCATGCACCACAGGATTTGGACTTGGACTGGGCTGCAGGGCCGCTGATTGCGCTGACGGGGGCGCCTGCGCCTCGGCCGGGGCTTGTTGCACAGCCTTGAGCGTCTTTGCTCCCTTCTCGGGGTTCACGGACGCCGTGCGCCGAAGTGGCTCGCTCGGCGCCTCCGCATGAACCAAGGGGCCGTTCGCGTCAGCCTTGGCGACCACAACGTGGGCGGCCGATTTATTTGAAAGCTTAGTGGGCAAATCAAGTTTTGGCGTCGACCGCTGCCCAACCCCAGCCGTCTCGATCGCGGCCTTCGGCACAGGCCTGACAGGCGGCAGTGGCGTATCGCTTGCCTGAACAGCCGCGCCCGGGTTCGTCGCTGTGGGGGCTGTCATCGCCATCTGCGGGTCGGGCGGAAGCGAAGTCGGGTCGGGCGGAAGCGAAATCGTAGGCACTGGCTTGGGATCAAGAGATTGCGACGCCATTGAGGGAGAGGCCGCGATTGGCGCCGCTGCGGCTGGCGCACTCACCGACGCCGCGAGCGGCTTTCCGGCGGACGCATCGGCCGTCGGTTGGGCCACGCCGACTATTGTCGGCCCCACGTCTGCCGATGGCGGCGGATTATCGAGTGACACGCGACCATTCAGGTCGATTGGCTGGTCTCCGGGACTGATGACCTTGCCCTGGGCCGGCTGCGCGACAGCTCTTGGAAGGGTCGCCCCCGTGTCACTCGAAGTCGGGACGGGCAAATTGCCTTCCGGCTGCACCGGGGTCGGGCTCTGCGCTGCGGCGATAAGTAGCCCTGCCTTTGGCGGTCCCTGCTCAACTCGTTCAAGCCAGAAGATCGAGCCAATTCCGGCCGCGCCGGCAAGGACGAGCGCCGAAGCCTTAAATGTCCAGGCCCCGGAACGTCGTCCCCTCGCCAAATCGATTCCGTTCGGATCTTTCGAATATGAGTTGTCGGGTTCGGGGGCTCGCGGCGGGTCGACTCGGACGACGCCAGTCTCACTCGGCTTGCTCGACCATACCTCGACAGACGGGTGCAGCGCCCTCATTTCGAGTGATTGGACCCGCTCCATCTCCGCCGGCTTCGGCTTCGGCTCCGGCACGGTCTCGGCAGGCGGCGCCGAACCCTCCGGCGCCAGCCCCGAGGATTCGACAAGTCGCACCAATTCGGCCAGCATTTCCTCAGCGTTTGCTAGTTGGCTGCCGGGGGCGTCCGACTGGCGCCCTATTCCATTGAGATTGCTTTCTGCCACTCGTATCCTCGAAACGCTTTTCGGACGTGGATCGCGTTCGGCCGCGCCTCATGCGCGCTGTAGAAGGCAAAACCAAGGCCGACAACAGAGCGAGCGCTCGTCACCGCCCCGCGAGAAACCCCAGAATCTCGCGCGCGAACGCTCCCGGATTCTCGACATTGGACCCATGGGAGGCCTTGGGGATCACGGCGCGCCGCACGTCCCCAATCGCCGTCTCAAGTCCGTCCAGGATGCGGTGGAACGAGGCCGGGGACCGTTCGCCGGCTATCAGCAGCGTCGGCGCACGGATCGCCTCGGCGTTGGCGCGCGCGAGGGGCGCGCGTTGCTCCTTGATCTGGCCAATGAGGGTCTGGGCGTTGTCGCGACGCATCAGCTTTTGCGGTTCCGGCATCCGTTCCCAAACCCCCGGGCCGGAAGTGACGTCAACTACAGTCTTGAGACCCTCGTCGATCTCGCCCCTCCGGATGCTCTCGGCCGCCTTGGCGTAGAGCGGACCAAGGGCGATCAGCGGTTCGCCCGGCGGCAGCCGCGCTTCGAGGTCGGGCGCCAGCACGCCGCCAGGCTCCACGAGGGTCAGCGTGCGAACAAGATCGGGGAAATTCTGCGCGACGCGGATGGCGATATGCCCGCCGCGCGAATGGCCGAGCAGGTGGACGGGCCCGGCTTCGAGCGCCGAGATGAAGTTCGCCACGTCCGCGGTGTGCTGCTGCACGGTGAAATCGTCGCCTTCGCCGTCCCAATGTTCGGGCCAGCAATGCCTGAGGCTCAAGGCAATCGTCCGGTAATGCGCCCCAAACGGCGCCATCTGCCCGGTCCAATGGCGGTGGTCGCAGAGCGTGCCATGCACGAAAACCAAGGGCGCGCCGGCGCCGCGCTCGACGAACGCCATATCGTAGCCGTTCACCCGTAGAGTCGGCATCGGCGCTTCGCCTTGGGACAGAATCGGATCGCCCCGCCACGGCCGCAGGGCGTCACGGACGTCCTCGCCATTTGGCATTCAAGCGATGAATTGTCGATGGCCCGCCGCGCGGCCCACGACCGGCGCAATGGGGGTCGAGTCCGCTTTCCGATTTTTAGAATCCATGTTATCATTCCGATGTTTTCAGAAATCGATCCCCTCGGCGAGCGGACTAAACGGGAGAGAAATAACGCTGCCGGCCGGGCTTCCGCCAGATCGTCGGCGAGGCGCGAAAAGAGACAAGAAAATCCAAGGAAATCCAGGAGCTTTTTCCTGGATTTCCTTGGCGGGGCTTTGCGGAATTTGGCCTGGCTTTGCTGAATTTGAGCCCGGCTTTGGTGAATTCGGTCCCCCGGGCGGCCGCTACTGGGTCAGGTGCCCCGATTTGGTCACCGCGGCGAACAGCGCCGCCAGATCCTGTCCGAGGTTCGTGGAGTCCAGTCCGGCGTCATAGAACAGCCCAGGCGACGCGCACGCTTGCAGGGCGGAGGCGATGTCGGGCTGGAACGGGGCGATATGGGTCTCATACCAGCTGTTGGCCGTCACGGCGAGATAGTCGGTATAGAGGATCGCAATCTGGATGCCGCGGTTCTTGATTTTGGTGCACCAGTTTGTTCCCACTGCGTTGCCATAAGGGGCCGAGCTCGGGTCGCCGGCCAGGTCATTGATTGTCTGCTCCAGACGGTCGCCCCCGCTCTCTTCGTCCTCGACGCCGTCGGTGACGATGAACAGCACTTCCTGCGGCGTATCGCCGCTCTCGTTGGTGCCGTTGCCGGGATTGGGGATGTAGCTTGCCTGGCTGAGATCGCCGAGGGCGTTGTCATAGTTGGTGGCGACGTCGCCCCCCGGAGACGTGGTACTCGAAGAGCAGGCGGAGTTGGCGCAATCATTGTTGTTCGAATACATCTCCATCACGCCGAAATTGGCGGAAGCGGTGGTCCAATTGCTGATGTAGCTCTTGGTCAACGGCATGAGCTGGGTGAGGCCGATCGACCACAGCGAGTCCATCGAATAGATCGAAAACCGATAATTCGGCGGGGTCGCGAATACCGTAGACTGCGCGGTCGTCGATGCGGTCTGAAGCAGAGTCGAGATGCCGCTGTTCAACTCGTCGAGGCGCAACGTGATGTTGTTGTTGCGCGCAAGCGCATAGTTGTCGATCTGCGTGCCGTGTTTCGTTGCACAATAGTTGCTGCCCGCCGTCGTCGATGGCGGAGGAGCGCTAAGGGTCGGTGTCGTCCCGTCCGTGCAGGGGTTGCCTTCCGTGTCGGAGTTCGCGTTGGTGCTGGCCTGGTGGCAGGCGAAGGCGCAGCCTCCGCTAATCTCTTTCGTCGTCAGGTTCTGCATCTGGGTGATGCCGGCCTGCGTCGCCGGTAGCGACATCGAGGGCGAGTTGTCGAGCAGGACGTAAAAGTCGATGTTGGGCGGAATCTGCGCGCTCGCGTCCGAGACGCCTCCAACCGGCAACGCGCTTACTCCCAGCACCTGGGCGAAGATCGTGTTCACCGAGGTCGAATAGTTGACTGCGACATTGCGCACGAGCGCCGTTGAACCCGTGGTGACGGTGACCGTCACCTGGGTCGCGCCGGGGGTCAGACCCGAGATCCCATCGGTCAGGCCGTCGAACATCGACACGGCGGCGGCCTGGGCCACCGTTGCGCTTTGCTGCAGCATCGCCGGGGTCAAGGCGGCGAGCGCGGCGGCGTCGGCCGCGGCGTTCAATTTCGTGCGAATCTGCGCCGCCCGGCCGTAATCGACCGCCGCTCCGGCCCCGAACACCAGAACCGGCGCCACCAGCGCGTACATCATCGAGACATTGCCGCAGCGACTGCGCAACAGCCGAGTAAGACCAAGTGTCAACACGGGTAAGCCCACAGTTTTCGAGGCTCGCGACTTCGACGAGACCGCGCGCGCGCCCCGGGTGAAAAACTTCGGTCATCAAACAATGGGCGGGTTTATGTCTCACTAACAGGGTTTGTACGATTTGCCGAAATGCTAAAGATTTTGCGCGCCGCCATACGGCTTTTTTCGCATTGCGTTAGGTCAAGTATTCGGCTCGCCCAGGGTATACGTTCGCGGACTCTCGGCGGGCGGTCTTGGCCATTCGGCGCGCAACGCTTCCTGGCAAAAACCCACAGATTTCATGGTATCCGGCGATACGAAGACTTTTCGCGGCAAGGCCTCGGGCGATGCGCAGCCGGTTTGCCAAAGTCGCCGAACTCGGGCAAACTTCGCGAGCGAGCGACCGCGGAGCATTGCGACCTGTGCTAATCGGGGAGTAACGTTGATGAACGGTGGCTTCCGGGGAAGTTATGAAACTGGGCCTGCTTTCCAACGCTTCGCTTAATCCGAGCGTCTACTGGACGACGCTCCTGCCGCCGCTTTTCTCCGGGCTAGCCGAACAGCCCGGCGTTCGGACGATTTCTCCTCCCCCGCTCGCGTGGGGACGGCGCAAAGAGTGGGGAGAGCTTCGATCTCAGCTGAAGGCCTGCGACACACTATTCTGGATTCAGCTCGGCTCGCGCCCCCTCGGCGCTATTCACGCTGCCTCGTATCTGAACTTGCGGGTTCGCCGTTCCAATTTCGTCCTCGACGCGTGGAAGCCATCGCTGACAAAGATCGGCATTGTCGCGACGGCCGAGCGCCTCAATCCCTGCTTCATCGCTTACCGCGAAGCGAAGGATGAACTCGAGCGTCGATTTCCGCTGGCGAAATTTGTCTGGCTGCCGTTTGGCGCCCACACGGACATTTTCTATCCTCGCAAGGAGGAGAAGTCGGTGTTCGCGTTTTGGATGGGCCGCCGTCACGAGCCTCTGCATCGGGCGCTGCTGGCGTATTGCGAAGCGCGCGGTCTGCGCTACGTCTATTCGAAAGACGGCGGATTGACCACGGAGGAGCTCGGACGACTGACCTCGAACGCCCGGTACTTCGTCGCCACGCCGCCCGATCTCGACAACGCCGGCCGCACCGGGGGGTTCAGTCCGCTGGTGATGCGGTATTTTGAAGGCCTGGCGGCAGGAACGCGCCTGCTCGGGGTCTTGCCCCGAAGCGGCGAATATGAGGCGATCCTGCCGACCGACGCGTTTTGTCAGGTGTCGCCGGACGGTTCAGACCTAGCCGAACGCCTCGACGAGGATCGCAGTAACCCGAACAACCAGCGCATCGTGGACGCCGCCAGCGAATTCGTGCGCCAACATCATTCCTGGCGACGGCGGGGGGAGCAAGTTTTCAACCTTCTCGCCAACGGCGCTGCAATCGATCTTCGCTCGATGCAGAATGAGCCCCAGCTCACTCGCCTTGCCACCCGCGTCGCCTTGCCGCAAAACTTGCCGCATGAGTTGAGGACAACCGAGCGGTTTGGCTGATCCGAGCACGCCGGAATCGGCCCCCGGCCCGTTGCAAAACAGAGAATCCTGCTTGATTGCGTATGATGTCAGCCGGACAACGGACCGCCCGCGCCTGTCATGACGCTCGGCGAGACCAAACGCGCCAACCCGCTCGACGCGCGCGCAAAGCCGGCAGGCTTTGGCCTCGTCTCGGTGATCGTTCCTCACCTCAACGATTACAACAATCTGGACGCGTGCTTGACGCTGCTCGGCGAGCAGAGCTTTCCGAGCGGCCGCACCGAAATCATCGTCGCGGATAATGGCAGTTCGCGCGGGCTCGACGCCGTGCGTCGGATCGTGGGAACCCGCGGCCAGGTCGTCGAGGTCGCCGAACGCGGCGCGGGCCCGGCCCGCAATGCCGGGGTTCGCGTATCGCGCGGGGATGCGCTCGCATTCATCGACAGCGACTGCCGGCCGGACCGGCGCTGGCTCGAGGAGGGCCTCGCCGAATTGCGGTCGGCGGATTTCGTCGGCGGGCGAATCGACATCCTGGTTGGGGATCCGCGACGGATGACGGCCGCCGAGGCCTTTGAGAGCGTCTTCGCTTTCCGGAACGACCGGTACGTCAAGGATCTCAACTTCACGGTCACCGCCTCGATGTTCGTGTGGCGTTCAGTTTTCGACGCGGTCGGCGGCTTCGAGAACGGCATCTCGGAGGATCTGGATTGGTGCCGCCGGGCGCGGTTCAAGGGTTTTCGCATTGGCTTTGCGCCGAACTCGATCGTCGGTCATCCCGCCCGCCGGACCATGCCGGAACTGAAGCGCAAATGGCGGCGGCTGACGCTCGAATGGTGCGAATTGGCCCGACGCGACCGCAGGGGCCCCATCTTCATGTTGCTCCACGCGTGGGCGGTCCTTTTATCGATCGGGCCGCATGCGCTGTCCGCTATGACTTCCGACCGCCTCAGCGGAATGCGAAATCGCATCATGGCGATCGGCGCGCTGGCGCGGATCCGAGGTTATCGGTTCGTGGTCGCGCACCGGGCTGTACTCCGCTTACCAGAAAAGTGAAAACAGCGGCCCTCGCTTTATAAACCTTCAGGCAATATAAACCCTACAGCCAATTGCCTATTTTACCAATCGCTCGCGAAACCTTTCGCGGTTCCGCAATTGTGCAGACTGGACCCTTCGGTTTCACCATGTTATGACCGTCGGGCAATAATCGCCATTACGTTGTGATATGAGTGGTTGCGATTTCTAGCTGCTCCTTGCAGCTCGCGAGATCGCCCGACCTCGTCATGCGTCAACGGTGGGTGGGGTCGACGAATTTCGGGAGGGGATCGCAAAAGCACTTTGGATTCCGGTCTTTGGCTTTAGGTGAGAAACGGCTTCAGTGATCAATATCTCCCGATCACCGCTCCGGATTAGTTTTTTCGGGGGCGGAACCGACTACCCAACGTATTTCAATCATCATCCCGGCGCCGTGCTCGGCGCCTCCATCGATAAGTATATCTATACGATCGCGCTGCCGATGGCAGGCTTTGCGGAAAACAGATATCGTATAACCTACCGAATCGTTGAGGGCGTCGATCGCGTCGAAGATATAAAGCACAATGTCATTCGCGCCACGCTGCTTGACATGGGTTATGATAAACCTCTTAACGTCGCCATTATTTCTGATATACCCGGAAATTCCGGATTGGGGAGTTCGTCATCCTTTACCGTTGGCTTCATAGCGCTCATGGAATATCTGAGCGGTCGCTCGATTACAAAATTCGATCTTTTTAAGCGCGCAGTTCGTACGGAGCGTGATCTCCTCAAGGAAAACGTGGGCATACAGGATCAAATCCACGCTGCTTTCGGCGGACTTAATCTTTATCAATTTCAAAGGGATGAGTTGACGATCCGTCCAGCGCAGATGGCGACCGAATGCCGCAATGCGCTCGATCGGTCCCTCTGCCTCATCTACACCGGCATTCAGCGTCACGCATCGACCGCCGTGCAGGAACAGTTGAAGAATACTGAGGAAAAGACAAATCACAAAGATCTTTCGCACCTGGTCAAGCTTTGCCACCAAGGACTCGCGCTGCTGGAAGGAAGAGACCCCGAATCCATGCTTCGCGAACTTGGGGAGCTTGTCAGCGAAGGTTGGGAGACAAAGCGGAGGCTCTCGACCGCTGTCACGTTGCCCCAGATTGACGCAACCTACGACGAAGCGATGCGTCTCGGCGCGTATGGCGGCAAACTGTGCGGCGCAGGGGGTGGCGGTTTCTTGCTGTTCATGGCGCCTGATCACGTTCAGGCAAAATTTGTCGAGACGTTCGGACCAAAGAGCTTTGTTAAGATTTCCTTGGAGGATCAAGGGGCAGCCATCATCAACAGATAATATTGAAGATATTTTGCCACCTTGCCCACGAGCCTCCCTTCATCGGAACGAGAGAAAAGATGACTAAGCGCGCCTTGATCACGGGCATAACCGGAATGGTCGGCTCGCATCTACTGGATTACCTTCTTCTGCACACCGATTGGGAAATCCACGGCATGCTTCGTTGGCGGAGCCCTCTGGATAATATTTCAGGTCACCTCGATGATATCAACGCCGGCGGCAGAATTAAGCTACATTATGCCGACTTACGTGACACGATGGCGATCCAAAATTGCGTACAGGCCGCGCGCCCCGACTATGTATTTCACCTCGCGGCGCAGAGCTATCCTCAAACCTCCTTCACAGCGCCGCTCGACACGATGGACACCAACATCCAGGGCACGGAGCGGCTTCTTGGCGCCCTAAGGAGCGTCTCGCCGGAGGCGATCATCCACATCTGCGCCTCGTCCGAAGTGTTCGGTCGCGTCCCGCGCGACAAACTGCCGATCAACGAGGAATGCACTTTCCACCCCGCGTCGCCCTATGCGATCTCGAAAGTCGGCACGGATCTCGTCGGCCGTTATTATGCCGAGGCTTACAACATGTGCGTCATGACGACCCGCATGTTCACTCACACCGGGCCGCGTCGGGGCGACGTCTTCGCCGAATCGACTTTCGCCAAGCAGATCGCGATGATCGAGGGCAATAAATTGCCGCCGGTGGTCAAGGTCGGCAATCTTGAATCGCTGCGCACCTGGGCCGACGTCCGCGACGCCGTGCGCGCCTATCATATGCTCGTGACGATCAACCCGACGCCGGGCGCCTACTACAATATCGGCGGGCAGTATACTTGCACGGTTCGCGCCATGCTCGACACGCTGATTGGTCAATCGACTTGCGCCAACATCAGGGTCGAGGTCGACCCGGAGCGCCTGCGGCCGATCGACGCCGATCTGCAAGTGCCAGATACGACCAAGTTCCGCACCCATACCGGGTGGAGCCCCGAGATACCGTTCGAAACCACGATGAGCGATTTGCTTGAATATTGGCGCGAACGCGTCCGCCGCAACGAGGGCTTCCTGTCCCGCTAACCAGTCACTTGCGCCGCGGCCGCAAACCGCGGGCAGTCGAACGCCAGCGAGAGCAAAAAGGTTGAACACGTCCGACAAAATCATCGTGACCGGAGCCGCCGGCTTGGTGGGGTCCGCGGTCGTCGATCATTTGCGCGCGGAAGGCTACGAGAATGTCATGCCCGCTGCAGCGGGCAGACTGCGATCTCCTCGATACGCGCGCGACCTTTGCGCAGTTCGAACGGCGCCGTCCGGATCATGTCTTTCACGCCGCCGCGCGCGTTCATGGGATCATGGGCAGCATGAAACATCAGGGGGCGTCGTTTTACGAGAATTGCATGATCAACACCAATGTGGTCGAGGCGTCGAGGCGCGCCGGCGCGCGCAAGGTCACGGTCATGGGCACTGGGGCGGTCTATCCATTCCCTTCGCCGGGCCTGCCACTAAAGGAAGACATGATTTTTCTCGGCCGCCCGCATCCGGCTCACGCCGGCTACGCGAACGCCAAGCGGGCAATGCTCGCGATGCTTGAAGCCTACGAAGAAAGCTACGGCCTGAAATGGGCGTATATCGTATCCGGCAATCTGTTCGGCCCGCGCGACAGGTTCGACGTCGAATTCGGCAATGTCGTTCCATCGCTGATCAAGAAATTCTACGATGCGAAGAGGGGCGGCGGGACCGTCACGGTTTGGGGAGACGGGTCGGCTCACCGCGACTTTGTCTATGTCAAGGACGCGGCGCGGATCGCTCTTGGGGTGATGAGCAGGATCGACGGCGCGGTCAACATGGGGAGCGGTCAAGTCAACAGCATTCGCGATGTCGTCGACACGCTCAGCGAACTGACCGGAATGAGCGGACGAATTGAGTGGGACCATTTGAAGCCGAACGGACAGGCCTACCGAGCCTATGATCTCTCGAAGATCTGGCGTCTCGGCCTCAAGCCGGTCTACTCGCTCCGCGCCGGGCTCGAAGAGACATGGAATTGGTACTGTGCGCAGAATGACTGACCGGCTATCGAAAGAAGCGCCCACCGCCGCTCTTGCTCCCCGCGGCGCCCAGTTCGCACGCCCGGCGGGGATGAGCGTTCACGCCTCGATTCCACGTCCCGCGCCATGTTGAGCCCTGGACCGGTCATGGCCTGCGACATCGATGTTCAGGGCGCGGTCGCACGACTGAGGGGCTGGGTGGTCGATCAGGCGTTGCCACTGTGGGGCGGGATCGGATTCGATTCGACGCGCGGTGCCTTCGTCGAGCGGCTGACCTTCGAGGGAACGCCGCTCCTCTCGGCGCCGCGACGCGCCATGGTGCAGGGCCGCCAGATCTACGTCTTTTCGCACGCGGCGATGCTCGGCTGGTGGCCAGAGGGCAAAACCATCGCGCTCGAGGCCGCGCACAGGCTCATCGACCGTTATCATGGGGCCGACGGCGCGCCGGGGTGGGTCTTCGCGGTCCACCCAGACGGAGCCGTGTGCGACCCCAAGCGTGATTTCTACGCTCACGCCTTCGCGCTGTTCGGACTCGCATGGGCCTACAAGCTCGCGCCGGAGCCGCGCTTTCTCTCGACCGCGCTCACCACCTTGCGCGTTCTCGATCAGCACTTCGCGTCGCCTAGCGGCGGCTACCATAGCGTTTTGCCGGCCGACCAGGGCAGGCGCGAGCAAAACCCGCACATGCATCTTTTCGAGGCCATGCTCGCATGGTTCGAAGCCACGGGCCGCGCGATATTTCTTGCCCGGGCGGGAGAGCTCTACGACATGATGGCCGGACGGTTCTTCCAGCCTGAGACCGGAATCCTGGCTGAATACTTTGACGGGTCCTGGAACCCGCGCGAAGGCCTCCACGGGCGGATCTGCGAGCCGGGACATCATTTCGAGTGGTCGTGGATGCTTCGCCGCTATGCCGGACTCGCGGGACGAAGCGATCCGCCGATCGCCCGGACTTTGAAGGCGTTCGGGGACCGGCACGGCTTCGACGCGGACGGATTCGTCGTTGACGAGTTGCTGGACGACGGGCGCGTGCACAAAGCCTCCCGCCGCTGCTGGCCTCACACCGAAGCGATCAAGGCCGAGGTCGCCGCCTTCGAAACAGGAGACGGCGAGGGGCGGCTGCGCGCCGCGCGAACGATCGAGCGCCTGATGGCGGTTTTCCTGGGCCGTCCTGTTGCGGGCGGATGGATCGACCACGTCGACGCGAACGGCGCGCCGATCGTCGATTACATGCCCGCGAGCACGCTCTATCATGTCTTTCTCGCCACGGCGGAGGCCGACCGCGTCTGGGGCCGGCCAGAAAACGGCGAAAGGCTCAAGGCCGACAGGCGATGAGCGGGGAAGCGATCCGGCAGGCCGTAATTCTGGTCGGCGGCAAAGGGACCAGGCTTGGCGCGATTACGCGCGCCGTGCCGAAGCCGATGCTGCCGATCGCGGGGGATCGGCCGTTCCTCGACTATCTTCTCGAAATGATCGAACGCCACGGCTACCGGGACATTGTCCTGCTCGCCGGCCATCTCGGCTGAGGCTCTCGAATCCGCCTATGACGGCCGCCCGATCGGCAAGGCCACGGTGCGGGTCCTGCGCGAGTCGGTCCCGCTCGGCACCGCCGGCGCGTTGACGGTCGCGCGCGAAGTTCTCGATCCGCGCTTTCTCCTCATGAACGGAGACGCCTTTTTCGACATCAATTTGCGCGCACTCGAGCAGGCCTCGCAACGATCCGGCGCCACGGCGACATTGGCGCTGCGGGCGGTCGCCAACGCGGCGCGCTACGGGCGGGTGATCGAAGAGGACGGCAAGGTCGAGGCGTTCCTGGAAAAGGATTTGAGTCGGCCAGGGCCAGGCGTCATCAATGGCGGGGTCTATGTGCTGAAGCGCAAGATCCTGGACTTCGTTCGCGACTTGCCGTGTTCGCTTGAACAAGACGTCTTTCCGGCCCTGGTCGAACGGGGCGACGATTGCGGGCCGCGAGTTCAACGGTTACTTCCTCGATATCGGACTGCCGGAAACTCTCGAGCAGGGACATCTCGAGCTTCCCGGGGTGCGGGTGCGCCCCGCCGCTTTTATCGACCGAGACGCGCTCGTCGATCACACCGCCGGCGACCCTTCCGGGGCGGACGCAGTTCGCTGGCGGGCTGGGGCTGTCGAGGCGATCCGGGCGCTCAATGACGGCGGCCACTATGTCTTCGTCCTCGGCGGCGGAGACTGCGGGCTCGACACGGAAATCGAGGGGCGCCTCGCCCTCGAAGGCGCGCATGTCGACAGGTTCTATCCCGCCGATCGGCAGTCCCGTTCGAGCCCCCTCGATCAGGCGATGAGCGAGTGGCCGATCGTGACCGAGCGGTCGTTCCTCGTCGGGGGGCCGGGCCCGCAAGTCCAGGCGGCTCAGCGAGCCGGCATCGTCGCGCATACCTTTGACGGCGGCGATCTCGCCGCCCTCGTCCGGGCGGCGTCGGCGAACGGCTAGCGGGCTGGCTTTGGCGCCTCGTGGCCGGGACAACGATATCCAAGCCGCTCCCAACGAAAACCAAATCGGGCGCAATGAAAACCAAATCAGGCGGAAGGAAATCCAAGGAATCCGCAACAAAATCCAAATGGCTCGTTCTTCCGCGAATAGAGCCCTTTCAATGGGTTAGAACCGGTCGCCGGGACGAGCGGGCCAGTTCTTAGTCGCCGCGCCGCCTTCGGGGTCGGGTCCCAAGGTCCGCAGCGAGCGAGGAGTCGATCCAGCCCGCGGCGCCTCCCGATCACCGCCGGTCAGATTTTGGCAAGTCAGAATGAATGTAGCAGATATTCCGATTTTGAGCAATGTTTATCACACGTCTGCTCGGGCACAATGGCGATTCCGTCTTGGACGGCCGCCGCGCGCCGGGACCCGCGCGCGGCCGGGGCGAGGGTCCGTTCAGTGAGACCCGCTTCGAATTGCGGCCGACATGAAACCGCACTATGGCGTGACGATCCCTCGCTCAGGACGACGCCGCCATGAAAGCCCCGCGCAGATATTTCGATCCGCTCGCGATCGGGGCGCCGCGCCCGCTCCTCGAACTGCCGTCGAGGCTCGAGCGCATGATCCATTTCGTGCCGCCGCACAACGAAAAGGTGCGCGCGAAGGCGCCCGAACTTGTCGGCCAGGTCGACGTCGTGCTCGGCAATCTCGAGGACGCGATTCCAGTCGAATCGAAGCAAGCGGCCCGAGAGGGCCTCATCGCAATGGCGAAGGCGACCGATTTCGCCTCGACAGGCTTATGGGCGCGCGTCAATGCGCTCAATTCGCCCTGGTTCATCGACGATATGACCCGGCTCGTGGGCGAGGTCGGCGACAAGCTCGACGTCGTGATGGCGCCGAAAATCGAAGGCGAATGGGACATTCACTTCATCGACCAATATCTGGCCCTGCTCGAGGCGCGCTACGGCCTCAAGCGGCCCATTCTGGTCCACGCCATTCTCGAAACCGCACAGGGCGTCAACAATGTCGAAGCGATTGCCGCCGCTTCGCCGCGCATGCATGGACTTAGCCTCGGCCCGGCCGATCTTGCCGCATCGCGGGCAATGAAGACGACGCGCGTCGGCGGGGGCCATCCCGACTATCGAGTGCTCGCCGACGCGGTCGAACCCCATGCCGAGCGCGCAAGCTTCCAGCAGGATCCCTGGCATTACACGATTGCGCGCATGGTCGACGCCTGCGCGGCGAACGGCATCAAGCCGTTCTATGGGCCGTTCGGCGATTTCTCCGACGCAGCCGCGTGCGAAGCGCAATTCCGCAACGCCTTCCTGCTCGGCTGCGTCGGCGCATGGACCCTGCATCCGAGCCAGATCGCAATCGCCAAGGCGGTATTCTCCCCGGATCCGGCCGAAGTCGCCTTCGCGCGCAAGATTCTGGCGGCGATGCCGGACGGGTCGGGCGCGGTGATGATCGACGGCAAAATGCAGGACGACGCGACCTGGAAGCAGGCGCGCGTCATCGTCGATCTCGCCCGGCAGGTGGCGGCGAAGGACGCCGACTACGCGGCGCTCTGCCGATTTTGAGCGGGTCGGCGGCTGGGCTCGCGGCCGCTTTCGGCCCGCTTCTTGCTTCGGGCACAGCCGTTGGGGGGTCACAAGATCCTTCGGAATGGCGCAGTTTCGGGTCGCGTCCCGGTTTCACTTTTGACGCGATCGGCTATAACCGGCGGATGACGGCAAAGGAGCTCTGAGGCTATGCAGAGTCGCAACGCCAAATTCGGGATCGGACAGGTCGTCAAGCACCGGTTCTACCCGTTCCGTGGTGTGATCTTCGACGTCGACCCGATCTTCTCCAACACCGAGGAATGGTGGAGTTCGATCCCCGCCGAGGTTCGTCCGGCCAAGGAGCAGCCGTTCTATCACCTCTACGCCGAGAACGCGGACAGCCAGTACGTCGCTTATGTCTCCGAGCAGAACCTGCTGTCAGACGAATCCGGAGAGCCGGTCCGCCACCCGCGGATCAAAGAGACCTTCGAGCAGACCGAGGACGGACGATACTGCGTCCGCGGCCGGTCCCATCTGAGCTGAAACCATCGCGTCGGGCGTTTCCCCTTCCCCAGCAAAGCTCGGGAAGGAAGCGCTCCGCTGGCGGCCTACTTCGCCGGAGCGCCAGGCGCGGCGGGAGCCTGAGCCGTGGGCGCCGCGGCGGCTGGGGCAGCCGGCGCGGCTGGGGCAGCCGGCGCGGCTGGAGCGGCGGCGCTGTTCTGCTGCTGCTGTTCGAGCTGTTTGCGCTGCTCTTCCGCCTTCTTCTGCAGCTGTTGCTGCAACTCCTGGCGCTGCTGTTCCAGAACCTTGGGGTCCGTCGGCTTGCCGTCAAACGCTGGGCCCAGATCCTTCAGCGGAAGGTTGAACGTCAATTCGTGCCCCGAAGCGTCGCCGCCCGGAACGCGCATGACGACGCTCATCGTCGTCCCCTTCTTCAAGGCCTCGAGCGTCTTGGGGCTGATCTCGATTTCCGCCGAGCAGGCGTTCTGGAAGCACATGTCGTACTTGCCTTCGATCGGCTCCCCCTTGTCGATAATGACGCGGAAGCCCGGCTTCAGCATCATGCCGATCGGCAACATCAGAAGCCGCAGCTTGCGTTTCTCCTCGCCAGCCAGTTCGAAGACATTGAGGCTGATCATCGGCGGCTGATCGGCCGAGGTGGAGAAGTCGCGCATTGTGGCGCAGGCGTCGCGGCCGCTGTTCGGCTCCTTGGCGCAGAATTTGGCCCATTGCGGCTCGGGCGACACCAGATCGACCTTCGACGGAGGGGCCGGCTGCTGCGGCTGGCCAGGGGCTCCGGGCTTCGGCAGCTGCGGCTGCAGCTGCGTTTGCGCCACCGCCGCGCCAGCCCCGAGCGCGAGGCTGCATGCTAGCGCCGCGGCGCCCAAGCGCCTGACTTGAAAACTCATCAATCGTCCTTTCGATCCGTAAGCGGAATCTTGCGGCGCGGCGCATCGCCTCGCGCCCGATCAGCGTCAACTCCCGCCCCGGACCCACATCCGCGATTCATCGGGCGACATTGTGACGCGAGGCGCAGCGAGGCGCCGCGGTGTTCGGCCGCCCTCTTTCCATATTCGGCGCGACATTCCAATAACAATTTCGACGCCGCGGCCTCAGCGCGACGCGCCGAGTCGAGGCTGGCGGGGCGAAAGATGCTGAAGCCGGCCTTGCCCCGCGGTCGATCAACGGAGCGCCAACCCCCAAATCAGGGCGCCCCGGGGCTTTCCGAGGCGCCAGAACAAGGTTCGGGTTGGGAATCAGCCGGCCGCCGATGATAGAAGCAAGGCAATGATCGGCCGCACGATTCGCCTCGCCCTTTGCGCCGCGCTCGGATTAGCCCTGGGCGGGGCGCCGGCGTCCGCGGGCGTCGTCGGCCCGTCCGCGGGCTCGATCGCGATGCACGGCGAGCCGGCGCTGCCGCCCGACTTCGACCACCTGCCCTATGTCAATCCGGCGGCGCCCAGGGGCGGCCGGCTCGATCTCGCCTATCTTGGCGCCTTCGACAGCCTGAACCCCTATAATGTCAAGGCCTTATCGACCGCGCAGGGCCTCATCGGCAACGTCTATCAATCGCTGATGGCGCGCTCGGCCGACGAGCCGTTCACCCTCTACGGCTTGATCGCCAAAAGCCTCGAAACCGACGAGGCGCGGGACCAGGTGATCTTCCACCTCGATCCGGCCGCCCGGTTCTCGGACGGAACGCCGATCACCTCCGCCGATGTCGTCTTCACCTTCAACCTCCTCAAGGCCAAAGGCCGGCCGCAGCAGCGAGCCGCCTTCGGGCTGGTCAAAGCCGTCGACGCGCCTGACGATTGGACCGTGCGCTATGATCTTTCCGGCGCCGACGACCGCGAGCTGCCGTTGACGCTGGCGATCATGCCGGTGCTGTCGCGCGCCCATACCGACGCCGAGCATTTCGAGGACCAGACCCTGCAGATTCCGGTCGGCTCCGGGCCCTATCGGGTAGCGGAGGTCAAGCCCGGCGAGCGCCTGGTGCTCGAGCGCGACCCCAATTACTGGGCGAAAGACCTGCCGATCTCGCGCGGCCTCTACAATTTCGACTCGATCCGCATCGACTATTACCGCGACGCGACGGCGATGTTCGAGGCGTTCAAAGCCGGGCTGATCGATTATCGGGTCGAGGACGACACCAACCGGTGGCGAGCCGAGTATGATTTTCCCGCCGCCAGGGACGGGCGGATCGTCAGGGCCGCAATTCCGAGCCGGCTGCCCAAGGGCGTCTCAGGCTTCGCCTTCAATCTTCGGCGGGCGCCGTTCGCCGACGTCCGCGTGCGCGAGGCGCTGGCGTCGATGTTCGACTTCGAATGGATCAACGCCAACCTTTTCGGCGGCGCGTACAAGCGTTCCGAAGGATTTTTCGACGACAGCGAACTGTCGTCGATCGGCCGCCCCGCCTCGGCCCGCGAGCGCGAGCTGCTTGCGCCCTTTCCCGGCGCCGTGCGCGACGACGTGATGGAGGGCCAATGGCGCGCCCCGGTCTCCGACGGCTCGGGGCGCGACCGCGCGATCGCGCGGCGCGCGGTCGACGAGCTCGAGCGCGCCGGTTATGCGCTGCGCGACGGCCGTCTCGTCGATGCGCAAGGCGCGCCGCTCGCCTTCGAGATCACGGTCAAGAACCGCGACGAGGAGCGCCTCGCGCTCGCCTATGCGCGCAATCTCGCGCGGATCGGGGTCGCCGCCAACGTGCGGCTGGTCGACGAGGTACAATTCCAGCGCCGGCGCACGAGCTTCGACTTCGACGTGATGATCGGGACGTGGGTCGCCTCGCCTTCGCCGGGCAACGAGCAGCGCGGGCGCTGGAGCTCGGCTGCCGCCAATGCCGAGGGGGCCTACAATATTTGCGGCGTCGCCTCGCCGGCGATCGACGCGATGATCGCCGCGATCCTGGCGGCCAAGAGCAACGAAGACTTCGTGGCCGCCGTGCGCGCGCTCGATCGCCTACTCATCTCGGGCTTCTATATCACACCGCTCTATTACGCGCCGGAGCAATGGATCGCCTATTCGGCCAAGCTCGGCCGGCCCGAGAAGACGCCCCTGTTCGGCGTCGAGCTCTCGACATGGTGGCGGCGCGAGCCGTGAGGCGCATCCGGCGCCGGCGGGCGGCGACAGTCTCACTTGCGTTTGCGTGACCGGGACGCCATCTAGGCCAAGCCGTAGATGCCCGCGATGATCCCCGGATCAAGTCCGGGGACGGGTGTCACGAGTGGACGTACGTGATGCTCTACGCCGTATCCGCCAAGCTCATCCCTGGTCGTGCGCCCGAATTCCATATGCGCCTCACCGATGGCAGCATCGCCGCGCAACGGCCTGACGGCGCCGAGATCGTCGCCGCCATGGAGCGTGCGCGCGTCGCGCCCGACGGCACGGCGCGCTGGACCGAGACCTGCTATTGCCCGACGCCCCTCCAGCACGAACGCGCGACCGTGCTTGACCGCTATTTCACCGGGATGGAGACAAAGGTCATCGACAAGCCTGTGACCTACGACGGGGCGCCGCTGATGGACCGGCTGGCCGCGAGCGGTCGAGCCGCGGCGCCGAATCACAGTTAAGGACGTTGGAGGCGGAAGACGGGCATGAACCAAGAGAGCGAACCCCTCACCATCGACATCGTCAGCGACGTCGTGTGTCCGTGGTGTTATCTCGGCGAGAAGCGGCTCGACGCGGCGCTCGCCGAGGCGCCGCAACCCGTCGCCGTGCGCTGGCGGCCCTACCAGCTCGACCCGACGATCCCGGACGGCGGGCTCGACCGCGCCGAGTACATGGCGAAGAAATTCGGCGCCAGCGGCAGGCTCAAGACAGCCCACGACAACCTCACCCGCCTCGGGGCTGAGGTCGGCCTGCCTTTCGCGTTCGACAAGATCAAGCGCGCGCCCAACACCCTCGACGCCCACCGGCTCATCCGCTGGGCGAACTCGGCGGGCGTGCAGGGAAAGGTGGTCGATCGTCTATTCAAGGCTTACTTCGTCGATGGACGGGATATCGGCGACCGCGGCGTTCTGATCGACATCGCCCAAGAATGCGGTCTCGACGCCAGGCTGGTCGAGAAGCTTCTGGCGGAAGGGGCGGACGCCGACCTCGTGCGCGAGGAGATCGCGCAGGCGCAGGCGATCGGGGTCAGCGGCGTGCCGTTCTTCATCTTCGCCGGCCGCCTCGGCGTCCCGGGAGCACAGGACCCATCGGTGCTGGTGCGGGCGATGGCGCAAGCGCGAGAGGCGATGAAGGAGCCTCTCAACGAAGCGCCGGTCGGTTAGCTCCAGACGGCTTCACGTTCACGCGGCGTCGTCGAGCGCGGCGATGAGCGCGAGCGGCAATTCGATGGGCGGCGCGCAGTCGTCGCTCGGGTCGGCGAGCGCGGCGCTGAGCTCAAGTGGCGCCGCGCCGAGGCGCGGCCGGTCGAAATCCGTGTCCGGCGCGAGCTCGACACCGGCGTCGTCGTTGGCGGGAGCGAAGTCGAGACTGAACGGCAGCCGTCTGCGTGAAGCCGAGGCGATCGCGTCGCGGGCGAAGCCGGCCGCTTCCGCCCTCGCCGCCTCGGCGGCGAAGCGCCACAGCAGCGCCAGGACTTTGGCCAGCGCCGGATCGTCGCGCCGTTCGCATTCGTCGATGACCTTCTGCACCAGCGACAGCTTGAGCCCGCCGCCGACTTCGCCGGCAGAAGTCTTGATCGCGGCAAGCGCCGCAGCGAATGCCGGCAGCATGTGGCTCTTCAGGCCCGCCTTGTGAGAAAGCGCCGCGAAGCCTTCGCCGCGCGGGGCGAGGGCAAAGGCCGCGACACGCGGCAACGGCAGGCCGGACAATTCCGCCAGCGCCTCGGCGAACAGGTCCCGCTCCCCGCCGAGCAGCGAGCGCAGGAGCAAAGCCGGCGTTAGCGCCCCGCACGCCCGCAGCGAGCGTACGAGTTCGGCTCGCTCATCCTCAGGGCATGACGAGGCGATCGACGAGATCGCCTGGTCGCGCGCTTCGCGGGCGACGCGCTCGGCCCGCTCCCGCGGCAGCCATCGCGACGCCGCGACGCTGAGGTCTTTCGCCGTCGCCACGGCGATTTGCGCCCTCAAGGCCGCCGGTAGCAATGGGCGCTCGAGCAGCGCCTCGCGCACCTCCGCATCGGCGTCAAAACGCGCGAGGATGCAAGTCAGCGCGCCCGCCGTAGGAGCGGCCTCCCGATTGCCGATCAGCGCCAGAACCGCATCGCGTTGGCCGATCTCGGCCAGCGCCGCGATTGCGCCGGGCTTGAGATCGGGCCTTCGCGCTATCGCGGTCTGCGCGACCGCGTCTCCCATCGCCACGCAGTCGACGAGATCGGCGTCGGTCAGCGCGGGCGAACGGCTCAGCACCGCGGCCGCCACTTCCGGCTGGTCGGCGGCCAGCGCCAGGATGAGAGGACGGGGCGCATGGCTAGCGCTGCCCAGGGCGGCCGCGAGCGCCCGGCGGACCAAAGGCGAAGGATCGTCGAGCAGCGCCGTAATCGCCAGCTCAGCCTCGGAGCGCACGGGCTTAGCGAGATCGGAATGGAGATAAGCGCGGGCGAGTGCGCTCGCCGCTTCCGCCCGCTCCACTGGGCCGGCGCATTGCGCGAAAGCAAGAAATCGGCGCACAATGTCTGGCTTGGCGAGCGAGAGCGCCGGCAGGAGAATGGCCGTCGGTCGGTTGGCGTGCACGTCGCCCTCCCTCGCCGGTCATGGCGGTGGGTGCTGATCGCCCAGATTGCACGACTATGGTTAATGGCAACTTAAAGTTGCAACTAGAGGCGTCCATGGGGACCGAAGCTCTTCGCCATCATCCGCGCGGCGGCCTCTATTTCGAGGACTTCTCGGTCGGTCAGCTGTTCCGCCATCGCCTGACCCGCACGGTCACCCAAATGGACAACATGCTGTTCTCGAACATGACGCTAAATCCCCAGCCGCTGCATATCGACGCCCATTTTTGCGCCACCGAGACCGAATGGGGCCGGCCGCTGATGAATTCGCTGTTCACGCTCGAACTCATGATCGGCATTTCCGTCAACGACACCACGGTCGGCACGACAATCGCCAATCTCGGGATGACCGACGTCGCCTTTCCGGCGCCGTTGTTCGAGGGCGACACCGTCCGCGCCGAGACCGAAGTTACGGCCGTGCGCGCCTCGAAGTCGCGCGCCGACGCCGGGCTGGTCGAGTTCCGGCACCGGGCGTTTAAGCAGGACGGCACGCTGGTCGCCGAATGCCGCCGCACCGCGTTCATGCGCCGCCGCGGACCCGAGATCCTTTCCGCCTGAGGCGCCTCAATGCGCTCGCTCATCATCGCTCCGCCGGACGAGAAACGGCTCGCCGAGGCGCTGGCGAGCGGCGCCGGCGCGGTCATCGCCGATCTCGCGTTAGCCCCGTCCGGCGAAAGAATTGCGGCGCGGGACGCGGCCGCCCGATTTCTCAAGGGCGCCCGCGGCGTTGGGCCGGAGCTCGTCGTCGCCGTCAACGCGCTCGAACTCGGGCGAAGCGGACGCCGATCTTGACGCGGTCATGGGTTGCGCGCCCGACGCCATCCTGCTGCCGGGGAGCGTCGGCGCGGCGAGCGTCCAGCATCTCTCCGTCAAGCTTGCGGTGCGTGAAGCGGATTTCGCGGTTCCCGACGGCGCGACGCGGATCATCGCCGTCGTCGACACGGCGCGGGCTCTCTTGAACATGGCGAGCTATCGCGGCTCGAGCGGACGGCTCGCGGGCCTCGCCTGGAGCGCCGCCTCGCTACGCGCAGAGATCGGCGCCGAGACCGACCGCGATCCATCCGGCGCCTACGTCGGCGTCTTTCGCCTGGCGCGGGATCTTACCCTTCTGGCCGCAGCGGCTGCGGGCGTGCCGGCGATTGACGCAGCGTTCGCCGACGTCAGCGACGCGGAAGGCTTGCGCGCCGAAGCGATCGCCGCCCGGCGTGACGGCTTTTCGGCCAAGCTCGCGGTCAGCCCGGCGCAGGCGAGCATCATCAGCGAGGTCTTCCGCTCGCGGTCGATTCCGCTCGGAGAACGAAGTCCGTCCTCAGGCCATCGTTCTGGGACTGACTGACAATTCGCTCGGGTCGATTCGGCTCACTGGAGCGCAGCCTTGCGCGCCTCGACTTCAGCAGTCCACTGGTCGGCGTTCTTGGACGGCGTGCAGACCACCTTCATGTATTCAGTCCCGTCTGCCCGAACGAGATCCGTGCGCGCAATCATCATCTGCGCGTTCAATCCGCACATGACCGTATTGTCGACCTCCGGCCCCCGCACAATATCTCTCGCGGTCTTCGGCTGGCAATCCGAGTGCGAGAGCGCGACGGAGCAGACTAGGATCACAAGAGAATAGCCGGACATTCGTCGCCCCCTGTTTACGCCTTGAGGCAGGACGTTTTCCTTGCCTAACTTTCTGGCCATTCGCGCCGGCTTTCATCTACCGTGGCGCAAAAGCCAATGGCGCGCCGTGATCTGGCTCACACTTCGCTCCGACGCAGGGGAACCCCCAGCTCAACGCTCGGCAATTCGCTGCGATCGAAATCCGATCGGCGCGGCGCGAAGGGCGTTGTGCGCCTCGATCCGCTCCCGCTTTGCGCGCGAACGTCACAGCAGATTCGAGCGTCAGCGCCCGAGCGGCCGAGTGTAGGAATCGAAACCATCAATCGTTAATCGTCGCACCTTAGCGTGGTCGCGAACGGTTCGGCGTCGCGCCAGCCGAATCCGAAGGCTAAGAAGACATCGCGCCGATGACCGTCGTCGAAACCCTCGTCTCGCCGCTGCGACCGGCGGCCGCGACCCTACTCCAGCCGGCGTCGATCTCGTCGATCTACTCGCTCGGCGCGGCGGTTATGATCGCCTTCGCCTGGCTCGCCTTGAGGCGCAAACGCCGCGGCCGGCCCATCGTCGTGAAAGCGCTCATGCGAGCGGTCTTTTCGCGCCGGGTGTTGTTCCACCGCTCGACCTTCGCCGACCTCGGCTATTGCGTCATCGGCCTTGCGACCCTGGGCGCGATCATCGGCTGGGCCGTCGTCTCGACGTCATGGATCAGCGACGGGGTCGCCGCCTTTCTTGTGCGCTTCCTCGGCCCGCATCCTGAGCCGCATGCGCCCGATTTCGTGCTCAACGCCGCGCGCACGCTCGCGCTCTTTCTCGCCTACGACCTCGGCTTCTTCGTCGATCATTCGCTCAAGCACCGCGTTCCGGCGCTATGGGAATTGCACAAGGCCCACCACTCGGCCGAAGTGCTGACGCCGCTGGTCAACTTCCGCGTCCACCCGCTCAATTCGCTGATCCTCGCCAACAACCTCGCGCTTTTCATCGGCGTAATCGGCGGCGTCGGCGCAATATGCGCTTGGCCGCCAGGCCGTATCATTCACCCTGTTCGACCAGAACGTGTTGATGCTGCTCTACATCTATCTGACCGCCCAGCTCCAGCACAGCGAGATCTGGATCCCGTTCACGGGGTTATGGGGGCGGGTGTTCATGAGCCCGGCCCACCACCAATTGCATCACTCCGCCGATCCGGCGCATTTCAACTGCAACCTCGGGGCGAGCCTCGCGATCTGGGATTGGCTGATGGGCACTCTCCGCATGCCGTCGGTCGAGCCGCCGCGCCTCGCCTTCGGCGTCTCGGGTCATGCGCATGATCCGCACGGCGTGATGGGACTCGTGGTCGACCCGGCGGTCAACGCATTGAGAGCGCTAATCCCGGCAGATCGCAGGTCTGACCAAGAATCCAGAGCCGCCCCGCCGGGCGACGTCCGTCTGGAATCCTGATCGGTCGTTCCAGCCCCGTCCCACCTCACGGAGGAAGGTGGCCCGACAGACGTCTCATTCCGCTGCAATCGACACGTCAGGCGCGGGCCGTGGCCTGATCACGGGCGCAGGTCCCGCATGCACGGGCGGGTGCGGTTCGTCCTTGTCGCCCACGAAACGGCTGAACCCGCGCCAGGCGAGCCGGCCGATGTCGTCCATCACCGTGAACACCGCCGGCACGAAGACCAGCGACAGCATCGTCGACATGACAAGTCCGCCGATCACCGCAATCGCCATCGGCGAGCGGAAGCCGCCGCCGTCGCCGAGGCCCAAGGCCGAAGGGAACATGCCCGCCGCCATCGCGATCGTCGTCATCACGATCGGCCGCGCGCGCTTGCGGCCGGCCTCGACCAGCGCCTCGAGCCGCGGCGAGCCGCGACCGATCTCCTCGACCGCGAAATCGACCAGCATGATCGCATTCTTGGTGACGATGCCCATCAGCATGAGAATGCCGATCACCACCGGCATCGACATCGCCTTGTGGGTGATGAGGAGCGCGATGATCGCGCCGCCGATCGAGAGCGGCAGGGAAATGAGAATCGTGATCGGCTGCAGGAAGCTGCCGAACAGCAGCACCAGAAGCCCGTAGACCATCATCAGGCCCGCGCCCATCGCCGCGGCGAACGAGGCGAACACCTCGCTCATGATCTCGACGTCGCCGGTTTCGCGGATCTCGACCCCGGGCGGTAGATGGCTGGCGGTCGGCAGCGCCCGGATCGCCGCGACCGCTGCGCCGAGCGCGGCGTCGCCGCGCAGATCGCCCTCGATCGTCACCCGCCGCGTGCGGTCGTAGCGGTTGATGGCGGTCGGTCCGTGGCTGACCGAGAAGTCCGCGACCACCGAGAGCGGCGTCGTCGCGCCGCTGCCCGTCGCCAACCGCAAATTCTCCAAAAGCCCGACGTGCGCGCGCGCCGCCTCGTCGAGCTCGACCCGGATCGGGATCAGGCGCTCGCCGGCGTTGAACTTGGCGAGATTCGCGTCGATGTCGCCAAGCGTGGCGACTCGGATGGTGTCGGACAGCGCCTCGGTCGAAACCCCGAGATCGGCGGCGACCTGAGGCTTCGGCGTGATGCGCAATTCCGGCCGGTCGAGTTCCGCCGTCGAGATCGGATTCTCGATCGTCGGAATCGACCGCATTTCGCTCGCGATCTGGTTGGCGGTCGTGTTGATGACGTCGATGTCGGGGCCGGCGATGATCAGCTGCAGGTCGCGCTGGCCGTTGTCCTTGAGGAACCAGTAGCGGATGTCCGGCTGATTGGCGAGGATCGCGCCGATCCTGAGCTGTAGGTCCTTCTCCGTCGCCTCGCGCTCCGATTTGGGGACGAAGTTGATGACGATCGTCGCCTTCCGCGGCTCGTCGTCGGCGCCGCCGAGGATTTTGCCGCCGAAAATCAACGCCGAGCGAACCTCGGGCATGGCGCGCAATTTGTCCGAGATCGCGCGGGTGACGCGATCGGTGTCGTCGAGCCGCGAGCCCGGCGGCAATTCGATCGCCAGGAGCGCGCGGCCATAGTCGTCTGCCGGGATGAACCCGGACGGCAGCAGCTGCGTCGACCACAAGGACGCCGCGAAGATCAGCGCGCCCGCGAACAGGGTGAGCCACCGGTGGCTGAGCGAGCCGCGCACGAGGCGAGTATAAAAGCGCATCACCGCGCCGTCGCGGTGGGCGTGGCCGTGCGGCGCGCGCAGGAAATAGGCGGCGATCACCGGCGTGACGAAGCGGGCGACCATGAGCGAGAACATGACGGCGATCGCGACCGTCAGGCCGAACTGGCGGAAATACTGGCCGGCGATGCCGCCCATGAAGCTGACCGGTGAGAAGATCGCCGCGATCGACAGCGAGATGGCGATCACCGCTAGCCCGATCTCGTCAGCCGCCTCGAGCGAGGCGCGATAGGCCGACTTGCCCATCCGCATATGGCGCACGATGTTTTCGATTTCGACGATCGCATCGTCGACCAGAATGCCCGTCACCAGCGTGATCGCGAGCAGGCTCACGAGGTTGAGGGAAAAGCCGATCGCATCCATCGCCCAGAAGGTCGGGATGACCGAGAGCGGCAGCGCGACCGCGGTGACGAGGGTCGCGCGCAGGTCGCGAAGGAAGATGAACACGACGACGACGGCAAGCAGCGCGCCCTCGATCAGCGTCTCCATCGTCGAATGGTAATTGCCGAGCTCGCTGTCGACCTGAGTGTCGACCTTGGTGAATTTCACTTCCGGATGCGCGGCCTCGATGGCCGCAAGGCGCTTGGCGATCAATTGATCGACGGTCACGTCGCTTGCGCCCTTGGCGCGGGTGACGCCGAAGGCGACGATCGGCTCGTCAAACAGGCGGGTGAAGGTGCGCGGCTCGGCCGCGCCGTCGGTAACGGTCGCCAGCTCGTCGAGCCTGACCTTGCGCCCGCCCGGCAAAGCGATCGGTAGCGCCGCGAGATCGTCGAGCTTTCGTGCCCCCGCAAGGGTGCGGATCGCCTGTTCCTGGCCGGCGACTTCGCCCCGTCCGCCGCCGAGATCGACATTATCGGCGCGCACCTGCTCGTTGACGGTCGCCGCGGTGACACCGAGCGCGAGCAGCTTTTCGGGATCGAGCGAGACCCGGATTTCGCGGTCGACACCGCCGAACCGCTTGACCTCGCCGACGCCGCGGATGCTCTGCAGGTCGCGCGCGACCGAATCGTCGATGAACCAGGACAATTGCTCGACCGAAAGTCCGGGCGCCGAGGCGGCGTAGGTGACGATCGGCAGGCCCTCGATGTCGATGCGGCTAATGATCGGCTCATCGATCGTGCGCGGCAGGTCGCTGCGGATCTTGGCGATCTGGTCCTTGACGTCGTTGAGCGCGCGGTCGATGTCGACCGAGCCGACGGTGAACTGGATCACGGTCGAGGACGATCCGTCGGTGACGGTCGAGATGATGTGCCAGACGCCGTTGACGCTGGCGACGGCGTCCTCGACTTTTTTCGTCACCTGCGATTCGAGCTCGGCCGGCGCGGCGCCCGACTGGGTGATGAGCACCTGAACGATCGGAATATCGATGTTCGGAAAGCGGGTGACCGACATCGTCCGGAAGCTGACGAGGCCGAGAACCATCAAGACCGCAAACGCCACCGCGGCCGGTATAGGCCGGCGGATCGACCAGGCCGAGACGTTGAGCCGCATGGGGAAGAGCCTCCTAGCCGCCCGCCGAAGCCGCCGCTTCGGGGACCGGACGCACGCGGTCGCCCGGCCGCAGGAACGAGGCGGCGCGGGCCACCACGCTCTCGCCCGCGGCGACGCCGCTCTCGATCTCGACCGAATCGCCGTCCACGATGCCCGGCCTCACCTGCCGCTCCTCGACCTTGCCGTCGCGCACGACGTAGAGGCGCGCCGAATCGCCCTCGCGCTCGAACGCGGTCGCCGGCGCCCCGACGCCGTCGCGGCGAATCAGCTCGACACGGCCCGAGGCGAAGGCGCCGATATGGGCGCGGCTGACGTCCTCGAGCGCGATCCTGACCTTGCCGGTGCGGCTCGCCTTGTCGACCTCCTGGTTGACGAGGCGCACCCGCCCAGCGACCGCGCCCTCGACGCCCGGCAGCTTCAGTTCCGCCGGCATGCCGACGGCGAGCCGCGCCAGCGACTGCTCGGGCACGTCGGCCTCGAGATCGACCGCGCCGTCCTCGATGATCCGGAAAAGCGGCTCGCCGGCGCTGGAAGCGTCGGCGCCGAGCTTGGCCGAGCGCCGGCTGACGATTCCCGCGACAGGCGCCTTGACCTCCGTCCGGTCGATGCGCACCAGGAGCTCCTGCCGTTCGGCGTCGCGGCTCTTGCGATCGGCCTCGGCGACGCTGAGCGCGTTCTGGGCGGCGGCGAGCTGGGCCTGAGCCGTCTTCATCGCCGTCTCGCGCTGCTCGATGGTCGAGACCGCCATCACGCCGCCGGCGAGCTTGCGCGCGCGGTCGAAATCGTCGCTCGCGAATTGCAACTGCGCCTGCGACTGGGCGATCATGCTCTGCGCCTGGTCGATCGCCGCGTCGGCGCGCCGGGTCGCGGCGTCGTTCTCCGCCACGAGCGCGTCGAGCTGGGTGCGATCGAGCCGGGCGAGCACCTGCCCTTGCTTGACCCGATCGCCGTCCTCCGCGTCGACCTCGACGATCGTGAGCCCGTCGATGCGGGCCGCCACTTGCGCTTCCTCGCGCGCGACCAGGGTTCCCGACACGAACAGGCGGTCGACGAATTCCCGCTTCGCCGCAGGGACGACGGTGACCGCCGGCGGTTCGACCGCGCGCGGCTGATCGGCCGCAACCGTCGCCGGCGCCGGGCAGGATGCAACCTTGCCGGGGGCGATTTTCGCCATCAGCGCGGGCGGCATAGCGCAGGGAGCAACCACGCTCCCCGCCCAGACGCATCCGAGCGCCGCGACCGCGACGACGACGGCAACGATCGGCGCGTGGCGCATCGTCAGGCCTCCTCGCCGGCCGAAAGCTTGCCGGCGAATAGCGCCTTGAGAACGCTGATCGCCACCGGCGCCTCTGCTTCGGCATCGAAATCAGGCTCGATCGCGATGCGCTTGAAAAGACCCGCGACGAAGGTGAAAAAGAACCGCGCGCCAAAACGCGAATCGAGCCGGGGCGAGGCGACGCCCGCCGCCTTCGCCGCGTCCATGAGTTTCTCCACCCCATGAAGGACGTCGGCGTCGATCTGGCGCGAGAGCGCCGCCACCCTCTCGTTGCGGCCGGCCTCGGCCCAGATCTCGACAATCAGGCGCGCCTTTTCGGGCGGCTTGTCGAGGACATGGCGGCGCAACGCGGCGCACATCGCCTCCATGATATCGCCTTTGTCGGCCAAGAGCTCGGCGAAGGCTTGCGCGCGTCCAGCCTGGTCGACCGCGCACAGACCCTCGATGATCGCCTCTTTGGAAGGGAAGTAGCGGTAGAGATTGCCGGGGCTCATGCCGAGCTCGTCGGCGACATGCTGCATCGTCGCGGCGTGAAAGCCGTGACTGACAAAGGCGCGCTCGGCGCCTTCCAGAATCCGCTCGCGCCGCTCGGCGTCTGCAGGCCGGCGCCCTGCCGGCAAAGAAGCGAACGACATGGCGAGACTCATGAGAATGAATGTTCATTCTCATGAAGAGCCGCGATTGTGGCGCATTGGTGGCGACCACCGCAATTGCCGGCCTCAGAGGAGCCGCGCTGCGGCCTCCAGCGTGCGCCGAACGCCGCTCCCTCAGGACGAGGGCGTGGCGCTTTTCGCCGCCCGGATCTTTCCCGGCGCGGTCGGCAGGAGGGCGCCCAAGAGGCCGACCGCCGGCAGGAAGGCGCAGACCTGATAGACGAAGGTTAGGCTGGTACGGTCCGCGAGCGCGCCCAGTAGCGCCGCGCCGATGCCGCCGAGGCCGAACGACAGGCCGAAGAAAAGGCCCGCGACCGCGCCGACATTGCCCGGCGTCAGCTCCTGCGCATAGACCACGATCGCCGAGAAGGCCGACGAGATGATGAGCCCGATCGCGATTGAATTGATCGCGGTCGCCACGAGTCCGAGGTGCGGCAGCAGCAGCGTGAACGGAAGGACGCCGAGGATCGAGCCCCAGATGACGTATTTGGCGCCGATCCGATCGGCGATCGGACCGCCGAGGAACGTGCCGGCGGCGACGGAGGCGAGAAAGACGAACAGCATGAGCTGCGACGTCTGCAGCGAAACGGCGAACGTCTGCATCAAGTAGAAGGTGTAGTAGCTGCCGATGCTGGCGAGATAGAGCACCTTCGAGAACAGCATGATGATCAGCACCGCGAGCGTGCGAATGACCACGGCGCGCGGCAGGGTTTCGCGCGGCGCCGCGTCGACGATCTTCGGCTTCGCCCGATGGGAGGCGTACCAGCGGCTGACCCCGGTCAAGATGACGATCGCGGCGAGAGCGAAAGCGGTGAATGCGAGGACCGAGTGTTGCCCGAACGGCACGACGACGAAGGCGGCGAGCAGCGGCCCGGTCGACTGGCCGAAATTCCCGCCGACCTGGAACAGGCTCTGGGCGAAGCCGTGCCGGCCGCCCGAGGCCGCCCGGGCGACGCGCGAAGCCTCGGGATGAAAGACGGCGCTGCCGACGCCGATCAGCGCCACCGCGGCAAGCAGCAGCGGATACGTGTCGGCGAAGGCGAGGCCGACGAGGCCGATCAGCGTGAACGCCATGCCGGCCGGCAGGAGCGCGTTCATCGGCCTGCGGTCGGTGACAAGACCGATGAACGGCTGGAGCAGGGAGGCGGTGGCCTGGAACACGAAGGTGATGACGCCGGTCTGGAAGAAGCTCAGCGCCATCTTGTCGCGAAACACCGGATAGAGCGCCGGCGCCAGCGACTGCATGACATCGTTGAGCATGTGCGAGGCGCTGATCGCCATCAAGACGCCGAGCGTCGCGGTCTGGGCGCCCCGGCGCGTTGTCGCGGCGCCCTCGGCATAGGTCGGCGCTGTGGTCATAGTCCCCGGCCCTCCGCGGCCGCGCAAAAAAACAGTCCCTCGGGGCGGAGGGACTAACATGTTAGTACAGGAACCAACGCGCCAGCGCCACCGGCGGCGCGCCCGGGCAGCTTCAATTCCCCGTGACCCGAGACGCGCCGCGAACCTACCTCGGCGCCAGCACCATGGTCATCTGGCGGCCTTCCATCAACGGTTCGGCCTCGACCTTGGCGATTGGCGCGGTCTCGGTCCTGACCCGCTGCAGAAGCTTGAAGCCGATATCCTGGTGGGCCATCTCGCGGCCGCGAAACCGCAGCGTCACCTTGACCTTGTCGCCCTCGTCGAAGAACCGGCGCACCGAGCGCATCTTCACTTCGTAGTCGTGGTCGTCGATGCCCGGCCTGAGCTTGATCTCCTTGACCTCGACCACTTTCTGACGCTTGCGCGCCTCGGCCGACTTCTTCTGCTCGAGAAAGCGGTACTTGCCGAAATCGAGGATCTTGCAGACTGGCGGGGTCGCGTTGGGGACGATTTCGACCAGGTCGAGCGAAGCGTCGTCGGCGAGCTGCTGGGCGTCTGTGAGATTGACGACGCCGCGATTTTGCCCCTCGGCGTCGATCAGTTGAACCTGGATGGCGCGAATATCGCGATTGGTGCGCGGGCCGCCCTTCTCCGGCTGCGCGGTTGCCTTCATAGGTCGACGAATGGCCACTCTCCTGTTGCTAGCGTTAAAAGGCGCGCCGTCTTGTTAAGGACGCACGCAAACCCCCCGCACAGAGCCAAAGCCCTGCGGACCCCTAGAAATGGGTCAGAAAGGGTACGAAGTCAATCGCCGCGAGGGCTCGCCGGTTCCGGCGAATCGCCTGATTTTTCGCTTGCTCTCCCGCGCCCGGCGCTCATTCCTCCGCAAACCCCGCCTTGCGCAAGCCTTCGTCCCGAGTCGGGATGTCGTAGGGGACGTGCTCTCGGAACCATTTGATGGTGAAGCTCGGATTGAGACGAAGGGTTTCGGCGACGTACGGCTTCGCCTCGTCCATCTTGCCCAAGAGCGCATAGGAAGCGGCGAGGTTTGCGTAGTTCCAGTAGGTGTGATCGCCCGCATCGAGCGACTTTTTATATTCGACGATCGCCGCTTCGGGACGACCAGAGCCAATTTCTATGTCGCCGAGGTTCGTATCCCAGATCGTCCTAGTCGGATCATGCGGGCTCAACCGAATCGCCTGTTGCGCGTCGGATTTGGCCTGGTCGAAATGGCCGAGAGCTATTTCCGTGATCGCTCGCGCAGCGTAGACATTTGGATTGTTTGGATTGGCGGCGACGCCGGCGTTGGCGGCGCTGAGCGCCTCGTCAAAGCGGTGCGTGATGCTCAAGTACAAGCTCTTAAACAGGTGCGGTTGGTCGTAATCCGGAGCCAGGGCGATCGCGCGGTCCGCCTGACCGAGTATTTTGGCGTTGTAATCGGTTTCAGAATTTCCCCATCCAAAGAGAGCCTCCTGCCAGTATGTCGAAACATCACCGGCGATTGCCCTGGCGTTGTTCGGGTCGATCGCGAGCGCCTGTTCGAACAAGGTCCGCGCCGCATCGAACTTTTCCTTGCTGGAAAAATTAGCCGGGTCATTCAGGAGCCCCCAACCGCGCATCGCGAGATCGTTCGCATCCGGGTTGGTCGAGCGGGCGCCCTTCGTCGCCTCCGCCTTGACAAGTTCGACGCCCAACGTGTTGGCCAGCCGCACGACGATCTGATCCTGCAGCTTGAACAGATCGGCCACGTCCTCCTCGAATCGCTCGGCCCAGAGGTGCGCTCCGGATTCGGCGTCGATCAGTTGCGCGTTGACCCGCACCCGATTTTGGTCGCGCTGCACCGAGCCTTCGAGCACGTAGCGAACGCCGAGCTCCTTGCCGATCTGCCTAGCGTCGATCGGCTTGCCCTTGTAGGCGAAAGCCGTGTTGCGGGCGATCACGAAGCTGTCGTGGATGCGAGACAAGTCCGTGGTGAGATTTTCCGTTATACCGTCGGCGAAATAGTCTTGGGCGGGATCGTTGGAGAGATTGGTGAAGGGCAGTACGACGATGGAAAGATGCGCGGCCTGCGCCGGTCTCGTCAGGCGGCCGCCGAGCACGGCCCAGCCGCCGGCGGCGGCCAGAAAGAGAAGAGCGGCAATCGCGGCGAGCGCGGGCCAACGCGAAGACCAGCCGCTGGTCCTCGGCGGGGGGATCGCGCTCTCCGGCCTGACCGTGGCGATGGATGCTGGCGCTGGCTTGGCCTCAGCCGGCTGGCCGACTTCCAGCGAATACGCGTGCACAGGCTCGGCGATGTTCTTGAGCTGTGTCGCGCCGAGATCGCTGACCTTGAGATCGAGCCGCTGTTTGACCTGCCGATAGGCGTCCTCAGACAGACAGATCGCGCCGGGCTGGCATATGCCTTCAAGGCGGGCGGCGATGTTGACGCCGTCGCCCATCAGGTCGCCGTCGCTCTCCTCGACGACGTCGCCTAAGTGAATGCCGACGCGAAACTCGATGCGCTTTTCAGGCGGCAGACCCATGTTGCGCTCGACCATGCCGGTCTGCGCCTCGATCGCGCAGCGCACCGCGTCGACCACGCTCCTGAATTCGATGATCGAGCCGTCGCCGGTGCGCTTGACGATGCGCCCGTGATGCACCGAGATGATCGGGTCAAAGAGATCGCTGCGAAGGGTTCTCAGGCGCGCGAGGATGCGGTCCTCGTCCAGGCCGGCGAGGCGGCTGTAACCGACGACATCGGATACCAGGATGGCAGCGAGCTTCCGGGTTTCGCTCATTTGCGCCCTCCGGCCGGCCGGAAGCTAGCACAAATAGCGGGATTTAGCAGCCTTATTTGGGCTCCGATCGTCGCGCGTCCTTGTCATTCAAGAGCGATCGACGGTCGCTGCAAGTTCCATTCGGAATCGAGACTTGATAAGCGTCAATGCTCTGTTCCGGCGCGAAGTCAGCTCGAGAGGCTCCCCATGCTGTCCAGGCGCGCGATCCTCGCTGGCGGCGCCGCGACCCTGGCGGCGTCGCAAATTCCCGCCCGGGCGCAGACCTCGTCGCCGCCGACCATCCTTAGGCTCCAGCGGCGCGAGATCGAGGTGAACGGCCGGACGGCGTCGGTGTACGGCATCCGCCAGCCGGACGGGACATTCGGCCTCACGACCGACGCCGGCAAGTCCTTTCGCGTTCGGGTCGAGAACGGCATCGATGAACCGAGCCTCATCCATTGGCATGGGCTGACGCCGCCGTGGCGCCAGGACGGCGTGCCGGGGATTTCGGGGCCGCCAATTCCTCCGGGCAGCAGCGCCGACTACGATTTCCCCCTGCGCTTCGGCGGCACGTTCTGGATGCACTCGCATCAGGGCCTGCAGGAGCAACTGCTGATGACGGCGCCGCTCATCATCCGCGATCAGCGCGACCGTGCGGACCAGCAGGAAGTCGTGGTCATGCTGGCCGATTTCAGCTTCACCCCGCCGGGGCAGATCTTCGAAAGCCTGAAGAAGTCTGGGTCGATGGCCGGCATGGCTGCGTCCGGCGCCGCGCCAGCTCCGGCGTCCAAGATGTTGGATTCAAAGATGGCGGGCATGGCGATGTCGAAAGGCGCCGCCGCGCCCGACCTCAACGACGTCAAATATGACGCCTTCCTCGCCAACGACCGCACCCTCGCCGATCCTGAGGTCGTCAAGGTCGCGCCGGGCGGGCTCGTTCTGTTGCGCATCATCAACAGCGCTTCGATGAGCAACTTCCACATCGACCTCGGCAAGCTCGAGGGCGATTTGATCGCGGTCGACGGTTTCGAGGTCGCGCCGGTCCGCGACCACCGCTTTCCGGTCGCGGTGGCGCAGCGCCTGGACATCCGGGTGACGCTCCCGCCGGGGCCGGGCGCATTTCCGATCCTAGCGTTGTTGGAAGGCGAGCGCGACCAGACCGGAATCGTGCTGCGCGCCGGAAACGCGACAGTCGGCCGCGCGCCCGTCAAGGCGGAGACGGCCTCGCCGGCGTTGACTCTCGAGCTCGAGAAAAGCCTGCGCGCGTTGCGGCCGCTCAGCCTCCGCAAGGCGGACCGCGTCCTCACCCTAAACCTCACTGGCGAGATGGCCGGATACGTCTGGTCGATCAACAATGTGGTCTGGAACAAGGACGCTCCGCCTTTGCCGGTGGCGAAGGGCGAGCGGGTTGAGCTCGTGTTCGTCAACAAGACGCCGATGCCCCACCCGATGCATCTGCATGGCCACGAGTTTCAGGTGGTCGAGATCGACGGCGTGCGCTTCAGCGGCGCCGTACGCGACACGGTGCTGGTCCTGCCTCGCGGCAAGGTCGTGGTCGCCTTCGACGCCAACAATCCGGGCTGGTGGGCGCTTCACTGCCACCTGCTCTATCACCTCGACGCCGGCATGTTCACGACTATCCGCTACGTCTGAGCCAGGCCGCCGCCCCATCGCACTGGCGCGGGGCGTGGCACTGTGCAATTCTCAACACCGCCAATGAATAAAGCTCAGGAGCGAAACGGGATGGGTAACGTCTATATAGAGCCGCGTCCTAAGGGGCATCACGAGGGTGCGCCGATTGAGGATTACGTGATCGAGGATCACAAGGACCACGTTCTCAAGACCTTCAAGACCCAGAAGGAAGCCATCGATTGGGCGAAAAAGGAGGGCCACCATCCCCTCGTCGCCCGCGTCCGGCACGAGAACAACAAGACGAAGCCAGATCACTGGCGGTCGGCAGGGTAATTCTCCCTACGCTGACTGAACTGAGCACGGCGCCCTGCCGATCCGGCAGCCAGGGCGTCATCCACCGCCCTCGTCCTGAGGCGCCGGGAAGCGGCCTCGAAGGACGCGCGAACTCGCGCCAGCGCCGGAGCATTCTGGATCATCCTTCGAGGGCCCCGCTCACGCAGGGCCGCCTCAGGATGAGGTTGCGATTCGGCGCAAGCGCAACTTGCCTTAAACCCGCTCGATCGTCTTGGCCGCCGCGTCGAGCGCGTCGACGATCGCCTGGATCTGCTGCGGCGTCGCGGCGCGGCCGCGCAGGCGAAGGCGCAGCGTGGCGCGCAGGTTGAGCATCGCCCGCTTGACCGAGATGAAGCCCGCGAACCGGCCTTCGTCGCTTTCGCCGAACCGGGCGAAGATGGCGTCGATCTGGGCCTTGTTCTCGGCGAGGACCTTCTCGCCCTCCCCCGTCAGCGTATAGAGCTTGCGGCCCTGCGGGTCTTGGCTCGCGCTGGCGTAGCCCATCTCCTCGAGCATGGTCAGCGTCGGATAGACGACGCCCGGGCTCGGCGAATACTCGCCCCCGACCCGCTCGCCGAGCTCCTTGATGATCTCGTAGCCGTAGCGGGGCTTCTCGGCCACCAGCGCCAGGATCACGAGCCTCAATTCGCCGCCGTCGAACATCCGACCCTCGCGCCGCTCGAATCCGCCATGCCGGCCACGCCAGCCGCCAAACGGCCCGCGCCCGAAGCCGCCAGCCCCGTGGCGGATATGATCGTCAAAATGACGATGGAACATTGTTGTACTCCTTTCTGTTCCTAAGACATATCACGATATGTCGCACGAAAAGATATATCTTTCAGAGAAGCGCGCAAGGGGGCGCCAAGATATTTTCTTCGAGGTCCGAGGACGCTTTCCTGCGGGGGGTGCGCGGGCGCAAGGCGCTTCGGCGATCGAGGATGGCGGGGGCCATCGCCTGATCGCGCCGACCAGCTGCCAATTGACGAAACCGCGCTTTCGCCGCCTGCCATCGTCGCAGCCTCAGGGCGTTCGAAACGCCCTGAGGCTCATCGCGACGAGCGAGACGCGACCGTTCTACTCAGGCATGCGCATGCGCATGCGCGTGCGCCGCCACTTTTCGGCTTGCGGTGGCGGGCGCGGTCGACAGCGCGCTCAGCAGGTTATGTCCCTGCGGCGTGCCGAGGCCCGTGCAAGCGTCCCAGCCGGGGCCGGCGGAATAGGCGCCGTTATTGCCAGTGACAATGTCATTGAGGACGCCCGTCGCGCACTGCGTGTAAAGGGTGGGATTGATAAAACCGCAGCGCGCGTTGAGGCCCTGATTCAAGCGCGCAATGAGCGACGCCCATAGCGGCGTTGCAGCGCTGGTGCCCCCGATCGGTTCAAGCTGCTTCCCGTTGATGTGCATGACCACGACGCCGCTGTAGGGATCGGCGTCGGCGGCGACGTCGGGGACGCCGCGTCCGACTTGATGCGGCGGATTGACCGAGGTCGGCACATTGACGCCGTCTTGCCACGTCGGCTTGGTGAATAGCGCGGAGATGCCCCCGCCGCCAGCGCCGGCGCCCTGCGCCACTTCATTCCACACGACCTCCGACGCGATCGCCGGGGGAGTGAGGCTGGAAGCGGTGAGCTTCGTCCCGCCGACCGCGAGCACATAGGGGCTCGAGGCCGGGAAATCGACATGGGCGCCGCTCGCTACGCCGTCGCCTGATCCGTCGTCGCCCGAAGCGCAACAGATTGTGATGCCGGCGGCGATGGCCGCCTGGAAAGCCGAGTTCACCGTCTGAACGCCCGACGCGTCCCAGGCGCCCTGAGGATCGTCCTCCGGATTGCCATAGCTGATCGAGATCACCGCGATGTCGTTGTCGCCGGCGATCGCATCCTGAAGAGCGTCGACCCAGCCCTGAGTGGTGAACTCGGTAAAATACATAAAGATGTGCGCGTCTGGCGCCACCGAACCCACCACGCAGGCGTCCAGCATCACTTCGCCCGTTGAGTCGCCCTCCTGATCCGAGGCTTGGGTGTCCGGGCCGGGATCGTTGCCGGGTCCGGAGACCACCACGTTGGTGATCTGCGGCGTCTTCCCGCCAAGCACCTTCTCGAAATAGGTGGTGAGCGCGGCGAGGCTATAACCGCCATGGGGATTTCCATCCAGCGCGCCGTTGAACGACATGATCGCGACATTTTGACCGGAGCCTGTCAGGTTGGACGGATAGTTGTAGAGATCCGCGACCTGAGGCGGAAAGAAGGTGCCAGGCCAGGGATTCGCGGTCCCGGCGCCCGCGCCTTGACGGTGTCCGTGGCTTGGCGAGGCCTTCGCCCAATCGACCAGCCGCATGGGCGCCCGGCGCAGGCGCGGACGACCCACGCGTCTGGTGTCGAGCCCAAGCACGCTCTCGACGATGCCATACAACGCCTCCGGCACATGCACCTGTCCCTCACGCCCGCGAAACTCGTAACCTTCGGGATGGTGATAGTCATTGAGCTGCACGCCGAACGCCTTGTTGATCGCCGCGACGGAGCCTTCGACTTGGACCCGGCGCTTGCCGGCGTCGGCGTCAACGACCTTGAGGTTGCACGACTTCGCCCAGTCTACGACGGCCTCGAGCTCCTTCGGGTCGGCGCCGAACATCGAGGCCAGTTCGGCCTTGGACAGATATTGCCGGCTCTGAGGCGGCTGCGCGGTGAGCGTCGCGATCGTCGACATCGCCTCGCTTGCAGTATTCGGGCTGCGCCGCAGGTATATGCTCACTTTGATCGACTTCTTGGGGTCGCTCTTGCGCAGCAGCTTGGCGCCTTCCAACGGCGGTCTGTTGCTGCCAGAAACGGCGATCATCTTGGAGGAAACGACCATGACTTAACTCCTATGTTTTGCGATTAATGCTTCATTTACGCTTCGCACTCACTCACACTAGACCTTTGCGAACGCTGAATTGACGCAAGAGCGTGGCCGAACCCTCCCGGCTCGAGGGCAGACAGGAGCCGCGTCCTGCGGACGCTGCGACCGGCACACGCGCAAATGCGCTGTCGAAAAAATGCCAACGCCGACCGTCGCTGGCGTGCGCCGGGCCGGCCTTACGTCAGAGCCTTCATCTGCGCTTCCAATTCCGCGAGGGTCAAGCCGCCGGGGGTCTTGCCGCCGCCGTTGATCCAAGAGCTGTCCGCGATCGCATAGGTCTCGTCGACGTATTTGGCGAAGAACGCCCAGGTCATCGTGTAATAACTGTCCCCACGAGATGACGCGGGCGCCGGTCGACGTGTAGCCGGCAAGAACGACAGCGTGCCCGCCGACGATATTCGTATTGGTGTTCTCGACGTCCCAGACCGAAGGTGGCGCGCCAGTCGTCGGCACGATGTACTGCGGCACGTTGAAGCCGATGTACGCCAATCCGCAGTCGTTGATTGTGCGCTTGACATCATCGGTCATGCGCGGATCGACCTCGACAAACGCGTCAATCTTATGCGTCGTCTGGCCATTGGGGCCCGTCGGCGCGCCTTTCTTGAGCAGGTACGTCAGCACATGCTGCTCGTTTCCGCCCGGCCCTTCGCCGCCGGCCTGAGGCTTGTAGCCGCACGCCAGCTCGTACAGCTTCTCGACGTCTGAGTCCGGCTCAGTGTCCATCGACTTGCCCTTGGAGCCGTTGAACGTCCACACCTGGATAGCGTGATAGACTGCCGCGCAGGTGCAATCGCCGAGCGTGTTGTTCAGCATCATCCCGAGGTTCGCCGGCATGCCCTTGGTATAATCGACCTGCGCCGGCGGCGGCGGCAGCGTTTTCCCAGCCAACAAGGCGCTGAGATGCGGGATTCTGGGGTCGTACGACCGGTGCAGGCGTCCCAGTTTGAAATGCGCGTTTGAGGCAGGTTCTTTTGCCATGGCAATGCTCCTCAGCGAATGGTTAATGGCCTCGTTTCTCCGGCGCCAGCCGCCCGAGCTTGTAACCAGCAGAGATCGTGCTGGGTTCGGTTGAACCAGACGAATGAGCCCCGGCCTGGATGATCGCCCATGTCGCGACAAGGCTCGCGGCAGTCGTCAAGCCGCCGTATCGGGCATAAATCACCGCCGCCTGCTTGCTCGCCTCGGCAATGTCGCCGTCCGGATTCGGAATCTGCGGGTCCGAGGCGTTTCGGATCGAATACCAGGATAGGGATTTGAACGATTGCAGGGCGTTGGCGACCATCGCGTCGCCCATGTCGCAGGCTCGACCGAGGCCCTGCAAACCGTAGTAGTCCGAGGAATCGTCGAAGGCGAAGACGTCGGTCGTCACCACTGCGTCGCCCGAGGCTGAAAAGATCTGCGGCGTCGTTCTCGCGCCCGGAATACGCGATGCGTTCGCGCCCATCAGCGCCGGCGTCATGGCGGCGAGCGCGCCGGCCGGCAAGGCCGATGGGTTGTAGCTCGCCGTCGCCCACGGCTCGCTCTTGAACTGGGCTTTGCAGTCGAACTTGACTGTGCCGGCGACGACGACATCCCCGAGCTTCACATTCGCGCCGATGCCCCCGCCGGTTCCCGTGGTAATGAAAACCCTCGGCTCGACCGCCTGAGCGATCTCGCTCATGAGCCTGCGAACCGGGCATTGGGGGCCGTCATAATCTAGATGCAACCCGGATTTGAAAAGCAGCACGCGCTGTCCCCGGATCGTGCACGGAAAGTAGAGCCCGAGGCTGTGGTAGTATCGCGCCATGTCGGCGCCGCTCTGATTGAACGGCGCCTTCGCGCCTGTCACCAGCGGTTCATAACTCGCAACGTTGTGGCGGTATTCGTACCAGTCCGCGAGCGGATACCCGGGAGTGAACAGCGTCGCCATGGCCGAAGCTTCGGCCGCCGTCCATGTGACGGCGACGGCGTCGTAACCCTTGAACTGGGAAAGGTCGTTGGTCTCCGCCGGCGCTTTGACGAGCGGCGCGGGGATTGGCGCGGCGCCGCTTGGCCAGGGCGGCAGGTCCGGCAAGGCCGCGTTCGCTACCAGAATGTCAGCAGGAAGGCCCATCGCGCGAAACCGGGCGTGCGGCTTCGCCGGATCAAAGTTGAGGATGATATCATCGACGTCCAGCGAGTGAACCACAATCCCCCCAAAACCCGGCGCCTTTGCCGCTGCCGCCCGTGTGTCGATGCCGGCGGTTCGGACGGCGCAGCCAACCCATCCGGGTCAATAGAGCATGGCTGACGCCCATGCGCTGTGACGCAGGTCACATGGCCGAACCTCGGCTCCCCCGAGAGCGACCTGATAGCGGTCGGATCGGCGACGACGCGCGATCAGGGCGCGAGTCACGCCTCGGTCCGCTCGCGGACGCCCTCGACCGCGAACGAGAATCCGATCCCTACGGCCAGCTCCGCTAGATTATTCGCGATCGGAAGGCGCCCTCCCAGTTGCGCAGGCTCCCAATTACCGGACATTAGAACTTACAGCGGGAAAGTCAACAAAATTTCCGTTTTTCTTTAGGTGAGCTGGAGCTAGCGTCTTTGCCGAGTTCCCTTCGAATCCCGGCCACGAGCGCGACTCAAAGGCGCATATAAGAGCCTGAGCATGCTCCATAAATGCGAGAATTTGCAGCTATTGGTTTCTGAAACTCGAAATCTGCGCTATAATCCCATTCGCCATGGGTCTCGCGATTGACAGCAGTTTCCAACCATATGGAGCACGCCTCCGGTGGGGCGCGCGAGAAATGTACGGAGTGAGATAGTTTTTGGCGCGACGGAGGGACAAAGAAAATATTTCGCTTCGCTGATCGGCTAAGCCTTTGAAAAGTCCCGGTTCGGACAAGGAAATCCAAGCAAATCCAAGCTTTTTTCTTGGATTTCTTTGGCTTCGCCTTTGGCCGGCTTTGCTCGATTTGGCAAAATTTGGATTTGATTTTGGCGAAAAGCCCAGGCGCCTCTGAGCGCTAAGCCCTGATCTGTCCGTCGCCGTGGACCCGGTACTTGAACGTGCAGAGCTGCTCGAGCCCGACCGGCCCGCGCGCGTGCATCCGCCCGGTTGCGATGCCGATCTCTGCCCCGAAGCCGAACTCGCCGCCGTCGGCGAACTGGGTCGAGGCGTTGTGGATCACGATCGCCGAATCGACCTCTTTGAGGAACCGCGCGGCGGCTTCGTTGTCCTCGCTGACGATGCAGTCGGTGTGATGCGAGCCGTAGGTCTCGATATGGTCGATCGCCGCCTCGAGGCTGTCGACGACCCGCACGGCGATGATCGCGTCGAGATATTCGGTCCGCCAGTCCTTTTCGCTTGCCCGCGTCACCCGATGGTCGACCTCGCGCGCCGCCTTATCGCCGCGCACCGCGCATCCTGCCGCAATAAGCGCCTCGATCAGCGGCCCGAGCAGGCGCGGGGCGGCGGCGCGATGCACCAGCAGCGTCTCAGCCGCGCCGCAAATTCCGGTTCGCCGCATCTTGGCGTTGACGGCGAGCTTCACCGCCGTGTCGAGATCCGCCGCCCTATCGATATAGACATGCACCACGCCTTCGAGATGCGCGAACACCGGCACCCGCGCCTCGCGCTGAACCCGGTCGACCAGGCTCTTCCCGCCACGCGGCACGATGACGTCGAGCGCGCCGTCGAGGCCGCCGAGCATCTCGCCGACCGCGTCGCGCGAAGCGAAGGGCGCGCGGGCGATCGCCGCCTCGGGCAGGCCGGCTTCCTTCAGGCCGTCGACGAGGCAGGCATGGATGGCCGCTGACGAATGGAAACTGTCCGATCCGCCGCGCAGCACCACGGCGTTGCCGCTTTTCAAGCAGAGCGCGCCGGCGTCGGCGGTGACGTTCGGCCGGCTCTCATAGATGACGCCGACGACACCGAGCGGCGTCGCCACCCGCTCAATGACGAGGCCGTTGGGGCGGGTGAATGTCGCGAGCACACGCCCGACCGGATCGGGCAAGTCCGCGACCTCCTCAAGGCCGCGCGCGATCGCTTCGATGCGCGAGGAATCGAGAGCAAGCCGGTCGATCAAGGCCGGGCTTAGGCCCTTCGCTTTGGCCTCGGCGAGATCGAGCGCGTTGGCGGACAGAATCTCGGCGGCGCGCTCGCGCAACAGTCGTGCCGCGACGTAGAGCGCGCGGTTCTTGGTTTCCGCCGGCGCATTGGCGAGCTTGCGCGCCGCGGCGCGCGCCTGGCGTCCAAGTTCGCGCATGGCGGCGCGAACGTTGACTTCAGGCTCTTTGATCTGGACGGCGGCGGACATGAGGCTCTCGGTCGCGATCCCATTGATCTAACGGAGCACGGGCCTAAAAACCATCCCTCCAGCCGGACATCAAACGCAACCTGTCATTCCCGCGGACGCGGGAACCGAGCGCCCCCGCTGCAGCCGCAAGTCTGCATTTCCGCTTTCGCGGGGTACGCCATATCGGCGGATGGCAAATAGCGTGAAGCGGCCCACTAGGACCGGACGCCATCGATTCGTGGCGGTCAAAATTCGTGATAGCTTGCCGTCCGAGAGCCTCGATGAACGGGCCTTGACGGAAATTCGGTCCGCTTCGCGCCGCTCCGTCCAATCGAGGGAGGGAAGGACGATGGAACGATCTCGCCGCGCATTCTCTTGCGTGACCGTCTACGCGGCCGGGGCTGGCATGCGCACACTTGTCGTCTTCGCCGCCCTTGTGATGGGCGCCCCGCTTGCCAGCGCCTTGCCGAAGGTGAACGGCTCGAACTGTAGTTCCGGCTGGGTGAACAACGAAGGCGCGCTCGACTGCTTCATCCTGGGGGAAGAAGACATGAACAACGGCCTCCCCAACCCTCATTACGTCGCCTGCTCCTCGGATGGAGAAATATTCTGCTGCGTCGACGACAACCGAGGCGCACAGACTTGCGAATCGGAGGCAGGAACCACGAAGGCGAACGTGGAGCAACAAGTGCGGGCCATACTTGAGGGCCAGCGAGCCGGCCTCACGGCGATGGACCGGCTCTCGAAACGGCTCGACAACTTGGAGAACAAACTGTCCGACCAAAACCGGAAGAACTAGCCGACGATGTCCGGCGGCCTACCCCATCGGCCGGAACGCCTTGCAGAAGCGCGGGTTGGTCTCCAGCCGGTCGCCGCCGATCAGGTCGATGCAATAGGGCACGGCGGCGAACACCGCATCGAGGCAGGTGCGGATCGCGGCCGGTTTGCCCGGAAGGTTGATGATGAGGCTCGAGCCGCGGTAGCCGGCGATCTGACGCGACAGGATCGCGGTCGGCACATCGGCGAGGCTCCTTAAGCGCATCAGTTCGCCGAAACCGGGCAGCAGCCGGTCGCAGACCGCCTCGGTCGCTTCCGGCGTCACGTCGCGCGGCGCCGGGCCGGTGCCGCCGGTGGTCAGGATCAGCGGGCAACGCGCGCGGTCGGCGAGCGCGATCAGCGCCGCTTCGATCGCCGCCCGCTCGTCGGGCACGAGCATCCGCTCCGGCCGCCAGGGGCTGGCGAGCAGCTCGGCGAGGGCGGCCTCTATGCCAGGCCCCCCCTTGTCCTCATAGACCCCTCGCGCGGCGCGGTCGGAAATGGTGACGACGCCGATGGGAATGTCCGCCAATGAAAGCCCTCGCGACCCAGGAATCGGCTTGCGTCAGCAAGTCGGCGCCGTCGGCGTGCCGCGGTTGCGAGCGGCCTCGACATCATAGCGCCATTCGATCGGCGGCAAAATCGCGCCTCGTCTCGATGGGCGGTCGACGGCTGGACCTTGGGCGGCTATCCCTTCGGGACAAGCGAACAGGACAGCCAATGTTTGCGCGCAGATTTGCCTTGGCGGTCGCCGTGCTCGCCGGATTGATTGGCTCCCAAGCGCCCGAATTCGCGCAACAATACCGCCAGCGTCTGGGCGGCGCGCTCGAGGAGCTCAACCGGATCATCGCCGAGTTCGACGCTGAGGCTCAGCGTCAGAACCTCACCCCGGCCGAGGGGCTGAGCCGGCTCGAGGACAACGCCGACCCGCTGGCGCGCCAGCGGGGCGAAGACATGGCGGAGACGATCGACCGCGCGAAGCGGCTCAGCGAGCAGCTTCAGGCGATCGCCACCGGCGGTCCCCTGACGCGCCTCTATGTCGTCGCCAGGGACTTCGATCCCGCGATTGCGCGCAGCGCGCTCGACAACTACGAACCCGCCGCGCCGCTCACGCTCGGCGCGCTCGCCGCCGCCGGCCTCGCCGCGTTCTGGGGCTGGGCGGCAACGCATTTCGTCGCGTGGCCGTTCCGTCGCCGTTCCCGGCTTCGGGCGATGCAGGCGCAATCGGGCGCGGCGAACCCGGGCTGAGCCTTCGAATTGCTCGGCCCGGTCTCCGCCGGTTCAGGCGAACTTGATCGCGCTCGGATCGGCGGTGATTGTCGCCGCGGTCAGTCCCGTAAGGGTGAGGCTGTCGCCATGCGAGTCGGAGATCTTCAGACCGGTTGCGCTTTGGGTGGACTTGGCGAGGACCGCCGCAAGGTCCTGCGCCTGCGTCATGCCAGCGGTGAGATAGGAGAACGAGGACGTCGCCAGCTGGATCGTGTCCGGAGTCGTCCCCGACGCCGCAAATCCCTGGATCGTCTCGCTGCCGAAGCCGGTCGAGAAGACGAAATTCTCGGGGCTGGCAGTGGTGGCGTCAATCGTCTGGGTGGCATGATAGCTGAGCGAATCGGCAGCGCCCGTCCCGACCTGAAGGGTTTCGGCGCCGCCACCCCTGGTGACCGTCAGCCCGGGATCGTAGAGCTCGAGTTCGTCCTTGGTTGAACTGAGGTTCAGGTCATCGGCCCCGATTACGGCAAAGCCGCCGTCTCCGACTCCGAAGGATTCGTAGGAAGTATAGCTCTTGCCCGTGACGTTCGTGTAGGCGTATTCCGTCGGCGCTCCGGTCGGAGTTTTTACTTTGGTCTCGGTCAGTGCAGCCCCACTTGCGATGTCCGTGGCCGACTGGGTTGCCGTCAGGGCGAAGTTGGCGGCGGTCAGAGGCGTCAGTCCAAGAATGTAGAATTCGAAATCGGGGGTGAGATTGCCGGCATCGCCGGCTAGGTCGACCTCGACAAGGGTCGCGTCCGTGGCCGGATCCAGCTGATATCGCACTTGAGCGCCGGCGCCGCTGAATGGGGCAGTGCCGATGAACGTGAAATGCTGGAGGCCAGCAGTCGTAATGTTGGCGTCGATGTTGCTGAGGTCGATGACGTCCTTGGCCGGGTCAAAGTTCCAGATCGTGTCGGCGAGGCTGGGGGTTGAATCCGCGATGGCGAGGTAAGTGAAGATGTTCGCTCCCTCCCCGCCCTGAAGTTTATGCGCGCCATACCCGCTCACGAAATTGGTTTCGTTGGTCGATCCGATAAAGTTGGTTGCAAGATTGTCGCCCAACAGCGTGGTCGGCTTGGAAGCGGTGCTGACGAGGGTTTGGCCGGCGGTGGTTGCAGTAATTATATTCGCCGGCAGGATGGTCGTCTTCTCGTAGGCCGCAAGCGCCTGGGCTGAGGACGTCGGATTCGAATAGCTGACGATCGTGTTTCCTTGGACCGTCGCGGAAGTCGTCGTGCCGGGATAATAATTGCCGTACCAATTGAAGCCAATGATATTGTTCGTGACCGAGACGTTGCTGACGGTGTAGCCGCTGGTGTTAGCCACCTGACCGACTTCGACGGTAGATCCTCCGCCAAAAAGGTAATTACCCGAGACCGTCACGTTGCTGGTGTTGCCAAATTGGTCATCTATGCGAATGTCGCTATTCGCGTTTGCGACGGCGCTGGCGGTGTATGTCCCGTCGATGAAATTGTCGGTGATGGTGGTCGGCCCGGTAGAATTCAATATTTGGATTGCGTCAGCATGCGCTCCTGTCGCGAATCCCGCGCCGCTGAAGTAATTTCCGCTGACGACGCCCGCAGTCATATCGATGGCGTCGGTCGGCGAGTTGAGAAATGTGTTGTCTTCGACGTTTATGGCTTGATTGGCGGCAATCCAGACATTTCCTTCAGTCGGCGACTGGGAACCCTGGAACGTGCAGTTTTCGACAGTCCCCCCGCTGAAGCTCGGAGATTGGAAGATTGCCCAATCTCCCGTTGTCGCGGTGAACGTGCAATCCTTGACCGTCACATTGTTCGCCGCGAGCACCAGGGTCGCCGAGCCGAAGTTGATTCCGCTGAGAACAGCCCCGCTCTGCGTGACGACAACCTCGTTGAGGGCCTTGTCGTAATAGTAAGGCGCGCCCGCCGAAGTTTGCGTGATTGTAGCGTAACTCGTCATGGCTGACGCCGAATTGGGATTGCCGGTCGGCGTGTCGATCCCGGGCAGTACCGCGCCGGGGTCGGCGTCGCGGATCAATTGAATTTCAGCGCTGGTGATCATGGCTGTCGTCCCTCTGTCCGGGTCAAGGAAAACCCTCTACGCCATCAATAGCCGCGCTCCCTTGTCAGCGCTTGAATACGATCGTTAAACTTCAAACAGCCGGTAGACTCAGGCGCCGCCGAAGGCTCGGGCGCAATCGCAGAAACGGCGCTCTGCCGAGTGTCGCGGGAGACGCGGCCTCAGATTGAGAGCCGGTCAATGCCTGACACTAATAAAAATGTAACCAATGCCGGCGGCGATCAGGACTACCGCCAAGACGTTCATCGACACATCGCTGCCGGCATGGTTGCCGACCTGATTGGCGATCGCGAACGCCACCGCCGACAGCATGAAATGGCCCAGGATCTTCATCCCGCCTTGGGTGAACATGAAATAGGTGAGGACGGCAAATATGAAACAGATGACGGTGACAAAATCGTAGACAGTATGCATTTTGCCGGTCCAACTCTTTCGGCCAACCCTGTGATCGTCGCTTCCGCCGTTCCCCAGGGCTCGACTGTGGACCGAGAATCCTAAGGAAGACCGTCAATCCGGAGAATCAACTGCGAAAAGTTCGACTCGCCGCGCCCGGCCGGATCCGACCCCCATGCCGGGCGCCGCTCGTCCGCCACGGGAGGCGCTCGAACGCGCCGGCCCTCCGCCGCGAATTACGACGTCCTCACCGAGACTATATTGGCATTTCAGCCAACGCATGGGTTCCGTCGGCATTCACGCGGCTGTTCGCGCGCCGCCCGAGCGCCCGACAGCCTTTCGGATCAGGAAACCCAAGGCGATGAGGACGCGGTCGAGAAGGAAAAACAGCAGCAACGCGAATACCCATAGCGCCAGGCCGGTCAGGTCATGGAACAGGCCTTCGATCCTATCGATGCCGAGGTAGTACGCTCCCAGAACAAGCGTGAGAACGCGAAAGAAGTTGGCCAGGATCGCAATCGGAATAGTCGACAGGATCAAGATGACCGTGCGAATTGGGCTATTGGCTACGAACTCGTAAATGTAGAAAACGCCAAACGCCGGCAAAACGAATATCGAATTCATTCCGGAACACGCGTCTTTGACCATCAGCTCGTAAGATCCGATCATGATCATGACGCCATTCTGCGCCACCGGATACCCAAGGTCGTACAGAAAGTTCGACACGATATCGGAAACCCACGCCTTGAGCGGCACGGTGAACGCGTCAAGCAGCCAGCCTGGCGGGGGCAGGGAAAATACGAGGAAAGCAAGAGGAAAGGCGAAAATCCGCGCCATCGGCCAACCGCCGATGAGCAACACGCATCCCAATAGCACCGGGATTTGGGTCGCGACCTCGACCATCAACAGATCTTGCGAGCGAGTGACCGCCATCAGCAGCAGCGAGAGGACCAGGATGATCCAGCCGGCGACCGGCGCTGGCCGCAACGCGATGGAGAGAAGTCTGTCGCGCTGCTGCCAAGCCGCCCACGCCGCCATGAGCATGATGACCGGGCCGTGTCCCTCCTGCTCGGTGCTCCACGCGCCCCCGGCGAGCCTCAGGTAGGTCGGCAGGTAGGCGACGAAGAACGACGCCGCAAGCGCTGCGAGGAACGCCAAATTGACGCCGCGGCTTTCCGCCTCCGCCGACAATGCGGAACGCTGAACGGGCTCAGTTTTTAGCGACTCGATCGACATGGCCGTCCCTTGTTTCCCCCCCGCGACGGCCCCATCGCCGCTTACGCGCAAAGCGCGTTTGGGCGTTCCAACCGCCTCACACCGCCAGCGTAGTCAATGGGCGTCCTTGCCCGAGAAAACGACAAATATGGTCCTTAGCATGATAGAGAAGTCGAGCCAGACGCTCCAGTTGTTTATATACCAAAGGTCAAGCTCAACCCGTCGCCGCATCTTATCGAGCGTATCTGTTTCGCCGCGAGCGCCCGAAACCTGCGCCCATCCCGTTATACCGGACTTAACATGATGGCGGAAAGCATATTTCTCGATCGTTGAAGTGAAATATCGGTCGTGAGCCGAGGCGTGGGGGCGCGGGCCGACCATCGACATATCGCCGATGAACACATTGACCAATTGCGGCAACTCGTCGATGCTGTAGCGGCGCAGCCACCGGCCGACCCGTGTCACCCGCTTGTCGCTTTTTTGCGCTTGCGGAACGATCTCGCCGTTTTCCATCACTGTCATGGTGCGAAACTTGTAGATCCTGAATGGCCGCCCGTTGAAACCGTGCCGCGTCTGGCGGAAAAGCGCGGGCCCGCGCGTATCCAGCCGGATCGCAATTGCGGCGGCGAGTAGGACCGGCGACAACACGATCAGGGCGACAAACGAAAACACGGCGTCGACCCCGCGCTTGACCGCCTGCTCGGTCGGCGACAGAGCCGCGCGTTGAAGCTCGATCGCCACCGTATCGCCGATGTCAGCGCGCGAGCGTTGAAACAATTGGGCGAGGGTTCCGAATGGCACCAGCGTAACGGGCACTGGAAGGACCCGCAACCGCCTAGCCATCCAACGGACATTCGACATCCGCTCTGGATTGACGAACAGCATCAACTCTTCGATGTCGGAGGTGCGGCAGAGCGAAATCACGTTGTCGATCACCTCGTCGGCCGACGTTTCGTCGGGAGGCGCGTGGAAGTGAGCCACCGTGTGATAGCCATGGCGGGTCAGATTGTCGGCGAGTTGGGGCGGCACCCCGTCTTCGCAACTCAAGCTGACCACGGTGCGGCCCCGCAAAGCGCCGCTTTCCAGCGCTCGCGGCAACGCGATCCTCCACGCCGCCCGGTGCCCAAGCAGGGCAACCACGCCGATCGCCCAGAACAAGATTATGTCGCCGCGCGAGAGATCGCGGCTCACTCCCCAACTGAAAACGCCCGAAGCCAGGATCAAGAAGGCGCCGCACCAAGCTCCCAGTACGCTGCGCGCCTGATCGTCCCACACCATCAGCCGGTTCGGGCTATAGAGCTTTTGCACCCGCATCGCGGCGACGAAGAGAATGGCGACGAAGATGGCCGCCGCGATCGTGTGGGAATATTCGCCCCCGAGTTCGTCGGGCACCCGGTGATAGATCGCCTCGGCGCAAGTCGCGCTCGCGAGAATCAGCGCGAGGTCGACGCCGAGCGCGGTCGCCGCGATCGCCCGATAAGGGATCGGCAGGCGCCATCGGCTTCCGGGCGCGAGGAGCATTCGGCTGCCCGGCCCAGCGAGCCCGCTCGCCGATTCAGGTGCGATGTGCGTCTCGGTCGTCATGTGCGGCGCTCACGATTTGTCGGGGATCGACGCCCAATCTCGCGTCAGTCTTCGCACGTCCCAGGTCCTCGATTGATGAATTCGGTAACCACAGTAAATGGTGCGTTAGCCACGGCTCATTTTCCCCGAGCGCGGCATCGCAGGACGCGCCCGGCCTTCGACCGTGCGGCGATTGACGCACCGCACTGTAAGCGAATCTCGATCCAAGACAAGTCGTCCGGGATTGATTGTCGCGCCTCTCGACGCGGCGGGCTCGATTCTCCGCGGCGCGGGAAGCACTTAGACGGCGATCTGACGCTACTTCGCCTCGGCGTCGGAACGCCCGGCGAGTTCGCCCGACGGATCCGCCGCACAAATGTAAAGAACCGAAGATATCTGGTTATTATGACTTCAATGTCTGGACATTCAAATTTTGCCGGGCTATACGACTGTCCAATCGCAGTCGGCGAAACGTTCAAGAACAAAATCAATACAGACTGGGGGGCCCGTCATGATTGGCGTGCTGGTGCTTTTGTTCCGGATTATTGTCGGACTTGTTATACTGGCCGGGACCTGGTTTGTTTTTGATAATATTCACGACCGAAACACTGAAATTATTATGGCAACAATTGGCCTCCTGTATTCATTCATATTTATCATTTCCCGCAGACTACAGTACTTTGGACTAACGATGTTTTCGTTTTTCGGCAGAACGTCGTCCTATGTCGAAAGAATACCTTACGACCATGTCATGCGTGATGAGGTCGGGCTGCGGACGCCCGGAAGTTACACAGTCCTCAACGTGCTCTTTGCGGCGTTGATCGAGATTCTGTGTCTCTACCGCCTCTTTTCTTCGCTTCTGGGCCGCGGCTGGGACATCCTGTCCGAGCCGATCCGCGCGCTCCTCCACTCCGCCAATTTGTGAGCGCCTGCTCGACAATCCGCCTCGAAGGTCCGAACTATGTCTTCTCTCGCCGAATCGCCGAGCGGAAGGTCATGAATATCGCGGTGAAAGCCTTGAGCCTCGGTTGCGCCATGCTGGCGGCCGCGCTTGCGCCGACCTGGGCGCGGGCGCAATCCGCCGACGCCGACCTCAAGCCGTTTGCGGTGCACGTCAACCGCATGCCTCGCCAGCCCTGGCCAGGGTACGGAATCTATCTCGGCAACGGGCTCATCCTCACCGCTTCACACGTGCCCGGGATCTTCGCCTCGACGAAGCCCCACGTCGTCATCGCCGGGCAGGACCTGCCGGCTGGTCTGGTCAAGGAAGGCGCTCTCGATAGCGTCGACCTCACGCTCATGTCGATCGACGCGGCCAAGCTTCCGGTCCGTCTGCAGATGCGCCGCATGCCGCTCTGCGAGCGCGCGCCCTATGCCGGGGAAGCGGTCGTCGTCGCCACTCCGGAAGGAACAGCACGCTCGAGGGTGCTGCCTCGCCAGGCGATTCCGGCCGAATTGCGCGCGCGGTTCGACACGACAATCGCCGATGTCGCCACCACCGGAAATTCCGGCTCCGGAGTATTTGACGCCGCCAACCTTTGCTTGCTCGGGATCATTAGCCGCAAGATTTCCGTCGTTCAGCAGGGGTCGAGATTTGGCGCGCCGGTCTCTGCGACAAGAGATATCGCCAAGTACTTCGTCCCGGCGCCCGTCATCAAGGCTTTCATCCCGCCCGGAGTCACATATTAGCCCGGGACGCGCCAGGACCGACCAAGACACCGTTTCCCGCCGGACGCCGGGGGCGGCTCGTCCGCCGGTCAAATTTGGTTGATGGCGTCCCGCGCGCGCCAAAATGGTGGTATTGGCGAAGCGTTCCCCGCGAGAACCGGCGCACCGGAAGCGCCTGCGGCTGGGGGTTCGGCGCGTTGCGCGCCGCCGCGCCCGGCTCAAGCGCGCGTTCAAAAGAGAGTTGTCCGGCCACGCGCCTGGCCGGGTTGGAAAAGGGTCTTCGACTATGGGGTTCGCCCGGTTTGCGTGGATGGCCGTACTGGCGTGCGGCGCGGTAGCCGCCTATGGCGTCTATGCGCCCGAAGCGGCGGACCGTTGGGTCCCCGCCGCCGGCAGCCTCGCCCACCAGCTGCATGACCGAATCTGGACGCCGCCGCCCCAAACCGCGTCGGCGCAGGCGCAACAGGGACAAGCGACTGGCCCGGCGCCGATCGCGGTAACGGTCACGCCAGTCAAGCGCGCCGATTTCCCGGTCGTTCTCGAGAGCATTGGACAGGTCCAGGCCTACAACACCGTTCTGGTCCGGGCGCGGGTCGACGGCCAGATCGATAAGATCGCCTTCCAGGAAGGGCAGATGGTCAACAAGGGCGATCTGCTCGCGCAGATCGACCCGAGGCCGTTCCAGGCCGCGCTTGACCAAGCAGTCGCCAAGAAGGCGCAGGACGAAGCCAATCTCGCCAACGCCAAGCTTGATCTCACCCGCTATGCGACGCTCGCCAAGCAGGACTTCGCCACTAAGCAGCAGCTCGACACCCAGAACGCGCTAGTGCTGCAGCTCACCGCCTCGCTCGCCGCCGACGCCGCGGCGATCGACGCTGCGAGGACGCAGCTGGACTATACGACCATCCGCGCGCCGATCTCGGGCCGCGCCGGCTTCCGTCTGATCGACGAAGGTAATCTCGTCAACGCCGGACAGCAGACCGGCATCGTTTCGATCGCGCAATTGCAGCCGATCGCCGTCATCTTCGCCGAACCGCAGGAATATGTGACGCGCATCAACGAGAAGCTCGCCGCCGGTTCGCCCGAGGTCACGGTCATGGACGCGGAGGGCCACAAACTCGCCGCCGGGCGCCTCTCGATTAGCGACAATCAGGTCGATCTGGCGACCGGAACTATCCGCCTCAAGGCCGAGTTCGAGAACAAGGACAATACGCTTTGGCCAGGGCTCGCAGTGACAACGGGGTTGCAGCTCGGGGTGGATAAGAACGCCTTGATCGTCCCCACTGAAGTGGTGCAACATGGCCAAAACGGCCTTTACGTCTTTGTGGTCGATGATCAGAACCGGGCGCAGGTGCGTCAGGTGAAGATCGCGTCCCAGAACACGACGACGACTGTCATCTCGGAGGGCCTAAAGGAGGGTGACCGCGTGGTGACGTCGGGACAATTCCTGCTTCAACCAGGGTCGATCGTCTCGGTCGACACTGGAAGCGGTACCTAGCCGATGTACAAAGGCATCTCCGCCCCCTTCATCCACCGTCCGATCGCGACCACGCTGATCATGATCGCGGTGCTTCTGGTCGGCTTGGTCGCATTCCCGTCGCTGCCAGTCGCCCCGCTGCCGCAGGTCGACTTTCCCACGATCACCGTCTCGGCTCAGCTGCCAGGCGCCTCGCCCGACACGATGGCGACCTCCGTCGCCCAGCCGCTCGAACGGCAAATCGCGCAAATTCCGGGCGTCTCGCAGATGACGTCGACGAGTTCGCTCGGCGCGACCGCGATCACCGTCCAGTTCGACCTCAACCGCAACATCGACGCCGCCGCGAACGACATCCAGGCTGCGATCAACGCCGCCGCCGGGCAACTGCCGAAGGATCTGCCGAGTCCGCCGACTTATCGCAAGGTCAACCCTTCCGACACGCCCATCCTTATCATGTCCGTTCAGTCTGACGTCGCGCCGATCATCGACGTCGACGATGCGGCCGAGAACGTTCTCGCCCAGCACCTGAGCCAGATCTCCGGCGTTTCTCTCGTGCGTATCGGCGGCCAGGTGACGCCGGCGGTCCGCATCCAGGTCGATCCGGCGAAGCTCGTCGAGATGGGCCTCCAGCTCGAGGACGTGCGGCAGCAGATCGGCATCGCCACCGTGGACAATCCCAAAGGCGCGATTCTGGGAAACAAGCAGACCTTCACGATCTACAACAACGATCAGCTGACGACCGCCAAGCCGTGGAATGATGTCATCATCGCCTACCGAAACGGCGCTCCCGTCCGCATCCGAGACATAGGCCAGGCGGTCATGGGACCGACCAACTCGACGCAGGCCGGGTGGTCCAACGGCAAGCGCAGCGTCTTTCTCGTCGTGTTCAAGATCCCCGGCGTCAACGTCATCAGCACGGTCGAGGCGATCAAGGCCACATTGCCGTCTCTGCAGGCTTCGATCTCGCCGACCATTCACGTCCAGATTCTATCCGACCGCACGACGACCATCCGCGCATCCGTTCACGACGTCGAATTCACCCTCATGCTCACCATCGCCCTCGTCGTGATGGTGATCTTCGTCTTTCTGCGCAACCTTTGGGCCACCATCATTCCGAGCGTGACGGTCCCGCTTGCGCTGCTCGGCGCCTGCGCGCTCATGTGGGCGGCCGGCTACAGCCTCGACAACCTGTCTCTCATGGCCTTCACCATCTCGGTCGGCTTCGTGGTCGATGACGCGATCGTGATGCTGGAGAATATCACCCGGCACATCGAGGAGGGCGAAAAACCGCTCGAAGCGGCGCTAAAGGGCTCCGCGGAGATCGGCTTCACCATCATATCGATTTCTGTCTCGCTGGTCGCGGTGCTGATCCCGCTTCTGATGATGAGCGGCATCATCGGCCGCCTGTTCCGCGAATTCTCGATCACCATCGCGATGACGATCTTCGTCTCGGCGTTCGTCGCGCTCACCCTCACCCCGATGATGGCGTCGCGCTTCCTGAAGAGCCATGACGAGGAGCGGCACGGCCGGCTCTATAACCTTAGCGAGAAAGGCTTCACCGCGCTCGCCAACGGCTACGCGCGCGGCGTCGATTTTGTCCTGCGGCACCGCTTCGCAACGCTGCTCACGTTCTTCGCCACAGTTGTCGCGACCGTCTATCTGTTCGTCGTCATTCCCAAGGGATTTTTTCCGCAGCAGGACACCGGCATTCTTTTCGGAACAACCGAAGCCGGTCAGGACGTCTCGTTCGCCGAGATGTACAAGTTGCAGCAACAGGCCGGCGCAATCGTGATGGCCGATCCGGCGGTCGGAACGATGGCGATGGGGCTCGGCACCGGCACTGGCAACGCCGCCCAGAACAATGGCCGCATGTTCATCACCCTGAAGCCCCTCGAGGATCGCGACGCCAACGTGTTTCAGGTGATCGCCCGATTGCGGCCGAAGCTGGCTCAGATCCCAGGAATGAGGGTGTACTTGCAGCCGGCGCAGGATGTGACAGTCGGCGGGCGTTTTTCTCGGACGCAGTTCCAATACACGCTGCAGGACGCAAATTACGACGAGCTCAGCGCCTGGTCGGCGAAGATTTTGGACAAGCTGAAGTCGCTGCCGGAATTGCGCGACGTTGCGACCGACCAGCAAAACGGCGGTACGACCCTGACGTTGAAGATCGACCGCGACATGGCGTCTCGCTACGGCATTCAGCCGCAGCTGATCGACGATACGCTCTACGACGCGTTCGGCCAGCGCCAGGTGACGCAATATTTCACCCAGGTGAACACCTATTACGTGATTGAGGAGGTCCTCCCGAACCTTTTGGGTGATCCATCAACTCTCGATAAGCTCTATCTCCGCTCGCCGACCAGTAATCAGATGATCCCGATGAGCGCCTTCGCCAAATGGACCACCGCTCCGCTGGCGGCTCTCTCGATCAGCCATCAAGGCCAATTTCCTGCGACGACCATCAGCTTCAATATCGCGGAGGGCGAGGCGCTCGGAACCGCGACAACGGCGATCCAGCGCGCCATGCACCAGCTGCAATTGCCGCCGGGTCTGACGACCACTTTCCAGGGCAACGCGCAGGCGTTCCAAGAACTCGCTGACGACGGTGCCGCTCTTGATCCTCGCCGCGCTCGTCTGCGTCTATCTGATCCTCGGCGTGCTCTATGAGAGCTTCATTCACCCGCTGACCATCCTGTCGACGCTGCCGTCGGCAGGCCTTGGCGCGCTCGCCACCCTCATGATGTTCGGCTACGAATTCAGCCTCGTCGCCTTGATCGGCACCATTCTCTTGATTGGCATCGTCAAGAAGAACGGCATCATGATGGTCGACTTCGCCCTCTCTGCCGCGCGCGACGAGGGGCTAAGTGCGACCGAGGCGATCCGCAAGGCGGCGCTCTTGCGTTTCCGTCCGATCATGATGACGACCATGGCGGCGCTCCTCGGCGGCGTGCCTTTGATGCTGAGTCATGGCACCGGCTCGGAACTGCGTCAGCCTCTCGGCTATACGATGGTCGGCGGCCTTATCGTCAGCCAGGCGCTGACCCTGTTCACGACCCCGGTCATCTATCTCTATCTCGACCGGCTCTCGAACTGGCTCTCCGGGTCCAAAGAATCCAAAGAAGCCAAGCCGGCCGCGCCGGAGACCAAGGCCGAGCCGGCGTGGGTCCCCGAGAAGGCCCGAGCGGCGGAGTGAGGCCAGGCGTGAGGTCTGCCTGCCGACGCGGTCCATCATACGTCCGCAAGGACTCTCCGAGGAGAAACGGCATGACCGGCGCCCCATCGGCGGCTTCCCAGCCGGGCAACGCGATCCCGCTGGACGACCCAAACCGCCGTTTGACGGTCGCAGATCCTGACGGCGCCGGACTGCGGCATGTCTCGGTCGCCGGCGGCACGTACACGATCCTGGTGTCGGGCGCGGACACAGCCGGGCGCTATTGCCTCATCGACATGCTGGTGCCCGAGGGCGGCGGCCCGCCCGCGCATCGCCATGATTTCGAGGAGATGTTCACGCTCCTCGAAGGCGAGCTCGAATTCACTTTCCGCGGCCGGACGCAAACCGTCCGCGCGGGAACGACAGTCAATATTCCGGCCAACGCTGCCCACATGTTCAGGAACAAGTCCGGCCAGATGGCTCGGATGTTCTGCCTGTGCGCGCCGGCCGGACAGGAAGAGCTGTTCACGGCCGTCGGCTTCCCCGTCGACAGCCGCACATCGCCGCCGCCTGAGGCCAGCGAAGATGAGATCGCCGAGAAGCGCAAGCTCCTGACGGCGCTGCTGCCGAGATACCGGACTGAGATGGTCGCGCCGTGATGCTGGCACTCGATCTCGCCGGCTCAAGCGTGGCTCTGGAGACCCCGAGGCTCTCGCGCCTTGATCGACGCCGGCCCTATCAGGGCAGTCAAACGAGCGCGACAAAGAGGTCAATCGAGGCTGGGCTTGGCCCATCGCATGCGAAACGCGACATACGCTTAAGCTCCGTCGGCCCTCATGGAATCGATTTGCTCGCAGCCGCGGCGGCTCGCTTTGCGAAAGCCGTGATGACCGTCTTGAGCCCCGCCTCCTCAATCAGCGATATCGCCTTATTTAGGTCCGCCCATTGGACGAGGCGCTGCTCGGCCTCGGGCCACACCGCGCTTTGTCTCCTCACTAGCAGGGGATAGACCCTTACCTCGCAGCGCACCTGCATGCCGTGCTCGTCGAGCATTTTGTCATAGTTGAAAGTCCCGACAGGCTTTGTCCCGGTCTTACCTCCTACGCCGGCTTCTTCGTAGGCTTCGCGCGCGGCCGATTTCGGCGGCCTGAGCCCCTTGATCGGCCAACCCTTCGGAATGATCCAGCGTTGGGATTGTCGAGTGGTCACGAGGAGAATTTCGAGCGCGGCGGCTTGGTTGAAGCGATAGGGTAGCGCGGCATATTGAACGCGAACCGCCGACCTGACCTTCCGTTTGTTCGGCTTGCGGGGAATCTCGCGTCTCTCCGGGTCGCGGCGCATAGCGCCAAGCAAGTCGCGGGTGTGGCGGTTCTTGCCTGCAAAAGCAAGGGCGAAGGCGATAAATTGAGTTGACCTGATTCCGAGTGAAGGCCACGCGATCGCCGGCCTTATGTGCAGTCACTCGGATATCAGCCCCGCATCGCCCACGGTGACGGTGGACACGCCGTCGATTTCGCTCAGCTTGTCCACCAGCTTGACGATGGATCGGCCGCCCCGCAGTTCCAGAACGACCGCGACCATGCGCTTCGAAGGCACGAGCGCCTCGTCGCCTGGTTCGAGGGCAGCCGCGGTCGCATACGCGGCCTCCCTCGCCCGGCTTTTGCCTGATTGCTTGCCTCGACGATCTCGGCCCGCCTCGCCGTCGCGTTCCACCTGGACGCCAGTGACGGCAAAGTCCTGCTGCGTACAGACCATGAGTATATCGCGCAGAATGCCCCGCCCGTCCTGATAGGACACTTGCAGCGAGGACGGCGCCCACCGCGACTTCGGCAGCTGGCGTTCGAGTAGCGGAAAGCCGAAGACGACGACGAAATTGGCGATTGTAACGGCGATCGCCAACAACGGCAGGCCGGCGCCGCAGGCCATGCCAACCGCCGAAGTCACCCATATTGTGGTCGCGGTCGTGAGGCCGCGCACGAGGTCCCTGCGAACGAAAATGACGCCACCGCCGATGAAGCCGATGCCCGAGACAATCTGCGCGGCCATGCGCGAAGGATCGAGGACGACACGGCCATCCGCCAGGATGTTAGTGAATCCGTATTTCGATATCAGGATGATCAGCGCCGAGGCGAGGCCAACGAGAGTATAAGTCCTGAGGCCCGCGCTTTTCTGCCTGACCTCGCGCTCAAGCCCGATGAGCGCCGACAGCAGCAACGCGAGGCCCAACTCGGCGAATTGGAGCCACCCTTGGCCGACCGGTTCAGCAAAAAACATGCTCGACATTATTCCATTCGGCTTCAGTTGGGCGCGAGGCCACGCTCCGCTCCGACTCTGCCAAATATCAATCCTGTTGACGAATCGGCGCTGGCGCGTCGAAGCAACTCGGACGGCTTGGGTTCCGCGCCTCAATCTAAGGTTCAGGCGCCGAGGTCCCTCGCGATCCAGAACGCCAGCGCCTGAGCGAGCGCCGAGACGCGATAATGATTGGACTGTTCGACCATCGTCTGGTCGATCGGAGACGACGCATAGCTGGTCGTCGCCCTGACCGGCCACTGCGCGCCGCCGATCATCGCCACGCCTTGGATGTTGTCCGGCGATGAGCCGCCGTGGACGGTGGCCCCGGTGTTCGGCCCAAGAGTCAGATAGTCGATCCTGACCGTCAGCGTCCCGCCCTTCAGCGTCAGACGCCCGGCCAAGGCCTGAGCGAGCCGCCGCGGCAACTCTTGCTCGACCCAGGTCGCGGTCGGGTCGCCGGCGTTGGCGCGCAAGGGCGCGACATCGACCCGGATATTGCGCACCGCCTGTCCCGACTGCGCCAGCGCTGCGTCACCGCCGATCGCGGCGACAAGGGCAACCGCGCCCCAGGCCGCAATCACGGCGCGGCGGGTATATGTTTGGCCAGACATGATGCAATCTCCAACAGCGCGCCCCGCCCGACGCGCACGATCGCAACGCCCAGCCCCGATGATACGCCGCAGCCCTGGGTAAAGTTTCGCGGGCGCGCGGGTCACAAGAAAAGAACCGCCCGATGTCGGACGGTTCTCTCTCGATTCGCAGTTAACGCCGCTGCAAGCGAATTTATTCGCGCCCGAGTGAATGTTCTCTCCCGGCGGGAATGCTGCGAGAGGCGAGCCGCCCGATTTCGGGCGGTTCCTCGAACACGTCAGCCAAGCGCCAAGAGTGAGCGGCGCCGCCGCACCGCCAGAAGCGCCAGGCCGCCAAATCCAGCCAGCATCATCGCCCAGGTCGACGGCTCTGGGACCGTAATTGCGCCGAACAAGCCCTCTTTCTCGCCGTCGAGGCCGTCGGTGAAAAAGAGGGTGTTCGCGTTTCCATCATTCGCCGCCGCCGAACGACAGCGACCACAGGCCGCCCGGCAGCTGGCCGCCGTCGTTGATCGTGATCGAGCCCTCAAAAGCCCAGGTGTTGGGGTTGAAGGCGTCGATCACCGAGTCGGCGGAGCTGAAATTGCCAACCAGGAGGTCGCCGCCGAACTCGCCGAAACCGGCCGGCGCGAGAGCAATGCCCCACGGCGAAGCGAGCTTGCTGTCGGCGGCGGCCGTCGACATGCCCTCGAGGGCCCCACTCTCGCTGAATTCCACCACGGCGCCCTCGCCCGGCGTGGCGGAAGTCTGCGCGGCGTGGCCAGACGGCGCGTAGGTCACAAACACATTCCCATTGATGTCCTCAACGTTGAAGGGGACCAGTCCAGCGCTGGCGATCGCAGACGGGGTCGCGAACGCGCCAGAGGTCAAATTCGTCACCAGCGCGAAGGAACTGTTGACACGTCGATGCTGCCGGCGCCCGCGTCGTTGGCGGCGAACAGCATCGTGCCGGCCTCATTGATGGCGAGCCCGGTGAAACTCGCGCCCGCGACGGTCGTTTGGGTAATTGCTTGGGTGAGCGACGGAGCGCCATTCCAGGCCGAGATCGAGCCGTTCAGGTTGGCAAAGATGAAGTCAGCGGGTTTGCCATTCCCCCCGTTCCCGACGTCGAAGCCCGTCATGGCGGCATTCGCCACTTGCCCGGTCGGACCTTGGGGTCCGCTTGCCGTCGTCGGGATGTTGACAGTGAACGGGGTCGCGGAGACGCCTGTGCTGCCGGACACCGGATAAAGCGTGGACGTATTTGTGCCCTGGTTCGAAATCCAGATAGGGCTCCCGGGCAAGAAGGAAAGACCCCACGGGTTTGCGAGGCTCGTGTCGGTCACCGTGGCGAGCCCGGGGACGTCCGAAACCAGATCGGTCTGCTTGAATTGAGCCTCGGCAATCCCGCCGCTGGCGCAAAGCACGACGATGGCGACCGCGCCAGTCATGGCGGGGGATCTAAAGCGCAATGATATGGTCACAACGAGCACTCCTCTGCGATTTTGACGCAAGGGCGGCCGTTCAGCCGGCCTTATTCAGACCGTCCGCCGTTCTATACTTAGCACCGAGTTGCAGTCCGCCCTGGTTTGACGAGCCGTGAACACCAGGCGGGCGGATTTATTCGCGGCTTGATCGAAAATCTCGAAGCGACGCAGTAACGATCTCGCGATTGGTTTGCCGCATCGATAACATGAGGCATATGTTATTGATATTTGCGGTTCCGGCTCGATGCGAAACCGGCCCGAAGCCCTGGGGGTGCGGGCGACTTGTCCCAGCAAGAATTCTTCGGATTCAAACCGGTTGGTTTGGCGAAATCGCGAATTTTCTCCGTGCTATACCCTTATCCACTCGACGGAGCGAGCGAGCTGGTCTTGCTCGACGCCCGGCGGAGAGGAGAATGGAGAGACGATTTTTTCAATTTTTTCCGGCGTAACCCACTGAAAAGTCCCGATTCGGACGAATAAAACCAAGCTAATCCAAGCAATTTTGTTTGGATTAGCTTGGTTCTGGCTTGGTTTTGCTTGGCGCTGTTTGGCCGCGGGGGAGAGCCCGTGACTGTTCGTGACTAGTGTCGGCCGCGACTGAGCGTCAGGCCTTTCCCGCCTCGCGCCGCTGGCGAGCCTTGGCGAGCGCCGCAGCGCCAAGCGTCGTGGCGGCGTCGACCACGCTCGCATATTCGCCCTCGAGATGTGCGAGCGACAGCGCGTGGACATCCTCGGCCAGCCAGCGCTTGCCGCGAAAATCCGTCTTGTCGACCGCCCAGCACGCGTCGCCGACGACAAAGACCTGATAGCCGAGGTTGCCGGCGTGACGCGCCGTCGCCTCGACCGAGTTCGGCGTCAGCACGCCACATATGACCAGCGTCGTCGCGCCGAGGTCATCGAGCAGACCCTCGAGGCCCGTGCCGACGAAGGCGCTGGTCGCATTCTTGCCGATCACCGTTTCGCCGTCGAGCGGCGCGGCGCAAGGCTTGAAACGGTGGCCCGGCGCATGCGGCGAGTAGGGGGAAGCCGGCTCAACCGAATCGTGACGAACATGGACGAGCGGCAGTCTCTCCGCCCGCCAGGCGTCGATGAGCGCGGCGATGTTCGCTTCGGCGCCGAAGTTGTTGCGCGGGCCCCAGCGCGGGTCGTCGATCGCCTCCTGCACGTCAATGACGATGAGAACCGCATCCGCCGGCAGCCGCATCGGCGTCACGGCCGCCGCGGCGCAAGCGCCCAATAGTCGATCTCGAGCACCACATGCGGCTCAAAGCCCTCGCCCTCGCGCAAGGGGAAGTCGGCGCAAGGACGGTTCTTGGTCGCGACGGTGCGGAGTCTAAGCGCCCCGACATCGTCACGGCCGGGCAGCGCGGCGGTCTCGATGACCTCGCTCCAGGCGAACACCGTATCGCCGGCGAAGAGGGGCGCGACATGCCGGCCGCCGTTGATCGCCGCGATATGGAAGGCGTTGGCGAGACCGTTGAAACTCAACGCGCGGGCCAGCGAAATGACATGGCCGCCATAGATGAGCCGCCGGCCGAAGCGCCCCTGCCCCTCGCTGAACTGGTTGAAATGCACCTTGGCGGTATTCTGATAGAGCCGGGTCGCCATCTGGTGCTCGGCCTCCTCGACGGTAACCCCCTCGACATGATCGATCCGTTCGCCCGGAGAATAGTCCTCGAACCGAGATGGCGACCCGCTGAGCGCGTCGTCAAATGCGTTACGTTGGATCGGCGGACAGGCGGCGCCGAGGTCGGCGGCGGCGACCTTCTCGGGAAGCTTGGGAACGTGGGTTTGCGGCGCAGCGCCGGCGGAATCGCGCTTCTTGACCATCACCCAACGGACGTATTCGATGACCGTCTCGCCGCGCTGATTGAAGCCTCTCGAGCGCACATGGACGACGCCGCTCTGCTTGTTCGAGTTTTCCCTCAGTCCGATCACCTCCGACGCCGCCGACAGCGTATCGCCCGCAAACACCGGCTTCGAGAACCGACCGTCGGCGTAGCCGAGATTGGCGACCGCGTTGAGCGAGACGTCCGGCACCGTCTTGCCGAACACGACGTGGAAGGCGAGCAGGTCGTCAATCGGGCTTGCGGGGTAGCCGATGGCGCGCGCGAAAGTCTCCGCGCTTTGGGGCGCGAAGCGCGCGCCGTATAACGCCGAATAGAGTGACGCGTCGCCGCCGGTCAGAGTATGGGGCGTCGCGTGACGGATCGTTTCGCCGAGGCGAAAGTCCTCGAAGAACCGCCCCGCGGCGGTCTTGGCGGCGGACGCGGTCATCGAGCCTCAGAACACGTACGGATAGACGTAATAGTAGATGATCCGCTCGATCAGCATCACTGCCAGCAGCAGGATGATCGGCGAAATGTCGATGCCGCCGGTGTTGGGCAAAAAATTGCGGATCGGGCGCAAAAAAGGCTCGGTCAGCGCGAGGAACAGGTTCCAGACCGAACGGACAAAATCGTTGCGGATGTTCACTACGCCGAACGCGATCAACCACGAGAGCACCGCGCCGGCGACGATCACCAGCTTGTAAAGATCGAGGGCGTAGATGATGATGTCGAGGATCGCGCGCATGAATTCTCCTGAGCTTTCAGACCCTGCCGTTTGCCGCGGAGCAGACCCGATCCTCCACGCCGACGCCGTTGACACGGCTTGGACGCGCACGTAAACAGCCGCGCAACGGGGCTGTAGCTCAGATGGGAGAGCGCTGCAATCGCACTGCAGAGGTCAGGGGTTCGAATCCCCTCAGCTCCACCAGGCAGTCGGCGCGAAATCGACGTGATTTCCCAGGGTCGCAAATAGTCCGACATTTCCGTAACCTGTGCGGTGAGAACAGTCTCTGCGGTCGGTTTGGCGCGTTTCAGGCGACTGTTCTCGGCGCATGGCGCTCAAAGTCTCTGGCCGCAAATTTCCGTTTCCAGAGTTGCTGT
>CAWANG010000049.1:0-113363 GCA_963783175.1 uncultured Alphaproteobacteria bacterium
CGCTCATTTGGCCTCCTCCGCCGCACAGCGCGTCGCTTCAGCGACGACGCGGATCGTTCGTTGCTGAAAAAAAGAGGCCGTCGAGCATCGCAAAACTTCGGCCCGTGGCGGCGGGTCGCCAAGCGCCAGATTTCCTTCTCGTCCTATCGAAAGAACTTGATCGTGATCTCAGACGGAGTTTTGTCGATGGCCTTCTGCATCTCCTCGGCGGCGTTGGCCAGCTTATCCGTATCGATATTGATTCCTATCCCACAACCCGGGCAGATCATGTGCCTCTCCGCCTTCAATCCCGCTACGGTCTGTTTCAGTTCATGTCCGCAGCTCGGGCACTGAAACTCGATCTCACTGAAGTCAATGCCAGGCATTCGACAAATTCCTTGCGCGCCCACAAATCCAGCGAATAGAGGTTCCGCACACACGCCGGAGGAACTCGCCGAGTTTATCGCGCGCCATCACGACGCGTCGATTGCATATAAGGCTGGCGCACCGACGACCGTAGCTTCGAACCCCGACGCGGCGCCCACGGCCGACGAGCCAGTTGCGTCGAGTCCGCAATGAGTGAGCTAAATCCGACCGCGCATCAAGCGAGTCTATTTTTTGCCGGACCCGCCCGGCTGGCCCGCCTTCCCGGGCGGCATACTGCTCGCGGTGTGTGCGGCATAGTGGTTGTGCATCACCGGGAGCGATGAACCATGGCCGCATATTGAGCAAACGAATATCTCGACTTCCATATCAAAGGCCGGATCATCTGGCTCGATCCGTTTGAACCGTAGTTCGCCATTGCAGAGCTTGCAGTGCATAGACGTCGGGGGCTGGACGGGGTTGCGCATATGCTACTTCCTTTCGTACGGATGCCTCGTACAAATCCGAGGGGCGCTCAAAGGGTCCCGGTCAATGTGCGATTTCGTGGAAAGCCTGACGCTTTGGTCTGGCGCGGCGATTGTAACAAACGCTCATGATCAGTAGCTTGGAAAAGTGGCATGAGGAAGGCGATGCCGCCGGTGTCTGCGATGGCGAGGGTCGTTGACGGAAGCAGTGATGACCGGCGGCGAAGCATTCCGCGAAGCGATGGAAGCCCCGCACCGAAGCATTCGCACTCACCAAGCTTCGGGACTGACGCCCCACCAGGCACGGTCGATGACAGAAAGCGATCGCCCGATGCCCGCAAATCCACCACCGCCTTCGCCGGAATCGCCGCGTGCCAGCCTCAGCGATGCGGACGATCGCATCCGTCTCAATCACTGGATGCCCCCGCAACAGGGAATTTTTCCACGGATCCGGATTGGTCGGCGTTGGAGCGCTGGCGTCAGCCGCGGACGCAAGCCCCCTGCGGCCCACACCGGACGGTTACGCAACAACATGCCCCGAATAGGTCGCGCGCTAATCGCGCAAGGGCGCGACGCGGCTGACGTGCCTATCACTCATACCTTCGGCCCGAATACCCTGGTGAGTTTCGAGGTGTGGACGGACGAGGTCAGTTAGACCTACCAGCGGATGGCCCCGGCGGCGTTCCTCGAGCGGCGGCGGTTCATGCGCATTCGTCACTTCGCATCCTTGAATTTTGCCGCCTCCTCGGATCCGCGGGTTGCATCTCCGGCGCTGTAGGACTGCGCCCCCGTGCCGGCCAGCTTGCCGCCATCGACGATGAGATATTCGTTGCGGATCGGTCGCCCCTCAAAGAAGCACTCGAGGATTTCCCTTGTTCCGGCTGCGTATCGGGCCTGGGCCGATAGCGATGTCCCCGAAATATGCGGCGTCATGCCGTGATGGGGCATGGTCCGCCAGGGATGATCCTTGGGCGCCGGCTGCGGGAACCATACGTCGCCGGCGTAGCCTGCGAGCTGACCGCTTTCGAGCGCCCGGACGATTGCATCGCGATCACAAATCTTGGCGCGGGCGGTGTTCACGAGATAAGCCCCACGCTTCATTTTAGAGAGCAGTTTGTCGTTGAAGAGGTTCTCCGTTTCGGGATGCAGCGGCGCATTGATCGTGACGACGTCACAGACCTTGACCATGTCCTCGACATTGGGGTGCCAGGCGAGGTCGAGCTCTTTCTCGACCGCCTCGGGAAGCCTATGTCGCTCGTAATAATGAAGATGCATGTCGAAGGGCTTCAATCGGCGCAACACCGCAAGGCCGATACGGCCGGCGGCGACAGTGCCGACATGCATGCCCTCGACATCATAGGACCGTTCGACGCAGTCGGCGATATTCCAGCCAGCCTTCACCACCCACTCGTAGGAGGGAATGTAGTTCCGCACGAGCCCGAGAATCATCATCACGACGTGTTCGGAGACGCTGATCGAATTGCTGTAAGTGACCTCGGCGACGGTGATCCGGCGATCGATCGCAGCTTGAAGGTCAACGTGGTCCGAGCCGATGCCGGCAGTGATCGCAAGCTTCAGCTTCTTGGCTTTGGCGAAGCGCTCGGCGGTCAGATAAGCTGGCCAGAAGGGCTGCGAGATCACAATGTCCGCGTCAGGAAGCTCGCGCTCAAACACTGATCCAGGGCCGTCTTTGTCAGACGTCACAACGAACGTGTGGCCATTCGATTCCAGATATTTGCGGAGGCCTAGCTCGCCTGTGACGCTGCCAAGCAGTGCGCCCGGTTTGAAATCGATCGCCTCAGGGGTGGGCAGTGTCTGCCCACCTGGATAGTGATCAATTTTGGGCAGATCGGCGCGCGCATAGGATTTTGGATAGCCGTCGACTGGGTCGTCGTAGAGGACGCATAGGATCTTAGCCATTCCGGTATTCCTTGATCTGACGACCAAAGAGTAAACTCCGATCATGAGACGACCGTGACCTACACGAGGCTGCACCGTTGATATTGTGGTTGTGTCAGAAGGTTTTCGCCCCAGTGCACCGCCGTTCCTCGCTCTAACGGCCGCTCCGGATTGTTTGCCCGTGACAAAAGCCGTTCAGAAGCTGTGGCGTTCACGTCGAGATAGAAACAAAACGACCGGACGGCTGGCCGTCGCGACCCCTATGCACTCTCGTCGGCCGAGCGGGTTCTTCAACATCGGGTAATGGGCGGGAGCTCTTCCACGGAGGTCGATAGGATCGGCCGTGGTTTGGAAGAGGAGACCGTTCGATGGACTATTTTGCTGGCCTCGATATCTCAATGGATGAGACCCACGTCTGCGTCGTCGACCGCGATGGAGCTGTTGTCTACGAGGGCAAGTCGGCATCGATGGCTGAGGCGATCGCGGACGAGTTGGCGAAGGCGCCGAGCTGTCGTCGGATCGTCTTTGAGACCGGGCGAATGGCGCCGATCCTGTTCCACAGGTTGAGCCAACTCGGTCTGCCCGTGGTCTGCGTCGAGAGCCGGCAGGCCTACCAGGCGCTCAAGTCTCTGGCGACCCACAAGACCGATCGCAATGACGCGCGAGGGCTAGCGCACTTGGCCCGCACCGGGTTCTTCAAGCCCGTGCACGTGAAGTCCTTGTCGGCCCACGCCGTCCGCTCGCTGATCATCGCGCGCAAGAAGCTGGTCGGCCAGCGGGTGACCTTGGAAAATAAGATCCGGGGCCTCGCTGTTGTGTTTGGGGTCCGGCTGCCTCGCGCTCTCACTGCCGCCTTCATCGATCAGGCTCTGAAGGTCAGCGAGGGGATCGCTGGCCTCTCTGCCGCCATGCGGGGACTGATTGCGGCGCGAACCGCAGTGATGACCGCGGTCGCGTCGATCGACGCCGACATCCGGCGCATGACGACGGCGTCGGAAGCCTGCCGAAGGCTCATGGCGATTCCAGGCGTCGGCCAACTGACCGCCCTCGCCTTTGTCGCTGCAATCGACGATCCCTCGCGCATCCGCCGATCACGAGACGTCGGCGCCTATCTGGGCCTCGTTCCAAAACGACACCAGTCTGGGGAAGTCGACTATGTCGGCAGCATCTCGAAATGCGGAGACCGGCGGGTGCGGACCCTGCTCTACGAAGCCGCCAACTCATGCTGACCCGTTACAAGGGCCAGCTCAAGCTGAAGGACTGGGCCTTCGCCATCGCCAGGCGATCGACCATGCGCAAGGCGCGCGTCGCTCTGGCGCGTCGCCTCGCCATCATCATGCACGCCATGCTGCGGGACGGAACGGCGTTCATCTCGGCGTAGGCCTACCGACCACTGAGACAGGAGACCGCATCGAGCTCCCGCAAGGAGCGACGCCCCAGGGAGGGAGCAGACGACGGCGCCGATTCTGTCGCACGCGGCCAACCAGCCGACTGCGTTTTCAACCTCGCCGCCCTGTACCCAGCTTACCCCATCAAGCGCCTGCGAGCGCGCAGAGAACACAGGCATCCCAAGGCGTCGAAAACCGAGAAGAGCTCCCCCCTTGACCCATTAGAGAACTGAGACAGGAGACCGCATCGAGCTCCCGCAAGGAGCGACGCCCCAGGGAGGGAGCAGACGACGGCGCCGATTCTGTCGCACGCGGCCAACCAGCCGACTGCGTTTTCAACCTCGCCGCCCTGTACCCAGCTTACCCCATCAAGCGCCTGCGAGCGCGCAGAGAACACAGGCATCCCAAGGCGTCGAAAACCGGGAAGAGCTCCCCCTTGACCCATTAGAGAACACAATCGGCGCACGGCAGCCGTTAACGGCCCGGAAAAGCCGAGCGGGCGCGTAGGCAACCCCCGCCTAGCGCGCCCGCTTCCGCCCGGATCGTCCCCGCGGGTTTTTGGGCGGGACCTCGCGTTGAGACAATGTCGGGCGATCTCCACCCGTAACGAATGTCCAGCGCGCCGCGGAGGATCGGAATCTACTCAGGCGTCGCCCTCGATTCGCGACGGAACGCCTGAGCAGATTCCGATCCTATCTTGCCGCTGGGCAGCGCCATAAATTTGCGGTTATGGCGGTGACGCCCGCCGAACAATCGACTGGCGGCGTGGCCGCAAAAACAGAGGATTCGAGACCATGGATAAAGATCGCATCAAGGGATCGGTCGAGCAGGCCAAAGGCTCGGTGAAGGAAGCTATTGGCAAAGCCACGGGCGACGCCAAGCTTGAGGTCGAGGGCCGGAATGAAAAAGCCGCCGGCAAAGTTCAGAATGCGGTTGGCGGGGTCAAGGACGCAGTCCGAGAGGCCGTGAAGAAATAATCGGCGCAGCCCGCGCGCCAACTAGTAGCCAAGTTCGTCCAAAGGTTGGCTGTGTCAAATTGCCAAACGTTCGGCCAAAAGGAGCCGCCATCATGGATATGACAACTCTTCTCATTATCGTCGTCGTCGTGCTTTTGCTCGGCGGCGGTGGCTTCTATGGACGGGGACGCTGGTACTAAAGCCGGCGCGCCCACGGCAAGAACCGCACAAATAGCGGATTGCGAAAGGCAAGGCTGCGTCGCGGCTTGTTCGACCGGGCCGCGCATTGCCGCGAGCCGGTTAATTACGCCGAGAAGCTCACCTGACGCATGTCCTCGGGATCGAGCCGCGTTGAGAGCGGCGTCGATCCACGAGGTCGCAGAACACGACAGTGAGCTGGCGCCGGTCAGCGGCGTCGGTCGGCCAGACGGATGGCACGGTCAGCCGATCGATCGCCGACATGATTTTGCGTCGATGCCCGACGGAGGCGACGCCGAGATCCTTCAGATCATCGACCGCCAGCTTCGGAAGCAGCGATTCGTCAATATCGTTGTCGCCGAACGCCGCCTCATACTGCGCAAGGCCGAGGCTCCGCAACCAGACTCCCACGTCCATCAGCGTTCCCTCGAAGCGCCCGCATCCGATGATGGTCCTACGGAGGCGCGGTGTCGATAGGTCTCGAGAAGAGCTAGGGTCGATCTGACCGGTCGGCAATGACCGCTATTTGCGCATTTGAGACGCGAGGCGACGTCTCGAATCGACGTAAGGACTAAACCGCTCGCGCGGTAGCCGCGGCGATGGACGGCAGGAGGTTCTGAAGGGGTGACGGCGAGAGCGAAGGCTCGAACCTGTCTCAAGATCGTGGGGTTCAACCCCATGCGAGACAGGAGTTTTCGCGATGCTCGACAAGCCCATCAGCCCGCTGCGCCAGCGCATGATCGACGACATGACGGCGCGCCGATTCAAGGAGAAGGTGCAGAAAGACTACGTCCGGCACGTCAGGACCTTCGCGGCCTTTCTCGGCCGTTCGCCGGACACGGCCACGAGCGAGGATCTTCGCCGATATCAATTGCATTTGGCCAAGCAGCAGATCAGCCCAGGGTCCATCAACGCCGCCATCGCCGCGCTGCGGTTCTTTTTCACCGTGACGCTCGAACGGCCCGACCTCGTCCGTCATCTGACGACCGTGAACAAGCCGCGCAAGGCGCCGGTCGTGCTGAGCGAGGAGGAAGTGGCGCGTCTCCTCGAAGCCGCGCCGGGCCTCAAGTACAAAGCCGCGCTCAGCGTCGCCTACGGCGCGGGCCTGCGGGTGTCCGAGGTCGCGAACCTCAAGGTGTCTGATATCGACAGCCAGCGCATGACGCTGCGGGTCGAGCAGGGCAAGGGGCAGCGGGACCGCTACGTGATGCTTTCGCCGCAACTGCTCGAACTGTTGCGCGAATGGTGGCGCGCGGCGCGGCCGCAGGCCTGGCTCTTCCCCGGCCGGAACCCGGTCAACCCGATGTCGGCCCGCCAGCTCGTGCGCGCCGTTCACGCCGCGGCGCAGGCGGCGGCCATCGCCAAGCGAGTCTCGCCGCACACCTTGCGGCACAGCTTCGCCACTCACCTGCTCGAACAGAACGTTGACATCCGCGTGATCCAGGTCCTGCTCGGCCACGCCAAGCTGGAGACGACCGCGCTCTACACCCGCATCGCCGTCAACACGATCCGCGACGTCAAGAGCCCGCTGGAGCGGCTGGGCGTCAACCTCGCGAGCCGATCGCTCGCCCGCCTGACCGACGCCGCATGGCGCGGCCTCGCCTGGAGGTCGCCGACGTCTTTCGCGCCCATGGCGCGGCGTGGCGCAAGGCCAACGCCGGCCATGTCGAGCCTCGCCCAGTTGAAGGTGATGTCGGCGATCGAGACCTGTCGGACCTCGGCGCTCGGCGGACACGTCGAGCGCTGCGAGGACTGCGCGCACGAACGCATCGCCTACAATTCCTGCCGCAACCGTCACTGCCCGAAGTGTCAGGGCGCGGCGGCGGGGCAATGGCTCGCAGAGCGCGAGGCGGAGCTTCTGCCGGTTCCCTATTATCACGTCGTCTTCACCCTGCCGGCGGCGATCGGCGCGATCGCGTTCCAGAACAAGGCCGTCGTCTACGATCTGTTGTTCAAGACCGCAGCCGAGACGCTGACCACCATCGCCGCCGACCCGAAGCATCTGGGCGCGCGCGTCGGCCTCACCGCCGTGCTCCACACCTGGGGCTCGGCGCTGACCCATCATCCGCATGTCCACGTCATCGTTCCCGGCGGCGGCCTGTCGCCGGACGGGTCGCGCTGGATCGCCTGCAAGTTCGGCTTCTTCCTGCCGGTGCGCGTGCTGTCGCGCCTATTTCGTCGCCTGTTTCTCGAAGGCGTCGCCGCCCTGCACAAGACTGGCCGCCTCGCGTTCTTCGGCGATCTCGCTCTGCTCGCCGACCAGCGCGCCTTCGACGCCGTCCTCACGCGAGCGCGCCGGACCGAGTGGGTCGTCTACGCCAAGCGACCCTTCGCCGGACCCCAGGCCGTTCTCGCCTACCTCGCGCGTTACACCCATCGCGTCGCGATCTCCAATTCCCGGCTCATCGCCCTCGACCACGCGGGCGTCACCTTCAAATGGAAGGACTACCGGATCAAAGGCCGCGACCGGCTCAAGACCATGACGCTCGACGCCGCCGAGTTCATCCGCCGCTTTCTCCTGCACGTCCTGCCCAGCGGCTTCCACCGTATCCGCCACTACGGCCTATTTGCCGGAACGGTTCGAGCCCGCAACATCGAGCGCGTCCGACAATGGCTCGCCGCGCCCGAGGCTTCGCCCGCTGAGATGGACTGTGACTTCGAGGACCGTAACACCGAAGGACCTTCGCCTGGGCGCCGCTGCCCCTGTTGTGGCGGTCGGATGATCATCGTCGAAACCTTCAACGGCGCGCGCCCCGCGCGCTCGCCATCGCCGACCCGAATCAGGATCGACACCTCATGATCATCGTGGCGCTTCCCGCCTCGCTATGCTTATCGCCTTCGCCTCCCCTCGCGCGCCGGAGCAGGAACGCGATGTCCTCACGACCTCCCCAGACTCTCTCCAGCCGCTGCGCCCACACCCGCCGCTCGCATCCTCGCCCCCGAAAAAGCCCGTCGTGTTCGCTCCTGACGATAACACCGGCTGCCCTCCACCCCCGCCGCCAGACGGGCGATCCGTCCGCGACCCCAAAATCCCCATAGGTCCCGCCCAGCCAAACCGCGCCTCTTCCTTCCCGCGGTTTCCTCCTTACGAGGCTTTCGGACGCCGGCCCCGCGCCCAGTCCCAGCGCGCCTGCAAAGGGCCGCCGTCCGAAACCCTTCAGTGAAGCAGACATTACGGATCGGGTGCGCGTACGTCACAGGTGGGACGGCAAGCGGTCGAAGACCTGTGCGACCGGGAAGGCACGGTTCCGCCCTGAGCAGACGTCGGCGGCTCAATTTGGGGGCCTACCCCGTGACTGACAGCGTTCGCCTGCACTGTGCCAATCGACGACGTTCTGAACGAGGTCCCAATCTACTAATACTTGACGTTCAACAGCTGTAACGTAATGCCCGCCCACGACTGACAACAGGGGGATATTCGTCTTTCCAATAGCACTCGAAGCAGATGGGCTCGCGGCGCAAATCGGCGAGCGACCGTTCGGCGTTTCGAGGTGGATTCGGCGGGGTGGAACGCACGGCCATCCGGTCCCATAGGTAAAATCCGAACCTATCGCCGTGGGGGGAGCCGGTATCGTGTGGCTCGTATCAAGGCCGGAAGAGGTGGAGACATGCTGGCAAATAACTTGATCAGAAGCAGTCTGGTCGCACTGAGCACGTTGTGCATGGCGACAGTGCTAGCACGCGCCAATTGGGGATCCAGCGGGTGTTCAAAGGCCTCAGTCCGACCCTACATGAAATCTTCGACACAGAGGAACGACGATGGCTGAAGCATCTGGGCTTTGGGAGCTTTTGCGGCAAGCGACGGATCCGGCTATCGCCGACGCCTTGAAGAGCGAGGTCGAAACCGGGTCGGATCGGTCGCTCAACCGCATCAATCCGCTCGCCTTCGCTGAACGACGCGGCCTCAACGAGGAAGCCGCGATTGGGGCGCTCGTCCATGCGGCCCAACTCGGCGTCTTCGACATGACGTGGAACATAATTTGTCCCGGCTGCGGCGGCGTGCTCGAAACGGCAGCCGCCCTCAAGAGCCTCAACCGCGATCGTTATTTTTGTGCTTTCTGCGTGCAGGAAAACGAGCCCACGCTCGACCAGCTCGTAGAGGTAACCTTCACGGTGAACCCGAGAATTCGACGCATTGACGCTCACGACCCCAGCGCCCTGTCTCACGCCGAATATATGCGGCAGATCTTCTGGAGCTCCGGCGCGGTGGTCCCTGAGGACATCGAGAGCGCGATTCAGAGGGTGACGCTGGACCTCATGGAGCTACAGCCAGGCGAAAAGGCCGCGATGTCGCTGACGCTGCCGAAGGGCCTGATCATCGCTTTCGACCCAGTCACTCACTCAACCCTCTTCCTCGATGTCTCCGGCGACGAAACGAACGAGCGACGCAGCCTGTCGGTCGTCTTCGCCGACGCGCATGCCCATTTCGGCTCGACCTCAATTCGGCCCGGGCCTGCGCGCATTACTTTCGAAAATAGGTCCAGCCTCCGAACTCTGCCGGGATTGTGGGTCCATAGTCCCGAGTTGGACAATCTCTCCAACCGGCGCCGGCCGGTGCTTACGGCTAACCGGCTTCTCAGCAATCAGACCTTCCGCGACCTCTATCGCAGCGGAACATTCGATCCCGAGCAGCAATTCAAGATCACCAGTCTGACAATCCTTTTCACTGATCTTAAAGGCTCGACTGCGCTTTACGATCGGGTTGGCGATCTTGCCGCCTTCGATCTCGTGCGCAGCCACTTCGACGAGCTTCTGGCGGCGGTGGCGGCGGAGGGCGGCGCGGTCGTCAAGACCATCGGTGACGCGGTAATGGCAACCTTCCCGGCGCCGCACCGTGCCTTGCGTGCGGCGATGCGAATGCGCGTAGCCATGCGCCGAATCAATGAACAGCGCGGCAGCGAGGATCTCGCGCTAAACATCGGCTTGCACGAAGGGCCTTGTCTCGCCGTGATGCTCGACGACCGCCAGGATTACTTCGGCCTCTCCGTCAACATCGCCTCGCGCGTTCAGGAGCTGGCGGACCCGAGCGCGATTCTGGCGACGAAGCCGATCGTCGAAGCGGCGAAAGCCGCAGGTCTTGTCGGCACCGCTGGCTATCGGACGAGCTCCCGACAATTGTCTCTGCGCGGCGTTAGCGAGGCCTTCACGATCTATGAGATCCGCGAACGTTGGGAAGCTGCCGCGGCGGCGTGAGCGGATACGAATGGGTTCGAGCTCGGCGCGGCGGCAGCTGCGCTGTTTAGCGTTTGAAAGATGGCGCGGGTCGCGTTCGCGATTGGCCAGACGAGCGCCGAAGGAAAAGGCGATCTTGCGAAATGTTGCCGAAACCCCAGCAGCGAGGCCCCGATGACCCCTCCCCGTTCGGACGCACTGGTGCTGTTCGGCGCGACCGGCGATCTTGCGGACAAGAAGATCTTCCCCGCGCTTTACGAGCTCGCCAAAGGTGGCGCCCTGGACGTCCCGGTCGTTGGCGTCGCCGGGCGGAACTGGAGCCTGGCGCAGTTGCGCGACCGCGTGAAGGATAGCGTGGAACGATCGGGCGGCATCGACAATTCTTCCGCGCTGCACCGCCTGTTGTCCCTCCTCAGCTACGTCAGCGGGGACTACAACGATCAGGCCACCTACAAGGCGATAAATAAGGCGCTGGGCGGCGCGGCGCGCCCCGCGCACTATCTGGCGATCCCGCCCGCTCTGTTCGAGACGGTGATCAAAGGGCTCGGCGGCGCCGGTCTCGCCGGCGATGCGCGCGTCATCGTCGAAAAGCCGTTCGGGCGCGATCTTAGCTCCGCGCGCGCGCTCAACGGCGTCGCGCGCAGCGTCTTCCCGGAAGATTCGATCTTCCGCATCGATCACTTCCTCGGCAAGGAGGCGATCATGAACATCCTCTACTTCCGTTTCGCCAATGCGTTCCTCGAACCGATCTGGAACCGCAACTATGTCGCGAGCGTCCAGGTGACGCTGGCGGAGGATTTCGGCATCAACGGCCGCGGTGCCTTCTACGAGAGCGCCGGCTGCCTGCGCGACGTAATCGAGAACCACCTGTTCCAGATCGTCGCGCTGCTCGCCATGGAGGCGCCCGCCGGCCGCAACTATGGCTTCGTGCACGACGAGAAAGCCAAGGTTTTTCAGGCGATGCGCCCGCTCGACCCCGGCGATCTGATGCGCGGCCAATATGTCGGCTATCGCGACGAGCCAGACGTGGCGAAGAACTCCGACGTCGAGACGTTCTGCGCCCTCAGGCTTTTCATCAACTCGTGGCGCTGGCAGGGGGTGCCGTGGTACCTGCGCTCCGGCAAATATCTTGCGCAGACCGTGACCGAGGTGCTGGTCGAGCTGAAGCCGCCGCCACAGCGGCTGTTCGCCGATTCGGCGCCGATCACCGGCCGCAACGATTATTTTCGCTTTCAACTCTCGCCGACCGCCGTCGTCGCGCTCGCCGCGCGCGTCAAGCGCGCTGGCAAGGAGTTTGTCGGCGACCAGCGCGAACTCACCTTGGCCGACGAGCATCCGGGCGAGCAATCGGCGTATGCCCGGCTGCTCGGCGACGCGATGGCGGGCGACGGCGCGCTGTTCACAAGAGAGGACGCGGTCGAGGCCGCCTGGGCCGCCGTCGCCCCAGTGCTCGACGCGCCTTCCCCGGTTCTTCCTTACGAGCGCGGCGGCTGGGGGCCGAAGGAGGCCGACGTGCTGATCGCTGCGGATGGCGGCTGGCACAATCTCGGGGCCGGGGCGGGTTTGATCTGATCGTGGCGCTGGAGGCGAGCGGTCCGTCCGGCCCGCTGAGCTTGATCGTAGCGCCCCCATTCTGTTTCTCGCCCTTAACCTTGATGGTCCCGCGGGATTCGCAGTCGAATTGGTCCTTGATCAGATCGTAGGTGCTCCGGGAGATCTGGATGGTCCCGCTCTGGCCCAGGGGATTCCGGACGGCTCGCCAAATTCACGGCCGCGCCCCAGATCATAGATAGACTTCTTGCGGCCGATGACGTATGCTGGAACTAGAGCGGCGCGCCTCGAACTCGAGACGTTTCCCAATGCGGTGGCCCAATGCGCGGCAAACACGTTGTCGACAGATTGTCGCCCGGACTCGCTGAGGCTGAAGGTAAGCGCACGGGCACGCGCAAGCTCTCTGGGAATTGAGAGAGCTGCGAGCGCAGCTCGACCGAGATTAGCGTCGAGTACGCCAGCCCCGCTATCTCCAATCACGTCGAGTGGACCCACAACTGGATTTGCAGCCACTGGCAGACCCGACGCAAGCGCCTCAAGCAGCACGAGGCCAAAGGTGTCGGTCAAACTTGGGAACACGAATACGTCGGCGCTCGCGTAGGCGGCGGCAAGCCTCTCATCGCGCATTTCGCCGACGAAATGGGCTCGGGGAAAGCGCTTCTGAAGCTTCTTCCGCGCCGGTCCGTCTCCGACGACGACCTTTGAACCCGGCAGATCCAGTGACAGGAAAGCGTCGAGATTCTTTTCGACCGCCACACGCGCACATGTGAGGAAAATCGGTCTGGGGAATTCGAAGATGCTCGCGGCGCGCGGTCGAAAGAGATTGCAGTCGACGCCACGCGACCACCGCATCAAACGGAGAAACCCGTGCGTGTCGAGTTCACGCCCCAATGTCTCAGTCGACACCATCATGCCAGAGCCAGCATTGTGGAACCGACGAAGCAGGGCATAGACAAATCCGCTCGGCGCTAGTCGTCGCGCGGCAAGATACTCGGGGAAGCGCGTGTGGTAGCAAGTCGTAAAGGGACGGTCGGCTCTGCGGCAAGCGAACCATCCGCATAGCCCAAGCGGCCCCTCCGTCGCGATATGGATGAAATCCGGGTTGAGTTCCTCGATGCGACGCCGCACGGCGCCAGGCCGCGTTAAAGCGACGCGCACTTGCGGGTAGGTCGGGAGGGGTATCGTGCGAAATTCGTTAGCGGCTAGTACCTTAATTTCGACGCCGAGAGCCGGCGCCTCTCTCACCAAGGCTTGTATCGAGCGCACCACGCCGTTGACCTGTGGCAGCCAAGCGTCGGTGATGATGAGGATGCGGGTCAACGGGAATGCTGGCACTGTCATGCTTGGACGAATATGGACTCCGCGAGATTGCACCGGGGTGTGAGATCGCATGGAATGTTGTCCCCCTTGAGGGGCGTTTTCGCCTTAAATCGTAGCCCCCCCTTTTTGGTTTTGAAGGACCCTTCCGGTTTTGCGGAGGGGTCGGGGGATGACGGGTGTGGAGACGATCGCGCGGATCCGGTTCGAGCATTTTCAGAACTGCAAAGGGATCAAACGGATCGCGCGAGAGCTTGGGATCGCGCGGGACACAGTCCGCAAGGTGCTGCGTTCGGGCGCGACGGAGTTCAGCTACAAGCGGGAGGTCCAGCCCCAGCGTAAGCTGGGGTTATGGGTCGAGGCGCTGACCCAGATCCTCGAATCCGAAGACAAGCTGCCGCGACGCGAACGGCGCTCGACGATCCGCCTGTTCGAGGAACTGCGAGGGCGCGGTTACGACGGCGCCCATGACAGCGTCCACCGTTTTGTGAAGGCTTGGCGCGCCGATCGCGCGCGAACGCCGGCGCAAGCCTTCATTCCGCTGCGGTTCGATCCTGGCGAAGCCTATCAGTTCGACTGGAGCCATGAGGGCACCGAGCTTCAGAGCCTTCCTCTGACGGTCAAGCTTGCACAGATGCGGCTTTCATACAGCCGCATGCCGATCGTGCGCGCCTATCCGCGCGAGACGCAGGAGATGGTCTTCGACGCGCATGACAAGGCGTTCGCCTTCTATGGCGGGGTCTGCCGTCGCGGCATCTACGACAACATGAAGACCGCGGTGGAGACGGTCTTCGTCGGCCGGGCGCGCGAGTACAATCGGCGTTTCCTGCAATTATGCTCGCACCATCTGGTCGAACCGGTCGCCTGCACGCCGGCGTCGGGTTGGGAGAAGGGCCAAGTCGAGAACCAGGTCGGCACGATCCGCGACCTCCTGTTCCGCCCCAAGCCCAAGGTGAAGACGCTCGACGAGCTGAACGCCTGGCTGGTCGATCAATGCGTCGCCTACGCCAAACGCACCAAGCATCCCGAGTTCCACGATCGGACGATCTTCGAGGTGTTCGAGGTGTTCGAGGAGGAGAAGGCGAGCCTGATGTGCAGTAGTTAAGACTTAATCTGACAGTTGGTGTCATAGCTGAGGCGGAAGCCGAGGCCGGGCGCGGAGCTGGTCGGGGGTTGCGCAGCGCCCGGCCTCGGCGTTTCGAGAGGACACCGAGATGACCAAGGAACAGAAGATCATCCGCGCCAAGGTTGGGCTGCTGGAGCTGGCCAAGCAGCTCGGCAATGTCAGCCAGGCCTGCAAGATGATGGGCTATAGCCGCGACAGCTTTTACCGTTTCAAGGAGCTTTATGACGCCGGAGGAGAATTGGCGCTGCAGGAACTGACGCGGCGAAAGCCGATCCTGAAGAACCGCACCCCGCCCGAGGTCGAGGCGATCATCGTTGAGCTTTCGCTGGACCAGCCGGCTTACGGCCAAATCCGCATCGCCAACGAGCTTCGCAAGCTCGGCCATTCGATCTCGCCAGCCGGCGTCCGCGGCGTCTGGCAACGCCGCGATCTTGAGACGATGAAGAAACGGCTCAAGGCGCTCGAAGCCAAGGTCGCCCAGGAAGGCCTGGTTCTGACCGAAAGCCAGCTGGCCGCGCTGGAGAAGGCCAAGAGCGAAAAGGAGGCGCATGGCGAGTTCGAGAGCGAATGTCCGGGCTATTGCGGGGCCCAGGACACCTTCTACGTCGGCAACATGAAGGGGGTCGGGCGCATCTACCAGCAGACGTTCATCGACACCTATGCCAAGGTCGCCTTCGCCAAGCTCTACGACCGCAAGACGCCGATCACCGCCGCCGATCTCATTAACGATCGCGTCGTGCCGTTCTATGACGCCCATGAGGTGAAGCTCTGCCGCGTGCTGACCGATCGCGGCACGGAATATTGCGGCAACCCAGAGCATCACGAATACGAGCTCTACCTGGCGCTCGAGGACATCGATCACTCGCGCACCAAGACAAAGAGCCCGCAAACGAACGGAATCGTCGAGCGGTTCCACAAGACCGTGCTCGACGAGTTCTACCGCGTCGCCTTCCGCAAGAAAATCTACGGCTCGATCAGCGAGCTGCAGAGCGATCTCGATGATTGGGTCAAGAGCTATAATGAGGAAAGGCCGCACCAGGGACGATGGTGCTTCGGCAAAACGCCGATCCAAACGTTCCTTGACGCAACGCCGCTGGCGAAGGAGAAAATGATCGCCGCCTGAGCAAAACATACAGGCGGACCCGAACAGAACTCCGGACGCTGACCGTCAGATCAAGTGCCAGCTACTACACCTGATGCCTTTTCTGGGACCGTTCGCCGGCTTCGTCGAGAAGCCGATGCGGGCGACGACAACCTGCCTGATTGCTCATGATCGCAACAAATACAGCATCGACGCCAGGGCGGCCGGACGCAGCGTTCTCGTGCGCGTCTATGCCGATCGGATCATCGTTCTGCTCGATGACGAGATGGTGGCCGATCATCCGCGCCGGTTCGGGCGCGATCAGGTGGTCTACGATCCCTGGCACTATCTGCCGGTGCTGACGCGCAAACCCGGCGCCTTGCGCAATGGCGCGCCGTTCAAGGACTGGGATTTGCCCGCGCCGCTGTCATCCGTGCGGGCCAAGCTTCAGCACCACGTCGATGGTGATCGCCAGTTCGTGAAGATTCTCGCGCGTGTGCCGGAAGACGGCATTGCCGCTGTCGCGGACGCCTGCGCCGAGGCACTGGAGGCTGAAATCGCCAACGGCGACGTCGTCATGGCGATTCTCGCCCGCAAGCGCCAACCGCCGATACCGCCAAGCATCACGACGCCGGACGCCCTCAAGCTTAAGGCCGAGCCGATCGCCGACTGCGCCCGTTACGACAATCTGCGCAAGGGAAAGGAAGCCGCCTGATGGAACGTCACCAGATCATCGAGGCCATGACCAGCCTCAAGCTCTATGGCATGCGCGCCAGCTTCGACGAGATCGCCGGCAAGGGGTTGAACCGGCGCGAGGAGCTTTATCCTCTCTTGGCCAGCCTGATCCGAGCCGAGGTCACGCATCGCCAGTCGCGATCCATCAACTATCGGATCAGCGGCGCCAGGTTCCCGATGCTAAAAGACCTCGACGCCTTCGTGTTCGATGATACCCCGGTCGACGAAGGCCAAATCCGAGAACTCGCCGGCGGCGACTTCATCGAGGCCAAACGCAACCTCATTCTGATCGGCGGCACGGGCACGGGGAAAACCCACCTGGCGATCGCCATCGCCGCCGCCGTCATCCGGGCGCGGGCGAGAGGCCAATTCTTCAACCTCGTCGATCTCGTCAACCAGCTCGAGCAGGAAAAGGCCGCCGGAAAGAGCGGACGGATCGTCGAGGCTCTGTTGCGCCACGACCTCGTCGTGATCGACGAACGCGGTTATCTGCCCTTCAGCCAGTCCGGCGCGCAACTGCTCTTCCATCTGATCAGCAAGCTCTCTGAGAACACGTCCATCGTCATCACCACGAATCTCGCCTTTGCCGACTGGCCGCAGGTCTTCGGCGACGCGAAGATGACGACCGCCATGCTCGACCGGCTTACGCACCACTGCGATATCATCGAGACTGGCAACGAGAGCTGGCGCTTCAAGAACCGGGCTTGAGCGCGTCCACACGCAGCGCCCTCTGGAAGCCGAAGCCACCCCGGCGGAGCTGGTCGGGTTGCGCAGCCGGGGTGGCTTCGGCGCGTCCGAGCCCGTCACCAAAGGGGGGCTAGCCTTCAACGCGAAAACGGGGAGACGTTTCAATGCGATTTGACAGCTGGAGTGATGGCGATGCGGATCATGCGGCGACGATATGGGGCGCGCCGGGCTGTAGCCAAGGGCTCGGGGCGAGACCTATGGCGACGTGATCCTAGGGCTGACGGAGGGGGTGACTCGGCTGACGCCAGATCGTCTGAGGCGTTAATGGGACGCTACCTTTTGAAGGCTTCCCTATAGTGCTCGCAAGGGCTATGGTTTCCTGAAGCCCGATGAGGGTGGCCCGCTGCCGAGCGCGCATCGACACAACGGCGAACCCCAATGACCGAAGCCCTTTTCGCGATCATCGCAATGATGGTCGCATTGTTGACGGCCATGGCGATAGCCGTGGGGGTCATGGCCGCCCTGACAGCATGGCGGGACTGGCAAAGGGAACGGGCTTCGTGGAACTGCGAACCCGGCAAGAGCCATCGGCTCGAAGGCGTAGGCCAAGACCCGAAAACGCATCCTTGAAGGAGCCATCCGGCCCGCCGCCGAGCAACCTCCTGTGGGCTTGAGCGCGCCGTCGTCGACCGGCTGGCGGCCGTGCGCGGTTGGGGCGAGAGCTACACGGCGTTAGCAGCCCTTCGCGACGCGCGATAGCCGGCAAATCCGAGGCCCGCGAAGCCGACGAGCATCATCGCCCAGGTGGAGGGCTCAGGAATCGCGGCTCCAATGACGAGCGTCAACTGTAGTAGCTGGCACTTGATCTGACGGTCAGCGTCCGGAGTCTTGTTCGGGTCCGCCTGTATGTTTTGCTCAGGCGGCGATCATTTTCTCCTTCGCCAGCGGCGTTGCGTCAAGGAACGTTTGGATCGGCGTTTTGCCGAAGCACCATCGTCCCTGGTGCGGCCTTTCCTCATTATAGCTCTTGACCCAATCATCGAGATCGTTCTGCAGCTCGCTGATCGAGCCGTAGATTTTCTTGCGGAAGGCGACGCGGTAGAACTCGTCGAGCACGGTCTTGTGGAACCGCTCGACGATTCCGTTCGTTTGCGGGCTCTTTGTCTTGGTGCGCGAGTGATCGATGTCCTCGAGCGCCAGGTAGAGCTCGTATTCGTGATGCTCTGGGTTGCCGCAATATTCCGTGCCGCGATCGGTCAGCACGCGGCAGAGCTTCACCTCATGGGCGTCATAGAACGGCACGACGCGATCGTTAATGAGATCGGCGGCGGTGATCGGCGTCTTGCGGTCGTAGAGCTTGGCGAAGGCGACCTTGGCATAGGTGTCGATGAACGTCTGCTGGTAGATGCGCCCGACCCCCTTCATGTTGCCGACGTAGAAGGTGTCCTGGGCCCCGCAATAGCCCGGACATTCGCTCTCGAACTCGCCATGCGCCTCCTTTTCGCTCTTGGCCTTCTCCAGCGCGGCCAGCTGGCTTTCGGTCAGAACCAGGCCTTCCTGGGCGACCTTGGCTTCGAGCGCCTTGAGCCGTTTCTTCATCGTCTCAAGATCGCGGCGTTGCCAGACGCCGCGGACGCCGGCTGGCGAGATCGAATGGCCGAGCTTGCGAAGCTCGTTGGCGATGCGGATTTGGCCGTAGGCCGGCTGGTCCAGCGAAAGCTCAACGATGATCGTCTCGACCTCGGGCGGGGTGCGGTTCTTCAGGATCGGCTTTCGCCGCGTCAGTTCCTGCAGCGCCAATTCTCCTCCGGCGTCATAAAGCTCCTTGAAACGGTAAAAGCTGTCGCGGCTATAGCCCATCATCTTGCAGGCCTGGCTGACATTGCCGAGCTGCTTGGCCAGCTCCAGCAGCCCAACCTTGGCGCGGATGATCTTCTGTTCCTTGGTCATCTCGGTGTCCTCTCGAAACGCCGAGGCCGGGCGCTGCGCAACCCCCGACCAGCTCCGCGCCCGGCCTCGGCTTCCGCCTCAGCTATGACACCAACTGTCAGATTAAGTCTTAACTACTGCAGCGTCAACGTGTCTGCATGCGCACCGGTTCCCCACGTCCATTTGTAGACGCCGGGCGTCACGCCAAGGGTCGCGAAGGTCTGGTCATCATAGGTCGATGTGTCCGACAGGGCGGTGCCAGAGACGTAGCCCCCGGGCACGCCGATTAAAAGGTCTGCAAAATCGACGAGGTCTCCGCTGCCGTTACTGGCGGAGGTCGGCCCCCCGCTCCCGAAACTTGCTGGTCCAGTCACCCCGCTGTAAAAGTTGAGTTCCTCAGGGGTCGTCGGTCCGGTCGATATCGCCGGCTCGTCCGGTACTATACCCGCGCTGACGATGACTGATTCAAGATAGCCCAGGTCGGTCAGGTCGAGCGTTCCGCTCCCGGTCGCGACGATGTCGCTCCCCTGTTGCGTGAGATCCACCACATATGCGGCCTGCGCCGACGGCGCGGACAGACCGATCACCACCGCCGCGCGCATCGCTGCGACGCCTGCCATACGGTTCGCGAGTTTCATGGCGCTCTCCCCGTTTAGATGATCAAACCTCCGTCGGAATCTTTCTACGCTCCCCGTCAGGGTGCGATGGGCCGGAGGGCGATCCCGGCGCGGCCCGTTATTACCGATCACGAATTGCAGAAGCGGTCCATTCACGACATCGTGAACGCGGCGAAGAAGCCGCTGTTCCGAGCCTCCAAATGGAAGCGTCGGGGAGTGGTCCTCAGTAGGGCGGAAAAGAAAAGGCAAATCCTGCAAGACACCGTCGAGGCGTACCACAAGACAGTCAGCCAATGGCACGAACGCGACGACCCCGGCGATACGCCATGCGGGTATATCATTGACGAGAATTGGCGTCGGCGGATTGGTGTATCGAGCGACGAATCGGGAACGCACTGATCGGCAGTGTCGCTCGATTGGGCAAGGGGATTCGCCCTGGGCCGGAGAGCTACCTCTTCTGGAACGACGGCGACCCAGCGTTCCTACAGGCGATCTGGTGTCTCATCCGGCGGCTGAACGCCGCCAAGGTCGTCGAAACCGGCGTCGCGCACGGGGTGACCAGCCGGATAATCCTCGAAGCCTTGAACGGCCGCGGCCATCTTTGGAGCATCGACCTTCCGCCGGTCTGGGCCCCTGATGTGCACCGCGAGATCGGCGCAGCGGTTGGTGACCGCCCGCCTGATCAGTGGTCGCTTATCTTCGGCTCGAGCCGCCGGACCTCGGGGCCCGGGCGAGAGCTACAGCGACGTCATCCTGAGACTGGCGAAGCGAGCTATTTGAGCAGGCCAGCACTGCGCGCCTTTCCCACCAAATAAGAGACAAACGCTGCGCACGCGCTCAGCATGAAAAGGGCGTCGGATTCATCGACGTTTGGCGCGTCCTTTTCGAGTAAGGGGTGCCTAATTCCTTGTTCGTTGCTCGTATAGCCGTAGATCGATTTGATCCCCGATTTGAGTGCGCCGTGAATATCCATTTGCCGCTCTAATTGCATCAAAGCATCCGCGAGGGAATTTGAAGGGGCGAGCGTTCTGGAGACGGATTCGACCGAGTGAATGCTCTCACGAACGCTATCGGTAAATCGCCCTTCGGTGAGGGCCTGAGCAGCATTGCCCAAATGTGTCCGCGCTCCCCCAAAACCGGCCGTGGAGACATCCGTGAAGGCGCGCTCGACGATCTCCGCTTCTTCTTCCGAGGCAAGGGGTATGAATGTGTCTCCATGGATAAGCCGAAAGGCCGCGCGGGCCTGCTCTAGGCAACCGCGAATATGGCTTTTCAATTCGCGCGTACATTGAGGATGCCGTACGACAAATTGCAAAAAACCAAAAAACTGCAAATAACTACCGGAGAATATGATCGATTTTACACGAGGCAGGACCTCCTTTGCATCGTTGTCGAACTCATCAACCGGTAAGTGCTGTTCAAAAACATGAAAGTCTTGCAATATAATAGCCCATCGGCCCACCACGACACCATCCCTAAATCCGATGCTGTCCCTGTGGATCGATGAGCGAATGTCCCGGTTTAGAATTGCCCACATCAACGCGGAGAGTTGGGGCGAGATTTCCGTTCGCCGGAGTTGGCCGGGGAGAGGCTCCGCCCCCTCCGCCTGAGCAAACGTCAAGCCACGTCTTTCCGAATAATCGTCGTCAGGCACAACAAATCGCCAATGTTGTCCTGACTGTTGTCCCATCCCGTCGTTTCGCCATGAGTCAAACTCAAGTATTTATGTAAGCTCTTGAAATATATGGCTCCCCGAGCAGGACTCGAACCTGCGACCATTCGATTAACAGTCGAATGCTCTACCAGCTGAGCTATCGGGGATCAGCAACGGCGGGATATAGCAGAATCCCGGACGATGGAAAGCGTGTTTTTGCCGCTTGCGCCGGGCGAAAGGGGCGAGCACCCTCGCGGCCATGCTCGACCCTCTGGCGTTCCCCGAACTGCTGACCCCGGTCGAAATGAGCGAAGCCGACCGCTTCACGGTCGCCGCCGGAACGGCGGGCATCGCGCTCATGGAGCGGGCGGGTCTCGCGGTCGCGGACGAAACGGCGCGGCTCGCGAAGTCGCGCGGCCGCATCGTCGTCCTCTGCGGCCCTGGCGGCAACGGCGGCGACGGCTTCGTCGCCGGGCGCCTCTTGGCGAAGCGCGGCTACGCGGTCGCCCTCGGGCTCATCGGCCGGCGCGAGGCGCTGAGAGGCGATCCGGCGCTCGCCGCTTCCCGCTATGAGGGCGAAGTCCTCGACGTCCGGGCCATCGATCCGGGCGGCGCCGATTGCGTCATCGACGCCTTGTTCGGCGCCGGTCTCGCGCGCGACATCGACGGCGAAGCAAAAGCGATCATTGAGCGCGTCAATGTTTTCGCGCGCGCCGGCGGGCGCGTGGTCGCGGTCGACGTCCCCTCCGGCCTCGACGGCGGAAACGGCAAGGTTCGCGGCGTCGCGGTCGAGGCGAGCGCGAGCGTAAGCTTCTTCCGCCTGAAGCCCGGCCACCTGCTGCTGCCCGGACGCACGCTCTGCGGGCTGATCGCGCTCGCCGATATCGGCATCCCCGAAGCGGCGCTCGCGGGCATCGCGCCCCGGGCCTTCGTCAATTCGCCTGCCGTATGGCGCGCAGCGCTGCCGCACGCCAACGCCGAAAGCCACAAATACGCCCGCGGCGCGGTTCTCATTCTGTCGGGCGCCGCGCACCAGACCGGCGCCGCCCGGCTCGCCGGCCGCGCGGCGCTGCGCTCGGGGGCCGGCATCGTCATGCTGGCCTGTCCGCCCGACGCGGTCGCCGTCAATGCCGCGCATTTGACCGCGGTGATGGTCGCGCCGTTCGCGGGCGCGAGCGAATTCGAAGCGCTGCTCGCCGACGGGCGTAGGCGCGCGATCGCGCTCGGCCCCGGCGCGGGCGTCGGTCCGGAGTTGCGCAAACTCGTCGCGGCGGCGCTGACGCGGCCTGCGGACCGGCGGACGATCGTGCTCGACGCTGACGCGCTGGTGAGCTTCGCGGGCGATGCGGCGCGGCTCAAGACGCTCATCGCGCGCGGCGGCCATGCGGCCGTCATGACCCCGCACGAAGGCGAGTTCGCGCGGTTGTTCGAGGGCGCGGCCGATGTGAGGCTCGACGACGACAAGCTGAGCCGGGCGCGCGCCGCGGCGCGGCTCATGGGCGCCGTCGTGCTCATCAAGGGCGCCGACACCGTGGTCGCCGCGCCGGACGGCCGCGCGACCATCGGGTGGGACCTGCCGCCCTGGCTCGCCACCGCCGGCTCCGGCGACGTGCTGGCGGGCCTGGTCTCCGGCCTCGCCGCGCAGGGAATGCCGGCGTTCGAAGCCGCTTCCGCCGCCGTCTGGCTGCACGGCGCGTGCGGGCGCGCGCTCGGCCCCGGCCTCATCGCCGAGGATCTGCCGGAGGCGCTGCCGCAGGTTTTGAAGGGGCTGCTATCTGTGAATTAATGGCGGAACGAGGGAATGCTTTTCAAGCCGGCCGCAACGAAAGCCAAACTGGCCGCAACACTAACCAAGCCAGGCGCAACGAAATCCAAATCGCGCGCAACGAAATCCAAATCGGGTGCAACGAAAACCAAATGTCTTTTTTGGCCGTCGCCTGAGATATGTCAAGAGCTTACGCCGAGTTTTGGCGCAAATCTCCTCGCATTCGCCTCCTTGCCGCGCTCCCCGCGCTACGGACGCGCCTGCCTTTCGCCGACGCCCTGCACGAACGCCTTATACCACGGTCTTCTGTTTTCCGGAAGCAATTGTTGCGGCCAATCGCCGCGAGGGGCGGCCCGCGGCGCAAAGCGCCTTGTCCCGGAGGCCGGATGATGATGCCTTGCGAGGAGTCCGCTTCGTCGCTTCGTCAATCGGGGACGCCATGACGCGATCGCTTCTCCCGCTTGCTCTGATCCCGGCCTTCGTCGTCGCGCGGCCTGCCCTTGGGCAGGAAGCGCAGAAGGTCGCCGAAGGCCGCGAGATTGCGCTTAGAGTTTGTGCGGCCTGTCACGTCGTGGCCGAGGATCAGGCGGCGGCGCCGACGCTGAAGCCGCCCGCGCCGCGCTTCGCGGAGATCGCTGCGCGTCCCAACGTGACGGAGGCTTCTTTACGCGACTTTCTGACGAAGCCCCATGGCGAAGCGCGCGCGCTGAGCGCCATGCCCGGCTTCCTCATGCCGAGCCATCAGGCCGACGCGGTCATCGCCTATCTGATGAGCTTGAAGGCGGGGAGGTAGGGGGCTAAACAGCGGGCTTGCCGTCCGCCTCCCAGGACAGCGTTACCTTGAGTTCCGCTTCACCCTTGCCCGAGGCGACCCAGAGGTTTCCTTCGGCAGTCAGCGTCGCGCCGAACTCCATTTCGACCTTCGACGGTCGGCGGGCAAGGGCGCCGACGGTCTTCTCGAGTTCACCAACCAGTTCGCCGAGTGTCGCAAGCGCGGTTTCGAATTGCGCGCTCGCCATCTCCGGCAACTTGTCCGTGAGGCTGACCTCATGCAGCCCGGCGCGTTCTGGCGCGCCGAAAAGAACTTTCTTCCCGCTCGGCAGTGTGACTATCATGGTCTTGGCCATGGGGCGCTCCGACGTCGATGCTCAAGCAGAGCCTAGTCTATATCCACGCGGCCGGCGATGAAGGGAATTTCGTCGGCTGCGGGGCCTACATCGAGCAGAAACTGATTGTCACCTGCCGGCACGTCTGGCGCGACGCGGATGAGCAAGCGAAGGCTGTCTTTCCTCATGTGAAGAGGAACGGCGTCGCGGCGGTCAGCGCGCTGGAACTGATTGACCCGTGCAAGGCGCTGGATGCGGACGATCCAGACGTCGTGCTCCTCCGCGCGACCGACCCGCCGGACGGATTGACGGAACTGCAAGTTGCGCGCGATGAGGCGTACGAGACCGGCAGGGCGAGCGCACTCGCTAGGCTACCGACCCGCCAGACCGATCGCGAGATTCCGGGCGAGATCGGCAATCATATCGACGAAAAAGGGCGGCGCGCCTTCAGCCAGCCGGTTGCAACCGGCTATTGGCTCGAAAAGGGGTCCAGCGGCTCGCCGATGTTCATAGGATCCGGTCAGCAATTAGCTGGCCTCGTTAGCATGGCGGAGCTTGGCGACGAGCCGCAGAACGCCACAATCCGCGAGGCCTATGTCGTCCCAGGCACGATCATCTGGCCGTTCGTTCGCGCGGTGGCGGAGCGTGAGCTCGGCGATCGTGAGCGCGCCATCCAGCAGGCGCTCCTGAAAGAGCACGAGGCCAGCAGTGCGCTCGAACTTGTTTTCGAAATCGCGCGCCGCTCCGGCGGCGACGCCGCCGCGACTTTCGAGCAAGCGCTGGCAAATGCACTGGCAGCCTTCGAGGGAGGGCGGAAAGCGATCGAGGCCGGAACGCGCGGCGGCAATCTGGGAGCGCTCGTCGACGATCTACTCAAGAAAATCGCCGACCGCACGCAACTCGGCGATTTCGCCGGCGGGGCGGCTGAGGCCGATCGGGCCTTCGCGCAATGGGAGATGATCGAGGCCGATCGGCGAGCCGACGCGGTCGCTGCCGGAGTGCGCATTCTTTCCGAAGGCGCGCGGCAGGATATTTTGCGCCGCGACTTCCACGCGGCGGCTAAGCGTTATGCGCGCATCGTCGAGCTCGAAAACCGGGATTCCTCCCGCCGGTTCGCGGCGCTGCGCGCAAAGCGGGATGAGATCTACGTCGAGGGGCGCGACAGGGGCCTCAACGCCTCGCTCGAAGTCGCCATCGAACTCGCGCGCGTTGAACTGGAAGCCGCGCACGACGCGGACGAGCGCGGCGCGGCGGCAAACGATCTTGCTATCGCGCTCACAGCGCTCGGAGAACGAGAGAGCGGGACGGCGCGGCTCGAGGAGGCGGTCGCGGCCTATCGCGCGGCGCTGAAGGAGCGGACGCGCGAGCGCGTGCCGTTGGACTGGGCGCAGACGCAGAACAATCTCGGCAATGCGCTCAAATTGCTCGGAGAACGAGAGAGCGGGACGGCGCAGCTCGAGGATGCGGTCACGGCCTTTGGCGCCGCGTTGGAGGAGCTTACGCGCGAACGGGTTCCGCTCGATTGGGCGACGGCCGAGAACAATCTCGGTCTTGTTTTCACGCTGCTCGGCGAGCGAGAGAGCGGCATCGGACGGCTTGAGGAGGCGGTCGCCGCATTGAAGGCTGCGCTTACGGAACGGAAACGCGAACGGGTTCCACTCGACTGGGCTGCGACGCAGATCAACCTCGGCAACGCGTTCGTAAGGCTCGGAGAGAGAGAGGGCGGGACGGCGCGGCTGGAGGAAGCTGTTGCGGCCTATCGCGCGGCGCTAGAGGAGTTCACGCCCGAAAGGGTTCCTCTCTATTGGGCAACGACGCAGAACAACCTCGGCGCTGCTCTTCGAACCCTCGGCGAACGAGAGAGCGCTACCGCGCGCCTCGAGGAGGCGGTTACGGCCTTCCGCGCGGCGCTGCAGGAGCGGACGCGTGAACGAGTTCCATTCGACTGGGCGGCGACGCAGATACAATCTCGGCAGTGCGCTCGCAAGACTCGGCGAGCGGGAGAGCGGGACGGCAAGGCTTGAGGAGGCCGCCGTGGCCTATCGGGCAGCGCTGGAGGAGTTCACGCGCGCGAGGGTTCCGCTTTATTGGGCGACGACGCAGAATAATCTCGGCGTTGCGCTCGAAACGCTCGGCGAGCGGGAGGGTGGGACGGCCCGGCTCTTGGAGGCGGTCGGGGCCTTTCGCGCGGCGCTGGAGGAGCGGACGCGCGAGCGGGTGCCACTTGATTGGGCGCAAACTCAGAACAACCTCGGGCTGGCGCTCTTGATGCTTGGCACGCCCGAGAACGGGACGGAGCTGCTCGAGCAGGCGGTTGCGGCCTATCAGGCGGCGCTGGAGGAACGGACCTGCGAGCGGGTTCCGCTCGATTGGGCGGCGAGCTTCGGCGGACAAGGAGCCGCCCTGATCCTGATCGCAGACCGAACAAACGATCGCGCCGTCGCAGAGGCTGCGGCGAGGCAGATCCGCACAGCCTATGAAACCGCGCGATCGGGGGGTCAGGAGCAAGCGGCGGCCGTTCTTCAGGTGCAACTGCAAAAGGCGCAGGCGATCTGCGACCGGCTTAAGGCAAGATGAACCCCGCACCCGGGGGAGAGGAAGGGTGCGCCGCCTTCGCCCTGCCCCTGGGTGTTACTCCGGCGGCACCACCCCTTTCTTGAAGATGAAGTCGCCGTAGAAGCGGCGTTCCCCGGTGATGAGAATGACGAAGGCGTTTTTTGCCCGCTCGTAGAAGTCGAAGCGCTCGATTGCAGCGAGGGGGACGTGCTTGCCCGCAGCGCGGTCGAGCACCTGCTGGACTTCGCGCTGCACCGGCGGGACGGCATGCGGGTCGCCGACCACTTCCATCCGCCCCGCTGGGTCGGGGACGAAAGTGTCGAGCGGCATCACCGACAGGATCGCCTCGACCGCGCGGGCGGCGTTGACGCTCGCCATCAAGAGCGGCTCGCCGGTGACGGTCGACATCGCGACCGAATGAGCGGGAAAATTGGTGTCGACGACCGCGATCTCGTCGCCGTGCCCCATCCGTCTCAGCGCGTAGAGCAGTTCCGCGTCCAACAGCGGATCGATCCCCCAGAGCATCGTTCGCCTCCCTCGGCTTATCTCGTCTTCGAGGGCCGACGATAGCGGGATTTCAGAGGGTTGGCGAATGGCGCCGCTCCGTCTCAATAGCCGCGGCGCCGATCAACCACATGGGCGAGCGGCTCGCCGCGTTCGTGAGCCTCGATCTGGCGGGCGACGAAGGCGGCGATCGCTTCCGGCGTCGAGACGGCCGCGTTGTGCGGGCTGACGTAGACGGCGGGGTGGGTCCAGAGGCGCGAGTCCTGCGGCAAGGGCTCGCGCTCGAACACGTCGAGCGAGGCGCCTTTGAGGCGCCCGGAATCGAGCGCGGCGAGGATGTCGGCTTCGACCTGCAAGCCGCCGCGTCCGGCGTTGATCAGGACGGGAAAGCTGAGGCGGCCGCCCTGTCTGAGCTGACCGATGAGCGAAGCGTCGATCATCCCGCGCGTGGCGTCGGTCAGCGGCAGGAGAACGACAAGCATGTCGGTCCGGGCGAGCAGGCGCCTAAGGCCGTCGGGCCCATGGAAGCAGGCGACGCCGGACAGCGACTTCGGGCTCGCGCTCCAGCCGGCGACCTTGAAGCCGAGCGCGCCGAGCTTGGTTGCGGCGTCGGCGCCGAGGACGCCGAGGCCGAGCACGCCGACATGGATCTCGGCGGCCTTCGGCTGATCGTCGTCGTCCGCCCAGATGCGCTCGCGCTGCTGGCGCTCGTAGCGGCGCAGCTGACGTAAGTGCGCCAGCGCGTGCATCACCACCCACTCGCTCATCCGCAGCGTGAGGTCGGGATCGACCACACGGACGATCGGCTTATCGGGCAGGGCGGGGTCGGCAAAGAGATGATCGACGCCGGCGCCGAGCGAGAAGATCGCCGGAGGTTCGGAAGGTTTAAGAGCGCGCCGGGCGGATGGCGCCAGGAAACGGCATAGCGGACCGAGGCGCGGTCAAACGGCTCGCCCAGCGTCGCGATCTTATGCGACGGCAGCAACGCTTCCAGCCGTTGGCGCCAGGGCGCCAGGTCCCAGCCGGAAACGGCGAGAAGGACGCTCACGCGGCCCCGGCGATCCGCTCGATCACCGGGCCGTCAGGCGAGACCGGCGCTTCGCCGTGGCGATAGGCGGCGCGGAGGCGCGTCGCCGCCGCTTCCGCGCGGCCGGCGTCGCGCGCGTGCACGCGAGCAAGCGGGCGGTCGGGGCCGACTTCGGCCCCGATCGGCGCAAGCTCGGTCAGGCCGACGGCGGGATCGATCGCATCGGCGGCGCGCGCCCGACCGCCGCCGAGCTCGACGACCGCGAGCCCGACCGCCCGCACGTCGATCCCGACGACGAAGCCGCGCGCTTCAGGCATGGCGTCGACGAGGACCGGCGCACGGGGCAGGAGTTCGTGTGCGCGCGCAACGAAGTCCTTCGGGCCGCCGAGGCCAGCCACCATGCGCCCGAACCGTTCGGCCGCTGCGCCAGATTCGAGCGCGCGCTTCAAGGCCGCTTCGCCCGCCAAGGCGTCTGGCGCGAGGCCGGAGAGCGCGAGGAGTTCGGCGCCAAGCGCCATCGTCACCCGATCGAGGCGCGGATCGCGCTTGGCGCCGGTCAGATAGTCGACCGCGTTGCGCACCTCGACCGCATTGCCGGCGGCGCTGGCGAGCGGCTCATTCATGTCGGTGATGAGCGAGATCGTCGGCAGGCCGGCGTCGGTGGCGACGGCCGCGATGCTCTCGGCGAGCTCGCGGGCGCCGTTGAGCGTCGACATGAAGGCTCCGGATCCGGTCTTCACATCCATCACCAGCCCCTGCAGCCCGGCGGCGAGCTTCTTCGACAGGATCGAGGCGGTGATGAGCGCGACCAATTCGACCGTCGCGGTGACGTCGCGGATCGCGTAGAGGCGCCGGTCGGCGGGCGCGAGGTCCGCCGTCTGGCCGATGATCGCCGAGCCGGCATCCTTGACCACGCGCTTGAACAACGCCAGGTCCGGTTGCGACACATATCCGGGGATGGAATCGAGCTTGTCGAGCGTGCCGCCGGTGTGGCCGAGGCCGCGGCCGGAGATCATCGGCACATAGGCGCCGCAGGCGGCCAGCATCGGCGCCAGCATCAGCGAGACGTTGTCGCCGACGCCGCCGGTCGAGTGCTTGTCGAGAATCGGGCCCGGCAGGTTTTCGTCGCGCCAATCGAGACTCGCGCCCGAGCGGGTCATCGCCCGAGTGAGCGACACCCGCTCCTCGAGCGTCATGCCGCGAAAGAAGACCGCCATGGCGAAGGCGGCGGCCTGGCCTTCGGTCACGGCGCCGCTGGTGAGGCCGGCGATGAAATCGCCGATCTCGCCCGCGCTCAAGGCCTCGCCGTCACGCTTGGCGCGGATGATCTCCTGGGGAAGGATCATGGCGCTAGAGCCTCTCCGCTGTCCGAATTGCAACGGCTCCTCAGGGCGAGGTCTGAGATGGCGGCGAGCATTCAGGCGACATCGCGGATAAAGGCGCGCAGCAGGCGCTTCAAGCGGTCGGCGGCCTGGGCGGCGACGGCCTGCGTCTCCGCGTGGCTCGGGTCGCCGCCGGAAAGGCCCGCCGCATAGTTGGTGACGACCGAGACGGCCGCGCAGCGCAGGCCGAAGAAGCGCGCCAGGATCACCTCCGGCACGGTCGACATGCCGACCAGATCGGCGCCCAGGATCCTGGCGGCGCGAATCTCGGCCGGCGTCTCGAAGCTCGGCCCGGAGAACCACATGTAGACGCCGTTGTGCAGCTCAACACCTTCGTTCTGCGCAGTCAGATGCAGTTTGGCGCACAAGGCCTTGTCGTAGGCCGCGGTTAGCGGCACGAAGCGCTTATCCCCGCCAGGTCCGCCGATCAGCGGATTGGCGCCGGCGAAATTGATGTGATCCGCGATCACGACGAGCGAGGGCGGGCGCCACTCCAAATTGAGGCCCCCTGCGGCGTTGGTCAGTATGAGCGTCTCGCCGCCGAGCCGGCGGAAGGTCTCGATCGCCATTCGCATCGCGCGGGGGTCGCCGCGCTCGTAGTAATGACTGCGGCCCTGGAACAGCGCCACCCGCCGACCTTCGATCGCGCCCACCACCAGCCGCCCCGCGTGGCCCTCGACCGTCGGGACCGGAAAACCGGGGATGTCGAGGTAGGAAATGGCGATCGCGTCGCGCGCCTCGTCGGCGAAGGCCCCGAGCCCCGAGCCGAGCACGATCGCGAGCGGCGGCAGCGAATCGAGGCCATGGACTTTGAGCGCGTCGATTGCCGCCTCCGCGGAAAGGTCCATCACTCGCTCCTCCAGCGAAGTTCGCGCATGATCGCGCAGACGGGGGTTCGACCCGACCCTCGTCTCGCGGCATAATAGGGCGGCGTTCACAATGCCGAAAGACACCAACATGGGAGGTCACCATATGGACCATCATGCAAGCCGACGCGACGTGTTGCTTACCTCGCTGATGGCGGCGCTGCCGCTCGGGATATCGGGCGCCGCCGCGAGCCCGCTCAATCCGGAGCAGACCATCATCAAGCCGCCGGATACGCTGGAGTGGAAAACATTGCCGCCGTTTCCTCCGGGAAGCGTGGACAACGTGGCGCTCGCCGGGCAAACAACGGCGCCGGGCCTCTACTACACGCTCGTCCGCTGGCATCCGGGATATATGAGCGCGCCGCACTTCTATTCGACCGACCGCTATTGCATGGTGCTCTCGGGGATCTGGTGGTGCAACAGCGGCGCCGATTTCGACCCCGCCGCTTGCGTGCCGGTCCCCGCCGGGAGCTATGTGCGGCGCGTCGCCTTGACACCGCATTACGACGGCGTGATCCGCAGCCACAATGAGCCGGTGGTGATCGCGATCTGCGGCATCGGCCCAGTCAATTTCACCCTGAGCGATCCCTCGAAGCCGCCGTGGCGGGAGGTGTGAGCGCGACGCCGAACGTCACCGCCCTGCGTTCCCCTGGATTGCTTCCTCCCCGGTCAAGCCCGGGGTCGCAATGACGAGCGGCGCCGACTTTCTCACACCGATAAATGATCGGGGCCGAAGGATTCCGGCAGAAGCTCGCCAAGGGTGAAGGTCCGCCGCACGCCCTCGGGGCCGGCGATATGGACCGGCGTCGAACTCTCGGCGAACTCGCGGATGCGCTGGCGGCAGCCGCCGCACGGCGTGCATAAGGCGTCGCCGTCGCCGATGACCAGGATCTCGGCGATCCGGCGGCCGCCGGCCAGCGCCATCGCCGAAATGGCGCCCGCTTCGGCGCAGGCGCCTTGCGGATAGGCGGCGTTCTCAACATTGCAGCCAGCATGGATCGCCCCGCTTTCCGAACGTAGCGCCGCGCCGACATGAAACCGCGAATAGGGCGCGTAGGCGTTGGCCTGCGCCGCCTTGGCGGCGGCGAACAGTTCGAGAAGCGCCGCTTCAGCGCTCTTTGACATAAGGAATCCCCGACGCCTTGGGCGGGATCGCCTTGCCGATGAAGCCCGCCAGCAGCACGACGGTGAGGATATAGGGCAGGGCCTCGATCGCCTGCACCGGCACCGGCCCGATCACTGGAAGCTCGACGCCCTGCATGCGGATCGCAACCGCATCGAGAAAGCCGAAAAGAAGGCAGGTGGCCAACGCCGGCCAGGGTCGCCATTTCGCGAACACCAGCGCCGCAAGCGCGATGAAGCCTCGCCCCGCGCTCATGTGCGGCTGGAAATAGGCCTCCTGCGACAGCACCAGATAGACCCCGGCGAGTCCGACCAGCACGCCGCAGATCATCACCGCCCCGTAGCGGAGCGCTCTCACCGATATGCCGGCGGTGTCGACCGCGGCGGGATTCTCGCCGACCGCGCGCAAACGCAGTCCGAACCGGGTGCTGTAGAGCGCCCAATAGGTAAGCGGCACCAGCAGGAAGGCGGCGTAGGTGATGAGGTCGTGGCCCGAGATCAGACGCTCGTAGATTGGTCCAATGATCGGAACGGCGCCGAAAGCGTGGGCGAACGGCAATTCGATCGTATGAAACTGGGCGTAGGCGGGCAGTTCCGGCGTTCGTCCGCCTTGCGACCAGATCGCATTGCCGATCAGCGCCGTCATGCCGTCGGCGACCATGTTGATCGCGGTGCCGGAGACGATCTGGTTGGCGCGCTGGTCGATCGAGGCGTAGCCGTGGATGAGCGAAACGGCGATCGTCGAAACGACGCCGGCAAGCAGTCCGAGCCAGACGCTGCCGGTGAAGGTCGCCACGGCCGCCGAGCCGAAGGCGCCGACCAGGATCTTGCCTTCGAGGCCGATGTCGACGACGCCCGAGCGCTCCGACCACAGGCCCGCGAGGCAGGCCAGGATCAACGGCGTGCCGAGCCGGATGCCGGAAGCGAAGACGACGATGAACGCGTTGAAGAGGTCCATCGCGCTTCGCCCGTCAGATCGGCGGGGACGTCGTGCGACGCGCGAGCAGCACCGCGACTGGACGGCGGAACATATGCTCGAGCGCGCCGGCGAACAGGACCACCAGGCCCTGGATGACCACGATCATGTCGCGGCTAATCTTCGGCTTCTCGAACGCGAGCTCGGCGCCGCCCTGATAGAGGATGCCGAACAGGATCGCGGCGAGGATGATGCCGACCGGGTGGGCGCGTCCCATCAGCGCGACCGCGATGCCGACGAAGCCGAAACCGGCGGTGTATTCGAGGATGAGCCGGTGCTCCTCGCCGAGGATCACGTTGACCGCCATCCCGCCGGCGAGCGCCCCCGACAGGAGCGTGGTGACGATCGTCACCCGCGCCGGCGAAATGCCGCCGTAGACGGCGGCGGTCGCATTGGCGCCGACGGTGCGGATTTCATAGCCGAGCCGGGTGCGCCAGATCACCACCCAGACCGCGAACGCGGCGGCGAGCGCGAGCAGGAACGACAGGTTGAACGGCGTGACCGGCCAATGGATTCCGAGCGGCGCCAGCAGCTCGTGGAACTGCGGCACAATGCCATATTTGGAGAATCCGGCCGTCTCCGGGTTCATCTGGCCGGGCACGCGCAGCACGTCGACAATTAGATAGCCCATCAAGGCCGAGGCGATATAGTTGAACATGATCGTCGTGATGACGATGTGGCTGTCGCGCTTGGCCTGAAGATAGCCGGGAATGAACGCGAACGCCGCGCCGAAAAGCGCGGCGCCGATGATCGCGGCGAAGACCAGCGAATAGCCGGGCAGGAAGCCGAGATTGAGCGCGACAAGCGCCGCGCCGAGGCCCGCGACATAAGCCTGGCCCTCGACTCCGATGTTGAACAGCCCGGCGTGGAAGCAGATGGCGACGGCAAGGCCGGTGAAGATGAAGCTTGTCGCGTAGTAGAGCGTGAATCCGATGCCTTCGAGATCGCCGAGGGCGCCGGCGATGAGAATCTGCACCGCCTCGAGCGGATTTTCGCCGATCGCCAGGACGACGAAGCCGGAAATGACGAAAGCCGCGGCGACATTGATAAGCGGGATCAGCGCGACGTCGGCCCAGATGGGCAGGGGCCTCAACGGCGAGCTCATGCCGCGCGCTCGCTGACGCCCGCCATCAGGAGGCCGAGATCCTGGGCGTTGGTGTTCTCCGGGCGCCGCTCGCCGGTGACCCGCCCAGCGCAGAGCACGATGATCCGGTCGGAAAGGGCGAAGATCTCGTCGAGCTCGACCGAAACCAGGAGCAGCGCCTTGCCGGCGTCGCGCTGGGCGACGATCCGCTTGTGAATGAATTCGATCGCGCCGATGTCGACGCCGCGTGTCGGCTGCCCGACCAGGAGGATCTTGGGATTGCGCTCGATCTCGCGCGCGAGCACGATCTTCTGCTGATTGCCGCCGGAGAAGTTGGCGGTCTTGAGCAGCGGCGACGGCGGCCTGACGTCGAAGGCCTGCATTTTCCGCTGCGCGTCGGCGATGATCGCCCCGCGGTCGAAGAGCAGCCCGGCGCCGTAGACCTTCTCGCGATGGAAGCCGAGCATTGCGCTTTCGCAGGCCTCGAACGGCATGATGAGGCCGACGCGGTGGCGGTCCTCCGGCACATGACCGATCCCGATGAGACGCTCCGCCCGCGGATTGTTCTTCACATGGGGCAAGAGTTCGCCGCCGACGAGGATTTCGCCGGCGCTCGGCGGACGCATGCCCGCGAGCGCCTCGAGGAGCTCCGACTGGCCGTTGCCCGCGACGCCCGCGACGCCGAGGATCTCGCCTTCCCGCAGGATGAACGAGACGCCGTCGACGCGCACGACCCCTCGGTCGTCGCGCACCACGAGGTTTCGCGCCTCGAGCGCAATTCTGCCCGGATGGGCGGGACCCTTGTCGATCTTGAGAATGACCTTGCGCCCGACCATCGCGTCGGCGAGCTCCGGCGGCGAGGTCTTGTCGGTATCGAAGGTCGCGACCATCTCGCCGCGCCGCATCACCGACACGCGGTCGGTGAGACTCATGATCTCGCGCAGCTTGTGGGTGATGAAGATGATTGTCTTGTGTTCGCCCTTGAGCACCCTGAGCATTTCAAACAATTGGTCGGCCTCGGCCGGAGTCAGCACCGCCGTCGGCTCGTCGAGCACCAGGATGTCCGCGCCGCGCACCAGCGCCTTCAGAATCTCGACCCTCTGCTGCAGGCCGACCGACAATTCGCCAACGATGGCGTCCGGGTTGACCTCGAGGCCGTACTCGCGGCCGAGTTCGGCGAGCCGCTTGCGGATTAAGCCCGCGCCTTCGGCGAGGAGCGCGCCGCCCTCCGCGCCGAGCATGACGTTCTCGAGCACGCTGAGCGGCGGGACCAGCATGAAGTGCTGATGCACCATGCCGATCCCGTGGCTGATCGCCTCGCGCGACGAGCGGATCCTGACCGGCTCGCCGTTGATGCGGATCTCGCCGGAGTTGGCCTCGTAGAAGCCGTAGAGGATCGACATCAGCGTCGACTTGCCGGCGCCGTTCTCGCCGACGATGCCGTGGATGACGCCGCGTTCGACGACGAGATTGACGTGATTGTTGGCGTGAACCGGGCCGAAGCTCTTGTCGATGCCGATCAGCTCGATGGCGGGAGGGGCTCTGTCGGCCTCGGTCGTCACGCGCTGCTCCTGGCTGCAGGATCCCGTCGCGCTCCGTCATTGTGAGGAGCGTTAGCGACGAAGCAATCCATGGGCCATCGCCCGCGGTTCTCTGGATTGCTTCGCTTCGCTCGCAATGACGGTTAGCCCCTCGCCCCGCGAACGGAGAGAAGGAGCGTCAGACCGGGCACTTATTGTCGGACATGTAGTTGTGCACGTCGATCTTGCCGGAGATGATGTCCGCCTTCGCCGCCTCGGCTTTCGCCTTCGCGGCGTCGGTCAGAATGGCCTTGTTGTTGTCGTCGACCGCATAACCGACGCCATCGTTTTTCAGGCCGAACACCTGAACGCCCGGCTTCCAGGTTCCCTTCTTCGCGTCCATGAAGGAATCGTAGGTGGCGACGTCGACGCGCTTGAGCATCGAGGTCAACACCTTGCCGGGGAAAAGCCCGTTCTGGTTTGAGTCGACGCCGATGCCGAACTTGCCGCCGTCCGCCGCGGCCTTCAGCACGCCCTGGCCGGTCGCGCCGGCGGCGGCGAACACGATGTCCGCGCCGCGATCCATCTGCGACTTGGCCAATTCGCCGCCCTTGACCGGATCGTTCCATGCCGCGGGCGTGGTACCGGTCATGTTGGCGATGACTTCGGTCTTGCCGCCGGAATCGTATTTGACGCCCTGGGCGTAGCCGCACTCGAAGGCGGAGATGAGCGGGATGTCCATGCCGCCGACGAAGCCGACCTTGCCGGTCTTCGAGGTTTCGTTCGCGATCACCCCGACTAGGAACGAGCCTTCTTCGGCCTTGAACACCATCGACTGCACGTTGGGCTTGTCGACGACCATGTCGATGATGCCGAACTTGGTGTCGGGGAACTCGTCGGCGACCTTGCCGAGCGCGGTCGCCCAGGCGAAGCCCGGCATGATGATCGGGCTGAAGCCGTCCTTGGCGAACTTGCGCAGGACCTGCTCGCGCTGGGCGTCGTTCTGGATCTCGAGATCGCGGAAGGCGACGCCGGTCTCCTTCGAGAACTTGGTCGCGCCGTTGAACACGCCCTCGTTGAAGGATTTGTCGAACTTGCCGCCGAGATCATAGATGACGGCCGGCTTGACCTCGGCGGCGTAAGCTGCGGCGGAGGCGAAGAGACCGCCTGCGCAAACGGCGGTCGTCAGGAACAGGGAAGCGCGAACGAACATTTCAACCCTCCGGGTTAAGGCGGGAGCCGAAGCGGCCCGGCGCCCGATAAACTCAACGAAACTGACCGTTTGGTCAGCATAAGTCCAGCCGGCGGCGACGTGTCAACCTTTGGCGCGAAGCTTAAAGACTTCGAATTCGGTCGATCGACGCCGGCGCATTCAGGGCCGCTTGCCTACGGCCGAATTCAGACTATGCGTGGCGCGCGGAGACGGCAAGTCGATACTGGAAAATCTGGATCTTGAACTCGCGGGCGCACGCCGCCGGCTTCGACCGCTCAGTTGAACAAGGAAGAAACGCTTTCCTCCTTGGCGATGCGCGCGATCGCCTCGCCGATCAGGGGCGCAATCGAAATCACGCGAATGTTGCGCGCGACCCTGACCGCCTCGGTCGGCTGAATGGTGTCGGTGAGCACAAGCTCGGCGAGCTTGGAGGCGGCGATGCGCGCCACCGCGCCGCCCGACAGCACGCCGTGGGTAATGTAGGCCGAGACGCTCGCCGCTCCCTTCTCGAGCAGGGCGTCAGCGGCGTTGCAGAGCGTGCCGCCAGAATCGACGATGTCGTCGAGCAACATGCAATTGCGGCCGGCGACGTCGCCGATGATGTTCATCACTTCCGATTCGCCCGCCCGGTCGCGCCGCTTGTCGACGATGGCGAGCGGCGCGTCGAGCCGCTTGGCGAGCGCACGGGCGCGCACCACGCCGCCGACGTCGGGAGAGACGACCATCACGTTCTTGCTGCCGTTGTGATGGGCCTCAATGTCCCGCACCATGGTCGGCGCGCCGAAAAGGTTGTCGGTCGGGATGTCGAAAAATCCTTGGATCTGGCCGGCGTGCAGGTCGACGGTCAAGACCCGGTCGGCGCCGGCGCGGGTGATGAGATTGGCCACGAGCTTGGCCGAGATCGGCGAGCGCGACGCCGACTTTCGATCCTGCCGGGCGTAGCCGAAATACGGGATGACCGCAGTGATGCGTTGCGCCGAAGCGCGCCGCAGCGCGTCGATCATGATCAGAAGCTCCATCAGGTTGTCGTTCGCCGGATAGGATGTCGACTGGATGATGAAGGCGTCGCGCCCGCGGACGTTCTCGAGAATCTCGACGAAGATCTCGAGATCGGCGAAGCGGCGGACATGGCAGCCGGTCAGCGGCTCGCCAAGATAGGCGGCGATCGCCTCGGCGAGCGGCCGGTTGGAATTGCCGGCCAAAATCTTCATCTTGCCGAGCACGGGCCGGTTCTCCAAGCCCGCGGCCCGGGCGCCTATCGGGAGGTCGCGGCGCGTCATAGCAGCCGCCCGGCGGTCGAACAACATGACGTCCTGATTACGGCGGCCGATCGCGCGGCGGGATTTCCACAAGAAAAGCCCTATTGGGCGTAGCTGAGCGCGGCGCCCGCCGGCGCGGCCTCGGGGGTATTGGAGAGGTAGGCGGCAAGATCGTCGGCGGATTTGGCGGCGACGCTGTCGAGCGCGGCGTCGCCGATCATCGCCCATGGGTCGTCGCCCGAGCCCCTGACCGCGATCGCGTCGCTGAGCCTTTGGGCTCGCTGCTTGTTCGGGGTGAAGACGTCCCAGACCAGGTCGACTTCCGTTCCGCCCTCGATCGGCGAGGCGGTGAGGTAGCCCCGCACCAGATAGCGCGCCTTGGGGGGATCAACGACCGCGATGCGGCGCGCGGCAGCCGCCTCATCGAGGCTCTGGGTGAAATGCGCCGACAGATCGGCGGGCGCGCCGTCGACCGACACGATCGCGACCGTCGCGGCGGGCATGTTGGCGTCGTCCCGGCGCACGAACTGCGCTTGCGCCTCGGCGCTCGGCGGGTTGGCGGCGACATCATTGCAGCCGCTGAGCGCAGCGCCTCCCAAGAGGATAAAGAGGCTCGAGGCGAACGCCCGGAACGCCGCGGCCGGACCTCTGATCATGAAACTCACGCCCAACCGACTCCACCGCTACCGCCGGCGCCCGCCGCCGAGAGGCAAGGTTAATAATCCGTTAAGCCGACCGCGCCAACAGCTAGCCCCAAACGCCCGCGAGGTCCAGCGCGGCTGGCGGCGGCTCCTCGTCGCCGCTTCCCACCGCCGCTCGCTCGCGCCTAGATAGACTGACGATGAGCAGCGCATCGAAAATCTTTCCTCCGGGCGAAGCGCCCGCGGCCGAAGCGCGGGCGGAGGCCGCGCTCGCGCGCGAGCTCGCGCCGGATTCGACTCCCCTCGACATCGCTCTCGACGAAGCGCCGGCGGAGCCGGGCCGCCTCGCGCGCGGCGCCGAGGCGATCCGTGAATTCTGGCGCCACGCGCCGCTCGGGCCCGGCGTCTACCGAATGATCGGGGCCGAGGGCGAGGTGCTCTATGTCGGCAAGGCGCGCTCGATCAAGAAGCGCATCGCCGCCTACATGGCGCCCGAGCGCCAGCCGACCCGCATCGCCCGCATGGTTGCGCAAACGCGCTCGATGGTCTTCGTCACAACAGAGTCGGACGCCGAGGCGCTGCTGCTCGAGGCCAACCTCATCAAGCAGCTCAAGCCTCGCTACAACGTGACGCTGCGCGACGACAAGAGCTTCCCCTATATCCTCATCTGCACCGGACATCCGGCGGCGAGGCTCATCAAGCATCGCGGCGCGCGATCGCTCGCGGGAGATTATTTCGGCCCGTTCGCCAGCGCCGGGGCGGTGTTTCGCACCTTGAACGCGCTGCAGCGGGCGTTTCTCCTGCGCACCTGCTCGGACAGTTTCTACGCCAATCGGACCCGGCCCTGCCTGCTCTACCAGATCAAGCGCTGCTCGGCCCCCTGCACGGGCGAGATCGAACTCGGCGACTACGCGAAACTGGTCGCGGAGGCGCGCGATTTCCTCTCCGGCCGGAGCCGCGCAATCAAGAGCCGCCTTGCCGCCGAAATGAGCGAGGCGGCGGCGGCGCTCGACTTCGAAAAGGCCGCGCGGTTGCGCGACCGCATCAGCGCGCTCTCGGCGATCCAGGGCGAGCAGAGCGTCAATCCGCGCTCGATTCGCCGAAGCCGACGTGTTCGCGGTTACCGAGGAGGCGGGGCAGTTCTGCGTCGAAGTGTTCTTCTTTCGCACCTATCAGAACTGGGGCAACCGCGCCTATTTTCCCCGCGCCGACCGGGCGCTCGCTCCGGAGGAGGTGCTCGACGCCTTTCTCGCCCAATTCTACCTCGACCGGCCGGCGCCGCGGCTCGTGCTCCTGAGCCACGCCGTTCCGAGCGCCGAAACGTTATGCGAAGTGTTGACCGCGCGGGCCGGCCATCGCATCGCCATCGGCGCGCCGCGGCGCGGTGAAAAGAAGGATCTGGTCGACGCCGCGCTGCGCAACGCCCGCGAAGCGCTGTCGCGCAAGCTCGCCGAAGCCGCGAGCCAGGAGAAGCTCATCGAAGCGCTTGGCCATGCGTTCGGCGTCGATCGTCCGATCCGGCGGATCGAGGTTTACGACAATTCCCATATTATGGGGACGAACGCGATCGGGGCGATGGTGGTCGCCGGCCCCGAAGGCTTGGTCAAGAACCAGTACCGGACCTTCAACATCAAGAGCGCCGATCTCACGCCCGGCGACGACTACGCGATGATGCGCGAAGTGCTGACCCGCCGCTTTGCCCGCCTCATGCGGCAGGGCGAGACGGCGGAAGCGGGCGCCTTTCCCGATACTCCGGACCTCGTCATCATCGACGGCGGGCGCGGGCAGTTCGAGGCCGCGCGCGAGGTCTTGGGCGTGCTCGGCGTCAAGGACGTGCGGCTGGTCGCGATCGCCAAGGGTCCCGACCGCAACGCCGGCCACGAGACCTTCTTCGTCGAGGGGCGCGAGTTGTTCAGGCTTGGCCCGCGCGACCCGGCCCTCTTCTTCATCCAGCGCCTGCGCGACGAAGCCCACCGCTTCGCCATCGGAGCTCACCGCGCCCGGCGCAAGAAGGAGTTCGTCAAGAGCCCGCTCGACGAAATCCCCGGCATCGGCCCGTCGCGCAAGCGCGCGCTCCTGCTCGCCTTCGGCTCGGCCAAGGACGTCGCCCGCGCCGGCCTCGCCGACCTGGAAAAGACGCCGGGCCTCAACGCCGCGACGGCGAAGCTGGTGTACGATTTCTTCCGCGACGCTGGCGGGGGGTGAGGGCGCCCTTTCGCCCGCTTTGCGGGAGAAGGTGGACGCGCGCAGCGCGGATGGATGAGGGTCTGTACCACACGCGGCTTGCCCTCATCCTGCGCTTTGCGCCACCTTCTTCCATGGATGGGAGAAGTAATCTTGCTCGAAGGCCTGCCGCCCAACAACGCCGCGCATAAGCTCAGCCTCGTCAGCGACGAGCGCCGGGCGCGCGCCGTCGCCGACCTCATCGCCGAGAGCTTCGAGCCGGGCGAGGCGGCGTCGACCGCGTTCGAGACCGAGGAGCGCTGGCCGGGCGGGGGCAGGGCGTGGCTGATGGAGGCCTATTTCGGCTTGGAGCCGAGACGAGGAGGCGGTCCGGGCGCTGATCGCCGCGGCCTCGGACGAGGAGACCGCGCGCTCCGCGACCTTCGGCCTTACGGAGAAGCGCGACTGGGTGGCGAATTCGCTCGCCGGCCTCAAACCGGTGCGGGCCGGGCGCTTTCTCGTTCATGGCGCCCATGATCGCGGCCGCGTCGGCGCCAACGACATCGCTGATCGAGATCGAGGCCGGGCTCGCCTTCGGCACCGGCCATCACGGCACGACCCGCGGCTGCCTTCTGCATTTCGACCGGCTCCTCAAGCGCCGCCGGCCGCAAGCAATTCTCGACGTCGGCTGCGGCGCGGGCGTACTCGCCATCGCCGCCGCCAAGGTCCTCAAGCGCAAGGTCTGGCTCGGCGACATCGATCCCGTCGCGGTCGAAGTCGCCAACGCCAACGCGCGGCTGAACGGGGTCGGCGCGCTCTGCCGGGCGGTTCTCTCGCGCGGGGTCGAGGCGCGCGCCTTGCGCGGGGGCGCTCCTTATGATCTCGCGTTCGCCAACATCCTGGCGAAGCCGCTCAGGTTGATGGCGCCGTCGCTCGCCGCGGTCATCGGCGCGGACGGCGAAGCGATCGTCTCCGGCCTCATTCTTGCAGATGTTCCGGGCGTGCTTGCGTCCTGGCGGGCGCAGGGGTTCACTCTGGCCGAGCGGATCGACCTCGAAGGCTGGTCGAGCCTCAGATTGCGGCGGTGAAATCGTCGGCCGGGGCCTTGTCGCGCTTCTGTCGCATGGGGCGGAGAAACTCGCTTGAACTGACTTGCAAGGGTGGAGAACGCTATGGCGAAGGTGCCTGTCGGGGTTGGTCCTAAGCTGCCGCAGATCGTGGTGCTGTTCGGCGCGACCGGCGATTTGTCGCACAAAAAGCTGCTTCCGGGCCTCTTTCGTCTCTGCTCGACCGGATTCATTCCGAAATGCCGGATCATCGGCGTGTCGCTCGACGCGATCGACGTCGAGGGCTTCCGCACCATCGCCCGCGAAGCGGTCTTCGACCGTCACGACCGCAAGCCGCACAAGGAAGCCTGGCCGGCCTTCGCGGAGACGCTCGACTACGTGCCGATGTCCGCTGGCGCCGGCGCCCTCAAGGCTGCGGTCGAGAAGGCGGAGCAGGCCTTCAACGGCGTAAGCGAGCGTGTCCATTATATGAGCGTGCCGCCAAGCGCCGCGCTCGCGGCGGTCAAGATGCTTTCCGAGGCTGATCTCGCCAAGGGATCGCGCGTCATCATGGAAAAGCCGTTCGGCACCGACCTCGAGACCGCGATCGCGCTCAACGCCGAACTGCACAAAGTCTTCGCCGAAAATCAGATTTTCCGCATCGACCATTTCCTCGGCAAGGAGCCGGCGCAGAACATCCTCGCCTTCCGCTTCGCAAATGGCCTTTTCGAGCCGATCTGGAGCCGCAATTTCATCGACCACGTGCAGATCGACGTGCCGGAGACCCTGGACCTCGGCAAGCGCACCGGCTTCTACGAGCAGACCGGCGCCTACCGCGACATGGTCGTCACCCATCTGTTCCAGATCCTGGCGTTCATGGCGATGGAGCCGCCGACGGCCCTCGCGCCGGGGCCGATCAGCGAGGAAAAGAACAAGGTGTTCCGCTCGCTGACGCCGGTCGAGCCGTCCCACGTCGTGCGGGGCCAGTTCATCGGCTACAAGAAGGAGGAAGGCGTCGATCCGGAATCCGACACCGAAACCTTCATCGCGCTTAAGTGCTTCATCGACAACTGGCGCTGGGCGGGGGTGCCGTTCTACCTGCGCACCGGCAAGCGCATGGCGGAAGGGCAGCGCATCATCTCGATCGCCTTCCGCGAACCGCCAAAGAGCATGTTCCCGGGCGATTCCGGCATCAGTTCACAGGGGCCCGACCACCTGACCTTCGATCTCGCTGACCAGTCGAGGGTGTCGCTGTCGTTCTACGGCAAGAAGCCGGGTCCGGGCATGCGGCTCGACAAGCAGAGCCTGCAGTTCGCGATGCACGAAACCGGTATGGGCGGCGACGTGCTTGAGGCCTACGAACGTCTCATCCTCGACGCCATGCGCGGCGACCATACCCTCTTCTGCTCGGCCGAGGGCATCGAGCGGCTGTGGGAAGTGTCGACGCCGCTCATCGATTCGCCGCCGCCGGTCAAGGTCTACGCGCCCGGGAGCTGGGGGCCGCAGTCGATCTACCAGCTGATCGCTCCCCACGCGTGGCGATTGCCGTTCGAGCGCGCCTGGCGCGACCCCAATCTGGTCGGGGCCTGAGGCCGCGCACTGCCGCGACCGGCCATGAACGTGCTAAAGCCCGCGCGATGCCCGATCTCCCCCTCATCCTGGAGCCGGCGGGGGACGATGACGCCGAGCCGATCGAACGCCTCAATGAGCGCGTGTTCGGCCCTGGCCGATTCGCCCGCACCGCCTACCGCATCCGCGAAACGACGCCCGCCGACCCGGGCCTGAGCTTCGTCGCCCGCGTCGGCACGCTCTTGGTCGGCGCCTCGGCGATGACCCCGATCGCCATCGGCGGCGCTTCGGCGCTGCTGCTCGGGCCGCTGATTGTCGAGCCGGTGTTCCGCAGCCAGGGCATCGGCGAAGCGCTGGTGATGCGTTCGCTCGAGGCGGCGAAGGCGGCCGGCTGGAAGCTCGTCATCCTGGTCGGCGACGAGCCGTACTATGCGCGGATGGGATTTCAGCGCGCGCCTGCGCGCCGCATAACGCTGCCGGGGCCTGTTAATCCTGAGCGGCTGCTCTATTGCGAACTCGAGCCCGGCGCGCTCGCCGCCGCAATTGGCGAGGCGCGGGGGGCTTGACACTATTTTGTCTATCGATTTAGGGGATAATAGCAAAATAATGTTTGCAGGCATAGAGGTTGGCGTTATTATCAAATCGGGGCCGGGTGATTCGCCGTGCGTCAGCTGGGGCGCAACTAATGGAGATCGTCGAAATTCCGCCGCTAAAGCGCCGCATTGAATGGCCGACGGCGGCGCTCGCGTTTGTCATCTACGGGTCGTGGCTCATGGCGACCTATTTCTACCGCGAGTTGCCATGGTGGGGCCTGACCGCGATCGGGGCCTGGCTGATCGCCTGGCAATTGAACCTTCAGCACGAGATCATACACGGCCATCCGACCCGCAAACGCGCCGTCAACGAGGCGATTGGCTGCTGGCCGCTGTCGCTGTGGCTTCCCTATGCCATCTACCGCTCGACCCACCTCGCCCATCATCGGGACCAGAATTTGACCGATCCGCTCGATGATCCCGAGAGCTATTATTGGGCGCAGCATCAGTGGGGAGCGCTAGGGTCGCTCGGGCAGGCGCTCGTTGCGGGGCAGTCTACGCTGCTCGGACGCTTGATCCTCGGTCCGGCCTGGACGATCTCACGTTTTCTTCGTTTCTTGGCTCGCGACGTCTGGCGGGGCAAAGGCAAAACGCGCGCGATCGTCGTGCGGCACCTCGTTGAATGCGCGGTCGTGCTCATCTGGGTGATCGGCGTCTGCGGAATGCCGTTCTGGGTCTATGTCGCGTGCTTTGTCTATCCTGGCGTGAGCCTCGCCCTCATTCGCTCCTTCGCCGAGCATCGCGCCGAGCAGGAGGTGGGCAAGCGAACGGCGATCGTCGAGAACGCACGAATTCTTGGCCCGCTCTTCCTGTTCAACAACCTGCATGCCGCGCATCACCTGCGCGGCAGACTGCCCTGGTATCAGATCCCGAAATTCTATCGCCTCAATCGGGCCGCACTGATCGAAGGCAACGGCGGCCTTGTCTACAACAGCTATTTCGACGTCGCGCGGCGCTATCTGCTTACGCCCCACGACAGCGCAATTCATCCCGGGTGGGGCAACCGCGCTGCATGAACGGGGCTGAGCCGCTCGCGGCGCTGCCGATGTATGACTTCCCGTGGATCGCCGAGGCCAATGACGCGCTGTGGGCGGCGATGGCGCTCCGGCTCGATCAGGCCGGCGTCGAAGCGCCGAAAGCGCTGACCCGAGGCGGCGATCTCGACGCGCAATGGCGCGATCCCCGTCTCGTCTTCGGCCAGACCTGCGGCTACCCTTACGCGACTCGGCTCAGGGACGCGGTCGCGCTGATCGCCACGCCGACCTATGCGTTTCCCGGCTGCGAGGACGGTTCGCACCGAAGCTTCCTCATCCGCCGCGCGGGCGACCCGCGCCGGGCGCCGGCCGATTTTCGCGGCGCGACGGCCGGGCTCAATGCTCACGACAGCAACACCGGCATGAATCTTTTTCGCGCCACGCTCGCTCCGATTGCGGGCGGGGCGCCTTTTTTTCGCGCAATCGTCGTCACCGGTTCGCACGAGGCGAGCGTGACGGCGGTCGCCGAGGGGCGGGCCGATCTCGCCGCGATCGATTGCGTGAGCTTCGCGCTTCTTGCGCGCGGCCGCCCCGAGCTCATCGAGCGCGTCGCCGTCGTGGCCGAGAGCCCGCTCTCTCCCGGCCTGCCATTCATCGCCAGCGACCGCCTTGGCGCGGCGGCGATCGCTGCAGTGCGCCAAGCGCTGCTTGCGGCGCTCGCCGACCCGAACCTCGCAGGAGCGCGCGCGGCGCTCGGCCTCAAGGGCGCGCGGGAGACGAGTCCGGCCGACTATGATCGCGTGGCCGAGATCGAGCGCGGCGCGGCAGCGGCCGGTTACGCGCGGCTCGAATGAGCCGCTTTCGCGGAAAGCGCTGTGATCACGTCTCCGCGATGCCGCCGAGATCGCCCGCCTGCGATCCGCTGTCGCGGCCGTGCGGCAGCGCGAGGTAGCCTGCCGAACGCATTTCATAGAGGCGCGAGGCGGTGCGGGCGAATTCGAACGCTTCCGCGCCGTCGGCTCCGGCATAGAGGGTTTCCGGTTCGCCGGCCGCCGAGGCGATCAGCTTGACGCGCATATCGTAAAGCGCGTCGATCAGGATGATGAACCGCTTGGCCTCGTTGCGCTCGCCCGCGGCAAGCACGGGGATGCGGTCGATGATGACGGTGTGAAAGCGCTGGGCGATCTTGAGATAGTCGGCCGAGCCGAGCGGGCGCCGGCAGAGGACGTCGAAATCGAACCGCGCGACGCCGTCGATCGCCTGCGGGACCTCGAGATGACGGCCGAGCACCTCGATTTCGATCGGCTCGCCCTTGTCATGGCCGGTCAGCGCCAGGAACGCCGCGTCGACGGCGGCATCCGCCTTCGGGCCGATAGGCGCGTAATAAACCGGCGCGCGCTTGAGCTTCTCGAGCCGGTAGTCGGTTCGCGCGTCGAGTTCGACAATGTCGAGCCGCTCCCTGATCAGCGCGATGAACGGCAGGAACAGCGCGCGGTTGAGCCCGTCGCGATAGAGATCGTCCGGAGCGACATTCGACGTCGCCACCACCACCACCCCGGCGCCGAACAGGGCCGTGAACAATCGGCTCAAGATCATCGCGTCCGCGATGTCGCGCACCGAAAACTCGTCGAAGCACAGGAGCGAAGCCTCGCGCGCGAGCTCTGCCGCGACCGGCGCGATCGGGTCTTCGCCCTCGACCTCGCCACGCTTGCGCGCCTGCCGCCACTGGTGCAGGCGGGCGTGAACGTCAGCCATGAAGGCGTGGAAATGCGCCCGCCGCTTGAGCGGCGTCTCGACTGCGTCGAAGAACATGTCCATCAGCATGGTCTTGCCGCGCCCGACCGCGCCATAGACGTAGAGGCCGCGCGGCGGCTCGGCAGCCTTGAGCCCCATCAGCCGGGCGAAGGCGCTGGGCTTCGGCTCGGCGCGATAGTCCTTGAGCTTCATGCTGAGCGCATCGAGCTTGCGCGCAAGCTCCGCCTGCGCCGGATCGTATTGGAAGCGGCGGTCGTGAACGAGCGCGCGGTAGCGCTCGGCAATGCGGCTCATGGATGGGTCTTGGCCCGGGAATCGGAGGGGAGGGTTGGGCTTAAGAGCTATTAGGTTCGATGGACGCCCGTTTCAAGGTCTCTGGGCTTCGGCGCGCGCTCTATCGGAAGCCCGTTGGAAGCTGAGCTTCGACCTGGCGGATAGCGCCCGCCTCGTCTTCGTCGAGCAGATAGCCGGCTCCGACCAGGTCGGCCGCCTTTTGGCGCGCAAGCTCGAGATAGTTCGCGCGGGAGCCATAGCGGCGCGTGAGCTCGTCGGCCGGGAAAGGCCGCCATCCGGAGAAATTGCCGCAGGTATCGCCGATCGAGGCGATGATGGCGGGCGACAGCGCCGCAGGCTGAGCGATCCCGAGCGGCAACGCGGCCTCGAGCATGGGGATGCCGCCCCTCGGCGCGCCGTTGGGGTCACTCTCGGGAATCCAAAGCGGCGTCATGCCGAGCCGGTTCAAGCCCTCGAGATCGGCCGGCGCCGGCGCGAGGATGAATGGCGCGTCGGGCGGCAGATCGCGCTTGGCCGCGTCGGCTTCCCCGATCGAATCGAACAAGCCGAGGATCAGCGGGCGAAGATAGAGCGCGTCGCTGACCATGCTGAGCCCGATCGGCGCGCCGCCGTTGCACTTCATGGTCTCAAAGACAACCTCAGGCGACGCAGCGACGGCGCGGGCGTGCGGGGCCGCCGTCGCATAGCGCCGCAGCCCGGGCCGTTCGGGGGCGCGAGCGAACAGGCTCGCGCGCAGCCGGTAGAAGTCGGTGAGCGAGATCACGTCGACGAGCTCCGGGTCGCTCGCGGGTCTGGACAGCAGCTCATCAGGCGTAAGCGGCGCGAGATCGTTTCGCGCATAGGGGAATTGCTGGTCGCCGGCCGCGAATCGGTTGATCGCCAGCACGACGCCGTTGCCGTTGCGGGTGAACGCGCCCTGATAGACGCCGCGGCCCGTCTCGGGGTCGGCGTTGAAGCCCTCGGCGAGAAATGTGTTCACGAACCAAGCGCTCTGGCTCACGCCGGCCAGGATGCGACGGCGAGAAGATTGGCACGGGGCCGGGCCCGCTTCGGAACGCGCCGCCGAGCCAGCGACCGAAATCCCGGACGGCGACTTCGCCGATCCCTTGCGCGCTCTCGGGCGGCCCGCCGGGAAGGCCCGCCTGCCATTGGACGGCGGCAAGCGAAATCCGATGCTTCAGCAGGAAACCGTCGCCGATCGCAGCCGCCGACGGCGAGGCGCCGGCGGCCTGATCGGCCGTCGTCGCCGAGGCAACGCCGATCGTGCGCGCGAGAATATTGTTCCCGCGATTGGGCGCCTCGACGACAACGGCGTTCGCCTCGGAGGCTGATTCCGGCGCAACGATATGGAAGGCGATTGCATACGGAATTGTCGCCCGTCCCCCCGCAAGCTCGCTCAAGCCCGCGACGGGCTCCGTGGCTGAAACCTCACCGTGGATGACGCCCTCGACATAGCGATAATTCACGCCCGCATAGCTTCCGGCCGGCAGGTCGCGGATGATGTCGACCGCGGCGATGGCCGACGATGCGGCGTGAGTCGCGCCCGTCGGCCCGGTCATGGCCGCCGCCGCGAACGCGCTGAAAAGCATTCCATAAACCCTCACCGGCAGGTGGCTCCGTTTCGCCGATGCCGGCCTCGACCGCCCCGAGCGTCCCTGCGCCGTCACCGATCCTCCCGGCGCGCAGGAGACGAAGCTTGTCTCAATGCGCCTCCTCCCAGTTCTGGGCCGCGCGGGCGTCGACCTGCAGCGGCGCGCGCAGCTTGACCGCGGGCTCAGGCGCCTCGACCATCACTTTGGCGACCACCGGCAGCGTCGCCTCGACTTCGTCGTCGGGCGCCTCGAACACCAGCTCGTCGTGAACCTGCAACAGCATCATCGCGCTCAAGCCGGCGCGGGCGAGCGCCGCCTCCATATGGGTCATCGCCCGGCGGATGATGTCGGCGGCCGAGCCCTGGAGCGGCGCATTGATGGCCGCGCGCTCGTTGAACGCACGCTCCGAAGGGTTCGAGGCGTTGATGCGCGGATAGTGGCACTTGCGGCCAAAAAGCGTGGTGACGTAGCCATTCGCGTGCGCCGCCTTCTTCGTTGCATCCATATAGTCGCGGATACCGGGGAAGCGCTCGAAATATTTCCTGATATAGGCGCCGGCCTCCTCGCGCCCGATGCCGAGCTGGTTGGCGAGCCCGAAAGCCGAGATGCCGTAGATGATGCCAAAATTGATCGCCTTCGCCCTCCGCCGGACCTCGCCCGGCATGCCCGCAATAGGCACGCCGAACATCTCCGAGGCGGTCATGGCATGGATGTCGAGCCCGTCGGCGAAGGCCTGCTTCAAGGCTGGGATGTCGGCGAGATGGGCGAGCAGACGCAGTTCGATCTGGCTGTAGTCGGCCGAAACCAGCTTGCGGCCTTTCGGCGCGACGAAGGCGCGGCGGATTTTGCGGCCCGCTTCCGTGCGGACGGGTATGTTCTGCAGATTGGGCTCCGAAGACGAAAGGCGCCCGGTCGTCGTCGCGGCGAGCGCATAGGAGGTATGCACGCGCCCGCTCGCAGGATTGACGAATCCCGGCAGAGCGTCTGTATAGGTCGACTTGAGCTTCGACAGCTGGCGCCATTCGAGAATGAGCTTTGGCAGCGCGTGGCCCTCGGCGGCGAGGTCGTCGAGCACGCTCGCCGACGTGGACCAGGCGCCGGTCGCGGTCTTCTTGCCGCCCGGTAGGCCCATCTGGCCGAACAGGATGTCGCCGAGCTGTTTGGGCGAGCCGAGATTGAACGGCGCGCCGACCACTTTCGCCACTTCGTCCTCGAGCCGCCCCATGCCTTGCGCGAACTCGCCGGATAAACGCGACAGCATCTGACGATCGATCGCCACTCCCCGGCGCTCCATGCGCGACAACACCTCGACCAGCGGCCGTTCAAGCCGTTCGTAGACCGCGGTCAGGCCCTCCGACACAAGCCGGGGCTTCAGCACGCGCCAGAGACGCAGAACGATGTCCGCATCCTCGGCGGCGTATTCGCATGCTTTTTCGATCGCAACGCGCTCGAAGCCGAGAAAATTGCGCCCCGCGCCCGCCACCTCTTTGAAGGCAATCCTCTTATGACCGAGAATGAGCTCGGAGAGGGTCTCAAGGCCGTGGCCTTCCCCATTGGCGCCGCCGTCGAGCGCATAGGAGATGAGCATCGTGTCGTCGATCGGCCTGACCGCTATTCCACGCTGCGCGAACGCCTGGAGATCGAACTTGATGTCCTCTCCGATCTTGAGGACGCCCGACGCCTCGAGCAGCGGCTTCAGGAGCGCGAGCGCTTCCAATTCCGGCATCTGGCCCGGAGCGGGGCCGCCTTCGCCGAGAAGATCGTCCGCGCCGCGCCGGTGCCCGATCGGGATGTAGCACGCCTCTCCCGGCTTGACCGCCATCGATATGCCGACGAGTTCGGCCTGCAGCGGATCCAGCGACGACATCTGGGCGTCGATCGCAAGCAGGCCCTCCTCGTGCGCGCGGGCGATCCAGGCGTTCAAGTCCGGCGCCGCGCGAACGATCGCGTAGGCGGCGCGGTCGATCGGGGCGCGAGCCTCGGCGGCGCGGGCGTGCGCCAGATCGGCCGGCGCCGCGCCTTGAGGAACAGGTGTCTGCTCGATCGGCGCGGGCGCAGGCGCGCTCGGCGGCGCTAGCGCCGTTCCGCCTTCAACCGAAGGCGCCCCCTCGCCATTGCGGCCTCGCCAGGCCGCGGCGCCGACGAAGCGCGGGTCGGGCTCGATCGCCGAGATGTCGAGTTTGCAGATCTCGCCAACCCGCCGGGTGAGCGTGGTGAGCTCCATGGCCTTCAGGAATCCGATCAGCCGCTTGCCGTCGAGCTGAGGCAGAGCCAGCGCTTCGAGCGGCGTTTCCACCGCGACGTCGCGAACCAGGGTGACGAGCTGCTTCGAAATGCGGATGCGCTCGACATTCTGCGGATCGGTCAGCGCCTCGCGTCGCTTCGGCTGCTTGATCTCGCCCGCTCTCGCCAGCAGCGTTTCGAGGTCGCCATATTCGACGAATGAGCTGCGCCGCTGTCTTGACGCCGATGCCGGGCGCGCCTGGGACGTTGTCGGTCGAATCGCCTGCGAGCGCTTGGACGTCGACGACCTTGTCCGGGCCCGAGTCCCTCGAAATATTGGATGACTTCCTCGACGCCGATGCGGCGCTCCTCGCGAGAGCCTGCAGCCCCAGCTTGGCCCGAAGCCGGGTCGTACATCGCCACTCCCGGTCCGACGAGCTGCATCAGGTCCTTGTCGGCCGAGACGATCAGGACGTCGGCGCCCGCCTCGCGCGCCTGGCGCGCATAAGTCGCGATGAGATCATCGGCCTCGTAGCGATCCTGCTCGACCGGGATCATGCCGAAGGCGGTCACGGTTTCGCGCATCAGCGGAAATTGCGGCACGAGGTCGGCCGGCGGGTCGGGGCGGTGGGACTTGTAAGGCGGATAGATTTCGCGCCGGAACGAATCTTCCGACTTGTCGAGTATGATCGCGAGATGCGTCGGCTTGATCCCCGCCGCTCCGTCGCGGACGAACTGCAGGATCTTGGTCGCAAACAGGCGCACCGCCCCTATCGGCAGCCGGTCGGAGCGGTAATTGTACTTCTGATCCTGCCGGATCGACTGAAAATAGGCGCGGAAGACGAACGACGAACCGTCGACGAGGAAGACATGGTCGCCGGGTCCGACCGGGCGATGGGGCTGGGTCATGGCCATCACATAAGCGATGCGCGCGCCGGGCGCCATTGGCCTCAAGGCCGCCGCGCCGGAGAGCTTCCCTTACGTTCTGTTCATCGAACAGTCATGCTGGCGGTCGCACGCTATCCTACCGAGCCGCCGCGCCGAATCGCCTAACGGAAGGCGGCCTCGATGGACAGGGCAAGATGGGTTTTCGCAACGGCCTGACCGCCGCCGCCGCAGCGGCCGCGATCGCAGCCCGGCGCCGGCTTCGGACTGCGCGCCGCGCAATCGTTCACCATTCCGACCGGGTGCGCCGAGGGCGCCGCCTGCGCCTACGTCTGCCGCGGCGCTGGCGAGCAAGGCCGGACGGAAAGCGACTTCATCGCGCTGGCCGCCTACCAGCTCGGCCCCGAGCGCCCGATTCTCATGCCGCCCGCCAACCTCACGATGCCCGCGCCCGTCGATCCGCATAACGTCTACGCCGGGGCCGGGGCCGGCATGTTCAGTCCTGCAGTCGCCGGCCAGCCGACCCGCGTCTATTCGCCCAATCTCATCACCGGCCGGGTCGACGTGATCGATCCGGAGACCTTCACGGTCATCGACAGCCTCGAGGCGATTCCGAGCCCCGAGCACATCGTTCCGTCCTGGGATTTGCAGACCTTGTGGGTCTCGGGCGACGTCGGCGCCCGCGGCGGCCACGGCGCCGTCATGCCGATCGATCCAAGGACCGGCAAGCTCGGCAAGGCGATCGACGTTCCCGATTCGTACAATATGTATTTCACCCCCGACGGCAAGTCGGCGATCGTTGTCGCCGAGGCGATGCGGCGGCTCGAATTCCGCGATCCGCATACCATGGAGCTACAGGGCTATATCGCGACGCCGCAATGCGCGGGCGTCAATCACGCCGATTTTTCGCCCGACGGCGCCTATGCGATCTTCACCTGCGAATTCGACAATTCGCTCGCCAAGATCGATCTCGTCCATCACACGCTCGCGGAGACGCTGCCGCTGACGCCCGGCCACATGCCGCAGGACATTCGGGTCGCCCCCGAGGGCAAGACCTTCTTCGTCGCCGACCTCCTCGGCGATGGGGTCATGGTGATCGACGGCGATTCGTTCGGGCAGGTCGATTTCATCAAGACCGGCGTCGGCGCGCACGGGCTTTACCCGAGCCGCGATGGAACCAAGCTCTACGTAACCAATCGCGGAACCCACAGCCTCGCCGGCCAGAGGAACGGCGATGGGAGCGTGTCGGTCCTCGACTTTAAGACCCGCAAGGTCGTCGCCAACTGGACGATCCCCGGCGGCGGCAGCCCCGACATGGGAAACTTGAGCGCCGACGGCAAATGGCTGTGGCTGTCGGGCCGCTACGACGGGGTCATCTACGCCTTCAACACCGAGGACGGCTCAGTGAAGTCGATTCCGGTCGGCGGCATGCCGCACGGGCTCACGGTCTGGCCGCAGCCCGGGCGCTATTCCCTCGGCCATACCGGGAATATGCGCTAGGAACGCCGCTCTCCCGCGCGAGGTTTGGCCGGTGCCGCTCACGCCAGAATGGGCGAACTTCTTTGCCGCCGAGCTCGCGGCGCTCGCGGCGCTGACCGGCTTCGTCGTGGTCGCAATCTCGATCAACCTCGCGCGCATCATCTCTTATCCGACATTGCCGGGCCGCGCGGGCGAGGCGCTAATCGGGCCGGTCGGCGCGATCACGGCGACGAGCCTCGTCCTGATCCCGGACCAGCCGCCGGCGCTGCTCGGCGCCGAAATCTCGTGGCCGTCGGCCTCGTCATGGTCATCGCGCCGATCGTGCTCCAGGTCCCGCACCTGGCGCGCCGGAAAGAGGCGACCGCGGTCGAGCGGACCGCGCGGATGGCGACCAACGAGGGCTTCAGCCTGGCGTTCGTCATCGGCGGCGCGCTCATCTGATCGTCGGCGCGCGCGCCGGCCTCTACTGGATCGCCGCCGGCGACATTCTCTGCATCATTGCCGATCGTTTTCAACGCCTGGGTGCTGATGGTCGAGATTTTGCGCTAAGGCGCAGAGGCGCGCGCACGACCTATTTCATCTGCTCCAGCAGATGCTGGGCGCTCTGAAATGTCCACCTTGCCGGTCTCGGGCTCGATATTGAGTTCCTTGACCACCCCGTCTACGACAAGCATCGCATAGCGTTTCGAGCGCAAGCCGAGGCCGCCCGCCGAGAGGTCGGTGTCGAGGCCGAGCGCCTTGGCGAAGACGCCGGAGCCGTCGGCGAGGAAATCGATATGGCCCTTGGCGCCCGTCGCTTCCGACCAGGCGTTGAGCACGTGATGGTCGTTGACCGAGGTCATGGCGATCTCGTCGACCCCCTTGGCCTTGAACGCCGCCTCGCTGACGATGAACCCCGGCAGGTGGTTCTTGTGGCAGGTCGGCGTGAAGGCGCCCGGCAGGCCGAACAGAACGACCGTCTTGCCGGCGAAATAATCCTTGGTCTCGACCGGCTTTGGCCCGTCGGGGGTCACTTGACGCAGTGTGGCGTTGGGCAGGCGTTCGCCGACTTTGATGGTCATGGGTGGTCCTTGGTTCGGGAGGGGCCGCGCTTCGAGGCGACGGCTTCGGGAGCCAAGATTAGACGACCGGCACTCGCTGCGCAAAGCGGGGAATTGCGCTGGACAAACGTGCTTTGCGGGGCGCAGGGAAACGCCTGAGCTTCGCCCTCGCGCGGCCGCCTTGCCTCGCCTTTGTTCCGCGCGCCGCGTCCCCGCTCCTACCTCAAAATCGGCGTTTCCATCGTCGCCTCCACCGGCCCCAGCCCCGCCGGTCAGCGTAAGTCGAAGCGCAACGGGCAGCGCGGCGTCCTTCGGCTTGTCGCCGAGCGTGAGCTTGAAGCAGTCTTGGCCGCTTGCCCCTGCAAGTGGGCGCGACCTTCAGCCACCAGCCCTCGGGCGGCTCGACGAAGAGGTCGCGCGGCGGGCCTTCCTCGCGTGCCGCGCAGAGGCGCCAGCCGTCCGCGCCGACGGCCTCGAGCGCGCCAAAATCCTTCGGCGCGACCGGGCGCGGCACGGCGGCCAGCGCAGCGTCGATCGCGCCCGCGTAAGGCGAACCGGCGCCCGTCGGCAGCGTCAACGTGAGGCGCGCCTTGGCCGGCAGGCAGACTTTCTCGCAGACCGCGAAATCGGCGTTGAGGTTCAGCGTCACCGGCTTCGCCGGGTCGCGTGGCTTGACGCGCAACGGAAAGATCACGCCGCTGTCGTAGCCGAGCGCCTCGCCGCCGTCGGACTCCTTGATCCGCTTCGGCGCCGGGAACGCGGGCTCGACGCTCGCCACATTCTCGGAGCCGGAAAAATCGAGCGTCGGCGGCTGGCCGGAATCGCCGGGGTCGCGCCAATAGGTGATCGCGCCCGGCGCGAGAGCAACCTCGAACGCGGCCAGATCGGCGCTGGCAGCGACGAGGCGCGCCTGGGATTTCGCGCCTGGCGCCCAATCGGTCGAGAAGGAATCGGCGGCGCGCGCGGGCGCGCCGGTCAGGACAAGCGTGAGCGCAGCGGCGAGCCCAACCCCCCTGGGCCCGCTTCGCAGCGCGGCGCGCGGCCTCTTGTCGCATGGTCCTGTGCACATTCCGCCTCTGCCTATACCATGCCGCAAATTTCGACTAGCTTTCATCTTGCTCGCGGAATGCGCGAATCCAGAGGCGAACATGAGAGGGGTAGAGGCGGCCCCGCCGCCGACCAGTCTGGAAGGACAGTTCCTGATCGCGATGCCCTCGCTTCGGGAGGGCCCGTTCGCGCGCTCGGTCGTCTATATGTGCGCCCATCGCGACGACGGCGCCATGGGCATCGTCATCAACCAGCGGGCGGAGGAGATCGATTTCGGCAAGCTCCTGGTGCAGCTCGACATCGTGCCCGAGACCGAGGCGATCCGCCTGCCGCCGCGCGCCGAAGCAGTCAGGGTGCTGCGCGGCGGGCCGGTCGAGACCGGCCGCGGCTTTGTCCTCCATTCGAACGACTACGGCGTCAACGATTCGACGGTTAAGATCGGCGAGCACGTGTGCCTCACCGCGACGCTGGATATCCTGCGCGCGATCGCCAGGGGGACTGGCCCGACGCGCGCGGTGCTCGCGCTCGGCTATGCCGGCTGGGCCTCCGGGCAGCTCGAGAGCGAAATCCTTGCCAACGGCTGGCTCACCTGCCCCGCCGACCCCGGCCTCATCTTCGACCCCGATTTCGACCATAAGTACGATCGCGCGCTCGCGATTCTTGGCGTGGACGAAGGGATGCTATCCTCCGACGCCGGCCACGCCTGAGCGTCTTATGAAGGCCGCGGCCTGACGCCCGTCTCGGCCGAAACCTCAAATATCTGCGCCCGCCCTTCGAGCTCGGCGAACGCCGCCGGGTCCGCGCTGGTCAGAAAGACCTGGCCGCCGAGTCGCTCGAGCGCGTCGAACAGCGCGGCGCGGCGGCGCGGATCGAAATGGGCCGCGATTTCGTCGAGGAGCGCGAGCGGCGCAATGCCCGACATCTCCCCGACCAGGCGCGCGTGGGCAAGCGCGAGCCCGACGATGAGCGCCTTCTGCTCCCCCGTCGAGGACGCAGCCGCGGGCGCCTGCTTCGGCCCGTGCCAGACCATGAAGTCACTGAGATGCGGCCCGACCAGGGTGCGGCCGGCGGCGGCGTCCCGGCCTCGATTGCTGCTGAGGATCGCGCGGTAGCGGTCCTCGGCCGCCAACGCCGGACCGCTCCCGGTCATCGCCTCGACTTCGCCTTCGAGCGCGAGCTTCGCCCATGGAAAAGGCGACGAATCGTCGCGATCGGCGGCGATCAGCGCTTCGAGGCGGCGCACGCATTCGAGCCGCGCCGCGGCGATCGCGGTGCCGAGCTCGGCCGCCTCGCGCTCGATCGCGTCGAGCCAGGCGGCGTTGCGCCCGCCCTCCTCCAAGAGCCGGTTGCGCCCGCGCAAGGTCCGCTCGAACTGGCCGACCCTGGCGCCGTGGTTGGGATCGATCGCCAGCACGAAGCGGTCGAGGAACCGGCGCCGCTCGGCTGCCGGCCCGGCGAACAGCGAATCCATCGCCGGCGTCAGCCATACGATCCGCACATGGTCGCAAAACGCGCGCGAGGAGGCGACGGCCGCGCGGTCGATGCGGTTCCGCCGCTCTGCCTCGTCGCCGTCGGCGCTTAGCTTCCAGCCCGAGCCGAGCTGGTGGGTCTCGCCATCCTCCTCGATCTCGATCGAGAGCGCAAAGCCGCCGGCTCCGCCGACCCTCGCGCATTCTTGAAGTTCAGCGCGACGCAGCCCCCGCCCGGGAGCGAACAGCGACAGCGCTTCGAGGAGATTGGTCTTGCCTGCGCCGTTCTCGCCGCATAGGACGACGAGCCGGCCCTCGATCGCAAGATCGAGCTCGCCGTAAGAGCGAAAATCGCTGAGCATGATGCGCCGCACGCGGGGGCGCCTTCGGGCTTCAAGGGCGCCGTCGAGGCTGGTCATGGGTGGGCCAAGTGCCACGTCCGGCCGCGGCGCGAAAGTGGGAATGAAGGAGCGCGGCCGATGAAGTCCCTCGACGTTCTGATGGAGGTCGAAGGCATGGGGCTGATCGGCGAGCTGATCGGCGCCAAGCTGCCGCTGCATCGCCTCTGGCTCGAGCCCAATCCCGACCTCTGGCTCGCCGAATGGGGGCCGCGCATCCGCGCGATTGCGCTCGCCGGCCACGTGCGCGCCGACGAAGCCTATATGCGCCGATACCCCGACCTCGAAATCATCTCCAGTTTCGGCGTCGGCTACGACCATATCGACGCCAAGGCGGCGGCGCGGCGTGGCGTCGTTGTCACCAACACGCCGGGCGTGCTCGACGACGAGGTCGCCGACACCGCCCTTGGTCTCATGCTCATGACCGTGCGCCAGCTGCCGCAGGCGGAGCGATATCTGCGCGCCGGGCTTTGGCCGAAGGGCGCTTATCCGCTCACCCCTTCGCTGCGGGGCCGGACGGTCGGAATCGTCGGGCTCGGGCGGATCGGCAAGGCGATCGCAACCCGGGTCGGCGGCTTCGGGCTTGACGTCGTCTACCACGGCCGCAATCCGCAGGCCGGCGTTGCTTATCGCTATTATCCCTCGCTCGTCGACATGGCCAAAGCCTCGGACATTCTCATCGTCGTCGCGCCCGGCGGCCCTGGCACCCGTCACATCATAAACCGCGAAGTGCTCGAGGCGCTGGGGCCGGACGGTGTGCTGGTCAATATCGCCCGCGGGTCGCTGGTCGACGAGAGCGCGTTGATCGAGGCGCTGCGGACCGGCAAGATCCTCGCCGCCGGCCTCGACGTCTACGAAAACGAGCCCAACGTTCCCGCGGAGCTGATCGCGCTTCCCAACGCCGTGCTGTTGCCCCATGTCGGCTCTGCGTCGGTCAAGACCCGTCAGGCGATGGCGGAATGCGTGGTCGGGAACATCTTCGCCTGGGCCGACGGCAAGCCGCCGCTGACCCCCGTGCCGGAGACGCCTTGGCAAGGGCCGATGGGGCAAGGGCGGGTAGGGGCGGCGAAGCCGTCGAGCCAGGGATAGCTAGGCGGTGTAATTGGCGCTGTCGCCGCCGGTCACGTCATAAGTCGCGCCGCTCACCATGTAGGCCTCGTCGGAGGCAAGGAACACGACCGCGGGTGCGATCGCCTCAGGCTCAATCCACGGAACGCCGAGAGGCGATCTGGCGCTAAGCCTTGCTTTTGCTTCGGCTTCGAGATCCGCCGTGGCTCGCTTGGAATCGAGATCGTCGACGGCCTGCGCGTAGCGCTGTCGGTGGCGGGTCAGCGGCGTATCGATGAGGCCGGGAATAACGGCGTTGACGGTGATCTTGTGCACGCCGAGCTCGAGAGCCGCCGACTTCATGAGGCCGATAATGCCCCATTTCGAGGCGGAATAGGCCGCGCCGAATTTGGTTCCGTGCCTGCCTTGGGTCGATGAGGTGACGATGATCCTCCCGCCGCCGTTCCTGACGAGATGCGGCGCAACGGCGCGGATGGCGTTGCAAGTCCCAGTCAGATTGACGTCAATCGTGTCCCGCCAATCCGCGTCGTCCCATTCGAGGATCGGCCTGAAGGTCTGGATGCCAGCGTTCGCGAACAGGATGTCGAGCCGGCCAAAGTCCGCGCGCGCCTCGTCGGCGGCGGCGCGGAGCGCGGCAAAATCGCGCTGGTCGAGTCGCGCTTCGCGCCAGCGCGCGCCCGCGGCTTCGACCATGCGCCCGGTCTCCGCCAGCTCCTCGGGCGTCGCAGGGGCGACCTCGAGCGTGGCGCTGACCGGCCCGGCGATGTCGATTCCCATCACGTCGGCGCCCTCCCGGGCAAAGGCGACCGCGGCCGCCCGCCCGATTCCCCGTGCGGCGCCGGTCACAATGGCGGCTTTGCCGGCGAGACGGCCTGAACCTCGGTTTTGCCGGGGGGTCTCGTTTGGTGCGCTCATGATCCCTCCCTTCTCGTCCGCGCCAATGCGCTGCTGACGCCGTTCCGGAAACTGCCCTAGGAGAGGCGATGAAGGAAGAGCCGGTCGGGGCGAGCGTGACGCCGGAGGCCATCAGCCCTATGGTCGGGGAGCCGCCAAGAAGCGGGATCGGTGAGGCCGTGAGGCCAGTCGACCACTTGCTCGACTGCTAATCCTCGCTGGCGTCGACAGGAGGAGGTCTATAAGAGCTCGGTACGCGGTAAGACGCGAAGTGAGCGCCTCCGGCAGGTTCCAACCGAACGTTAAAAAGAACGAGCGATCGAATCGAACATCAGCGAATACCGTGAAAGGCGCGGTATCGTCGTCAAGAGCTTGCGGCGTCGTTAGGGCGCGTGTGCTCAAGGGGGCGTCACAGAACACGAGAGGATACATTCCATGAAGGCAATTCTCTACGCGGCGCTGGGGGCGGTTCTGCTTCTCGCGGCGCTCCCCGTTGAAGCGAACGCCGTCGTCTGCGCGAGGGGCGTCTACAGGGCAGGTTGCGCCGGCGCGCACGGCGCGGTGGTCGCCCCCCGGGCGGCGGTTGTGGCCCCGCGGGCGGTCGTCGCTCCGCGATGCGTCTACCGCGCGGGCGTCCGCGTCTGCCGGTGACGGGAGGGCGCGGCCCACAAGGCCAACGCCATGTCTCGATCCGTCATTGCGACCCGCGGGCTTGACCCGCGGGTCTTCGCGATGACGGCGCAACACGGAAGAGGAGACGGCGTTGACGAGATCGCCGGCGCCCGACCGGACGCGAACGAGTGATATAAGTGAGAGCGGTGATTCTGCCGCCGACACCGCTCTCATCATCAGACAGGGAGGAATATCCGATGCTGAAAGCCAATGTGATCGGCCTATGCGCGGGCTTCGCCGCGCTTCTCGCGGCGCCGCTCGCCGCGTCGGCCCAGGACGCGATCGCCGCGCCCGGCCAGAAGACGATCGGCCAGCGCGCAGTCGACCAAGAGCGATATGATTCCCTCGCTTGCGGTCATCAATTCCCGGGGGGCTACCCTCCAGGGCAATATTCTGACGATGACCGACGTCGGGTCCAATTCCATCGTCTTCGCCGATCGCCCGTTCAGAGCCGCCGGGCACGTGCTGACCAAGCATTTCCTCAAGGAATGGGATGAGGGAAGCGACAGTTTCGCCAAGGATCCGCCGAACGCCACGATATCGGTGCTCGGCGCGGAAGGCGATTCCGTCGAGGACGCCGTCGTGACCCTGAAATCGCCGAAGCTCGACGGCGACAAGCTGACCTTCGAGGTGACGGTGCTCGAAGGCGGTCTGTCGAAGGCGACGGGACCCGCGTCCCTGTTCATCGACTGGTTCGCCGCACGCGGTTATGGCGGTCGGGGGTTCGTCGCCGGCGGCTACGGCGGCGGATGGCATGGCGCCTGGTACGGCCATCCCAATTACGGCGCAGTGGCGGGAGCAGCGGCCCTCGGCCTTGGCGCGGCGGCAGTCGGAGCGGCGGCGGCGGGCGCCTATTATCACCCCTATGCCGCTCCCTACTATGGCTACGCGCCTCCTCCGCCGGCCTGCGGCTACTACCCCTATCCGCCCTGCTACTGACAGGCATAGAATATATCGGGGTGATCCGGCGTTCGTCCGGTTCGTAGAAGCCGAGCTAAGCCGACGAACAGGGGAGCCCTGATCGAGGGAGGTTCACATGCCGACTTTTGCTTTGACGCGCCGCGCCGCGCTCTTGAGTTTTGGCGGTTTCGCTGCCGCCGGATTAGGCGGCTGCAACACGACGCCCAGCGCCGGGGTTCAGCCAGCCGCGGCCTCCGGACTCGGCATCGGAGCGATTGAGGTCGATACGACGCCGCTGGTCGCTTATGTCGGCAATCCGACCGCGGGCTGGGCGCAGCAGGCTCTGCCCGGCGCGCTCGCTCAGGTTCTCGGGTCGGGCGCGCCTGGCGGACCCAGCGCTTCACGTTCGCATCGACACGCTCTATCTGGGCGGGGGCGACCCCGCAGATCCCGACCGGATGAGAGGCGTCGCGACGCTGGCCGGCCACACGATAAGCGTCCGGGGGATATCGACAAACTACGTTCCGAGCCCGACCGATCAGGCGCTGCCGGAGCAGGCTTTGCAGGGCCGGGTCCAGGCCCTCGCGGTGGCCTTCGCCTACCGGCTGAAGAGCAAGCTCGGCGCCTGAGCGGCTGCCGACAATTCTTTGCGATAAACCGAAATCTCCGCTATGGTGAGGGGTGCCGAGCGACTGGGGTCGCCATCCGGGGATTCGGGCGGCGGCCTCTCGTTGGATAGTGGAGGAGAACCGCAAATGACGGGAGTTCCGGACTTAAGCCATTGAAAAGTCAGGATTGACTGCCGGGAAAGTCATTTTGATTTTGTTGCGCTGGGTTTGGATTCTGTTTCGCCGGATTTTGATTTTGTTGCGCCGCGCTTGGATTCCGTTGCGCTTGACTTGGTTTTTGTTGCGCCCGGCCTCTACCCGCCGGCCGGCGCATATTGCACGCCGCCGGCAGGCCGGCGATAGAGCGCCAGGGTCGCGATCAGGCCGCAGAGCGCCGCGAAGCTCATCCAATAGCCGGGCGCGGCCTTGTCGCCGGTGTTCTGGATGAGCCAGGTCGAGATGAGGAGCGACGAGCCGCCGAGCGTCGTCGCCAGGCTGTAGGCAAGCGAGAATCCGGATGTGCGCACCGAGGCCGGGATCAGTTCGGTCAGCGCCACCACCATCGCGCCGTTGTACCAGGCGTAGATCAGCGACAGCCACAATTCGACCGTGAGCATCTTGCCGAAACTCGGCTCCCGCACCAGCCAGGCGAGCGCCGGATAAGCGGTCAGAAGGGCGAGAACCGTACAGCCGACGAGGATCGGCTTGCGGCCTATACGGTCCGACACGGCGCCCGAGATCGGCAGCCAGATGAAATTCGACACCGCGATCGCCATCGTCGCCAGCAGGGCCTGGGACTCGGTAAGGTTGAGCACCCGCCGGCCGAAGGTCGGCGTGTAGACGGTGATGAGATAGAACGAGACGGTCGTCATGATCACCATCGCCACGCCGCCGAGCACGAGGCGCCAATCGGCGGCGAGCGTGGCGAAGATCTGCCGGGTCGTCGGGTGGACTTTGCGGGCGGCGAACTCCTTCGTTTCCTCGAGCGAGCGGCGAAGCATATAGAGGAGCGGGATGATCGCGCAGCCGATGAAGAACGGAATGCGCCAACCCCAGTTCGAGGCCGCTTCGGGCGCCATGAAGTTGGCGATCGCGTAGCCGAGCAGCGCCGCGAACACCACCGCGACCTGCTGGCTCGCCGATTGCCAACTGACATAGAAGCCCTTGGCGCCGGGCGTCGCCATCTCCGACAGATAGACCGAGACGCCGCCGAGTTCGACGCCGGCGGAGAACCCCTGCAGGAGCCGCCCGAGCACCACCAGCATCGGCGCGAGTACGCCGATCGTCGCATAGCCCGGCACGAAGGCGATGAGGATCGTCCCGCAGGCCATGATCGAGAGCGTGACGAGAAGGCCCTGGCGCCGGCCGATGCGGTCGATGTAAGGCCCAAGCACCAGCGCGCCGATCGGACGCATCGCGAAGCCGGCGGCGAAGCTCAAGAATGTCGCCATCAGCGAGGCGTAGGGATCGTCGCTCGGGAAGAAGGTTTGCGAAATCTGCCGGGCGTAGATGCCGAACAGAAAGAAGTCATACATTTCGAGGAAATTGCCGCTCGTGACCCGCAGAACGGTCTTGACCTTGTCCAAGCCAGTGTCGGCCATCTCGGCTTCTCCTCGTTGGCGCGCCGCGACCCGCGCCGGCCGCGACCCTCCCTCAAATCGCCGAGACTACGCGCCTTGCCGCCGTTCGCACAATGGCCGCGCCGCGGCGAATCCAGCCTCCCTCGTCGGGCGCCGCCCGTGACGGACGCCGCCTTGTTCCGCCGGATCGCGCTCGGGCTTCCCGGCGTTGCCGAATACCCGCACTTCGACCGCCGCGCGTTCAAGGCGCGGGTCACGTTCGCAACCCTCGCGACGGACGAATTGACCGCCAACCTCAAGTTCGCGCCAGACGAACAGGCGCTCAAATGCGCCGTCGCGCCGGACGCATTCGCCGCCCTCGACAATGCCTGGGGTCGGCGGGGCTGGACCCGGACGACGCTCGCCGCGCTCAGCGAGCCCGAGCTCTCGGCCGCGCTCGAGATGGCATGGCGCCACGGCGCGGCGAAGGCGAAGCGCCGCTAGCCTGTCGTGCGCTCCACTTGCGATCGTGAGCCGGCGAGCGTCTCGCTCGCCTCCCAGAGCATCTGCGCCGCTGCGTCGTCGCGCGCGGCCGAGGACGGCCGGACGATCTTGCGCTTGACGAAATAGCCGCCGGTCGTGTTGGCGACCTCGGGCGACGAAGCGAGATAGACGATCGTGTCGGCGCCGTTCTCCGGCGAGATGAAGAAGGGCCTCAGGAACGGGATCACAAGGCCGGCGAAGCCGCCGCTCGAAGAGCCGAATCGCGTCGCGACAACGCCCGGATGCAGGCAATTGGCCGTCACTCCCGTGCCGGCCAGGCGCTTGGCGAGCTCGCGGGTAAACAGGATATTGGCGAGCTTGGACCGACCATAGACCTTGAGCCCGCCGTAGCCCTTGACGCTCTGCAAATCGTCGAAGTCGAGGCTTGCGCCCTGGTGCGCGGTGGAGGAGGTGGACACGACCCGCGCCGGCGCCGAGGCGATAAGCTTCTCGCGCAGCGCCTCGGTCAGCACGAAATAGGCCATGTGGTTGAGGGCGAAGGTAAGTTCGAGGCCTTCGGGCGTCACCCGCCGCTCGGAAAACAGGGCGCCGGCGTTGTTGACCAAGACGTCGATGTGTGGCTCGCTGGCGGCGATCGCTGCTCCGACGTTGCGCGTCTCGGCCATGCTGGAGAGATCAGCAAGATGCGCGCGGTGGCCAAGTCCGGGCGCCTTCGCTTCGAGCTTGCGCATGGTCGCCTGGGCGCGAGCCTCGTCACGGGCGACGATCACGATCCGGGCGCCGAGCCCTGCAAGCGCGAGGACCGCGGCTTCGCCGATGCCCGAGGTCGCGCCGGTCGCGACAATCGTCTTTCCCTTCATCGAGCGGTCCTTTTGATCGAAGCCGAACGCCCCCTGCCATCTAAGCGCGTTCCGGCGAGAAAAGAGGAGCCCGGTCAAATGGCAGAGAAAACGCCGATCGGCGCGCGCAGGTTTCGACCGCGATCCCGTCGGGTTATGTTGGGATTTGAAATGCCGCGGGCCGCGCGACCGCTGAGGGACCGATCAATTGGCCAAGGACCAGCAAGGCCTCACGCTCACCGGCTCGCCCGAGTCGGCCGCGGCGTTCGACCAAGCGATCGCCGAATATTATGGGCTGACCGGCGATCCGGTCGGGATTCTCAAGCAGGCGCTGGCCCGCGACCCCGAATTCGCGCTCGGCGGCGCGGCGATCGCGGCGCTCTACATGATCGGCGGCTTTCGCGGCGACCATCCGGAGGTGGCCAAGGCGCTCGGCGCGGCCGAGCAGACGATAGGGCGCGCCACGGAACGCGAGCGCCGCCATCTCGCGGCCGCCAGCGCCTGGGCGGAAGGCAAGACCTCGCAGGCGATCCTCAGCTGGGAGACGATACTCGTCGATCATCCGACCGACGCGTTGGCCTTGCGGCTGGCGCAGGACGCCTATTTCTTTCTCGGCAGATCGGTCGCCATCCGCGACTGCGCCGCGCGCGTCCTGCCGGCATGGGAGCGCGGCAATCCGCTCGCGAGCTTCGTCCTCGGCCTCTACGCCTTCGGGCTCGAGGAGACCGGCGACCTTAAGCGCGCCGAGGACTTCGGCCGCGAGGCGCTGTCGCGCAACCCGCGCGACGCGTGGGCGACGCACGCGCTCGCCCATGTGATGGAGACCGCGAACCGACACGACGAAGGCGTCGCCTTTCTCAAGTCGACGCGCGCGGACTGGGGCGACGCGCATTTCATGGCCGGCCACAACGGGTGGCATCTGGCGCTGTTTCTGATCGAGCAGGGCCGCTTCGACGAGGTTCTCGCCGACTATGATCGCTTCTCGGCGGTAAGACTCGCCGGCGACGGCACGCTCGACCGCGTCGACGCCGCCGCGCTCCTTTGGCGGCTCGAGCTTGCGGGCGTCGACGTGGGAAATCGCTGGACGCCGGTCGCAGACAAATGGATGGCGCATGTCGACGACCACGTGCTCGCTTTCAACGACCTGCATTGCGCCATCGCCGCTGCGCGCTCGCCCGACCCCGGCGACGTCAAGCGCCTTCGCCATTCGCTCGACGCTTACGAGCGCCTGGGCTCGGGCGACAATCGGCAGGTGACGGCCGAGGTCGGCCGGTGCCTTATCGACGGCGCGCTCGCTTTCGCCGGCGGTGACCCCGCCCGGGCCGTCGAAGCGATCCTGCCGGTCCGGCACGAGGCATTCCGCATCGGCGGCAGCCACGCCCAGCGCGACATCGTCAACCTGACCCTGATCGCGGCAGCCGAACGCTCGGACCAGTGGCGCCTGGCGCGGGCGCTGCTCGCCGAGCGCGTCGGGTTTCGGCCGACCGCGCGGACGCTGGCCGCGCTCGAGCGGGCGCAAAGCCGCGCCGGGGCGCATTAAGTCCGGCCGGGGGCGCTTCTCAGGTCCTAGCGCCGGCGCCAACCGCAGCCCGACGCGAACTCGAATCCACGCCAGCTCCCAGCAACAGCCGCCCTTGTCGTCTATAGCATTTTCAACGGGTTAACAACAATTCAGCGGAGGCGATCGAGGCAGATCCATGACGGGTTGGCAAAGGGCGGCAGACTGCGTTAAGAATGGTTCAACGCGTACGCGATAATTTGATTCGAGTGGTTCGGCGTAAGCGTAGGGCGAGGGATGCAGGGGACAGACGCGACATTCGACGAGGTTTCGTTCGAGGGTGGGGATGGCCCTCGGCGGGTGCTTCAAAAAGCTCTTCCTGGCGTCGCCGCTGTGGCGCTCGCCGGGGCTATCGGCGTCTGGGCGCTCCACCTGCGCCAATCGGCCGCTCCTGACGCCGGCTACGTCCCGTTGGCCCGATCGGGCCCGGCGGCGCAGGGCGCGCCGAAGCCTTTCGGCGACATTGTCATTGACGCCAATCTGCTTGCAGAATTGAAGCGGGCCGCTCCGGCCGACGCTTCGTCACAAATGGCGAGCCTCGAAGCGCCTCCGCCCGCTTCTTACGCGCCGATCCCGCTGCCGAGCCTGGAGGCTATTCCGCCCGCTCCGGCGATCCCGCAAGCCGAGAGCGTTCCCCTGCCGCCTACGCACGAGAGTCCCGAAATAGGAGAGAGCGCGCCGTTACCGCCGCCGCGGCCGCCAGAGTTCAGCGCGCCCACGCAGCCTGCGGCCCCCGAGCGCCACCCAGTCCAACCGAGCGTGGCGACGGCTCGCCCCGCGGCTCCAGTCGACAACCGCAACGTCTTCCAAAAACTGTTCGGGCTCGGGCAACCGTCCGCGGCGGCGGTCGCCTCCGCGCCACCGGTCGCCTCCGCGGCGCCGGAAGCCGGCGTCGGGAGCAGGGCGGTCGCGAGCGCTTCCGCGGCGACGGAAGGCCGCGGCGCAGGCAGGGGCCCATTGTTTTCGTTCCCGTCGCCGTTCGGCGGTTCGGCCCCGGTTTCGGGCTACGACCGAAATACCGCCATCTATGACATCTCGGCCCGCACCGTCTATCTGCCGGACGGAACCAGGCTCGAAGCCCATTCGGGTCTCGGGGAAGCGCTGGACGATCCGCGCTATGTGAGCGAACGCGCTCGCGGCCCGACGCCGCCGCACGTCTACCAATTGACGCTGCGCGAGGGATCCTTCCATGGCGTGCAGGCGCTGCGCCTCAGCCCGCTCGGGGAGGGCGGCATCTATGGCCGGGCGGGGCTGCTCGCGCACCCCTTCATGCTCGGCCCGAACGGCGATTCCAACGGCTGCGTATCGGTCAAGGATTACAACGCTTTCCTGCGAGCCTATCAGAACGGGCAGATCAACAAGCTCGTGGTCGTCGCCAAGCTCTGACGCTTGTAGCCGCGCTTCGCCAACCGGCTACAAGCCGCCGTCGTATCTGACTACATTGAAGCCTTCGCTCGGGTCCGGCGGAACGAAGAAGCTCGTCACATGGTCGAAGTCCGCGTCGCTGACGCCGTCCCCTCCGGCGGCCTTTCGCGCGTGCATGCGTGATCGGCAGACGTCGTCGGGCACGTCGAGGAAATGGAGCCTGTGGGACGCCTCGGCTTCCTCGAACATCGCGCGCATCCATCGTCTTGAACGCACCGTGTTGGCGTGAAAGTCGAGGACGACCGAAACGCCAGCTCGCAACAGGCCGACGACATGTGGCGCGAGCGTCGCACGCAGCCGTTCGCATCGCTCGAAAAAGTCGGCGAGCGCCTCGATTTCAGGCCCGTAAAGCTGCTCGATCCAGCGATCCTCGCTGATAACCACCGTCTTTTCCGCTTCGCCGAGCTTGGCGGAGAGCGTCGATTTCCCGGCTGCTATCTTGCCGCACAGCATGTGCAGCGTCGCATTCGAAGTGGACATTGGAGAGGTCTCTGGAAGCAGCGGGGCGTTCCCGCCCGGATGAATTGGAATCGTGACGAACCCGGCCCGGCGTCAGGCCGGGCGGCGAATTTGCGCCGCTACGGCGCCGCATCCCGCGATCCAAGTCATGGAGACCATGTCGTCCTCATAGCACCCGCGGCGATCCCGGACAGCGCCGTCCGGTCAAGACAGGAGGCTTTCCTACCGGCCTCTCGGGACGGACGGATCAAACATCCCTCGCAGTCGTTTTCAGGCCGCCCCTGTGGTCGGGGCTGATACAGGACCCCTTCCCGCCATTAGCGAGAGTCGCACCTCGGTCCCATTCGATGCCCGCCATGCGGCGCGCTCACCGTTCTCCCCGTCGGTTCCGGAATATGATACGGGTGCGGCGATAGAGCCCATGTCCTTCAGGGAGCGATCAATGACCAGGAAGATGGAGGCGCGCCTGCCGGCGCCCAGCGACGCGGAGCGATACGCCTATCGCGCGGCGAACGCCCCCTTCGCCGCCTGTCGCAAGCGGACGCACCGGATCATCGCGGGCCTAATCCCCTTGCTGTCGGCGCTCGCCTTCGCAGCTTCTCTCTCCGCCCCGGCGCACGCTTTGACCGTTCAAGAGCAGGGGTGGCAGGTTGCGAATTCAAAGTGCAACAGCGGCGACGCCAAGCAATGCGAACTGCGAGACAGGCTCAGCGTGGTGCTGAAGCGCCACGGCTGCGTCTACCACGACGATGGGAACTGGTGGAAATGCAGCGGAGCGCGCTGACCGGCCGACGCCTTTACCGACCCGAGGTCTCGAACCCGCGCTTGCGGAACAGTGCGGCCGGCGATGGCGGGCGGCCGCGGAAGCCTTGATAGGCGGCGTCATAGTCGCGGCTGCCGCCCGCCGCATAGACGAAATCATGCAGCCGCTGGGCGACGGCCGGGTCGAAGATGTCGCCGGCCTCCTCGAACGCCTCGAAGCCGTCGGCGTCGAGAACCTCCGACCATAGATAGCTGTAATAGGCGGCCGAATAGCCGCCCGAGAAGACATGCTGGAAATGGGGCGTGCGGTGGCGCATGGCGATCGCGTCGGGCATGCCGATCCGCGCCAGCTCCTGCCGCTCGAACGCGACGACATCGACATCCCCGGGCGAGGGATCGAGATGCAGCTTGAGGTCGACCAGCGCCGAGGCGGTATATTCGACCGTGGCCCAGCCCTGATTGAACCGGCGCGCCTTGAGAAGCTTGGCGATTAGCGCCTCCGGCATCGGTTCGTCGGTCTTATAGTGGAGCGCGAAGCGGCGCAGCATCTCCGGCTCCTTGATCCAATGCTCATAAAGCTGGGAGGGAAACTCGACGAAATCGCCCGCGACATGGGTTCCGGAAATGAGCGGATAAGTCATGTCGGACAGCATGCCGTGCAAAGCGTGGCCGAACTCGTGGAACAGCGTCCGCGCGTCGGCGAGGCTGAGCAGACTTGCCTCGCCCTCAGCCCCTTTGGCGAAATTCATCACGTTGACCACGATCGGCAATTGCGGTCCGTCGAGCTTCCTTTGGCCGCGGAAATTGCTCATCCACGCGCCGCTCCGCTTCGAGGGCCGGGCGAAATAGTCGCCGATGAAGAGCGCGATCGGCTTGCCGTCGCGCCCGCTCACTGTCCAGGCGCGAACGTCGGCGTCATAGAGCTTGAGGTCGAAGCGTTCCTGGAAGCCGAGGCCGAACAGGCGGCTCGCGGCATAGAAGGCAGCCTCGATCATCCGATCGAGCTGCAAATAGGGCTTGAGCTCGCCTTCGTCGAAGTCGAACTCCGCCTTGCGCCGCTTCTCTGCGAGGTAGCGCCAATCCCAGGGCGCGACTTTGAAGTTGCCGCCCTCGCTCGCGGCGATCTCTTGCAGCGCCTCTTCCTCTTTGAGCGCGCTCGAAACGCCCGGAGCCCAGACCGACTCGAGCAGATCGAGCGCGGCGCGGGGCGTCTTGGCCATGGTGTCGGCGAGGCGGTAATGAGCGTAGGATTCGTAGCCGAGCAGGCGCGCGCGCTCGGCCCTCAAGCTCACCATTTCGGCGGCGATCGCGCGATTGTCGGTCGCCCCGCCACTTTCGCCGCGCCCCGTCCAGGCGCGAAAGGCGGCCTCGCGCAGATCGCGGCGGGCCGAGAGTTGCAGGAACGGCTCGATGCTCGAGCGCGAGAGCGTCACCGCGAAGCGTTCGGGATGGCCGCGCTCGGCGGCGATTCGCGCCGCGCTCGCGCGATAGAAGTCCGGCAGGCCCTCGAGGTCCTCCTCGTCAAGCAGCATGAGCCATGCTTTTTCGTCCGCAAGCACATTCTGCCCGAACTCGGCGGCGAGCCTCGCCAGCCGCTCGCCGATGGCGGTCAGGCGCGCCTTCGGCTCGGGCGCCAGCCCAGAGCCGGCGCGAGTGAATTCGAGATGATAGCGTTCGAGCACCCGCGCCTGTTCGGCCGAAAGGCCGAGCTGGTCCTCGTCGGCCTTGAGCGCGTCGACGCGCTTGAAGAGCGCCTCGTTCATATACGTGGCGCTGTGGAGGCGCGACAGGACTGGCGCGATCTCGCGCTCGATCGCCTGCAATTCATCATTGGTCGCCGCGCCGGCGAGATTGAAGAAGACGCGGGCGACGCGATCGAGGCTGCGACCGGTGCGCTCGAGCGCCTCGATCGTATTGGCGAAGGTGGGCGCCGACGGGTCGGCGGCGACGGCGTCGATTTCGCGCCGCGCGTCTTTGAGCGTCGCGTCGAATGCGGCGCGGAAGTGGGCCGGCTCGATGCGGTCGAACGGCGGCGCCTCGAACGGCCCGGTCCAGGGTTCGAGAAGCGGGTTCGCGTTGGCTGAGTCGGTCATCATCCGTCTTTCGATCGTCCTTCACGGCGGCGAAGGCGGTCCTCCGCTGCCGACGTCCTTTCTCATAGCGCAGATCGTGGGGTCCCGCCGCCTTCGAATTCGGGACAGCACGATCGTCATCTTCAGAAGCCACAATGAGACCGCACGAAAGCCCAGAGGAGAACGCCGGTGCCGCTGACCAATCGAGATGACATCCGCGATTCGCTCATGGATTCGATCTTCGCACGCGGGGACCTCTCGAAGGCGATGCCGAAATACCAGTTCCCCGATCAGGAAAGCCTTCCCAAGGACGTGTTCCAGGTGATTCAAGACGAACTGCTTCTCGACGGCAATGCCCGCCAGAATCTGGCCACCTTCTGCCAGACTTGGGAAGAGCCAGAGGTCCACAAGATCATGGACCTCGCGATCGACAAGAACATGGTCGACAAGGACGAATATCCGCTGACCGCCGACATCGAATCGCGGTGCGTGCACATGCTTGCGGACCTGTGGAACTCGCCTGAAGCCGCTAATACGCTCGGGACGTCCGCGGTCGGATCGAGCGAGGCGTGCATGCTCGGAGGCATGGCGATGAAGTGGCGCTGGCGCGCGCGAAGGGCTGCGCAGGGAAAGCCCTCGGACCGCCCGAATCTCGTCTGCGGCCCGGTGCAGATCTGCTGGCACAAGTTCTGCCGCTACTGGGACGTGGAGATGCGCGAGATCCCGATGGAGCGCGGGCGTTTTCAAATGAACGCCGAGGAGGCGGTCAAGCGCATCGACGAGAATACGATCGGCCTCGTGCCGACCCTCGGCGTGACTTATGACGGGCGCTACGAACTCGTCGAGCCACTCGCGGCGGCGCTGGACGAGCTAGAGGCCGATAGAGGGCTCGACGTGGACATCCACGTCGACGGCGCCTCAGGCGCGTTCCTGGCGCCGTTCTGCGCCCCCGACATCGTGTGGGACTTCCGCCTTGCGCGGGTGAAGTCGATCTCGACGTCGGGCCACAAGTTCGGCCTCGCCCCGCTCGGCGCCGGCTGGGTGATCTGGCGCGACGCCAAGGACCTGCCCGAGGATCTGATCTTCCGCGTGAACTACCTCGGCGGCGATATGCCGACGTTCGCGATCAACTTCTCGCGCCCGGCCGGGCAGATCATCGCGCAATACTACAACTTCCTGCGGCTCGGCCGCGAAGGGTATCGCAAGGTCCACATGGCGAGCTACCGCACGGCCAAGGACCTCGCGCAGGAAATTGCCAAGCTCGGCCCGTTCGAGATGCTTGCGACGGGCGACCCCAATGAGGGCATTCCGGCGGTAACCTGGAGGATCAAGGACGGCGCCGATCCCGGCTACACGCTGTTCGACCTCGCCGACCGGCTGCGCGTGCGCGGCTGGCAGGTGCCCGCCTACACACTGCCGGATAATGTGAGCGACATCGCGGTTCAACGCATCCTGGTCCGCCAGGGCGTCACGACCGATCTCTGCTCGCTCCTCCTGGCCGATTTCCGCTGGGCGATCGAGCATTTCGACAAGCATCCGGTGAACGTGTCCATGACCGAGGCCGAGGCAGGCGGCTTCAACCACGGCTGACGACAGAGGCGCCTGCGCCCGGGCGCCTTTGTCCGCGAGAGCGAACGCAAGGAACGCCTCAAGCCGCCTATTTTTGATAGTCCTTCACGTCGGTAAACGCGATCTTCGGCCAGCGCTCCTGCTCGTAGCGGAGGTTGAAGGCGCTGGACGCCATGAACACTGGCGCGCCGTCGAGATCGGAGGCGATCGAGGACGGATAGGCGTCGACGAACCTCTCGAGCTCGGCCTTCTCCGGAGCGGACACCCAGCGGCAGACCTCGAACCGGCTCGGCTCGAAGGTCACCGGGAGGCCATATTCGGCATTGAGCCGCTCGGTGAGCACGTCGAGCTGCAGCGCGCCGACGACGCCGACGATCGCCGCCGCACCGTCATGGGGCAGGAACACCTGCACCACCCCTTCTTCCGCCATTTGCTGCAGCGCCTCGCGCAGCTTCTTCGCCTTCATCGCGTCGGCGAGCTTGACCCGGCGCAGGATTTCCGGGGCGAAGCTCGGCACGCCGCGAAACACGATCTCCTCGCCCTCGCTCAAGGTGTCGCCGATGCGCAGAAGCCCGTGATTGGGAATGCCGACGACGTCGCCGGCGAAGGCCTCTTCGGCGAGCGAGCGGTCCTGGGCGAAAAAGAATTGCGGCGCCGAGAGCGTGACCGGCTTCCCCGTGCGCACGAGCTTCGCCCGCATGCCGCGCTTAAGCTGGCCCGAGCAGACGCGCAGGAAAGCGATGCGGTCGCGATGATTGGGGTCCATGTTGGCCTGGATCTTGAACACGAACCCGGTCATCTTGCCTTCGTCCGCCTTGACCGTGCGGCTGGCCGCCGCCTGGGCTCTGGGGCTCGGAGCGAATTCGGCCAGCGTGTCGATGAGCTCCTTGACGCCGAAGCCTTTCAGCGCGCTGCCGAACAAGACCGGTGTCATGTGGCCCTCGAGAAAGGCCTCAGCGTCGAAGCGCTTCAGCCCCTCGATCGCAAGATGGAGCTCATCGAGCGCCTCGGCGCGCTCGTGCTCGGGCAAGAGTTCCGCCAGCCGCGGATCATCAGGGCCGGCGACCGCAATCGGCCCGGCGGCGGCGCCGAACGGGATGAGACGCTTGCCGCGAACGTCATAAGCGCCGGCGAGCGAGCGGCCGCGGCCAATGGTCCAGGTCAAAGGCGCAGCGTCGAGCGCCAGCGTCTTCTCGATCTCGTCGATAAGATCGAACGGATCGCGGGTCTCGCGGTCCATCTTGTTGATGAAAGTGACGATGGGGATGTCGCGCAGGCGGCAGACCTCGAACAGTTTGCGCGTCCGCGCCTCGATGCCTTTGGCGGCGTCGATCACCATCACCGCCGAATCGACAGCGGTCAGCGTGCGGTAGGTGTCCTCGGAAAAGTCCTCGTGGCCGGGAGTGTCGAGCAGGTTGAAGACGCAGCCGGCGGTTTCGAAGGTCATGACCGAAGTGACGACCGAAATGCCGCGCTCGCGCTCGATGCCCATCCAGTCGGAGCGCGTCTGGCGGCGGTTGGCCTTGGCGCGCACCTCTCCGGCGAGCTGAATGGCGCCGCCGAACAGCAGCATCTTTTCGGTCAGCGTCGTTTTGCCGGCGTCCGGGTGCGAAATGATCGCGAAAGTGCGCCGGCGCGCGACGGGGTTCGTTTCAGCCATCGGACCTGGGTTGCGGGAGAAGCAGGTTTCACATAATGCGGGCGGGGCGGTTCGTGAAGAGGGCCGCGCCAGCTTATGCCCGCAGGGCATTCGGTCATACGGAAAATCCTGTTTCGACCAGACGAATCAGAGGCGATGGTTCACGCGACCTCTCAATCAAAAAAGGCCCGAATCCAATGCTCGATCGTCCGACCACCCGCGATGGCTGGCTCGCCCGCGCCGCAGCGCTCAAAATCGAAGGGCGCGCCTTCATCGGGGGCGCTTACGTCGCGGCGGCGGACGGGGCGACCTTCGCCAAGGTTTCGCCGATCGACGGCAAAGTCTTCGCTCATGTCGCCGATTGCGGCGAAGCCGACATCGACCGCGCGGTTGGTTCCGCGCGGAAGGCGTTCGAGAGCGGCGTCTGGCGCGACGCGGACCCGGTCAAGAAAAAGACGGTCCTGCTGCGGTTCGCCGAGCTCATCCGCGAGCATGGCGAGGAGCTGGCGCTTTTGGAGACGCTCGACGTCGGCAAGCCGATCGCCAATTCGCTCAAGGTGGATGTTCCCTCCTGCGCCAACTGCATCCAGTATTACGCCGAGTTCGCCGACAAGCTTGCCGACGAGATCGCGCCGGTCGGGCCGAACGACGTGGCGATGGTGCGCAAGGAGCCGCTCGGCGTCGTCGGCGCGATCGTGCCGTGGAACTATCCGCTCATCATCGCCGCCTGGAAGCTCGGGCCGGCGCTGGTCGCAGGCAATTCGGTCATTCTGAAGCCGGCCGAGCAGTCGCCGCTCGGCGCGCTGCTGCTGGGCCGGCTCGGCAAGGAGGCGGGGCTGCCGGACGGCGTGCTCAATGTCGTTCCGGGCTTCGGCGAAAAGGCCGGGAAGCCGCTCGCCCTCCATCCCGACGTCGACATGATCGCCTTCACCGGCTCGACCGAGGTCGGCAAGCTGATGCTCATCTACGCCGGCCAGAGCAACATGAAGCGGGTCGCGCTCGAATGCGGGGGGAAATCGCCCCATGTGGTGATGCCGGACGCCAATCTCGACGCCGCGGCGTCGGCGATCGCCTGGGGAATCTATTACAATCAGGGCGAGACCTGCCACGCGGGCTCGCGCGTCCTGGCCCACGCCTCGGTCCGCGAGGCGCTGGTCGAGAAGATCGCCGCGGTGCAGAAGGCCGAGATCCCGCTCGGCCACCCGTTTGATTCCGGCGCGCAACTCGGCGCCCTGATCGAGGAGCGCCATATGGAGCGGGTGCTCGGCTACATCGACCTTGGGGTCAAGGAGGGGGCGCGGATCGCCCACGGGGGAAAGCGGGCTTTGGCCGGGACCGGCGGATTCTATGTCGAGCCGACCATTCTCGACGGCGCCAGCAATTCCATGCGGATTGCGCAAGAGGAGATCTTCGGTCCGGTCGTGGTCGTCATGCCCTTCGCGACCGAGGCCGAGGCGGTCAAGCTCGCCAACGACACGATCTATGGACTTGCCGCCGCAGTGTGGACGCGCGACATGAGCGCCGCCCACCGGCTCTCGCGCGCCATTCGGGCCGGCACCGTCTGGGTCAACACTTACGACCGCTCGTCGCTGGCGACGCCGTTCGGCGGCTTCAAGCAATCGGGCTTCGGTCGCGACCGCTCGCCGCACGCGATCGACAAGTACATGGACTTCAAGACGATCTGGACGAATTACCGGTAGCGTACGCGCACGCCGCGGCGACGCGACCATTCTCGATGCTGACGGAGGCCCGGGCGCGGGCCGATCGCGCTGGCCACCGGAGAATTGATGGCCATGACCATATTGGCGGAGTGCCCCTGAATAGGCTATGGACTCAACTCTGACGCGCTCGCGCCAATTCGAATGAAACGAGCGCGCCGCGCGCGGAGGAGGAATGGATCGCAAATGGTTGCCGCTTAACGCCCTCAGAGCGTTCGAGGCGGCCGGGCAACATCTCAGTTTCACCGCGGCCGCCAATAGCCTGACTGTCGCGCAAAGCGCGGTGAGCCGTCACGTGATCGTGCTCGAGAACTTTCTCGGCGTCGCCCTGTTCGAACGTCGCCCTCAACAGCTCGTGCTCACCGAGGCCGGGCGGCACATCCTCCCGGTCGTGTCGAAGTCGTTCGATCGGATCGACCAGGCGCTGGGCGAGGTGATTAAGGAGAAGGGCCGGCCGAAACGGGTTTTGAAGGTCGCCCTGCCGACCTCGTTCGCGCATCGGCTCGCCATCCCGATCCTGCGCGATTTCCGCGCCGAGAACGCTGGCATCTCGCTCGAGATCGTCTCCAAGCCGACCACGGGCCCGGAAGTGGACGGCGACATCGACATCGCCATCGTCTATTCTGAGCCCAGGGTCACCGACGCGATCCACGATCTCCTCTGGATGGTGCGCTCGACGCTGCTGTGCAGTCCGAAGCTGATCGAGGGGATCGACGCCAGCGATCCCGGCCGGCTGATCGCTGCCAGCGATCTCCTGCATCTCAAGATCGAGGGCCGGCCGCGCCACTTCTTCTGGGAAATGTTCGTGCGCTCGATCGGACGGCCGGATATTGCGGTCGATCGCGGCCTGGTGTTCGACACCCAGCAGCTCGCAGCCCAATACGCGATGATGGGCGATGGGCTTGCGCTGCTCGATCCGCTCCTGTTCCACGAGGAGATCAAGGCCGGCCGGTTGGTGAGGCCGTATGATCTGTGGCTGGACGAAGGTTATGGCTACTATCTCACCACTCATCCCGAGGACCTGAGCAACGAGGCGGTGGCGTTGTTCCGCTCTTGGCTCATTGCCCGGTTTTCCGCCGGTGCGGCCGCTCGTCCGCCCGAGCCGGAACCTGCCGTGGCGGAGGCGCCGAAGCTGCGGGCGGCGAAATAGCGGCCTCCGGCAAGTCTCGGCGCGAATTGGCATGCCGCGATGCCATTTTGGCGCGAGGCGGCTATAAGCGGCGTCGCTAGAACGCACCCGTAACCAATCGCGATCGGCGCTTGCGTGGAGCGCGCCCGCGGGCGGCAAGATTCTGGGGAACATGAATGACGACCGACTTGCCGCCGCAGGATACGGGGCGCGCTCGGCGCCGGCGCGCTGCCGAGCGCGGAGGCGTTGCGGCCGGCGCCGGCCGGCCAGCCGCGGTCTCCGTTTGCGCCGCTCGACCTCGTGTCCCGCGATCGAGCTCGAATCGATCCATCAGGCTGCGCTCGAGGTCTTGAAGGAGATCGGCATCGACTTCCTTCACGACGAGGCGCGCGCAATGCTGAGACACGCCGGCGCCGACGTCGATCCAGCCTCGCGACGGGTTCGCTTCGATCCCGCGCTCATCGAAGCGCACATCGGCCTCGCGCCGAAGGAATTCACGCTCCACGCGCGCAACCCGGCCCGCAATCTCTTGATCGGCGGCCGTAACGTCGCGTTCGGATCGGTGGCGAGCGCGCCCAATTCGTTCGACCGCGCGGGCGGGCGGCGACCCGGCGTCAAGCGCGACTATCAGAACTTCATCCGTCTTGGCCAGAGCCTCGATTCGATCCATTTCTGGGGCGGTTATCCGGTCGAGCCGATCGACATCCACGCCTCCGTCCGTCATCTCGACGCGCTGTTCGACATGCTGACGCTGTCCGACAAGCCGATCCACGCCTATAGTCTCGGGCGCGAGCGTAACCTGGACGCGATCGAGATGGTGAAGATCGCCCGCGGCGTCGACGACGAGACGCTGGAGTGCGAGCCGTCGCTGTTCACGGTCATCAACTCGTCCTCGCCGCTCAAACTCGACACGCCGATGCTGGAGGGGGTCATCCAGATGGCGCGGCGCAATCAGGTGGTGGTGCTGACGCCCTTCACCCTCGCCGGCGCCATGGCTCCAGTCACTCTTGCCGGCGCTCTCGCCCAACAGCATGCCGAAGCGCTCGCCGGCCTCGTCATGACCCAGGTCGCGCGGCCCGGCGCGCCGTTCGTCTATGGCGGCTTCACCTCAAACGTCGACATGAAATCGGGCGCGCCCGCGTTCGGCACGCCCGAATACATGAAAACGGCGATCGTCGGCGGGCAGCTCGCGCGCCGCCTTGGTCTGCCCTATCGCTCATCGAACGCCAACGCCGCCAACTCGCTTGACGCCCAGGCGGCGTACGAGAGCGTGTTCTCGCTTTGGGGAGCAATCATGGGTGGGGTCAACCTCCTCATGCACGGCGCGGGCTGGATGGAGGGCGGCTTGCAGGCCTCGTTCGAGAAGATGGCGCTCGACGCCGACCTTTTGGCGATGGTCGCCGAGTTCCTGAAGCCGCTGCGTGTGGACGAAGGGGAACTGGCGCTCGAAGCGATGCGCGAGGTCGGCCCCGGCGGGCATTTCTTCGGCGCCGAGCATACCCAGAGCCGCTACCGTACGGCCTTTTTCCCGCCGATGATTTCCGACTGGCGCAACTATGAGAGCTGGCGCGAAGCCGGCTCGCCGACTGCCTTGGACGCCGCCGAACGCATCGTCGCCGAGCGGCTGCGCGACTACGTCGCCCCGCCGATCGAGACTGAGCGCCTCGAGGCGCTCACAGCCTTCGTCGCCCGCCGGAAGGCGGAAGGCGGCGCGCCGACCGACTTTTGAGCGCGATTCCGCCGCATGCCGGCTCCCGCGCCGGCGCGCCGCTGCACGCGGCGGTCGCGGGGATGTTTTTCGCCCTTGGCGTCGGCATCGGACTGTGGGGCGGCGCCTCCGGCGCGATCCTGGCCCGCGCCGGCGTGGACGCTGCGACGTTCGGAATTCTGCTGACCGTCTATACCGGAGCCTATCTCATCGCCATGTCGGCGGGCGGGGCGCTGGCGCATCGTTTCGGCGTCGAACGGGTCCTGCCGGTCGCCGCGATCGTCTTTGGCGCGGCGCTATGCGGATTGCTCAACGCTTCGACCGGGACCGAGGTCGCCATCGCCCTGATCGCCGCCGGGTTCCTCGGCGGCGTCGTCGACGTCACCATGAACGCAGAAGGCGCCCGGATCGAACGGCGGCTTGGCCGGCCGATCCTGGCCCGGCTGCACGCCGCGGCGTCGGCCGGCATGGCGATCGGCGCGATTCTGGGCAGCCTGATCGCGGCCGGCCCCGCGCCCTGGACGACTGGAGTTCTCGCTGCGCTCGCGCTTGCCGGCGCCGGGGTCGCCTATGATCGCGCGGCGCGGAGCGACCATCCCGCCCAGGCGCCGGTCGGAGCGTCGGGGCGGAGCGGATTGTCGTTCGCTCCGGCCTTGATCGCGCTCGGCGTCATCATCGGCGTCTCAATTGCCGCCGAATTGGCGGCGTCGTTGTGGTCGACGCTGCTTTTGCGCGAGGAAGCGCCGAAGCTGGCGGCGATTTCCGGCCTCGGCGCGGCGTTCTTTTCCGCGTGCCAGGCTGCGCTGCGCTTCAACGCCGACGCGATTCGCCTCCGGATCAGCGACCTTCGCATCATCGTCGCCTCGTTCGCGATTGCGGCCGCCGGCTTCGCCCTGGTCGGAGCTCAGGCCGGTTTTGCCGCGAGCGTCGCTGGTTTCGCCTTGATCGGCGTCGGCACCGGCCCGATCGTTCCGTGCAGCTTCGCGCTCGCCGCCCGCCAGTCGGAAGCCGGGCCCGCGGTCGGACTCGCCTCGGCTTCCCTGTTTAGCGCGCTGACCCGTCTGCCGGCGCCGCTGGCTACGGGCGCGATCGCGCAAATGCTGTCGCTGCCGACCGCATTTGGCGCTTTCGCGCTCGCGCTCGCGGTCACGGCGGCCGGCGCGGCTGTCGTCGTTTCCGTGCGCCGCACGGCCCGTTCGCCGCGAAAGGCGTGACGGCCCGCAGGGGAGGCGGGCATTGCTTTGGCGCAGCCGCTATTGCAGAGCATGGCGGCGCGCAAGACGATTTCCGACGCCGCCGGCCAATGCGGGGAGAGAATGACCAAAATCCTGCCTGTGATCATGTGCGGCGGATCGGGTTCCCGAATGTGGCCGGAATCACGCGAAAGCCTACCCAAGCAGTTCCTTCCCCTGGTAGGCGAGCGTTCGACGTTTCAATCGATCGTCGGCGTGGTCGGCGATCCTGCGGTGTTCGATCCGGCGGTCGTGATTACCAATTTCGACTATCGCTTTCGCGTCGCCGAGCAACTGCGGGAGATCGGCACCGAGGCGACAATCCTGCTCGAGCCCGAGCGACGCGACAGCGCTGCCGCGGTCGGGGCCGCGGCCGCGTGGGCCGCGGCCCGCGATCCGCAGACGGTCGTGGCCGTGCTCGCGGCCGACCACGTCTTTGACGACGGAAAGCAATTCGCCCGGCTGTGCGTGCAGGCGCGTAATGTCGCGGCCGCCGGTGAAATCGTAACCTTCGGCATCACGCCCGACCACCCGGCGACCGGCTACGGTTACATTCATCCGGCTGAGCCGCTGGCGATCGATCCCAGCGTGCGGCGCATCGAGCGATTCGTCGAGAAGCCGGACGAAAAGCGGGCGCGCGCGTTCATCGGCGAGGGTTACCTGTGGAATTCTGGCAATTTCGTCTTCCGCGCCGACGTCATGCTCGAGGAACTCGCGCGATTCGAGCCGGACATCGCCGCTGCGGCCACGGCGGCGGTCGCCGGAGCGAAAAAGGACCTCGGCTTCGATCGTCCTCGACCATGACTGCATTCGCAAGGGCGCCCAAGACCTCGATCGATTATGCGGTGATGGAGCGAACAGACAAGGCGGCAGTGCTGACGGCCGACGTCGGCTGGTCGGATGTCGGCGAGTGGTCGGCGGTCTGGCGCTTAAGTCCGCACGACGCCCACGGCAACAGCTTTCGTGGCCGGGCGGTCGCGATCAATTCGTCGAACGTGCTGGTGCGCTCGGAAGAGCAGCTGGCGGCCGTCATCGGCCTTCGCGACGTGGTCGTCGTCGCCACCCGCGACGCGGTGCTGGTCGCCGACCGGTCGCAGAGTGACAAGGTCAAGGCGCTGGTCGAACGACTCAAGGCCGAAAGACAGCCCGAGGCGACCCAGCATGTGCGGATATACCGGCCGTGGGGCTACTATCAGAGCGTCGACCAGGGCTCGCGCTATCAGGTCAAGCGCATCGTGGTCAGGCCCGGCGGGCGCCTGTCGATGCAAAAGCACCACCACCGGGCGGAACACTGGGTGGTCGTCCGCGGCGCCGCCGAGGTGACGCTCAACGGCAAGCTTGAGCATGTCCACGAGAACGAATCGATCTACCTGCCGATCGGCTCGACCCATCGCCTCGCCAACCCCGGCAAGATCGACCTCGAACTGATCGAGGTCCAGACCGGCAGCTATTTCGGCGAAGACGATATCGTTCGCATCGAGGACGACTATAGCCGGAAATGAGGCTATGGCGGCGCCGCATCGGGCGCCGCCATTAAGGTTAGTCCTGTTCCCGCGAAGCCAGGCGGGCGATTTCGTGAATGTCGGCGCGATCGATGCCGATGTCGTGCAACTCGCGATCCGAATAGTTCGTCAGTTCCTGCAGCACGCTCCAATACACGCGGCGGGCGCGCAGGAATCGCGTAAGAGAGAACATCTTCATGGCGGTCTCCTTTTTGTTGACCGCCCTCCCCATCTCAGCCTCGAGCGATCGAGGCCGACTGATCCGCTCCTTCTCCTAGACCCAGCCTAGGTACAATGCTGCACTGCAAAAGTCAATGGTGCGGCGCGATAATTCATGTGTCATTCGCATGCCGATGACGTGGCAGAAGGATGACTGCCCCTTGAGTCAGCAATCAAGTGCAGGAAAATTAACCATTTTCACATCATGCTCGGTAAAGGCATGCGATTATCACATACCAGTGGCCCGCGCTGGCCTTTCCCCCTGTGGTGCGCCTGCAAAAGGTTTGACAGCCTCGCCCGGCTCCTCTAGGAAACCCACCTTCAGGCGCGCTCCCGGCTAAACGGGAGCGCGTTTGTCGTTTGACGCACCTGCGGCCTTAAGCCTTGCTCGGCTCATGGCCTGTCGGCGCCTTTGGCGCAGAGGAGGGCGCGTTCCTCGTTGAACCTTGATCGCAGAACGCAAAGAGGAATCGCGATGACGAAGCGCGCGGAAGCAAAATACAAGATCGATCGCCGCATGGGCGAGAATATCTGGGGCCGACCCAAGAGCCCCTACAACAAGCGTGAATATGGGCCGGGCCAGCATGGCCAGCGGCGCAAGGGCAAGGCGACCGACTTCGGCACCCAGCTCAAGGCCAAGCAGAAGGTCAAGGGCTATTACGGCAACATATCCGAGCGGCAGTTCCACAAATATTACGTCGAAGCCCGTCGCCTCAAGGGCGACTCGAGCGCCCATCTCATCGGCCAGCTCGAGCGCCGGCTCGACGCGCTGATCTATCGGGCGAAGTTCGTGCCGACCGTGTTCGCCGCGCGCCAGTTCGTCAACCACGGCCACATCAAGGTCAACGGCCGCCGCGTCAACATCGCCTCCTACCAGGTGAAGGTCGGCGATCTGGTCGAGATCAAGGAATCCTCGCGGCAGATGCCTCTGGTGCTCGAAGCCAACGCCCTCGCCGAGCGCGACGTGCCTGACTACATCGAGGTCGATCACGCCAAGGGCACGGCCAAAATGACCCGCATTCCCAGCCTCTCCGAAGTGCCCTATCCGACGCACATGGAGCCGAACCTCGTCATCGAGTTCTATTCGCGCTGACGTTTGTGTGATGCCCGCGAAGGCGGGCATCCAGAGCTTCGGGACGACGCTAGGTCGCCGGCAGGGGCCGCTGCGCTGGTCCCCCGCGCTCGCGGGGGCGACAAACAGAACTGCCGAAACTTTCAGGATCCCATGCCGATCCCTCGCACCGGAACCGCGGGCCTCGGCGTCGTCCTTTATCTTGCCGGCGTCGCTCTATTCTCGATCAATGACGCGCTCGGAAAGTGGCTGGTCGCCGACTATGGCGTCGGGCAACTGATGATGTTGCGCGCGGTCGGCGCCGGCGTCGTGCTGGCGCCGATGATCCTGTCGCTCGACGTCAACCTCATCGATCTGCGCCAGGCGCCGCTGCAGGTCTTGCGCATTCTGTGCGCCGCGGTCGACACCTTCGCCTTCTATTACGCGACGCGCTTCATGCCTCTCGCCGACGTGATGACCTTCTATATGGCGACGCCGCTCATCGTCACCGCTTTGTCGGCGCCGCTGCTCGGCGAGAAGGTCGAGCGGTTTCGCTGGATCGCGGTCCTGATCGGCTTCGTCGGCGTCGTCATCGCGCTGAGGCCATCGCCGCAGATGTTCTCCTGGACTTCGCTGCTCGCCCTATTCGGCGCGACCATGTTCGCGCTAAGCCAGACGATCACCCGCGAGCTTCGGCGCACCCACTGGCTGCCGCTGGTCTTTTGGCAATTCGTCGGCAGCGGCCTGATCGGCGCGGCGACAGTTCCCTGGGCGTGGACGGCGCCGACGGCGTTCGATCTCGGTCTCATGTTCCTGGTCGGCGCGGTCTCGATGACCTGCTTTATCTTCATCACCCGCGCGCTGGCGCTCGCCCGCGCCGCTGTTCTCGCGCCGCTCCAATATTCGGCAATCCTGTGGGCCGCGATCATGGGCTGGCTCGTCTGGCGCGACGCCCTGACGCTGCCGATCATCGCCGGCAACGCCATCATTATCGGCAGCGGGCTCTACGTCGCGGCGCGGGGGAAGATGATCGGGGAGGTGGTGGAGTGACGAGCGTATCTTCGTGGGGCGGAGCGGCCTCCCGATAAGATTACCCCCAAACCCTGGTTCATGCGCCGTCGCGGGTCGCAGGCCAGACGCCCGAGAACGTCTTGCCGGCCGTGTCCTCACCTTCCGCGTGGAATTCCTTCGCGCCGTTGGGCCTGAAGGTAAACCGGAAGTTCGGATCCTCCGAGATCGATATGCCGCCCTGCATCGCGAAGATGAGGTCACCTCCCTGATAAACCGCGAGCTTGTCGACGTAGCGCGCGGGCGTATAGAGCCGAGTCAACTGATCCATCTGGAGCCCCGAATTGTTGGGATGATGGATCATGAGCAGCGCCTCGTTCGGCGCTTCCGGGCTCGGCGGGAGAACGCGGAACTTCATCTGGCCGAGCGTCGCCAGCGCGTCGTCCATGCTCTTGACCATGGGCGCCGAGCAGCCGCCCGCGGCCTTGACGAAGCGGGTCGCCATATGGAGCGAGCCGTCGCTGAGCTCCGCGACGACGTGGACATTGGTGTAGGAATTGACCCGCACCCGGGTCGAGATGCGCGTGTCGCCCGCTGTCTTGCCTAGCGTGAACGCAGCGGCCAGCGGAACTGGATTCTGGTCAATGACGAGCGTCAGCTTGACGACGCGGCGCGAATCTCCTTCCGGCAATTTCGCGGAAAATGACATCGGAACCAATGCCGCGTCCTCGGCGCGCCCCGGCGCCTCGAACGACACGAGGCCCGGGTCCTCCACGATCGGCTCGCCGCTGAAGAACAGGCGGGCGAGCTCGGTCCAAAGATCAGGGTCCTCGGCGTCTTGAGCGAAAGCGGGCCCACTTGTCGCGCAAATAAGCGCGACGCCGGCGAGGGCCTGCCGCCTGGTGATTGTTCGCGCCATCGAAGCGCCTCCGTCCCGGCATGGGCGGTTCGTCTACTGGTCCCATTCGAATTCCGAATAGGCCGCCGTCACGTTACGCGCATTATAGTCGTCGAACAGACGCCAGTCATCCCGCTGCGACTGTCCCGCCCATTTGACCGCCCCCTCGACAGGTTCGCCTCGGGCGATGGACGCTTTCACGTCCTTTGCGAGGCCCAGGAAGTAGGCCCGCTCGCTGTCGAGCGCCTGAGGCCAGGGGAGACCGACGGGGCCATGGCCGGGAACGACGCGCTCGGCAGGGATGGCCGCAAGCCCGTCAAGATCGCCGAGCCAGCCCTTCAGGGAGCCGTCGATGATCGGCAGGTGACCGACGAAAACGAGGTCGCCCGCGAAAAGCGTGCGCGTGGCCTGGTCGAAGACGGTAAGGTCACAGTCCGTGTGCGCCGGCGGCCAGGCCTGCAATTCCAGGGTCCTGTCCTCCGAGATCGACCGTCAGACGGTCGGCGACGGTCAAGGTCGGCGGAATGATCTTGACCTCGTCGACGAGCTTGTCGCCGATGATCCGGCGAAACGCTTTGAGATAGAATTCGCCCCGCATCGCCAAGGCTCGCGGGAGATTGTGGTGGCCGACATATGTCGCCCCGAGCCCCTCGAAGGCCGCGTTGCCGAAGACGTGATCGGGATGCTCGTGGGTGTTGATGACGTAGAGGATCGGCTTGTCGGTGCGAGAGCGAATCGCCGCCAGCAACCGCTCGCCGATCGGCAAGCTGCCGCCCGTGTCGATGACAGCCACGCCTTTCGCGCCGATCACGAAACCGATGTTGGCGATATCGCCGAGATTCTCTTCGCTCATCAAGGCGATCTCGCCCGCATGCACGAACACGCCCGGCGCAACTTCCTGGACCGGCAGGGGAGAGAGAGCCGCGGCGCAGAATCCGGTTCGCGGGAATAATGCGAGAGCAGCGATGAGCAGGGCGCCGAGCAGCCAACGCATGGGTCCACCGGTAATGCTCGCCCAGCATAGCAGCGGGCGCAGACGCCGGACAACCGCGTGACGGCAGGGGAGTAACCGGCCGGCCGCCCGACGTCGATTTGCTCGGGCTGAAGTCGGGGGCTATTGCAAACCTCGATGTCCCGCCGGTCGTCGCGCTTATCGAAGTTCGCGCAACGAACGGCGCCGGTCCGACCGCAAACTGGAATCGCGCTCATTGCGCCCGATCGCCGATCGCTGGAGAAACAAGCCGAGATGTGGAGGCCGCAGCGAATCGTCGTGAGAACGAGCCGTTCGAAGCTGCGACGGGCAGTGTTGGCGGCGCTCGTCTCCGCGTTGATGGCATCCTTCGCGGCAAGCGCCGGGGCGCCGCCGCCGGAGCCGGATTCGTATCGGCAGAGCGACTATCGCGCGCCGACCCCGGCGAGCTTGAAAGGCGCGCGCGTGCTGACGACCGAGGAGGTGGCGGCGCTTTGGCGCGCTGGCGGGGCGACGTTCATTGACGTATTGCCGCAGCCGCCGCGTCCATCGGGCTTGCCCGCCGACGTCGTCTGGCGGGACAAGCCCCGGTTCGACATCCCGGGTAGCATATGGCTGCCCGATACGGGCTATGGCGAACTCGCTCCGGTCATTCTCGCCTACTTTCGACGTGGGCTGGACAAGGCATTGAGCGCCCGCCCGCGCCCGCTCGTCTTCTATTGCCTGAAGGATTGCTGGATGTCGTGGAATGCGGCCAAGCGCGCGCTGGCGTTGGGCTATTCCGACGTCGCATGGTATCCCGAAGGCGCCGACGGTTGGGCGGCGGCCGGCTTGCCACTGGAGAGACGCATCCCAGAACCGCGGCCCTGAGGGGCGCGGTCAGGATAAGACCTAACTCTCTTTTGCGTTAGGATGCGCGCGCTTTTCCCGACCGGAGCGCGCTGTCCATGGCCGATCTCGAGCCCATTCCCTATTCCGACGCCAAAATCCGCTCGATCCTGGAGCGGGTGAGGACGATCGCGATGGTCGGCGCCTCGCCCAACTGGAACCGGCCGAGCTACTTCGTGATGAAGTACCTGCAGGGCAAAGGCTATCGCGTGATCCCGGTCAATCCGGGCGTCGCCGGCAAAACCCTGCTTGGGGAAACCGTCTACGCGTCGCTCCGCGACATTCCCGACAAGGTCGACATGGTCGACATGTTCCGCACGTCGCGGGAGGCGCCCGCGATCGTCGCCGACGCGATCGCGATCGGCGCCAAGGTCGTGTGGATGCAACTCGGCGTCCGCAATGACAATGCAGCGAAGACAGCCGAGGCGGCGGGGATCGAAGTCATCATGAACCGGTGCCCGAAAATCGAGTTCGGGCGGCTCGGCGGCGAATTGTCGTGGAGCGGCGTCAACAGCGGCATCATTCGCAACCGCGCCCCGGCGCCGCCTTTGCCGCGCCGGACGAAGAGCCGCCCGGCGCCCCCGCGCAACCTCGATTACGGCTTCGAGACCCGCGCAATCCATGCCGGCGCCGCGCCCGACCCGACCACCGGCGCCCGCTCGACCCCGATCTATCAGACGACCGCCTATGTATTCGACGACGTCGATCACGCCGCCTCGCTCTTCAACCTGCACAATTTCGGCTACATCTATTCGCGGCTGACGAACCCGACCGTCGCCGTGCTCGAGGAACGGATCGCTGCGCTCGAGGGCGGCCGCGCCGCGGTCGCCGCCGCGTCGGGGCACGCGGCGCAGTTCCTCACCTTCTTCACCCTGATGGAGCCCGGCGACGAGTTCGTCGCATCGCGCAACCTCTATGGCGGCTCGCTCACCCAATTCGGCCTGTCGTTCAAGAAGCTCGGCTGGACCTGCCATTTCGTCGATCCGAGCGAGCCCGAAAACTTTCGCAAGGCGCTGACTCCGAAGTGCAAGGCGATCTTCATCGAGAACCTCGCCAACCCCGGCGGCGTCGTCGTCGACATCGAGCGCGTCGCGGCAATCGCCCATGCGGCGGGCGTCCCGCTCATCGTCGACAATACGCTGGCCACGCCCTATCTTTGCCGGCCGATCGAGCACGGCGCCGACATCGTCGTTCACTCGACGACCAAGTTCCTGTCGGGCCATGGAAACGCGCTCGGCGGCGTCGTGGTCGAGTCGGGCAAGTTCGACTGGTCGCAAGGCGCGAGGTTCCCGTCGCTGACCGCGCCGGAGCCAGCCTATCACGGGCTCAAGTTTTTCGAGAATTTCGGCGATTTCGCCTTCACGATGAAGGCGCGGGCGGTGGCTTTGCGCGATTTCGGCCCGGCGCTCGCGCCGATGAACGCGTTCCTGACGATCACCGGCGTCGAGACCCTGCATGTGCGCATGGAGCGGCATGTCGAGAATGCGCGGAGGGTCGCGGAATTCCTCAGCCGGAGCGACGAGGTCGCGTGGGTGTCCTACGCCGGCCTCGAGGGGAGCCCGTATTACAAGCTGGCGCAAAAATACCTGCCGAAAGGCGCCGGCGCGGTGTTCACCTTCGGCGTCAAGGGCGGCTACGAGGCGGGCGTCAGGCTGGTCGAGAATGTGCGCCTCTTTTCCCATCTCGCCAACATCGGCGACACCCGCAGCCTCATCCTCCATCCGGCCTCGACGACCCACCGCCAGCTCACCGACGAGCAGCGTGTCGCGGCCGGCGCCGGCGACGACGTCATCCGCCTTTCGATAGGCCTCGAGACCGCCGACGATCTGATCCGCGACCTGGATGAGGCGCTGAAGGCATGAGGCTTGACATATCGCCTCATTTCTTGATATGTCATGACATATGCCGGATAGAACGACAGTCAGGTTGCCCGAGGACCTCGTCCGGCGCGCCAAGCGTAAGGCTCTCGCCGAAGGGCGCTCGCTGACGGCGTTGATCGAGGATGGCTTACGGCGGGTTCTCGATGAGCGCCGGCCGTCCGGTCGCGTCGAACGCATCCTTCCGCCGGTCAGCTCAGCGACGGGAGGATTGATGCCCGGAATCAATCTCGACGATTCGGCCGCTTTGCAGGAGGTGGAGGATCTGGAAGCGGCTGGACAGCTTCGGTGATCGTGCCTGACGTCAACGTGCTGATCTACGCGTTTCGAGCCAATTCTGCCCGTCATTCCATCTGTAAGCGATGGCTCGATGGGATCGTCCTGGGGGATGCGCAATTCGGGCTGTCGCCGCTGGGCTTGAGCGCCGTGGCGCGGATCGCGACAAATCCGCGCATCTTCACGCGGCCCAGCTCGGTTCAGGAGGTTTTCGCTTTTTGCGACAATCTGCTCGGGCAACCGCATTGCGAGCCGGTGCGTCCAGGGCCGCGTCACTGGTCCATATTCACGCACATCTGCGTCGAAGCCGGGATCAGCGGGCCGCGCGTCTCAGACGCATGGTTCGCGGCGCTTGCGATTGAGCACGGCTGTGTCTGGATCACCTACGATCGCGACTACGCGCGGTTTCCTGAACTTGACTGGCGCGAACCGGTCGCTTGATCGAGCCTCGGGCTGCGGAGATCAACCGCCGTCTCGAGGATCCGAGGACGGGACCGACGATCCGCGCCGAGGGCCCGGTTCCCGCTCAAAAACCGAACGAGTGTTGCGCCGCCTCCGGCGGACCAACTCGTACGCCCTCCAATTCGAGCATGCGAAGCTTCGTCCTCGAGCCGCCGGGCGCAGAGAAGCCGCCGATTTTGCCGCCGGCGGCCAGAACCCGGTGGCAGGGAATGATCAACGGCGCCGGATTCCTGGCCATCGCTTCGCCGACGTCGCGCGCCGCCTCGCGGCCCGCGCCAAGCTCCTTCGCCAGCGCGCCATAGGTGGTCGTGCGGCCCCAGCCGACCCGCCGCAGCGCGGCGTAGATCCGGGCGAAGAACGGGTCTTCGCCGCCGAGATCGAGCCGGACGTGCGAGAAGTCCGTTTCCTCGCCGCCAAAATACCGCTTCGCCGCCGCGACGACCGCCGCAACGTCTTCGGGAGGCGCTCCTGGCTCTGCGTCGAGGGCGCGGCGCCGCATCGACCGTTCCGCAGGCTCCGCGTTTTTCATCGGCAATTGAAAGCGCGTGACTCCGCCATCGCTCCAGGCGATCGCGCAGAAGCCCATTGCGGTTTCGAAGACGTGATAGCGCTGCGTAACCTGGCTCATCCCATTGCTTTCGGTTCAGTCACCTCAACATGCGTCGCCGCGGCTCAAATTCAACCCAATTCCTGCCGCCGCATTCCCGCCCTTCCCCCGCCCCTCGACTCGCCCCATATTCCGCCCATGCCCGCCCCCAAAAAACCCGCCCGCGGCGTGAAGTCCAAAGCCTCGCGGCCCGAAGTCTATCCGCTCGGCGAGCATCTCGCGGAGCTGCTCAATCCCGCCCTGGTCGAGCAAAAGCCGCAAGAGTTTGGCCAAGGGTTTGGGGAGCGGCCGCAGGCGAAATTCGAGAGCGCCGCGCCCCAGAGCCATCCGCTCGGCCTGATCGGCGCGCCGGCGAGCGCCGAGTCGCTCAAGGAGCTGCTTGAGGGGGGCGATCCCAACATCCGCAACCGGCTGCCGTGGACGCCCCACCGGCCGCCGCGGCCGGACAAGTCCGAGGGCGGGCGGCGGTTCCGCGTCGTCTCCGAATTCGAGCCGGAGGGCGACCAGCCGCAGGCAATCGAGGAACTGGTCAAGGGCGTGCGGGCAAACGAGCGCGACCAGGTCCTGCTCGGCGTCACCGGCTCGGGCAAGACCTTCACCATGGCCAAGGTGATCGAGGCGACGCAGCGTCCGGCGCTGATCCTTGCGCCCAACAAGACGCTCGCCGCCCAGCTCTACGGCGAGTTCAGGAGCTTCTTCCCCGACAACGCGGTCGAGTATTTCGTCTCCTACTACGACTATTACCAGCCGGAGGCCTACGTCCCGCGCACCGACACCTATATCGAGAAGGAATCCGACATCAACGAGCAGATCGACCGGATGCGCCACGCCGCGACCCGCGCGGTGCTGGAGCGCGACGACGTCATCATCGTCGCCTCGGTCTCCTGCATCTACGGCATCGGCTCGGTCGAGACCTATACCGCGATGACCTTCTCGCTCAAGCTCGGCGACAGGGTCGACCAGCGCCAGCTCATCAACGACCTCGTCGCGCTGCAATACAAGCGCTCGCAAGCCGGCGACTTCGCGCGCGGCATGTTCCGCGTGCGCGGCGACACGATCGAGATCTTCCCCGCCCATTACGAGGACCGCGCCTGGCGCATCGGCTTCTTCGGCGACGAGATCGAGATCATCGCCGAATTCGACCCGCTGACAGGCGTGAAGACGCAGGACCTCGAATTCGTCAAGATCTACGCCAACTCGCATTATGTGACGCCCCGCCCGACGCTGTTGCAGTCGGTCGAGGCGATCAAGCAGGAGCTGAAGGAGCGCCTCGACCGGCTCAATCGCCAGGGCCGGCTGCTCGAAGCGCAACGGCTCGAGCAGCGCACAATCTTCGACCTCGAAATGCTCGAGGCGACCGGCTCCTGCGCCGGCATCGAGAACTATTCGCGCTATCTGACCGGCCGCCGGCCGGGCGAGCCGCCGCCGACCCTGTTCGAATATCTGCCCGACAACGCGATCGTGTTCACCGACGAAAGCCATGTGACGATCCCGCAGATCGGCGGCATGTATCGCGGCGACTACCGGCGCAAGGCGACGCTGGCCGAATACGGCTTCCGCCTGCCGTCGTGCATGGACAATCGGCCGCTCAGGTTCGAGGAATGGGAGGCGATGCGGCCGCAGACCGTCCATGTCTCGGCGACGCCGGGCCGTTGGGAGATGGAGCAAACCGGCGGCGTCTTCGTCGAGCAGGTGATCCGCCCGACCGGCCTCATCGACCCGCCGGTCGAGATCCGCCCGGCGCGCAGCCAGGTCGACGACCTGCTGGGCGAGGTCAAGGAGGTCGCGCTGCGCGGCTACCGCACGCTGGTCACCGTGTTGACCAAGCGGATGGCCGAGGACCTGACCGAATATCTGCACGAGAACGGCGTCCGCGTGCGTTACATGCATTCCGACATCGACACGATCGAGCGGATCGAGATCATCCGCGACCTTCGTCTCGGCGCGTTCGACGCCCTCGTCGGCATCAACCTTTTGCGCGAGGGGCTCGACATCCCCGAATGCGCCTTCGTCGCCATCCTCGACGCCGACAAGGAAGGCTTTTTGCGCTCCGAGACCTCGCTCGTGCAGACGATCGGCCGCGCGGCGCGCAACGTCGACGGCAAGGTGGTGCTTTACGCCGACGTGGTCACCGGCTCGATCACCCGCGCGATCGACGAGACCAATCGCCGCCGCCTCAAGCAGCAGGCGTACAACGAAGCTAACGGCATCACCCCGGCGTCGATCCGGCGCGGCATCCAGGACATCCTGGGCTCGGTCTACGAGGCCGACCACGTCACCGTCGACATCGGCCTCCCCGATTCCCCGGCCATCGGCCACAACCTCCAGGCCACCGTCGCCGACCTCGAGAAGCGGATGAAGGAGGCGGCTGGCAATCTCGAATTCGAGGAGGCCGCGCGGCTGCGCGACGAGATCAAGCGCCTGCAGTCGGTCGCGCTCGCCGTCGGCGACGACCCGCTCGCCCGCCAGTCCGAGATCGCTGCCGCCGGCGGCGCCTACGCGGGCGAGCGCCCGTTCGGCCGCGCCGCCAACCTGCCCTCGACCCGCCCCCGCAAACCCACCGACGAAGACATGGGCCCCCACAACTGGGGCGGCGGCGAAGCCCGCCCGAAAGGTGGGGCGGGGAGGCGGAGGAGGCGCTAATCCCTCTCCCTTTGGGAGAGAGGGCAGGGTGAGGGGACCGGCAGCGCTCGACGCGGATCGTCGCCGTGGTTACTGCTCCGCCTGACGGCGAATATGCCGGTTTCGCCGGGTTCCTGGACCCTGGTCGTCATGGCCGGGCTTGTCCCGGCCATACACGCCGCGCAGCGTCACCGACGAGTTCCGAGATCAGCGTGGCCGGCGACCAAAGACTTATAGACACAAAGTCTTTTCGCGCCTTCAGCTCCGCCGCTGGCCTTCGGTCGTGGTCCTCGTGGATGGCCGGGACAAGCCCGGCCATGATGCGTCACGGCCTCAAAAACTTACGAATTCCGACGGGCCAATCGCCAGCCATGAAGACCTACGACATTTTCTTTCACTTTTCAGAAAATCATGTTACTCTAAACAGAAATCATGTTACTCTAAACAGAAATGCGCCAATTGGTGTCGGAGTGAGAGGCGCGGCGATGGCGCCGCACAGCGACTATGGGTGAAGCGGCCAGAATCGGCCGCAAGTCATTGAAAACTCCGGATTCGGAGAAGAAAGCGGCGTTTCGATTTCGTTGCGCCGGCCTTTGATTTTGTTGCGCCGGGCTTTGCTATTGTTGCGGCCGACTTTGATATTGTTGCCCCTGGCTTGGAAATTGTTGCGCGATCAACCGGCAAATCTTGGGTTTCACATGAAACAACTTCGCCGAGGCGGCGCGTCACACGTGCGCTGTGTACGGTCCGAGGCCGCCGATCAGCCAAAGGATGAGGAGGACGACCACGATGAGCCCCAGCACGCCGCCGAGTCCGGGGCCGCCATAGGTGCGATAGCCGTAATATCCGCCCCCGCCGCCGAAGAGCAGGACTAGGATGATGATGAGAAGGAGGATGCTCATGCGTAACTCCCGCAGGAATTGATCGAACCTCCGGCCAGGCCGAAGCTTTCACCGCGCTAAACGCACGGCGCCAAACCTTGGTTGCAGCGAAGCCGTAATTTTGTCAGTCTTTCGCGTCGCCGATGGCAGCGCGCGATCGGACCCTCGAGAGGACGACTGCCATGATCACCAAGCTGCTCAGCGACCAGGTCGTGAAGACCTCGCCCTTTTGCGGAGCGATCCACGAGATCCTGACTGGCGCGGAATATTCCCCAAGCCTCGCGCTGGCGATCGACATCCGCGAGACCGTTCCCCATTTTCACAAGTCCTTCGACGAGATCTACTTCGTCCTCGATGGCGAAATTGCCCTTGCGCTGCACGACCCCGCGAACGGAAAGACGACCGAGCAAAGGCTCGGCGCCGATGAACTTTGCGTCATCAGCAAGGGCGTGCACCACAAAGTGGTCAGTTCGTCGGCGAAGAACAGGTTGTGCGTCATCTGCGTCCCGCATTTCGATCCGGCCGACGAGACCAAATCCGAGGCGCTGGCGGCGCCGGCGAAATAGTCCGGCTCGTCGGGAGGGGACGTCATGCCAGCGGCGGATAAGCCGATGCGGCGCTACCGGATCGCGGTCATCCCGGGCGACGGGATCGGCAAGGAGGTCATCCCCGCCGGGCTCGAGGCGCTGAAGGCGGTCGCCGAGCGCGAGGGCGGAATCGAATTCGCCTTCGACCGCTTCGACTGGGGGTCGGACTTTTATCGCCTGACCGGCCTGATGATGCCGCCCGGCGGCCTCGATGAGATCAAGGACCATGACGCGATCTATTTCGGCGCCGTCGGCTCGCCTGAGGTGCCCGATCACATCAGCCTCTGGGGTCTCAGGCTCGCGATCTGCCAGCCGTTCGACCAATACGCCAACGTCCGTCCCGCCCGGGTGCTGCCGGGGATAACAAGCCCGCTCCGCCAGGTGAACGGTCCGGAACTCGACTGGGTGATCGTGCGCGAGAATTCGGAGGGCGAATACGCCGGCGTCGGCGGACGCGTCCATCGCGGCCTGCCGCTCGAAGTCGCGACCGATGTCTCGATCATGACCCGCGCCGGAGTCGAACGCATCTTCCGCTTCGCCTTCGCGCTCGCGCGCTCGCGCCCGCGCAAATTGCTCACCATCGTCACCAAGTCGAACGCCCAGCGTCACGCCATGGTGATGTGGGACGAGATCGGCGCCGAGGTCGCGCGCGAGTTCGCCGACGTGACGTGGGACAAGATGCTGGTCGACGCGATGACGATGCGGATGACGATCAGGCCCGCGAGCCTCGACACGATCGTCGCCTCGAACCTCCACGCCGACATTTTGTCCGATCTCGCGGCGGCTTTGGCCGGCTCGCTCGGCATCGCGCCGACCGCCAACCTCAACCCCGAGCGCCGGTTTCCGTCGATGTTCGAGCCGATCCACGGGTCGGCGTTCGATATCGCGGGAAAGGGAATCGCCAACCCGATCGGCTCGTTCTGGACCGGGGCGATGATGCTCGACCATCTGGGCGAAAAGGCCGCTGCGAACCGCCTGATGCGGGCGATCGAGCGCGTCACCGCCAACCCTTCCTTGCACACGCCCGACCTCGGCGGCGTCGCCACGACGCGTGCGGTGACCGACGCGACGATCGCGGCGATCCGGGGCGAAAACGCCTAGCCTGCGGACCGTAGACAATCAGCGCGTTCGTCCCCCATAGTTCATGGGCCCGCCAGACATGGGAGCGCATGCGCTTGAACAAGGCCAGACTGCCTGAGATCGGCTTTGAGTCCTACGACAGCATGGAAGGCCTCATCGCCATCGATCAGGGCGGACCGCCGCGGGCGTTTGAGTCCTGGCCGCGGGCGAAGCTGATCCATGCGGTCTATCCCGGCGTGCTCGTCGCCGGCACCATCGCCCTGGCGTCGACGTGGCTCGCGCAGCATTACACGGCGCCGGTGATGCTGTTTGCGCTTCTGTTCGGGATGGCGTTCCACTTCCTGCACGAGGAGGGCCGGTGCGTCGCCGGGATCGAATTTACGTCGCGCTCGGTGCTGCGGGTCGGGGTCGGCCTGCTCGGGGTGCGCATCACGCTCGGCCAGATCGCCTCGCTCGGCGCGTGGCCGGTGGCGACGGTGATCGTCGGCGTCGCGACGACGATCGTCTTCGGCTTCCTGCTCGCGCGCCGGCTCGGCCTGTCGCCGATGTTCGGGGTCCTCTCCGGCGGCGCCGTCGCGATCTGCGGCGCGTCCGCGGCGCTGGCGATCGCCTCCGTCCTGCCGCGCAGCGACACCCGCGAGCGCGACACCATCCTCACCGTGGTCAGCGTCACCGCTCTCTCCACGCTGGCGATGATTCTCTATCCGGTCTTTGCGACATCGATCGGCCTCGACCACAGGCAGGCGGGCATTTTTATCGGCGGCACGATCCATGACGTCGCGCAAGTCGTCGGCGCCGGCTACACGATCTCGAATGAGACCGGCGACATCGCCACCTATGTCAAGCTGCTGCGGGTGGCGATGCTGCTGCCGGCGGTGTTCGCGATTTCCTATCTCATTGCCCGACACGGCGGCCATGCGGAAGGCGCGCGTGCGACTCTGCCGCTGTTCCTCGTTGGCTTCGCCATCCTCGTGATCATCAACTCGTTTGGCCTGCTGCCGCAGGTCGTCATCGACTTGGCGAACGACGTTTCGCGCTGGTGCCTGGTCGCCGCGATCGCGGCGTTGGGCATGAAGACGTCGTTCAAGGCCCTGTTCGCCGTCGGGTGGCGGCCGGTCGGGCTTATGGTCGCGGAAACCCTGTGGATCGCGGCCCTGGTGTTGTTTTCGGTCAAGATGATTATCTAAAGCGGCGTGGGACGTGCGCGGCTCGGCTCGGGAAGCGCGAGGTCCCTCTCAAGAAGGAGGCTCGAGCGACATGGCAGGTTCAACGGAACGCGCGGTTCTCGCAGGCGGGTGTTTCTGGGGCATGCAGGATCTCATCCGCCGCTTTCCCGGCGTCATCTCGACGCGGGTCGGCTACACCGGCGGCGAGGTCCCCAACGCGACCTACCGCAATCACGGCCACCACGCCGAAGCGATCGAGATCATCTTCGATCCGGCGAAGATCAGCTATCGCAAGCTGCTCGAGTTCTTCTTCCAGATCCACGATCCGACCACCCGCAATCGCCAGGGCAACGATGTCGGCGCGAGCTACCGTTCGGCGATCTTCTTCACCAGCGATGAGCAGAAGCGGGTGGCGCTGGACACGATCGCCGATGTCGAGGCCTCGGGCCTGTGGCCGGGCAAGGTGGTGACCGAAGTCGCGCCGGCTGGCCCGTTCTGGGAAGCCGAGCCCGAGCATCAGGATTACCTTGAACGCTATCCGAGCGGCTACACCTGCCATTTCCCAAGGCCGAACTGGGTGCTGCCGAAGCGGGCCGCCGCCGCGGAATAAGCGGGTAGTCCGGGGATCGCCTGATCTCCCTGGCGCGCAGCGCAAGGCTTCGCCCTCGTGCGCGTCAAAATAGTTCAATGCGCACGTGCCGTCGCATCGGGCCGGCGACAGCGCCTGGACGTTCGCCAAAGTCCAGGCATTTCAGGAGAAAGCCTCTCGACCGCTCTCACATTGGTTGATTTCACGACGCTGGTAGCACTGCTCGCGCCGGGCGCGTCCTATTGGCTTCTGGCCAGCATGCCCGACTTGACCGCCACCGCCTACTGGTGGGCGGCCGACATCCCGCAAGGCGCATATCCCGTGGCGGTCGCCTATAACGAAGGCGTCTTCATGCCCGGGAGCCACACCCAACCGTGATGTTCACGATCGCTGCTGTTCCCGAGCTGTCGGCGTGGGTGATGGCCCTTGTCGGCTTCGCCGGCCTCGCCTGGGCGACCGCGCGGGGCCGAAGATGCTCTCCCGCCCCGAGCAAAGCGCCCGGCGGCCCGCCGGCGATCAGCGTGACCAGTCGGCGGCCGCCGGGTATCAATCAGTATGGGTGGTAGTAGTGATGGTGATAATAGGCGTAGTGGTGATGGTAGTACCGGTGGTTGGTCATGGAGTTGCCGATCGCCGCGCCGCCGACGCCGCCGACCACCGCGCCGACCGGACCGCCCACAAGAGCCCCTCCGACCGCGCCTGTAACCCCTCCGGTCACCGCGCCGCTCTCGTCGGCGAACGCGGCGGGAGAGGCGGCGAAAATCAGCGTCGCAGCCGCAACGCCAAGCATCCATCGAGACATAAAACCCTCCATTCAATCGGGCGGAACTCGCCGGCGATTGCCGGGCGCTCTGCCTCTGGGGTTCCGTTCAACCGCTGGAGGGCCGAAAGGTTCCTGCGCCGGTTTTCGCATCCCACCGGCGTGGCTCTGGCGCCGATCAATGCGCCTTCAAGACTTCCCCGCGCCGCTCCGGGCTGAATCGGATCACGACGATGATCGCGACCGCGACCACGCCCGCCACCAGCGCCAGAGCAAGCGCGTAATTGCCTCCGTTCGCTTCCGCGATCTGAGCCTGCAGCGGGCCGTTATACGAGGCGAGGAAATTGCCGGCCTGATAGACGAAGGCCGGAATGGTGGCGCGCGCCGCGCCCGGGGCCAGTTCGTTGAGATGGGCGGGGATCACGCCCCAGGCGCCCTGGACCGCGACCTGCATGACGAAGGCGCCGAGCGCCAGCAGGATCGGCGTCGAAGCAAACGCCCAGAGGTAAAGCGCCGGCAGCGCGATCAGAGCCGCCACGGTGATCGCGTTGACGCGGCCGATCTTCTCCGACACGTGGCCGAATGTGAGCCCGCCGGCAATGGCCCCGAGATTGGCGACGATGACGATCCAGCTCACCGTGGCCGGATCGAAGTTGTGCTGCTTCTGCAGGAAGGTCGGATAGAGATCCTGCGTGCCGTGGCTGAACAGGTTGAAGCACATCATCAGCACGACCATGTAGAGCACCAGCCCCTTGTGCTCCGTGATCGTCGCCCACAGATGGGGCTTCTCGTGGCCCTTCGACGCCTCGAACGCCGGCGACTCGGGTACGCCGCTCCGGATGAACAGCACCACGAAGGCAGGCAGGACGCTGAGCAGGAACATCGCCCGCCAGCCGATCGTATAGTCGCCGAACGTGCGGCCGAAGAGCAACCCGTTGGCGACCGCGGCCAGGAGAAAGCCGGTCGGATAACCGCATTGCAGGATTCCCGACACCAGCCCCCGCGCCTGCGGAGGGATTGACTCCATCGCCAGCGAACTGCCGAGGCCCCATTCGCCGCCCATGGCGATGCCGAACAGCGCCCGCAGGATCAGGAACACGATGAGGTTCGGCGAGAAGGCGGCGAGGGCGCCGAGGATCGAGTAGCAGAGGATGTCCAGCATCAGCGCCGGTTTGCGTCCCCACCGGTCGCCGAGGCGGCCGAAGATGAAGGCGCCGACGAACCGCATCGCCAGCGTCAGGAAGAGCGCATAGGCTACCGCCGAGATCTCGACGCCGAACTCCTTGGCGATGTCCTTGAGCAGGAAGGTCAGGAGGAAGAAATCGAACGCGTCGAGCATCCAGCCGAGGAAGGCGGCGGCGATCGTCTTCTTCTGATCCCCCGTAAGGTCCATCGTCTCCTCCCTGGGCTACGGCGCTCGCTTTGGCGTCGTCGCATTTTTGTCATTCCTCGGTTAGGATGCATACGCGCGGCGCGGCATCGGCACAAGCTGAACGGCCGTTTTGGAGCTAAGGCGAGGCGGCCGCCGGAGCCGCGCAGAGAGCCGAAGTTCCAATCCCGACAAGAACGGCCCGCGCGGCGCGGCGCGGACGGGGGAATCCTTTCGCGAGCCTCGACAGCCGCCTCGCGGCGCTCTAAGAGCGCCGCCGAGGGCAGGGAGCCTGGGGAAGCGGGCGGCTCACGATGATCATCGCCATCGACGGCCCCGCGGCCTCGGGCAAGGGTACGATCGCGCGCCGAATCGCGGCGCACTACGGGTTGCCTCACCTCGACACCGGTCTGCTCTACCGCGCGGCCGCCGCCGTTCTCATCGCCGAGGATCGCAACCTTTACGACGAAGCCGCGGCTGTCGCCGCAGCGCGGGGTCTGGGCCTGACCGATTTCAACGACGCAACGTTGCGGACGCGCCAGATGGGCGAGGCGGCGTCAGTGGTCGCGGCAATGCCTGGCGTCCGGGCGGCGCTGATCGAGGCGCAGCGCGCGTTCGCCGCCCGGCCGGGCGGCGCGGTTCTCGACGGACGGGACATCGGCACCGTCATCTGTCCGGAGGCGGATGTAAAGATCTTTGTCACCGCCAGCGCGGCGACGCGCGCCCAGCGGCGCGCGCTCGAATTGATCCAGAGTGGCGAAAAGGCCGACTACGAGGCGATTCTGGCCGACATCATCCGGCGCGACGCCCGCGACTCTGGCCGCATCGCCGCGCCGTTGCGCCCGGCGGACGACGCGGTCCAGCTCGATACGACACATCTCGGAGTTGACGCCGCCTTCACCGAGGCGCTGCGCATCGTCGAAGCGGCGCGGATCAGAGCCTAGCGCCGCGCGCCGTGCGGCGCTAGGTCCTTTGCGCTCGTCGCCCGTCGCTCAGGCGGCGGCGCCGCGAGCGAGCCGGCTTTGCGTCTCGCGCAACCGCTCGATGGCGCCGTCGATTTCGCCCCGCTGCCGCTCCAGATGGCCGATCTGGGTGACGATCTGCTGCGGATTGAGCTGATCCTCGAGGTTCGGCGTTTCCGTCGCTCCCTTGCCGCCGATCAGGTCCTGGATTTCGGTCAGGGTGAAGCCGAGCTTCTTGCCCTTGAGAATCATCTCCATCCGGACGCGGTCGGCGCCGCGATAAAAGCGGGCGTTGCCCTCGCGGCGCGGCTTGATGAGGCCGCGATCCTCATAGAACCGCAAAGTGCGCAAGCTGACGCCGAATAGGCGCGACATCTGGCTGATGGTCATCTCCGGTTGCGCCGAATCGGGCGCAGTGGAGCCTTCTTCCCCTAGCAGTGAGACTGGAGTCCCGAGGCTTTGGTGATTCAACGACGATAACCTGCTCATGGCCTCTCCTTTCGTCGGCGCCGTTGGGTTCGCGCCTTGTGATTTCCGCGCCCCTGCGCGACTCGCACTGTTTACGCTGAGCCAGTCGAGATTGCAACTTAAAATTGCAACAACTATCTCTACAACTTGGGGGGGGGGAGGCGACCCTCATCGCCTGCGCTGAAGCGCCTTAACCGTTTCTTCACCACGGCCGCCGAAAGAATTGCCGCGCGCCGCCGCCATTGTGCGAGCGACAATTCGCGGCCCGCCGGCGATGGTCGAAGATATGAACAGAGCGATGCCGTGGACGATCGCAGGGGTGGGGCGGCGAACCCGTGACGCCGCCGAGCAGGCCGCCCGTCGCGCTGGCATGCGCCTCGACGATTGGCTCGACGAAGCGATCGCTGACCGGGCCGTCCTGAAACACCCTGCGTGGCCGGAAGGCGATGAAGCGGATGACGAGCGGCTCGACGCGGCCGCGGGACGCCTCGAACGCATCGCACGGCGAAACGGAGGCGCGCAAGAGCCGCAAGCGCCGAGGATTCCGGACTCTTTCAATTCGGCAATCGAGCGCTTGGAGGCGAGGCTTACCCGCGCCGAAGCGCAGGCCGCGCGCGCCTTTGAATCGGTCGCTCAAATCCTGGAGGGCTCGAATGCGGCTCGGGACGCCGATCGGGAGGCGCTGATCGACGCCGTGCGGCGGCTGGAAGCGATCAACTCCAGCTGGAGCGGCCCACCTCAAACTGATGAGGCAGCGCCGCCGACCCCGCGACTCGATCTCAAGGGCGCAGTGTCGGAGATCGCCATGCGCTGGCAGGAGGTCGACGCACGCGCAGGCAGCAGCGCGCCCGAACCAGCGGGGTCGGACCTAAGAACCGCAGGGCCGGACGCCAGCGACGCCGCCGCGCCCGCGCCCCGCCCGGACGTCGACGCGCGCGCGGGGACCCCGCCGGCCGCGGACGAGTTCGAAGAACCGGGGCGCCAGCAAGGCGATCCGCGCGGCGCAGCCGTCGACTTCGACGCCATGCGGTCTGAAATCGCGGCGATGACCAAGAGCCTCGCCGACCTTGCTCCCCGCAACGCGGTGGTCGCGCTCGAGGGCGCGATCGGCGACCTCTTGCAGCGCCTCGACACGGTGCGTCAGGACGGCCACCGGGAATCGCTGCTCGCTCCGCTTGAGGCGATGGCGGCCGAATTGCGCGCGGCGCTCAAGACCCACAATCCGCAAGCGGTCGCCGCCGCGCTCGAACGCGAAATCCGCGCGATCGGAGGCAAGATTGACAGCCTTGCGGCGACGGCGATCAAACCGGAGACGTTCGAGCGCATCAGGCGGCAGACCGAAGAAGTGCGCAACCTCCTGGCTTCCGCCGCCTTGCGCACCGCGCCGCTCGAGCGGATGGAGCGGCGGATCGGCGAACTTGCGGACCGCGTCGAGCAGCTCGGCGCCAGCCCTGCTCCTCATTTCGAGTCGGCTGAGATGGCCGCTTTTCTCGCCGAAGCGCGGCGGCAGATCGAACGCTCCACGCCGCCAGAGGCGTTGGCGCCGATCGAGCGGCGTCTGGAAGAGATCGCGGCGAGGCTCGACCGGGAAATCGCTCGCCCCAGCGCTCCGGCTGAGGTCGATCAGCGCCCGTTCGACGATTTGGCGCGGCGCATCGACGACGTGCGCCAATCGCTCGAAGGACGCGCGCCGGCAGCGGTCGACACCGGCCCAATTGAAAAGCTCATGCGCGATCTTGACGCCAAACTCGAGGCCGCTGGCCGGACGGATGCCGACGCGGGCGCGCTCCAGTCGATGGCGGCCGAGATCAGCGGCAAGCTCGATCGGCTCGCCAACTCCGACGCCGGCGTGCGCTGGCTCGAGCCGATTCTCAGCGAATTCAGCGGCAAGCTCGATCGCCTTGCCGACGCCGAGATCGGCGCGCGCTGGCTCGAGCCAGTTCTCAGCGACCTCGGCGCGAGGCTCGATGCGGTCGCCTTTCCGGTCGATCTCAATCCGATCGAGACCCTGCTGCATTCGCTCGAGGCCAAGCTCGAGGCGAGCGCTCCTGCGCCGGTGGATCGAGAGATCGCCGCGCGCGTGGCCGACGAGGTCGTCCGCCGTCTTCAGGATCTCCACCCCGGCCACGACGATTCCGAGGCTCTTGCCCGGCAGATCGCCACTATCTACGATCGGATTGACGCTCTGGCGGCAAAGGCCGTCCGGGCCGACGATCCGGAGCCGGCGGTGCGGGAGCTGCTAGAGAAGTTGCGTCAGGCCGAGGCGGCCCCTACCCCTTACGCGTCGGAGACATTGGCTACGTTTGACGCCGCGCTGGGGGCCCATCTCTCCGAGCTCAGAGCCGAGCAGGCGAGCGCCGATCGACGAACCCAGTCGCGGCTTACGGAGCTGCAGGGCGTTCTGGAGACCTTGGTTGCGCGCCTCGCGAGCATTGAGAGCGAGCTCGCGAGCGACGTCGGCGAGGAGTTGCGGCCGACAGCGGCCGCCGTGAACCGACCGGCTGTCGGCGCTGCACTGCCGGGCGTTGAGGCGCTTGGGCCCGAGGTCGCGCCGCCACGCGCCGTCCAGGCGAAGACCGCGGCCGCCGACGACGGGTCGCCTCAGCCGCCGAGCGGCGAGGACTTCCTGATCGAGCCCGGTGCGGGCGCGCCGCAACGCGCGCGAGACGCGCGCGACCTGGCGCTGATGATCGGGCCCAAGACCAATCCGGCGGTCAGCGTCCATATCGCCGCCGCACGCCGCGCCGCGCAGGCGGCGCTGGCGGAAAGCGGCGGCGCGGCGACGAACCGCCTCGGTTCTAAGGTCGCCGGCCCGGAGCGGAGACCACTGGCCGAGCGCGGCGTCCAAAACGCCAAGGCGTTCTACGCCAGCCATAAGAGAACCGTGCTGCTCGGCGTCGCACTCGCGGTCGCGGCCACGCTTGCAGTGCGTGCCGTCGGGGTGCGGGCGCCGTTTCTCCAACGGTCCGAATTGGACGGACAGGCGGTCAAGACCGCCAAGGTCGAGGCTACGCCGCTGAAGCCGCCCGGACTCGCTGGCGCGGCCAACACTACCAAACCATCGATCGACCGGGCGCCGACCGCTTCGATTCCTCTATCGCCCGCCAAACCTGACGCTCCCGTCCTTCCGCCGCAGGCTGCGCCGTCGCCAGCTGAGCTCCTGGCGGCGATCCCGCTCGGGATTTCCCCAACTCTGCGCGACGCTGTCGCCGCCAGCGCGCCGGCGGCGCAATACGAGCTCGCGCTACGCCTATTCGAGGGCCGCGGGCTGCCGAAGGATCAGCAGGCCGCGGCGCGCTGGTTTGAACGCGCGGCCTCGCTTGGCCTCGCACCGGCCCAATATCGGCTCGGATCGATGCTTGAGAAGGGCATTGGCGTCGCTCCCGACCGCGCGGCGGCCAAAAGCTGGTATCTCAAGGCGGCGGAAGCCGGCAACGCGCGGGCTGCGCATAATCTCGCAGTCATGGATGCCGAGCCAGCCGGCGATGAGCCGAACTATTTCGAAGCGGCGAAGTGGTTTCGCCGGGCGGGCGAGTTCGGCGTCCGCGACAGTGAGTACAACCTCGCGATCCTCTACGCCCGCGGCCTCGGAGTTGAGCAGGACCTGCGCCAGTCGTGGATGTGGTTCTCGCTCGCCGCTCAGCAGGGCGACGCGGACGCCGCCAAGAAACGCGACGAGGTCGCCGCCAAGATGGACCCGGTATCGCTCGCCGCCGCGGCGGAAGCCCTGGCGAACTTCAAGCCCCTCAAGCCGGATCCGGCGGCAAACGACGTCACGGCTCCCCCGGGCGGCTGGGACGTCGGGCCGGGCGCGGCACCAACGAGCGCCCCCATGAGCCAATCTCCGCCGCCGGGCGGCGGCGCCCATCAGCAAACGCCTCTTTGACCGGATCGTTCTGGGGTCCGCGGCTCTTTTCCCGGCCGCCCCGGGGCCTTCCGTCATCGCGCTTCAGCGTTGCCGCGAGGACGACATGGAATCTCCGTCCGCAGGCGCCGAGCGCCGGCTGCGCCTGCGCCTCCTGGGCCTGACCGATCTGCACGCCAATCTCTACCCGTATGATTATTATCGTGATCGTCCGGACAATTCGGTCGGCCTAGCGCGCGCGGCCTCGCTGATCGCTCAGGCGCGCAGCGAATGTTCGAACTGCCTTCTGTTCGACAACGGCGACATTCTCCAGGGCACGCCGCTGGGCGACTTCGCCGCCGCGGCGATCATCAGGGACCCGACTGCGATCCATCCCGTGGTCGCCGCGATGAACAGGCTCGACTATGCGGTCGCCACCCTCGGCAACCACGAGTTCAACTATGGCCTCGAGCCGCTCGAGCGCGCCTATGCGCAAGCGCGCTTTCCTGTCGTCTGCTGCAATGTGCTGAATAGTGACGGCTCGCACTGGTTCCCGCCTTCGATCGTCATCGAGCGTGACTACGTCGACGAGTCCGGGACGACGCGCCGGCTCAAGGTCGGGGTGATCGGGGTCGCGCCGCCACAGATTGCGCAATGGGACGAGGTCCACGTTCGCGGACGGCTGAAGACCGTCGATATCGTCGAGGCGGCGCGGGCTGAGGTTGACGGGCTCCGGGGCCGCGTCGATCTCATCGTCGGATTGTGCCACTCCGGCATTTCCCGGCTCGCTTCGGCATTGGGAGAGGAGAACGCCGGGCAGGACCTCGCCAGGCTCGAGGGCATCGACGCCCTATTCCTTGGCCATCAGCACCTGCTGTTTCCCGGCGAGGACTTTGTTGGCGTGCCCGGCGCCGACGCCGAGCGCGGAGCGCTCCACGGCAAGCCGGCGGTGATGGCCGGATTCTGGGGCAGTCATCTCGGCGTCATCGATCTCGGTCTGGAGCTGGACGCCGGCCGCTGGCAGGTTGCGCGAGCGCAGGTCGAGACCCGGCCGATCGCCCGGCGTGACGCCGACGGCGCCGCCATCGCTCTCGTCGATTCGGATGCGTCCGTACTTGACGCCGCTGCAGCCGCGCATGCCGCGACGCTTCAATATGTGCGAACGCCGGTCGGCCGGCTCGCGACGCCGCTGCACACCTATTTGGCGCTGATCGCCGACGATCCGACGGTTCAGCTCGTCAATGTGGCCCAACGCGCCTACGCCGCGCCGCTGGCTGCGGCGCGCGCCGATCTCGCCCCGCTGCCGATCCTTTCGGCGTCGGCGCCGTTCAAATGCGGCGGGCGAGGCGGCCCGGACTTCTATACCGACATCACCGAGGGTCCGATCGCGATCAAGGACGTGGCCGACATCTACCCGTACCCCAACAGCGTTCGAGTGGTGAAGGTCGACGGTTTGACGCTCAGGGAATGGCTCGAGCGATCGGCGTCGATCTTCCGCCGTATCGATCCTGCCTCGCGCGACGAGCAGCCGCTGCTCGGGTCCGCCTTCGCCTGCTACAATTTCGACGTGATCGACGGCGTCGACTACGCCATCGATGTCAGTGAGCCCGCCCGCTACGACGAATCGGGCGCGCTCGTCTCGCCGCTGGCGCGCCGCATCCGCGATCTCACGTTCATGGGCGCGCCCATCGATCCGGAACAGACTTTTCTCGTCGTCACCAACAACTATCGCGCGAGCGGCGGCGGCGGCTTCCCGGGCTGCGACGCAACGAGCGTGGCGATCGAGGCGCCCGACGCCAACCGCGACGTCGTCCTCAAATACATTCAAGGCGCGACCGAAGTCTCGCCGAGGCCGGACGGCAACTGGCGCCTCGCACCCTGGCCAAGCACGGTGGTTGCGACCTATCTGACGTCGCCCGCGGCGGCGGCGCTTCCGGCGCCGCCCGGCCTCAAACTGACCTCTATGGGCGCCGCGCCCGGGGGATTCCTGAAATTGCGGGTCGAGACGGCGTGAGCGACACGCGCGCGCCGAGGCTTTCTCGCTCCGCTCAGTGCCGGCGATGGATCACTGCCTCAAAGACGTGGCTTCCGCCGCGGTGTCGATCGACTTCTCGCGCGTTGTCGGATCGACAATTTGGGTGGGCGCGGCGACTGCGCCAGTGGCGACGCCGGCGGCGACGTTAATCGCACCGTTCGTGAACGTGCCGAGCAATTCGACCAGACCGCCTTTCGCCTCGGTGAGCGTCTGGCCCTCCGCCAGGCGCTCGCCGATCGCGCCGACGACCTCGCCACTCGCGAACTTGCCGTGGTTGGTGAAATCGCTGGAGGCGAAACCGGTGAGGTCGATGACCTGCACCCTGCCTTGCTCGAGGATCGAACGGTAAGGCTCCTTGGCGGGATCGAGCGCGCCGAGCCGCGTCGAATCGCGCGCGAGAAAGCTCGATAGACCGAGGGCGCGATCGTCACGCGACACGAACAGCGTGAACTGCGCGGACCGCGGCCCAGCGTCGATTTCGGCGATCTGGCGGCGGAAAACGTCGACGTCGATGTCCGGCGACGCCATCATCACGTCGCGGATCTTGGGCGAGAGTCCGTGATCGCGGATCGACATCTGTCTCAGCGCCTCGATCGCCAGATAATTGCCCATCGAATGGGCGAGAATCGATATCGAGTTCGACCGACGGGTCCTTGACCAGCGCCTGGAGCACCGCCTCCAGCGCGTCGCGCGAATACACGGCGCTGTCGCGATCATAGACATAATCTGTCACGCGGCCACCCGAAGGCCATGTGAACAGCACCGGCGCCACATCCACCCGCGCGTCGTGAACGATCTGGGCGAAGCGGTAGACCGCTTCCTCGAAGCGGGTGTTGAAGCCGTGGACGAAGATGAGAACCCTGCGCCCCGGCGTACGCCTGACGCGTGCGTCGAAGTTCGCTTTCGCCTGGGCCAGGTCCATGCGGTCGGCGCGCAGGATGACGAAATCATGTTCCGGATCGCCGGGCGGCGAGGACGCAAGCTGGACATCTCCAGACTGGCGCGCCCCATCGGGCGGGATCGACACGACGATGTCAGCGAAATCGAGGCCTCGTCCCCGGGAGCCGCCGAACATGACGCCGGGCGGCTCGAGGACGGGCGCGCGCGTCGTCGCCACCAGAAGGCTGACCCGGTTCGCGTCGGGCGCGGTCGACCCGACGATGAGGGTGCCATAAGGACGGCTTGAGCAGCCGGCGGCGAGAGCCGCCAGCGCAATGAGGCAGAGCACACCGACGCGGGACTGGGGCGCGGTCGCTTCCTTGGCCGGTGCGCGCAGCCACCCCCATACCCGCGCCCCCAACCCCAGCCCCATCGCGCGACCGTTGTTGTCCAGGCTAGGTCGCGTCGGCCGGGGAGGGCGCCGCCTGCAACGCGTATTCGATCGGCGCCGGCGCATCGAACATGCCTGTTTTCGCCGGCTGGGCCTCTTGGCTCCGGGTCATGAACCAGTAGATCGCCACCAGCACGACGATGACGATGAGAATGATCGCCCACATCGGGAAGCCGCTCGAGCTGGACGCCGCCTGGGCGGTCCTGGCGGCGGAGCTTGCGGTCGAACTCGCGGCGGTCGCCGCGCTCGAAACGGTCGCTGTCGCCGTCTGGGTCGCGGCCGCGGCCGCGCTGCCGAGGCCGGCGAGCAGTCCGGAGGCGCCGAGCGCCCTCGACACTTCAGGCGGCAGGGCGGCGGCGATCGCGTTCTTCTGGCTGTTGAACAACGAGAGGATCGCCGACGGGTCCGACCAGTTTGAGGGGTCCTGCTGGCCTATAGTGCCAACCGCCGCGTGGGTGACCGCGCCGAGCAGCGTCTGCGTCGCGGGGTGCGGCGCGCCTGAATACTGGCTCAGCGCGCCCGTCAGGCTTGCGAGGCCGCCGCCGCCGAGCAGGCCGTTCAGGAGATTGGCGCCGTCGTTGAGGAACCGGGCGTTGCCGCCGGTCATCGCGGCGCTGAGCTTGGTCAAGAGGTCCGGGTCGGAGTTGGAGATCGCGTCGGACACCTTCTGCGCGCCTCCGGGCGCCGCCGCCGCCGTGCCGAGCGCGGCGAGGATCGCCGGAAGCGCGGCGGCGGCAAGCTTCTGCGCCACCGCGTCGTTGACGCCGACCGCCCGGGCCAGGCTGCTGACCATTTGCGGCGTAAGAAACTGCTGCACGAGACTGACAAGATTAATCGCCATTGATATTCCCCTCGATCCGGCAAGAAACGACCGGCGCCCTTCTAACAGACTTTCGTCCGCTTCGCGCGCCCCGCCGCATCGGAAAATTAGTTGCGGCGGCGGCAGCCTAGACGGTTCCCGGCCAAAATCCTATCCGCGTTGGCAAAGGAATTTACCCTCCAATTTGACCGCCGGGCGCGCTCGGCCATCGGCCGGCGCCTCCCCACGACCGCCACATGCAGCCCCAAGGGGGCGAGGCGCCCTCACTCCGCGAAGCGTCGGCCCTACTCGCCGATCTCGCCGGCGTGGCGCTCAATTGGCGAACCGGAAATGCATGACGTCGCCGTCGGCGACCACATAATCCTTGCCTTCGAGCCGAAACTTGCCGGCTTCACGCGCGCCCGCTTCGCCACGGTTGGCGACGTAATCGTCGTAGGCGATCGTCTCGGCGCGGATGAAGCCCTTCTCGAAATCGGTGTGGATGACCCCGGCCGCCTGCGGGGCCCTGGCCCCCTTCTCGACTGTCCACGCCCGCGCCTCCTTGGGGCCGGCGGTGAAGAAGGTCACGAGATGCAGCAGATCGTAGCCGGCTCGGATGACGCGGTCGAGCCCCGGCTCGCTCAGTCCGACCGCCTCGAGGTAGGCCTTCTGTTCGGCCTGGGGAAGCACAGCGATCTCGCTCTCGATCTTCGCCGAGACGACGACCGCCGCCGCGCCCTCCTTGGCCGCCTGCTGCTTGACCTGATCGGAATAGGCGTTGCCCTTGTCCGCCGACGCCTCCTCGACGTTGCAGACATAAAGGACCGGCTTCGACGACAGGAGGCCGAGCGACTGGAAGAGGCGCCGTTCCTCGCCGCTGTTGCCGGCGGCGCGCGCCGGGCGCCCGTCCTTCAGCTCGGCCAAGCTCCGCTCGGCCAAGACCTGCAAGTCCTTGGCGTCCTTGTCGCCGCCCCTGGCCCGCTTCTCGATTTGCGCGATCCGCCGCTCGAGGCTTTCGAGGTCGGCCAACATGAGCTCGGTTTCGATGGTGGCGATGTCGGACAAGGGGTCGATGCGGCCTTCGATGTGAGTCACGTCGCCATCCTCGAAACAGCGCACGACATGGGCGATGGCGTCGCATTCCCGAATGTTGGCGAGAAACTGGTTGCCGAGCCCTTCGCCTTTCGAGGCGCCGCGCACGAGGCCGGCGATGTCGACGAAGGTGAGCCGGGTCGGAATGATCTCCTTTGATCCCGCGATGTCGGACAGGATCGCGAGCCTCGGATCCGGCACCGCCACCTCGCCGACATTGGGCTCGATGGTGCAAAAGGGATAATTGGCCGCCTGCGCGGCTGCCGTCTGCGTCAGCGCGTTGAAAAGCGTCGACTTGCCGACGTTCGGCAGGCCAACGATGCCGCATTTGAAGCCCATGGAAGCCGTCATGGATTAGGGAAGGTCGGGCCCTCATGCGCGGGCTTCGGCCAAAAGGCAAGGGTCTCCCGGGGTTACATTGGGGGCCTAAAAAGGACGAGGCCTGCGGTGATTGAGTCCGCATGGCTTTTTCGGGCACAATCGACGCGCGGCCGCGGTCTACTCCGCGGCCGGAGGCGGCATGGACGAAGACCACTTTGGCGGGCCCAACGCATCCCCGTGACGCGCAAGACCCTGTGGCTCGCCTCATCGCGCTCAGGGAGGCGATCGCGCGGCGGGCGCGCGACTGCGGCCGGGCGCCGGAATCAGTCAAGCTCGTCGCGGTCTCCAAAACCTTTTCCGCCGACGAGGTCTGGCCGACGATCGGCGACGCCGGTCAGACCCGCTTCGGCGAGAATCGGGTCCAGGAGGCCATCCCCAAGTGGCGGGACTTGCGCGCCCGCGCCGCCGCGCTCGGCAAGACGATCGAGCTGCACCTGATTGGGCCGCTGCAAAGCAACAAGGCGCGGGAGGCGATCGAGACTTTCGACGTGATCGAAACCGTCGACCGGCAGAAAATCGCCGCGGCGCTGGCGCGCGAGATCGAGAGGGCCGGTAAACGACCGCGCCTGTTCGTCGAAGTCAACACCGGGGGGGAGCCGCAGAAAGCAGGGGTCCTTCCCGAGGACGCCGACGCCTTTATCGCGCTATGCCGCCATACCTATGGGTTGACGATCGAGGGCCTGATGGCCATTCCTCCGGCGGATGAGCCGGTCTCGCCGCATTTCGCCCTGCTCAGCGTCATCGCCAAGCGCAACCAGATCGATGAATTGTCGATGGGGATGAGCGCTGACTGGCCGCTTGCGGTCCAGCTCGGCGCGACATATGTCCGCGTCGGCTCGGCGATCTTCGGTTCGCGCGGCTGACGGCGTTGCAACACAGGTGTCAGCTGGGTTGCTATTTCCCAATCTCCACCCCAGACCTGTCGAGGTTTCGACAAAAAGTAGGGATTGATGGCCTGATGGCGATTCTGATCTTCATCCTGAGTTTCGTGTTGCTGGTCGCGGGCGTGGCGGGCGGCTACCAGAGCCTCGACCTGCTCCCGGACGGCCTAGGAGTTTTGTACGCGCTGGCGGGCGCGGTCGGCGTTGCGGCGGCGGTGGTGGCGTTCGCCATCGGGGTAGCGATCCGGCGCATCGACGCGCTCGCTGAGCTCGTGCGGGAATCGGCGGCGCCGGCGGCCCCGGACGCGACGCTCGCAACCGCACCGGCGCCCCAATACAGGGCGCTCAAGAGCGAGCCGACGCGGCCCGAAGAGGCCCTCGTTACGCCAGTCGCGGTCAAAGCGGAGACGGCCGAGGGCATAGACGAACCGCCTCAGGCGGAGGACGAGAGCCCGATTAACATCAATCGCGCCGGCCATCTGCCCTCGCTCGAGGCGATCGAGACGGTGCTCGAGACGCCGGAGTCGCCCCCGAGCATGATCGGCAGCTATTCGTCGGCTGGCGCCAACTACAAAATCTTCGCCGACGGCTCGATCGAGGCCGAGACCAGCGAAGGGACGTTCAAGTTCGCCTCGATGGGCGATTTCAAGCGCCATTTGGTCGAGGCGAAGGCGAGAACGACCCCCGAGGTGGAATAGCGATCGGCGGCATGGGCGATCACGCGTCAAGTCGCCCCGCGACCAGTTCGAGCTGGTCGAAAAACTTTCGCCAGCCGTAGGTCGCGCCCTGGTAATTCGCCTTTTGGTCCTCGCGGAAGCCGGATTGCTCCATCCGCAGGAGAACGCCGCGCGGCGTCGGCGTCAGCGACCAGGTGACGACCGTCTTCAGCCCGTTTTCGGCTTCCTCGCCTGAGGAGTTCCAGCTGTAGGAGAGCGTCCGATGCGGTTCGACCGCGAGCACTTCGCAATCGGTCACGCCGTTCCAGTGCGGCGCCGGCGCCATCCGAAGCGTGAACTTGCGGCCGACGACCGGTTCGAAATCGTTCTTCATCAGCCATTCCTCGATCAGCGCGCTCTGGGTCAGCGCCCGCCACACTTTCTCCGGCGGATGCGGCAGTTCCCGCTCGATCAGAACCGAGCGCGCGGCGGCGGCCTCCGTCATTGGTCCATCCTTTTCAGCAGGTCTTCGAGCCGATCGATCCTCTCGCGCCAGAAGACGCCGTAGACCGCAAGCCAGTCGATGAGGGGCGCGATTCCCCTCGATCGGGCGCTGTAATGGGTTTCGCGGCCTTCGTGGCGCTGGCCGACGAGCCCAGCCCGCTTGAGCAGGCCGAGATGTTTGGAGACCGCAGGCTGCGACACCCCCGCGTGGCGGGTGAGCGCGCCGACCGTCAGTTCGCCGTCACGGGCAAGGCGTTCGAACAGCGCCCGGCGCGTCGGATCGGCAAGCGCCTTGAAGACGGCGTTGGGAGAAGTGTTCATTGGGCCGCTTTATCCCCACGCGCCGGCAGGCTGCTTGGTGCTCACATTGAGCCGGTTGAACACGTTGGTGGTTGCGATCGAAAGGATCAGCGCGGCGAGCGCGCGCTCGTCAAAGTGCCTGGCGGCGTCCTCCCAGATCGAGTCCGGAACCGGGTCCGCGCGGTCGCTGAGCCGGGTCAGGGCTTCGGTAAGCGCGAGGGTCGCCCGCTCGGCCTCGGTGAAGTAGGGGGCTTCGCGCCAGGCGGCTACCGCAAACAGTCGTTCGTCGGCTTCGCCCGACTTCTTGGCGTGACGCGCGCCCGCGTCGACGCAGGCGCTGCAACCGTTGATTTGGCTCGCGCGCAAGTGGGCGAGCTCGAGCGTCTTCGCCGGCGCGCCTCCAGTTGACGCTGCGGCGTGCAAAGCTTGAATGGCCTTCATGGCCTCGGGAATGACGATCGCCGGATTTTTCATTCGCGCTTGCATGGGGCAATCTCCATATTAATAATCATCCAGATATATTATAGCTGCTTGATTATATGTCAATGCCGGTGCTGGGGCTTGCAATGCTCGCTTCATGGCGCCGCTACGGGTCTGCTGTCGGTGCCCCAGCCGCTGGCGCGCGATCCACCGTTGGTATACGTCCCGATCGGGGGTTAGCTTTGCCTAAGGTCGAGCGAATTGGCCGAGTGCGGGGGTGTCCTTCCCGCCGAACGCAATACAACCGAACCGCCAACTCGTCGGAAGTGGCCCATGCGCGTCGGATTGTTCATTCCCCGCTACGTGGACGCCTTTCATGTCGAAGTCGGCGTCGCCACTCTCGAGTTGCTCGAACGCTTTCGGTCTCGACGTCGAATATCCCTACGACCAAACTTGCTTGCGGCCAGCCGACGACCAATACCGATACCGGGCGTCGCCGTCAGACCGTGAGGCCGTTGCGTCCCGCGAGCTCGGCGAGCGACACATTGGGCCGCGCGCCGAGATGCTGGATGATCTCCGCCGCCGCCAGCGCGCCGAGGCGCCCGCAAGTGACCATATCGCGATCCCGCGCAAGGCCGGCAAGGAAGCCGGCTGCGAACATGTCGCCTGCGCCGGTGGTGTCGATAAGCTTGCCAATGGGGAAGGCGGGAACCTCCCAAGTGTCATCGCCGTCGACGACCACGCAGCCCTTCTCCGACCGCGTGACAATTCCTAAGACGCCCTCGGCGCGCAGATCATCGAGCGCCTCGTCGAAATGCGGCGTCTCATACAGCGACAGGATCTCGTCGGTGTTGGCGAAGATGGTGTCGACGGTCTTCGTGCGCATGAGGTCGATGAATTCGCCGCGGAACCTGTCGACGCAGAACGAATCCGACAGGGTGAGCGCGACCCGGCGCCCGGCCGCGCGGGCAATCGCGCCGGCTTTCTGGAACGCCGTCTTGGCCGCCGGGCGGTCCCACATATAGCCCTCGAGGTAGACGACCTTCGCGGCTTTGACCAAAGCCTCGTCGACGTCGGGGGGCGCAAGGTAGGAGCTCGCGCCGAGATAGGTGTTCATCGTCCGCTCGCCGTCGGGCGTGATATAAATAAAGCAGCGTCCGGTTGCCGGCCCATGCTGGGCGGGCGCGGTCGAGAACGCGACGCCGGTTGAGCGAATGTCGTCGGCGAAAGCCGCGCCGAGCGGATCGCGCTTGACCTTGCCGATATAGGCCGCGGGCACGCCGAACGAGGCGACGCCGACGATCGTGTTCGCGGCCGATCCGCCGGAGATCACGCGCGGATCGATGCGGGCGGCATAGAGCGCTTCCGCCCGATCCTCGTCGATGAGGTTCATTGCGCCCTTCAGCATCTCCTGGGCGCTGAGATAGTCGTCATTGGCGTAAGCGAGAATGTCGACCAGCGAATTTCCCAGCCCCAAGACCTCGACCGTCGCGCTCATCGCCCCTCTCGAATTTTCCCGCCGGTCCTCCTCGCATCGGCGGCAGACGCGGTCAACCGCGCGAGAACCATCGGCGGCGCCGCGTTTCGCGCCGGCGCGTTGCCAACAGGCGGGGATTGGATAAACTCGAACGGGCTCCGGACGCCGCGGGTCGCGAACGGGCTTTTCAACGACCCGGTGCGCCTCGCGCCATAGTCGAAAAACAAATGAGGGAGGCAAACATGCTCGGGCTGATGCAGAGCCGCCCGCTTCTGATTTCGGCGCTCGCCGACTACGCTTCGACCTGGCACGGACAACGGGAGATCGTATCCCGAGACGCGGAAGGCGCCGTCCACCGCTCGAACTACGCCGAAGTCGTGGCGCGCGCCAAGCGTCTCGCAA
>CAWANG010000050.1:0-95484 GCA_963783175.1 uncultured Alphaproteobacteria bacterium
GGTCTGTTGCACGCCGTGATGGTGAATTCCGGTGCGGGCGCCCGGCTTTACCTCGAATACGCCCCCCCACATCATCGACTGGATGCCGAGTTGCGGCGCAATCGCTGCTTGGTGCTCTGAGCCGGGCGTCTGAGGCGTGCCCTTATCGAATTGAGTAGGGTGAACAATCCGGATTGCGGAGGAATCGCTCATCAATTCACCGGGGGCTATCGCTGGAAAAGCTCGCGATCCAATCGCGGCCTCGGCAACGAATTTAGCCGTGTGCGGCGTATTTCCTTATCGTACGTTGGTAGGCGTGGGTCGTGCGTTGGTTGTGCGAACCCAAACGTTGGTATGGACCAAACGCCTCAACTCTATTGGACGCGGCGGATTCAGGGGATTCAATTTCACCGCGGAGCGCCGCGGCATCGCTCAACTTCGCTTCGATTTCGTCTCGCACAAGCTGGCCGCCACACGGACGGACTATCCCGTCAAGCTCCCAGCCCCTCGCCGCTGACGGTGGCATTTCGCAATGGCGCTGTGGTCTGGCGAACCGGCAGTACCGGGTCGCGCCAAACCCGGTTTCCGCCGAACCTCTCATCAAGCCCTTCAAAGGGCCGCCTGACCGCCTCGATAAACCGGCAGCTATGTTGGGCTGCGGGAGTTTAAGCGCCCTGAGACTTTCCTCCACGCAACCTGTTTGTGAACCTGTGCGCCCAGCGTTACGGGCGAGCCGCAAGTATTTGATATTGATGGTCGGAGTGAGAGGATTCGAACCTCCGACCCCATCGTCCCGAACGATGTGCGCTACCAGGCTGCGCTACACTCCGACATCGCGAACCGTCAAGGTCAGCGAGCAGGCCTTATAGGGGCGGCGGCGCGCGCGGCGCAAGCGTCGCTTGGGACGGCGTCTCGAGAATGCGGCAAAAGCGCGCCAGCGCCTTGCCCCTTTGATCGCTCGAAGGCTAAGCTTCGAGCTTCGGGAGCCGCCGGGTTCGGGCGGCGCGAGGCTGCGAGCGGCGCGCGACGTAGACTCCCAGTAAAGGCCAAAGAGGAGCGCCCATGAGCTTTCGCCTCAAACTTTTCGCCCTTGCCGCGGCGCTCATCGCCTCCGCCGGGGCGGCGGCCGCGGACGATCTCAAGATCGCCCTCATCTATGGCCTGACCGGGCCATTGCAGGCCTACGCCAAGCAGACCGAGACCGGCTTAAGGCTCGGCTTCGAATATGCGACCAAGGGGACGATGGAGGTCGACGGGCGCAAGATCGTCATCATCACCAAGGACGATCAGGGCAAGCCCGACCTCGCCAAGAGCGCGCTGGCCGAGGCTTACGAGGACGACGGCGTCGACATCGCCGTCGGCACGACCTCGTCCGCCGCGGCGATCGCGATGCTGCCGGTCGCCGAGGAGCACAAGAAGATCCTCATCGTCGAGCCGGCGGTCGCCGACCAGATCACCGGCGACAAGTGGAACCGCTACATTTTCCGCACCGCGCGCAATTCGACCCAGGACGCGATCTCGAACGCGATCGCGATCGGCAAGCCCGGACGTGCATATCGCGACGCTGGCGCAGGATTACGCCTTCGGCCGCGACGGCGTCGCGGCGTTCAAGGCCGCGCTCGCCAAGACCGGGGCGACGCTCGAAGCCGAGGAATATGCGCCGGTCAACACCACCGACTTCACCGCGCCGGCGCAGCGCCTGTTCGACGCGCTGAAGGACAAGCCGGGCAAGAAGCTGATCTGGGTCGTCTGGGCCGGCGGCGTCAATCCGCTCGACAAGCTCGCCGATCTCGACCCCGGCCGCTACGGCATCGAGCTTTCGACCGGCGGCAACATCCTGCCCGCCCTTGCCGCCTACAAGCGCTTCCCCGGCCTCGAGGGCGCGGCCTACTACTACTATGAAATCCCCAAGAACCCGGTGAACGACTGGCTCGTCGCCGAGCATCAGAAGCGCTTCAACGCGCCGCCGGACTTCTTCACCGCCGGCGGCTTCGCCGCGGCGATGGCGATCGTCACCGCGGTCGAGAAGGCGAAATCGACCGATACGGAAAAGCTCATCGCGACCATGGAAGGCATGGAGTTCGACACGCCCAAGGGCAAGATGATCTTCCGCAAGGAGGACCATCAGGCGCTGCAGTCGATGTACGCGTTCAAGATCAAGGTCGATCCGAACGTCGCCTGGGCGATCCCCGAGCTCACCCGCGAGATCAAGATCGAGGACATGGATATCCCGATCCGCAACAAGCGATGACTTTGTTCTTTGTCACCCCCGCGAACGCGGGGGTCCAGAGAACGAATACGCGCGCGGCGGAGAAGGAGATGAAACAGAGCTGGATGCCAGCTTTTGCGGGCATGACAGGCGATGAGCAATGACCGCTTCGCTCGAGACGCGCGAGCTCACGATCCGCTTCGGCGGCCATGTCGCGGTCGATCACGTCTCCTGCGCATTCCGGCCCGGCGAGCTCACCGCGATCGTCGGGCCGAACGGGGCCGGCAAGACGACCTATTTCAACCTGATGTCGGGCCAGCTCAGCGCCTCCGACGGCGCCGTCCTGATCGAGGGCCGCGACGTCACGACTTTGAGCGCGCCTGAGCGCACGCGACTCGGCCTCGGGCGGGCGTTCCAGCTCACCAACCTTTTTCCCCGCCTCAGCGTCGGCGAGAACGTGCGGCTCGCGACCCAGGCCAGGGCCGGCGTTCACTACGACATGCGCCGGCCATGGCGCGCGAGCGCCGATCTCATCGCGCGAGCCGACGCCGTCCTCGATTCGGTCGGCCTCCTCAATAGGCGCGACGCGCTTGCCTCCGCTCTTGCCGCACGGCGATCAGCGCAAGCTCGAAGTGGCGATGATGATGGCGCTCGAGCCCACGATCTTCATGTTCGACGAGCCGACGGCGGGCATGAGCGTCGACGAGGTTCCGGTGGTCCTCGACCTCATCGCCCGGCTGAAGACCGACAAGACCAAGACGATCCTCCTGGTCGAGCACAAGATGGACGTCGTGCGCTCGCTCGCTGACCGCATCATCGTGCTCACCAACGGCCGGCTGGCGGCCGACGGCGAGCCCGCGGCGGTGATCGCTTCGCCGGTCGTGCAGGAGGCCTATCTCGGAATTAGCCCGGGAACGGCGAAATGAGCGCCGCGCTGACGCTTCAAGGCGTGCACACCCATATCGGCCGCTATCACATTCTGCAGGGCGTCGACTTCGACGCGCCGGCGGGCCTGACGACCATGCTGCTCGGCCGCAACGGCGCTGGCAAAACCACTACGCTGCGCACCATCATGGGCCTGTGGCGGGCCTCGAAAGGACGGATCGCGCTCGGCGCGACGTCGCTCGAGAAGCTGGCCGCGAGCGACGTCGCGCGGCTTGGCGTCGGCTATGCGCCGGAGACGATGGCGGTGTTCTCCGACCTTTCGGTCAAGGAGAACCTCGTTCTCGGCGCGCGCACCGGATCGCTCGACGATGCGCGTCTCGCCTGGATCTTCGGCTTCTTTCCGGCGCTGAAGAAATTCTGGCTCTCGCGCGCCGGCGCGCTGTCGGGCGGGCAGAAGCAGATGCTGTCGATCGCGCGCGCGATCGTCGAGCCGCGCGAACTCCTCTTGATCGACGAGCCGACCAAGGGCCTTTCGCCAGCGATCGTCGGCTCGCTCATCGCCTGCCTCAACGAGATCAAGGCGACCGGGGTCACGATCCTGCTGGTCGAGCAGAATTTTCGCGTCGCCCGCGAGGTCGGCGACGAGGTTCGCGTCATGGACAACGGCCTTATCGTCCATCGCGGCAGGATGGCGGAGCTGGCCGCCGACGAAGGGCTGCAAAACCGCCTGCTCGGCCTGAGCCTGGATTCGCATCAATGAGCGCGCTCGACGCCGGCGCGGCCCTGCCGCGGCGAAGGCCGGACATCCTGCCGGCGCTGACGCCGCTGGCGGTCGCGCTCGTCGCCGCGCCGTTCATCGGCTCGCCCTCGACGTTCGTGACCCTGACCGCGGCGGGGCTCGCGATGGGGATGATGATCTTCACCATGGCTTCGGGCCTCACCCTGGTCTTTGGCATGATGGACGTGCTCAACTTCGGCCATGGCGCCTTCATTGCGCTGGGCGCCTACGCCGCGACCCTGGTGCTGATTCCGCTGGCGAACTGGTCGAGCGCCGATTCGCTTTCCCTGAACCTCGCGGTCTTCGTCCTCGCGGTCATCGTCGCGGCGCTGATCTGCGGCGTCTTCGGCTGGGTGTTCGAGCGCCTGATCGTCAAACCCGTCTACGGCCAGCACTTGAAGCAGATTCTGGCGACCATCGGCGGTTCGATCATCGCCGAGCAATTGCTCTACGCCGTGTTCGGCCCGGCGCAGATTCCGCTCAACGTCCCGAAGACTTCTCGAGGGCTCGTTCGTCATTGGCCAGGCGGCGATCGAGAAATATCGGGTGCTGGCGACATGCGTCGGCCTCCTGGTGTTCTTAGGCGAGATGCTGGTCCTCAATCGGACCAAGATCGGCCTCCTGATCCGCGCCGGGGTCGAGAACCGCGAGATGGTCGAGGCGCTCGGCTATCGCGTCGACCGGCTGTTCGTGGCGGTATTCATGGCGGGCTCGGCGCTTGCGGGACTGGGCGGCGCGATGATGGCGCTCTATCGTGGCCAGGTTCACGCCACCATCGGCGGCGAGTTCCTGGTGCTGTGCTTCATCGTCATCATCATCGGCGGCCTGGGCTCGGCCGGCGGCTCGTTCGTCGCCTCAATCCTGGTCGCGCTGATCGCCAACTACGCCGGTTTTCTCGCTCCCAAGCTCGCGCTGGTCTCGAACATACTGGCGATGGTCGCGGTGCTGCTCTGGCGTCCGCGCGGGCTCTACCCGGTGAGCGGGCGATGAACCTTCTCTCCGGCGATCCGCCGCGCGGACGGGCGCTGCAAGCGATCCTCGTCCTCGTCATTCTCGCGCTCGTGCTGGCGCCGTTCCTGTTTCCGGGCGCGAAGGCCCTCAACGTCGCCGCGAAGACCTGCGTGATGATCCTGCTCGTCGCGTCCTACGATCTCCTGCTCGGCTATACGGGCATCGTGTCGTTCGCCCATGTGATGTTCTTTGGCGTCGGCGCCTATGGCGTCGGGCTTGCGCTTTATGGCCTCGGCGCGGGCTGGGGCGCGCTGGCGCTTGGCCTTATCGCCGCAGCGGGGCTGTCCCTGGCGCTCGCGCTGGCGATCGGCCTTTTCTCGCTCCGGGTGCAGTCGATCTTTTTCGCCATGGTGACGCTCGCGGTCGCCTACGCCTTCAACGTGCTGGCGTCGCAGCTCTCGTGGCTCACCGGCGGCGAGGACGGGCGCTCGTTTAAGGTTCCGGACGTGTTGGCGCCTGGTTTCAGGCTGGTCGGGGGCAGGGTGTTCGGCGTCGCGATCAATGGCAAGATCCTGACCTATTATCTGGTGGTCATCGTCGTCGCGGCGGCCTTCCTGGTGTTGCTCAGGGTGGTGAACTCGCCGTTCGGCCGCGTGTTGCAGGCGATCCGCGAGAACCCGTTCCGGGCCGAGGCGCTCGGCTACCGCACCGTGTTTCATCGGACGCTCGCCACCTGCATCTCCGCCCTCGGCGCGACGCTTGCCGGCGGGTTGAGCGCGCTTTGGCTGCGCTACGTCGGGCCGGATACGGCGCTATCCTTTTCGATCCAGGTCGACGTTCTGGTGATGGTCGTCGTCGGCGGCATGGGGTCGCTCTACGGCGCGATTCTCGGCGCGGCTTTGTTCGTGTTCGCCGAGAGCTATTTGCAGGACGCGATGGGCGCGCTGTCGCGCCTCGCGGCCGACGCGAGCCTGCCCCTCCTGCCGGCGCTCTTTCACCCCGACCGCTGGCTGCTCTGGCTCGGCCTCGCCTTCGTGCTCGCGGTCTATTTCGCCCCGGCGGGCATTGTCGGGGCGCTTAAGGGCGGGGGCGCCCGCGCGAAGGCGAATTGACGTGTAGGCGAGGGCGCGGAATGGGCGGCCTTGCCAGCGCTTCTCGCGCGCCATACCTACCTCGAAGTCCACTAAGCGAAGGAGGAAGGGATGAAAGTCGGCATAATCGGCTCCGGCGTGGTCGCGCAGACTTTGGGCGCGGGATTCCTCAAGCACGGCCATGAGGTCGTGCTCGGCACCCGCGATCCCGCCAAGCTCAAGGACTGGGCGGCGAAGCACAAGGGCGCCGCAGTCAAGTCCATGGCGGACGCCGCGGCCTTTGGTAACGTCATCGTGCTGGCGGTCGCAGGCCAGGCCGCGCTCGACGCGCTGAAAGAGGCGGGGCCGGACGCGCTCGGCGGCAAGACGGTGATCGACGCCTGCAACCCGATCGGCGGCGGGCCGCCGGCCAATGGCGTTCTGTCGTACTTCACGCCCCAGAACGAATCGCTGATGGAGCGGTTGCAGAAAGCCTACCCGGCCGCGCATTTCGTCAAGGCGTTCAACTCGGTCGGCAATGCGCAGATGGTCAATCCGCATTTCGCCGGCGGCAAGCCTTCGATGTTCATCTGCGGCGACAATGCCGGCGCGAAGAAGGCCGTCGAGCAAATTCTCGACCAGTTCGGCTGGGAGACGGAGGACATGGGCGCGGTCGAGGCGGCGCGCGCGATCGAGCCTTTGTGCAGGCTCTGGTGCATCCCGGGCGTCGGCAAGGGCGACTGGTCGGCGCACGCGTTCAAGCTGTTGCGCTGACCGGCGTCGTGGGGCGTTCGCTCAAGCGCCTCGCATCTTCGCCGCCGCGTCGATGACCGCGCGGAGCTTTTGTGCGATGTCCCGCTGCGTGTACGGCTTGGCGACAAACTGGACGTCGGCGTCAAGCTGCCCGTTATGGATAATGGCGTTTCGGGCATAGCCGGTGGTGAACAGGACGGGAAGAGCCGGGCGCAGGACCGCCGCCTCGGTGGCCAGTTGTCGCCCGTTCATGCCTTGGGGGAGAACGACATCGGTGAACAGGATGTCAATTCTTTCATTCGCACGCAGCAGCGCAAGCGCTTCGGGGCCGTTGCGGGCTGTCAGGACCGAATAGCCAAGCTCGCGCAACAAGGTCAGGGTCGAAGCAAGCACATCCTCATCGTCCTCGACCAACAGCACGACCTCTCCTGAGTGAGCCACGGGTATTCGCCCACTCGCCTGCGGCGCGGCTACGGGAACAGATTCGGTCCGCGAAGCTCCCGTCATCCGTGGCAGGTAGATCTTGGCGGTAGTCCCATGCCCGGCCTCGCTATAGATGCGGATGTGGCCCTTCGACTGCTTGACAAAGCCATAGATCATCGCGAGTCCGAGCCCGGTTCTGGCCGGCGCGCTCTTGGTGGTGAAGAACGGCTCGAACACCTTGCTCAGGTTCTCTGGCGAGATGCCCGTCCCGGTATCGGTCACCGAGAGCAGGACATACTGACCAGGCGCCACATCGCCGAATTGCCTGCAATAGGCCTCATCGAGCGATGCGTTGGCGGTCTCAATGGTGATCCGGCCGCCTTCCGGCATTGCGTCGCGCGCGTTTACGACCAGATTGACGACGGCGTTTTCGAGTTGGCTCATGTCGACGTTTGTCAGCCAGAGTCCGCTTCCGAGGATGGTCTCGACAGCGATCGTCTCCCCGACCGCGCGGTTCAGCATATCGGACAGCCCGCCGACCAATTTGTTAAGGTCGACCGGCTGAGGGCTCAAGACCTGCTGGCGCGAGAACGCGAGCAATCGCTGGGTCAGCGAAGCGGCCCGCCTCGCGCCCTGGAGCGCCGCCGCTATCGGCTTGCTGATCGTCGCGGCGTTTGCACTTTCCCCGGCTGCGAGCCGTCGCTCGGCCGAATCGAGACTGCCGATCACGATCGTCATCAGGTTGTTGAAGTCGTGGGCGACGCCGCCGGCAAGCAGTCCCACCGACTCCATCTTTTGCGCTTGCACCAGGGTGGCCTGCGCATCCTTGCGGACGCGAGTTTCCTCCGCCAGCGCTTCTGAACGCTCGCGCAAATCCCGAATTAGGGCGCCGCTGATCGAGAACGCTGCGAGCGCAGCCGCTACGGCGCTCGCGAGACCGATCAGGATAAGCCCGAGCATGATCGCTCGCGCCATCAATTCGGCGGCTTGCCGTTTGCCGAGGAGATCGCTTTCCGCGCCGTTGAACGCCTCGGCGAGAGTCTGGAAAGACCCCAAGGCTTGCTGGCCGCGCCCTGTCGCGACGAGTTCGATCGCCTCGGGGAACTTGCCGCTGCGGACAAGGTCGATTGCGCTTGCCTCTTGGGTGAGCAATTCCCTGACAACGTCGCCCATACGCTCGAACTCGAGCCACCTGGTCGGGATTGTCGGCGACAAGCGACTGCAACTTGCCGAGCGCTTCAGGGATGGCCATTCGCCCTCGTTCATAGGGAGCAAGAAAAGCGTCCGACCTTGTCAAGAGGTAGCCGCGTTCGGCCAGTTCAAGGCTTTGCACTGTGCCGAGCAATTCCGCGCCCTTGCCCTGAACCTCAAGCGAGTGGGCGACCCAGTCGGCCGAGCTCTTGACACGCTCCACCATCGCCGCGGCGAGGAGGCCGGCCACGACGACCAGGACGAAACTTGTAAGCGCTAGGGCGTTGCCGGCGCGTCGGCCTAGGTTCGGCCATGCCGGGCCTAATCCCAGCGCGCCATCCGCGGTCGACATTTCTTGAGTGTTCCCGATGGGTCCCATCCCCGTATTGTGCGGTCGGAGGATTGTGGTACGGTCCGGCGGCGCTGGCAACTGGAGGTGCAATGGCGAGAATTCTGGTCGTCGACGACGAGCCGCTGATCAGCGCGATGACTGAGGACTGGCTATCGGAACTGGGTCATATCGTGGTCGGCCCGGCGCACAGCCTCGCAGCGGCGCTCAAACTTGCCGAGATGGACTTGGATGCGGCGATTGTCGACGTCGCCCTCGGCAAGGACATGAGCTATCCGCTCGCCGACGCTTTGAGCGCGCGCGGCGTCCCGTTCGCGCTGACCACCGGATACGGGCCCGACGGGATTGAACCGAGGTATCGCACCGGTTCGACGCTCGGCAAGCCATACGAATTTGCGGCCTTCCGCCGCGTTGTCGATGAACTGCTGGCGCAACGCCGATCGACCGAGCCCGCGTGACCGCGCGCCCGTGACGCGGCCTACCTGAGCGACGCGTTGATCGCGTCGAGCGCCTTCGAGCCTGGGCAGAGTTCGCGCTCGGTGAGCGCGTTGAGCGGCGTCGCCGTCGTGCCGAGAATGTCGTGCAGCTCGTCGGCGTCTTCGTTGATATAGATGAGGCCGGTGACGATCTCGCGGGAGACGCGGGCGCGCTCGAGCGTGGCTAGCGCCGCCGACCGGTCGCGGCAGATCATGATCGGCGTCGAGCTTGCGCAGAACGATGGTCGAGCCGTCGTGCATCGCGACCGATTGGCTCGCGCCTTCCTCGTAATCGATCTCGATCGGCTCGCGCCCCACGATGACGTCGAGCGCATTGACGGCGATATTGTGCTCGCGCACGTAGTCGAAGCTCTTGGTCGAACCGGCGTGATTATTGAAGGTGACACAGGGCGATATGACGTCGATGAACGCCGCGCCGCGATGCTCGAACGCCGCTTTGATCAGCGGCACGAGCTGCGCCTTGTCGCCGGAGAAGCTGCGGCCGACGAACGAGGCGCCGAGCCCGATCGCCATGCCGACGAGATCGATTGGCTGATCGAGCGCGCCCGCCCCCTTCTTGCTCGTCGAGCCGCGGTCGGCGGTGGCCGAGAACTGGCCCTTGGTGAGCCCGTACACGCCGTTGTTCTCGACGATATAGACCATGTTGACGCCCCGCCGCATCGCGTGGGCGAACTGGCCGAGCCCGATCGAGGCGGTGTCGCCGTCTCCGGAGACTCCGAGGTAGATGAGGTCGCGGTTGGCGAGATTGGCGCCCGTCAGCACTGACGGCATGCGCCCGTGCACCGAATTGAAGCCGTGACTCTGGCCGAGCATGTAGGTCGGGGTCTTCGAGGAGCAGCCGATGCCGCTCAATTTGGCGACCCGGTGGGGCGGCAGACTCAGTTCGAAGCACGCGTGGATGATTGCGGCGCTGATCGCATCGTGCCCGCAGCCCGCGCACAGGGTCGACATCGATCCTTCGTAGTCGCGGTGGGTGAAGCCGAGCGCGTTGACGGCGATCGAAGGGTGGTGAAACTTCGGCTTGCCGAGATAAGTCACGAGACGGCCTCGAAAGGTTGAGCAGCGGCGGGCTTGCGCAGGCGGCCGACGATTTCGCGATAGATGAAACGGGCCGACGTCGGCATCCCGTTGTAATGCAGGATCGATGTCAGTTTCTCCGCGGGGACGCCGAGATCGGTGATCATGAGCGTGCGCATCTGAGCGTCGCGGTTCTGCTCGACGACGAAGACGCGCTCGTGAGCGCCGACGAAATCGGCGACCTCCCGCGCAAGCGGAAAGGCGCGGATGCGGAGCGCATCGAGATGGAGTTCCTCGACCGCCAGCATGTGCCTGGCTTCGTCCATCGGCGCCGCGGTCGAACCGAAATAGATGACGCCGTACGATGTGGGCTTGGCGGCCTTTTTGATTTCGGGGCGCGGGACAAGCGTTCGAGCGGTGTCGAACTTGTGTTCAAGCCGCTCCATGTTGTCGATGTAGGGCAGGCCTTCCTCGGTGTAGCGGGCGAAACGGTCCCAACTCGTGCCGCGGGTGAAATAGGCGCCGCGGGTCGGATGAGCCCCGGGAAGGGTGCGGTAGGGGATGCCGTCGCCGTCGATGTCGTCGTAGCGGCCGAAGTTTGGAGCGTTTTCCAGCTGCGCAAACGAGAGAACCTTGCCGCGGTCGTAACTCTTGCCGTCATCCCAGGCGAAGGGCGCGCAGAGATGCGAATTCATGCCGATGTCGAGGTCGAGCACGACAAACACAAGCGTTTGCAGCCGCTCGGCGAGATCGAAGGCGCTCGCGGCGAATTCGAAGACCTCGGCGGGGTCGTCAGGGAAAAGCAGCACATGCTTGGTGTCGCCGTGCGAGGCGAAGGCGCAGGATAAGAGGTCCGACTGCTGGGTGCGCGTCGGCATGCCGGTCGACGGGCCGCCGCGCTGGACGTCGAACACCACCACCGGAATCTCTGCGAAATAGGCGAGGCCGAAAAACTCCTGCATCAAGGAAATGCCGGGACCCGAGGTGGCGGTGAAGGCGCGAGCGCCATTCCAGCCGGCCCCGATCGCCATGCCGATGGCGGCGATCTCGTCCTCGGCCTGGACGATGGCGTAGTTCTTCTTGCCCGTCGCCGGATCGATGCGGAAGCGGGCGCAATTGCGCTCGAATGCTTCCGCGAGCGAGGTCGAGGGCGTGATCGGGTACCAGGCGCATACCGTCGCCCCGCCGTAGACCGCGCCGAGGCCGGCGGCGAAATTGCCCTCGACCAGAATGCGGTCGCCGACTGCCTCGCCGCGGCGCACGCGCACTGGAAGCGGGCAGTCGAAGCGCATCTTCGCCTGGTCGAAGCCGATCCTGAGCGCGCCGCGGTTGGCGTCCAAAAGGCGCTCCTTGCCCTTGAACTGCTCGCCGATCAGCCTGTCGAGAACCTCGAGCTCGATGTCGAGCAGCGCTGCAAGCGCGCCGACGTAAATGATGTTCTTGTAGAGCTGGCGCTGCCGCGGCTCTGAATATTCCCTGGCGCAGATCTCGGTCAGCGGCACGCCAAGGACGGTCAAGTCTTCGCGCAAAAGCGAGGGCGGCATCGGCTTGGTGGAGTCGTAGAAAATGTAGCCGCCGGGCTCGATAGCGCCGATATCCTGAGCGAAAGTTTGCGGGTTCATCGCGACGAGGATGTCGGCGCCGCCGCGCGCGCCGAGCCAGCCATGCTCACTGACCCGGACCTCGTACCAGGTCGGCAGTCCCTGGATATTCGAGGGAAAGATGTTGCGCGGGGCGATCGGGACGCCCATCCGCAGGATCGAACGCGCAAACAGCAGATTGGCGCTGGCCGATCCCGAGCCGTTGACGTTGGCGAAACGAATGACGAAGTCGTTTACGGCGCTGATCGGCATGAATGTCCGGCTTGGGCCATCTCGATGGTGAACTTCATCATATCCCAGGCGCCGGTCGGGCAGCGCTCGGCGCAGAGCCCGCAGTGCAGGCAGAGGTCCTCGTCCTTGACCATGACCCGGTGGGTCTTGACCGGCTCCGAGACATAGATCGCCTGGGAAAGATTGAGCGCGGGCGCAGCCAGCGAGCGCCTGAGTTCGTCCTCGGGCGCATTGGGCACGAACGAGATGCAATCGATCGGGCAAACGTCGACGCAGGCGTCGCACTCGATGCATAACGGGGCCGAGAACACGGTCTGGACGTCGCAGTTGAGGCAGCGCTGCGCTTCGCCGACCGCCTGCATCAGATCGAAGCCGAGCTCGACCTCGGTCTCAATGTTCTTCAGCGCCACCGCGTTCGCGACATGGGGCACCTGGAACCGGCGGTCGAGGGTGATCGCGTTGTCGTAGGACCACTCGTGGATGCCCATCTTCTGGCTCACGAGATTGGTCAACGGATCGGGGCGCAACCGCGGATCCTGGCCCTGGCAGAAGGCGTCGATCGAGATCGCGGCCTCATGGCCGTGGGCGACCGCGGTGATGATGTTCTTAGGGCCAAACGCGGCGTCGCCGCCGAAGAAGACGTTCGGCAGGCTCGATTGGAAGGTGATGGCGTCGACGGCGGGCAGGCCGTTGCGGTCGAACTCGATCCCCGCTTCGCTTTCGATCCAGGGAAAGGCGTTTTCCTGGCCGACCGCGATCAGGACGTCGTCGCATTCAATCAGGACGTCCGGTTCGCCGGTCGGGACGAGCAGGCGGCGCCCGCGTTCGTCCTTTTTCGCCGTCATCTTCTCGAACACGACGCCGGTCAGGCGCCCGGCTCGATGGGTGAACGCCTTGGGCGCATGGAAGTTGAATATTGCGACGCCCTCGCGCATCGCGTCTTCCTTCTCCCACGGCGAGGCCTTCATCTCGGCGAAGCCGGAGCGCACGACGACCTTGACCTCGGCGCCGCCAAGGCGCCGCGCTGTCCGGCAGCAATCCATCGCGGTGTTGCCGCCGCCGAGCACCACCACCCGCCGGCCGATCGACGAGACATGGCCAAACGAGACGCTCGCCAGCCAGTCGATCCCGATGTGGATGTGGTCCGCCGCCTCCAGGCGCCCGGGAATGTCGAGGTTGCGTCCGCGCGGCGCGCCGCAGCCGACGAAAATCGCGTCGTAGCCCTCGCCGACGAGGCCCTTGAGGCTGTCGATCCGCCGTTCGGCGACGAACTCGCCGCCGGTCGACAGCGCGTAGCCGACCTCCTCGTCGATCACTTCGTCGGGCAGGCGAAACTTCGGGATTTGGCTGCGCATCATGCCGCCGGCGCGCGAATCGGAATCGAACACCACGACCTCGTAGCCGATCGCGGCGAGATCGCGGGCGACGGTGAGCGAGGCCGGGCCGGCGCCGACGCAGGCGACGCGCTTGCCGTTGCGCTGGGCAGGCGCCGGCGGGAGGAGCGCGGCGATATCCTGCTTGTGATCGGCGGCGACGCGCTTGAGCCGGCAGATGGCGACCGGCTGCTCCTCGAGCCTTCCCCTGCGGCAAGCGGGCTCGCACGGGCGGTCGCAGGTGCGCCCGAGAATCCCCGGGAACACGTTGGATTTCCAGTTGATCATATAGGCGTCGTTGTATTCGCCGGCCGCGATCTTCCGGATATATTCCGGGACCGGCGTGTGGGCGGGGCACGCCCATTGGCAATCGACGACTTTATGAAAGTACTCGGGATCCGAGATGTCCGTCGGCTTCACGACCTCTCGTCCTTCCGCCCGTCCCCGGGATACGAACTCGTCCGAATCCATTCTTACGCCAGCCTTCGGGCAGAACTTCTAAAATCGCTCAGGGAAACGACACAAGGTCGTGAAGTGGGTAGTTCATCGTCAATTCCACGTCAAGCAAGACCGCGCGGACTTTGCAGACGCAGGAAATCAAGCCTTAACGCTCGAACCGGGCGTCTTGCGCCAAGTATCAGCCAGCCGGTAGCCCGAAGGCCACGGATCGGCTGGGTCGAGCATATACTGATTGACGCCGGTAATCCAGGCCCGGCCGGAAATGATCGGGACGATGGCCGGCCGGCCGGCGATCGCGGTCGAGCGGGCGATGCGGCAGACGAACTCCGAGCCGATTATCGATCGGGCGCGATAGACGTCGCCTTCGGTCATCAGCCCCCGCGCGCTCAGCGTCGCCATGCGGGCGCTGCAGCCGGTTCCGGTCGGGGAGCGGTCGATCTTGCCGGGGCGGACGACCACGGCGTTTGGCCCGCTGAGCTCGGCGCCCTCGCGCGCGAGCGGTCCGGCGAACTGGCAGAACGAGATGTGGTCCCAGCCGCCGGTCTCGGGATGGAAGAAGCCGAACTGCTCGTTGGCCGCAGCGGTGATCCGCATGCCGGTCTCGGCGAGGTCGCGCGCCTCGTCCGGCGCGATGACGAAGCCCAATGCAGCCGCATCGACGATGACGAAGCTGTCGCCGCCATAGGCGATGTCGACCTTGAGCGTGCCCAACCCTTCGACCTCGAGCGGTTCATCAAGCCGGTCGGCGAACGAGGGCACGTTCTCGACGCTGATTCGCTCGGCCTTGCCGTCGCGGCAATCGGCGACGACCGCGATCAGGCCGCCCGGGCGCCTCGAGGGTGAGATAGCGTCACGGGCTCCTGCATCGGCAGGATGCCGGCGTCGAGCAGCACAGTCGCGACGCAGATCGCGTTCGAGCCCGACATCGGCGGCGTGTCCTCGGGCTCCATGATGATGAAGCCCATCTGCGCCCGCGGGTCCTTGGCCGGCACAAGCAGATTGACATGGCGAAAAACGCCGCCGCGCGGTTCGTTGAGGACGAAATTGCGCAACGTCCCGTCCCTGGCGATGAACCGCGACTGCTCCCACAACGTATTGCCAGGCGGGGCCGCCACCCCGCCGACGATGACATCGCCAACCTCGCCCTCGGCGTGGCAGGACACGATGTGAATGAGTTTGGAGGTGCGCATGATATGCTCCTAATAGCACCTCCTTCAGCAAGCTTGAGGTGCGGAAGGGGCGGCCATGTTCGACCACGTCGGCTTCAACGTTTCCGATTTCGCCCGGAGCAAGGCTTTCTATCTTGCCGCGCTTCAGCCGCTTGGCATGCAGCTCATGCGCGAAACCGACAAATTTGCGGTGATCGGCAATCCTTCGGGGCGCCTCTGGATCGGCGTCTTCGGACCGGCCGCAACGCCGATCCACTTCGCCTTCCGAGCGGACAATCGGAAAGCGGTCGACGCTTTCCATGTCGCCGCGATCGCTGCGGGCGGCCGCGACAACGGCGGGCCGGGCCTGCGCGCTAATTACAGCCCAGATTATTACGCCGCCTTCGTTTACGATCCCGACGGGCACAACGTTGAGGCGGTGACGTTCTCGGCCAATTGACTTGAACGTCTCCTCGGGGCGCCTCTCGAGGAGGAACCGGGTGTGACGCCTGGAAGCTTAATTGCGAGCCGCAATCAAGCTAGTCAATTTTGCGAGCAGCTCGTCCGGACTCGCTTGCGCGCCGCGCTGCTGAAACACAATTTCACCCTTCGCGTCGAGGAGCGAGATGACAGCGGCATGGTCGAACCCGCCCTGGCCGTCGGGTCTATAGCTGACCCCGAGAGCCGCGGCCAATTCCCGAACCGCGTCGTCATCGCCGCTGAGCAGCACCCAGCGGTTCATATCGAGCCCGTGCCCCTCGGCGTAGAGTTTCAGGCGCTCGGGGGCCTCGCCGATCGAGTCGAAGCTGATGAATGCGAATTGCACCCGATTCGCAGCGCCGGACGGCAGATGCTTGTCGATCCACATCATGTCAGCAACGATCGCCGGACAGATGGCCTTGCAATACGTATAGCCCATCGCCGCGATCAGCGGCTTCCCGCCGAGTGAGGAGAGCGCTATCCGACCGCCGTCCTGGGTCACCCATTTCGAATCGAGATTGTAGAGCGAGGTCCCCGAAAACGACGGGCCTCCGCCCTGTTGTGCGCTTGCCGGCGCCCAGGCTGCGATCAAAACTATCGCGGCGCCTGCGAGCATTGAGCGCATGGTCATGACGCGTCTCCAGCGCATCGGAAGCCGACGTTGCCGGCGGTGTAGTCGGCCTTGAGGCTTGCGCGCAGCGCATAACGCATGAAAGCCGGATAGTCGGTCGGGTCCGCAACGCCGGCCGCAGCTCCGCCGCAGAACGCGGCGCTGTCGTTCCCATTGGGATCGCGCGATTCCGCGGTCGTGGTGTAGGCGTCGTAGTCGAGCGTCCACTCCCAGACGAGGCCGACCATGTCGCGCACCCCAAATCCATTGGGATGACCGGCCCCGACGGCAGGCAGACGGGAACGATTCGGCTCGGCCAACCACTCGAGCGCGCGCGAGCGCACTTCTGCTTGGTCCCGTCCATGGTCGGCAAGGGCGTATTCCCATTGCTCAGTCGTCGGCAAGCGCAAGCCACGAGCGCGGCAATAGGCTTCAGCGGCGAACCAGGACACGTTGGTGACCGGCTCGGCGCCCGCCTCGGCGTCTTCGAGTTCGAGATCGGAAGGCCAGCGGTTGAGATATCTGGCGTCCGTGAACAGCGGCTTGATGCGCGACTTGCGCCATTCGGGATGCGCGATGATGAAATCGAGAAACTCCGCGTTGGTCACCGGCTTGATGTCCAGCCGGAAGGCGCTGATGGCGGTGCTCGTCGAGCGGGGGCACTGAGGCATTTGCCGGCTTAACGCGCTGAAACGGGGTGTATAGACCCGCCGGAATGGGCGCCATGCCCCCGCTCCCCGCCTCGGCGGCCGGAGCCGCGGAACTCAGGCCGGCGAGCGCCAGCGCCGTAAAGACCGCGTGCGCTCCGCTCGCCATCTACTTCGCCTGCACTCGATAGGCCCGGACCTCCTCGGGAGTGACATCCAGGCCGGAGTTGCCCCAAGTATTGTAGGCGTAGGTCAAGACATCGGCGATGTCCTCGTCAGAGAGGTTCCACGCTGGCATCACGCCATTGAACTCATGTCCGTTGACGGTGAGCTTCGTCTCGAGCCCGCCGGTGACGGTCTTGATCGCGCGGACCTTGTCGCCGTTGAGATAGTCGGATTTGGCCAGCGGCGGGAAGGCGTCCGGCACGCCCTCGCCGGTGGCCTGATGGCAGGCCTGGCAGTTGTTGGCGAATACGCCCGCCCCGAGTTCGATGCGCTCCTGCTTCGTCTTGGCCGCTGGCGCCGGAACGCTGCCTTGCCCGGCGACGCGGATGCCTGTTCCCTCAGGTTGATAGACGAGATCGAACTGCTTGCCGGAATAGACGAGCTTGTCCTCCGGGCCGGTCACCTTGAGCTGAGCCAAGGCGCCGCGGTTGAACGCCCGCTCGATCGAATGGTCGACGATGATGAAGGTGCCCGGCACGCTCATTTGGAACTGAACGATCGCGGCTCCCCCGGCGGGGATCGCGGTCGTCTGCACGTTATGTGTTGGCGCGGCGAGGTTGCCCTCCGGCCAGACCGTATCGAAAATTTGGCCAATGACGTGGAACGATGAGACCAGGTTCGGCCCGGCGTCGCCGACGAACAGCCGCACCGTCTCACCGACCGTGGCGGTAAGGGCCTTGTCGCCGACCGTCGAACCGACCGAACCGTTGAACACGACATATTCCGGCTTCTCGTCGATGACCTTGGCCATGCTGAACGGCTGCAGGCCCTGTTCGCCGTTTTTGCCCTCGGTGTAGAAATCCCCTTGCATGATGTAGTATTCGTGATCGACTTTCGGCAGACCCTCCTTCGGCTCGACCAGAATCATCCCGTACATGCCGTTGGCGATGTGCATGGCGACCGGGGCGGTCGCGCAATGATAGACGAACAATCCCGGATTGAGCGCCTTGAACGAGAATACCGAACTATGGCCGGGCGCCGTTAAAGAAGCCGCAGCGCCGCCGCCCGCACCGTTGACCGCATGCAGATCGATGTTGTGCGGATTCTTGTTGTCGGGATGATTATCGAGATGCATCTCGACCTCGTCGCCTTCGCGGATGCGGATGAATTTTCCCGGCACATGACCCCCGAAGGTCCAGAACGTATAGCGGACGCCGTCGGCGAGCCGCCCCTCAAGTTCCCTGACTTCCAGATGCACCACGACCTTTGTCGCATGATCGCGATGGATGGGGGGAGGAACGTTGGGAGCGTCGGCCAGCACCGCGTCCTCGACGCCGACAATTGGATCAGCGAGGTTCTCCTCGCGCGAAGCCGCGAACGCGGAACCGGCGATAATAGCTGCAGCAATAGTCGTGACAAAGCGTAACGCTGTGACTGGCATTCGCCCCTCCATTTCCTGACAGATAACGGTGCTCGAAATTCGATTTATAGCGATTGCTCGCCAAGTCGCCGGTTGATCCTAATCAAAAGAATAGGCCACACAAATGCGCAGCAGCGCCGCGCCCCCTGCCTGCCTGTGCTTTCGCATTCACCTTAGGTGAAAAGTCCACCGTGCGTCCCTGCGACAGCGCCCATGACGGTAATGACAGCCGCCAGAAGCAACACGAGATGCACCCGCCAGAGGCGCCGCAACGCCGCGCGCGGATCGAGCGCGGCTTCCGCAGCCAATCGCGCATTTGCGAGCGGCTCGACGACGAAGACGATCAGTGCGAACACCACCCAGACAATCGCCATCGCGCCCATCCACCAGTACGCCGGGTCAGCGAATTCGGCCCACAGATCGAGTCGCCAAGTCATCCAGAGTCCCGCCGCCCCGGCAAGCGGGAGCGATACGCGCACCTGGGCTGCGAAGCGGCGCTCGATCGCCTCAAACAACGCCCAGCCTTTCCGCGCGTCTTCGCTCGCTCTGGCGAGGGGCAGCGCGACCAGAGTGACGAAGGCGACGCCGCCGATCCAGTGTACGACGCCAACACGTGAATCGCGCGGGCGAGTTCAATGTCGTCGATCAATGGCTCCTCCGGTTTTCTTTATTTCGCCAGTCCATCATAGACGACTCAGGCGCACGCATGCCTCCCCCTTCCATCCTCGCGCCATCCGGCATAGATAGCGCGCAATCCCCTTGAATTCGCGCCCCCATGGGCGCCGGAGAGCGTTATGTCCATGCCGCGTACGTTGTATGATAAGATCTGGGACGAGCATGTCTTGGACACCAAAGGCGGCCTGAGCCTCATCTATATCGACCGCCATCTCGTCCATGAGGTCACGAGCCCGCAGGCGTTCGAGGGCCTGCGCATCTCGGGCCGAAAAGTGCGGGCGCCGGAAAAGACGCTGGCTGTCGTCGACCACAACATCCAGACCACCGACCGCCGCGCCGGCATTGCCGATCCCGAGAGCCGCCAGCAGGTCGAAGAGCTCGCCAAAAACGCACACGAGTTCGGGATCGAATATTACGACGAGTTCGATGCGCGGCAGGGCATCGTTCACATCATCGGGCCGGAGCAGGGTTTCACCCTGCCGGGGACGACGATCGTCTGCGGCGACAGTCACACCTCGACCCACGGAGCCTTCGGCGCACTCGCCCACGGCATCGGCACCTCCGAGGTCGAGCATGTGCTGGCGACCCAGACCTTGATCCAGACCAAGGCCAAAAACATGCGGGTCAAGGTCGATGGCGCGCTTCCCCCCGGCGTCACCGCCAAGGACATCATCCTCGCCATCATCGGCGAGATCGGGACCGCGGGCGGCACTGGCCACGTGATCGAATATTGCGGCTCGGCGATCGAGCAGCTCACGATGGAAGGGCGTATGACGGTCTGCAACATGTCGATTGAGGGCGGCGCGCGCGCCGGCATGATCGCGCCCGACGACAAGACCTACGCCTACCTCAAGGACCGCCCGAAGACGCCAAAGGGCGCGCTTTGGGACCACGCGATGCGCCATTGGGAGACGCTGCGCAGCGACGATGAGGCGCATTTCGATCGCGACGTGAAACTCAACGCCGCCGACCTGCCGCCGATCGTCTCCTGGGGCACGAGCCCGCAGGACGTCGCGCCGATCTTCGGCGCGGTGCCGCGGATCGAGGACGGCCCGACCGAGCAGAAGCGCGCTTCGATCAAGCGCGCGCTCGACTATATGGGGCTCAAGGGCGGGGAGAAGATCGCCGATATCGAAATCGACCGCGTCTTCATCGGATCGTGCACCAATGGGCGGATCGAGGACTTGCGCGCCGCAGCGGCGATCGTCGACGGCCACAAGGTCAACGAGCGCGTCAACGCGATGGTCGTGCCGGGATCGGGGCTGGTCAAGGCCCAAGCCGAGGCCGAGGGCCTGGACAGGGTTTTTCTTGCCGCCGGCTTCGAGTGGCGGGAGCCCGGCTGCTCGATGTGCCTCGCCATGAACCCCGACAAGCTCGCGCCGGGCGAGCGCTGCGCTTCGACCTCGAACCGCAATTTCGAGGGCCGCCAGGGCTACCGGGGCCGCACCCACCTGGTCTCGCCCGCCATGGCCGCCGCGGCGGCGATCGCGGGGCGGTTTGTCGATGTGAGGGACTGGCGGTAGAGGCATGAAGGTCGGCGATCTCTTCATTGACGAGAGCGAGATCGTCGAGAGCTTCGTGCGCGCGTCGGGTCCGGGCGGGCAGAACGTCAACAAGGTGGCGAGCGCGGTCGAGCTCAGGTTCGACGCCCGCCGCTCGCCGAGCCTGCCCAATGACGTCGCGATCCGGCTCATCAAGCTCGCCGGCGCGCGCGCGACCCAGGGCGGCGTGATCGTCATCTTCGCCCAGAAATTCGCCAGCCAGCCACGCAATCGCGAGGACGCCCGGGCGCGTCTCACGGAGTTGCTCGACGAAAGCGCAAGAGCGGGCGAGGCCGCGCCTCGCTACCCGCCCGACGCTCGCCTCCAGAGCGCGCCGGCTCGATGAGAAAACCCGCCGCAGCGTGGTGAAGGCGCTGAGGCGCCCCACGACCGGGGCGGACTGACCGATGTCGAAGCCCGCGGAAGTCGTCGTCGACGGGAAAAGCGAGCTCGGCGAGGGCGTGGTCTGGTCGCCCGCGCACGGCGAAGTCCAGTGGACCGACATCTCAGGCCGCCGCTTCTGGGCCTATCGCCCGTCGGACGGACGCAGCCGATCCATAGCGCTGCCCGACCGGCTGGCGTGCGTCGCGCCGCTTGGCGGGAGTTCGCTGCTCGCGGGCTTCGCCGGCGGCCTCGAGGTCTTCGACCTTGAGAGCGGCGCGCGCCGGCCGATCGCCGCCGTTGAACCGGACCTTCCCACGACGCGCCACGAGGCAAGGACGCCGATCCAGGCTTGTCCGTCGAAGGACGAGGATCCCAACGGCGCCCGGCCGATCGGCCAGGTCTACGCTTACGAAGGCGGACCGAGCCCGCGCGCGTTAGCGTCGGGTGTGCGCATCGCGAACTCGATCGCCTTCTCGCCCGATGGCCGGCGGATGTATTTCGCCGATACGCCGACCAAAGTCATTCGCTGCTACGACTACGACCCAGACAGCGGCGACCTCAGTGGCGAGCGCACGTTCGCAGTCGTGGAAGGCCCAGGCGCTCCGGACGGATCGACTGTCGACGCCGACGGCTGCCTCTGGAACGCCGAATGGGGCGGCGGGCGGGTCGTGCGCTATACGCCCGACGGGCGCGTCGACCGCGCCGTCGCTCTGCCGTGCGCGCAAGTCACCTGCTGCGCCTTCGGCGGCGCGAGGCTCGACCGGCTGTTCATCACCACGGCGGGCGCCGGCCTCGATGCGGCGGCGCTCGCTCGTGAGCCGCATGCGGGGGCGCTGTTTGTCGTCGACGCGGGCGTGGGCGGCCTCGCCGATACGCCGTTTCCTGCCGCGCGGCTGCCGTTCTCGGTTTGAGCGGGCCGTTTCGCGGGTTCGCGGTTGCCGCTTGCCGTCATCTTCGCCTATAGGTTGCCCCTTGGGCTGGACGAGCGTCGAGAGGCGCCTTCGAGACGAAACGAACGAAAGGGAGGATTCAATGTTGAATGTCCGCACCAGGAATGTCGGCTTTGCGGTCGGCGCCGCGCTGATCGTCGCGCTGGCGGCCACCTCCGCTCACGCCACCGACCCGACTCCGAAATGGTGCCAAGGGATCAAGATCGCCGCATTTCCCGGCGGACCGCAGGGCGGCGTGTTCGCTAACAATGTCTACAACGGCTATCGTCAGGCCGAACTCGACTTCGGGCCGTGGGTCACCTATTACTTCTCGAACTGGGACCCCAACACCATGCTGAACCAGCTTCAGCAGGCGATCGCGACCAAGGTCGACGGCATCGCCTTCATGGGGCATCGGCGGCGAAGCGGCGACGCCGCCGATGGTCGACAAGGCCTTCACTCAGGGTATCATCTTCACCACGCCGAACACCGCGCTGCCCAAGGCGCAAGACAAGTACGGGTCCAAGGGCATGGGCTATGTCGGCGCGCCCAACCACGCTGCCGGCTTCGCGCTGGGCGCCGAGGCCGCGAAGCGAGCCAGCATCAAGGCGGGCGACGAAGCGTTTCGTCTGGGGTCTCAAGGGCCAGGGCGGCGACCGCGGATCGCGCACGGTCGGGGTGATTGAGGCGATCGAGAAGGCGGGCGCGAAGGTGATCTACCAGGAGATCGACAAGGCCACCGACGCCGACCCGAACTCCGGCACCGCGACCTTCGTCGGCGTGATGGGCGCCAATCCGGGCATCAAGCTCGTCGTCACCGACCACGGAGCGCTGACGTCGAACGTCGGCGTCTACGCTCGCGCAGCTTCGCTGAAGCCGGGCCAGGTCTATTTCGCCGGTTTCGACATGTCGCCGAACACCGCGAAGGCGATCAAGGAGGGATATCAGAACTTGGTCATCGATCAGCAACCCTATCTGCAGGGCTATATGCCGATCCTCAACATCTGCCTGACCAAGAAGTTCGGCTTCTCAGGTCTCGACGTGAATACCGCCGGCGCCTTCGTCGACGCGTAGAATGTCGACGCCGTCGCGCCGCTTGCGGCGAAGGAAATCCGCTGATTGGTTCGATCGAGGCGCGGAACCTGGCGGCGCCTCGTCGCCTCCGCAAACACATGGGCGGACTCCGTGACGCAATCCGCCGGGCGCCGACGAACCGCCGGTGATCGAACTTAGGAACGTCTCCAAGTCGTTCGGCGAAGTGCGATCGCTTTCGGGCGTCAACTTCAAGGTAAACAGGCGCGAGATCGTCGGCCTTCTCGGCGACAATGGGTCGGGCAAGTCAACGCTCGTCAAGGTCGTAATGGGGTTCCACCATCCGGATTCCGGCGGCGCGATCTATTTTCATGGCAAGCGCATGGACGACTGGTCGGTGGCGCGCGCGCGGGGTCTCGGCATCGAAACGGTCTATCAGGAGCGGGCGCTCTGCGAAAAACAGCCGATCTGGCGCAACATGTTCATGGGGCGCGAACTGCGCACGCGTTTGGGCCTCCTCGACGTCAACCGGATGCGCGCCGAGGCGGCGCGGCTGATGCGCGAGCACATGGGCTTCACCTCAGCGGCCGTGCACCCGAGCAACGTCGTTGCGACGATGTCCGGAGGCGAAAAGCAGGGGGTCGCAATTACCCGCGCCCTCTATTTCGAGGCCGAGCTTGTGATACTCGACGAGCCGACCATGGGCCTCTCGCTGAGCGAGACCAAGAAGACCCTCGACTTCGTCCGCAACATCAAGGAAGTCGGCAAGTCGGCGATTTTCATCGACCACAACATCTTTAACGTCTATCCAGTCGTGGACCGGCTCTACGTGCTCGATCGCGGCAAGGTCGCCGGCGTCTTCGCCAGTAGCGAAATCACAATGGACGCACTGATCGAGCGGCTCTATCACGTCGCCCGAACCGGAACGCTCGAGTAGACGCCATGACAGAGGCAGGATCTGCCCGCCACCTCAGTCGACCAACATGGCGCGCCGCCGTCCTTCTTGCTTCGGTATGGCAGCCAGCTCGGCATCATCGGCGTCGGCCTGGCGATGTGGCTCGCATTCGTCGTCGCGGCGCCGAGGGTCTTCACTGACCTCGACATCTACCGCGCCTTCGCCGAGACGACGCCACAGTTCGGCATCGTCGCGCTGTCGCTGACCTTCGTCGTTATTACCGGCGAGATCGATCTCTCCTTCCCCTCGGTGATGGCGCTCGGCACGGCAGCGTTCTGCCTCGTCACCGCCTACGGCGGCGAGCCGTGGTGGGTCGGAATAGCTTGCGCTCTTGCGACCGGCGTCGCGTGCGGCCTCGTCAACGGCTTCCTGGTGGCCGCGCTTAGCATCCCTTCGCTGGTGATCACCATCGGCACCCAATTCCTCTTCCGGGGGCTCGAGCTCGTGCTGATGAACGGCACCGGGGTGCCACTGACCGCCGACCAGTATCCCCAGATGCACGCCCTGCTGCGTGAGTCCGATTTCGGAGTTCCGGTTCAGACCCTGTGGATGATCGCGATCCTCATCGTCTTCTGGATCCTGCTCAACCGCACCCGCTTCGGCGCCCATGTGTTCCTGGTCGGCGACAACCAGATCAGCGCGCGGCTGATGGGCGTCAACGTGGCTCGGGTCAAAATCAAAGCCTTCGTGCTGGTCGGTGTCACCGCCGTTTTCGCCGGGCTCATAAGCTCGATCTACGGATATTACTTTTGGCCGAGCACCGGCGAGGGCTCGCTGCTCAACACGATCGCCTCCGTCTTCCTGGGCGGCACCTCGGTGTTCGGCGGCACGGGCTCGGTCGTCGGCACTTTTGTCGCCTCCTTCATCATTGGCGCGATCAATGCCGGCATCGTCTCGGCCGGCATCAACGCGTTCTATACGCAGCTCGCGTTCGGTCTGGTCATCGTGATTTCGGTCGTGCTTCAGACGCTCATCGACCGGCGGATCCGCCGCCAGTCGCTGACCGGACGGTGAGGGGAGGCGGGCGCCCCGGATGAAGATCGCCGCAGTCAAGACTGTCGTCGTCAACGCGATGTTGCGTAACTGGATTTTCGTCCGAGTCGAGACCGACGTCCCCGGGCTCGTCGGGCTCGGCGAGGCGACGCTCGAATTCCAGACCCGCGCCGTCGTCGGCGCGATCGAGGACCTTGCGCCACTGGTGATCGGCGAAGATCCGCGCCGTATCGAGCATCTCTGGCAGGCGATGTACCGCTATCCGTTCTTCAAGGGCGGGGTAGTGACCATGTCGGCCCTGTCGGGCATCGATCAGGCGCTGCACGATCTGAAGGCCAAGGACCTCGGCGTTCCCCTGTGGCAATTGCTCGGCGGCCTCTCGCGCGACCGGCTACGTATGTACGATCACCTCGGCGGGGGGCAACTCGTCGGCCGTCTATGACGACCCGGCGGCGGAAGCGTTCGCCGAGAAAGCGGCGCGCTCGCGCGCCGACGGATTCTCGGCGATCAAGATTCTCGCCGTCGGAAAGTCCGCGCCGCTCGACGGCCTCGTGGCGCTCAAAGGCGCCGAGCGGCTGATGGCGGCGGCGCGCGAAGGCGCCGGCGCCGACATGGACATCATGGTCGATTTGCATGGGCGCACGAGCGCTGCGATGGCGATTCAATATGCAAGGGTTCTCGAGCCTTTTCGCCCATTCTTTCTCGAAGAGCCGTGCCAGCCGGAGGATCCCGAGGGCATCGCTCGGGTTGCGCGCTCGACCTCGATTCCGATCGCATCGGGCGAGCGGCTGACCCATCGGCGCGAGTTCCTGACGCTCCTGCAATCTCAGGCGATCGCGGTCGCCCAGCCCGACGTCTGCCATGCCGGCGGGCTGACCGAGGTCAGGCGGATCGCGGCGCTCTGCGACACCTTCGGCGTCAGCATGGCGCCCCATAATCCGCTGGGGCCGATCGCGACCATGGTCAATATCCATCTCGGCTTCGCGCTGCCTAACTTTCTCATCCAGGAAGTGATGCGCGCCGACGTGCCGTGGCGCGACGAAATTGTCGCCGGCGTGACGCCGATCCGGGGCGGCTACGTTGAGCCGAGCTTCGCTCCGGGCGTCGGCGTCGAGATCGATTTCAAAGCGGCCGCGAACCATCCGTTTCAGGAGGCGCCGCCGATCCAATGGCGCCACCACGACGGCGCCGTCGCGGATTGGTGAGAGGCGCGAATGGCTGGGCGGATCGAGGGGCAGCATGTCCTGGTGACCGGTGGCGCGCGCGGCATCGGCGCGGCGATCGCCGCCAAGGCGCTCGGCGAAGGCGCGCTCGTTTCGATCATCGATCTCGACGAAGCCGAGGGGCGCGAGCTCCTTGTCGCGCTCGGCGTCGGGAAGCGCGCTTCATTAACCGCCGGCGACGTGCGGCGCGCCTCCGACCTCGCGCGGGCGCTTGACGCGGCGACGAAAATGTTCGGGCCGGTAACCGGGCTCGTCAACAACGCCGGACGCAATGTCTACGCCGACCCAGTGACGATGACCGAACAGGAGTGGGACGACGTGTTCGCCGTCGATCTCAAATCGGCCTGGCTTGCCGCCCGCGCCGTCCTGCCGGCGATGAAGGCGGCAGAAAAGGGGGCAATCGTCAACATCGCCTCGCTGCACGCCGACATAACCTATCCCGGCATGTTCCCCTATGCGGCGGCGAAATCAGGCCTCGTCGGGCTCACCCGCTCGCTCGCGCTCGAGGTGGGCCAATGGCAGATTCGAGTCAACGCGCTGTCGCCTGGCTACGTCGAGACGGCGCTGGTCTCCGAGTTCTTCGCCCGCAACGACGCAAGCCTGCGGGAGAAAGTGCTTGCGGCTCATCCGATGCGGCGGATGGGCAGTCCGGCGGAAATCGCCAATTGCGCCGTCTTCTTGTTGTCGGACGAAGCCTCGTTCGTCACCGGCGCCAACTGGCGCGTGGACGGCGGCCTCGGCGCCCGCTTCGCCGGCTGAACCGCAGGACCGAGGAAACAAGTCCCGGATTGCGCTTTATGAAGCTTGCCAGTGGGACAGGCGTCCCGGAGGCCCGCTATCGTCCGGGCGCGCGAAGCTCGATTGGCCGTGGTCGCCGCGGCGCGCTGGCCGGCGGAGAGGCGACCTCAGCTTGAGGTTCTTCGGCCTTCAGAGCCGCAAACTCGACCGGATCGTGCGAGCAGAACAGCTTGACCTCGCCCATCGTCAACCGCGCGAGGTCGCGCAGTCGGGCCAGATTGGCGCGCCGCGCCGCGCCGTCGACGCTGACGAGAACTCTCGAACGCCCGCACGGCCGCCGGCGCCGCGCCGCCGCCCGGCTCGACTTCGGAATGGCGGAAATAGGCGTCGCCGCAATGGAGGAGCCAATCCTCCGACCTCCGCACCGCGACGCCGCAATGGCCGCGGGTGTGGCCCGGCAGCGGGACCAAAAGAACTTCGTCATCTGTTCCCGGAATCGCGCGCACCGCGGAGAAGCCGAACCAGGACTCTCCCTCCTCCTTCACCGCCGCCCATTTCTTGACCGCGGAGATCTGCACGGGGCGATAGCGACTGCGCTCGCGCAGGCTTGGCCGGCTCGAGGCGGCGCTAAGCTCGGCGGCGAAAATGTGAACCGCCGCGCCCGGGAAATCGCTGATGCCTCCCGCATGGTCAAGGTCAAGATGGGTCGGTACGATGTGGCGCACGTCGCTTGGGCGGTAGCCCAGATCCACGACCTGCCGCAGCGCCGTCTCGGCGACTTCCAGCCGCGGGCGCATCATGAGGTTGAACAGATGTCCGAGCCGCTGCGGCTCGTTGACATCCTCGACGCCAAGACCAGTGTCGACGAGAATCAGCCGGTCGTCGCCCTCGATCAGGAGGCAGTGGCAGCACATCGGCGCCGGCGACAGCAGCCCGCCAGCGCCGCCCAACAGTCTCCCGCCAGGCGGACATAGCGACCCACAATTGAGATGACGAATTCGCACGCGCCCGATCCTCCAACCGGCTGGATTGTTGTCAGCCTGTCACAAAGCGGGCGTCGGGGTCCACCTAAGGCAAGAGAGGGATTGTGCGGTGAATCGATGACTCATTTAACGCAACTCATCTTCTTTCACACCCTTGGACGTGCAGGCCTGGAAATCCTGTATCATTCATCTTTCCTTAAAGGAGCCTTAAGCACAAGGCTCCGAATCAAATACGAAGGATAATCAACAGCCAAGCAATGGATCCCCAGATGTCTATTGTCTGAAAGGATAGTAAAACCGAAAAAGATTGTACCGGCGTCGTGAACCGACCTCGGAGTGGCCGTACGACAGGAAGCCGCGGTCTAACCATCCCAGCCGATCGGCTTTGCCGAGTCCCCCGGCAGAAGGAGCTGCGGCGCCTCGGCGAAGCTCCAAGTCCCATCGTCCCTAAGATCCAACACCCAGACGAGGTCGAAGCGATGTCCGGGCCAAACTGGCGGGACGCCGTCGGCCTGGCCCTGGATCAGCGTCGCAATCGCAGGAATCGCCTCGTGCTGCCAGGAAACAAGCGCCGGGCCTTCGGCGGCCTTGACCGCAGCGACGAGCTGAGCCTCCTGACCCTTCAGGAAGGTCGTGACGGAAAGGTTGAGCGACACGGCCAGCGGCGCGACCGTCTGCTTCGGCCGCAGGCTTTGCGATCCCGACGCAAACAGGCTGGCGGGCCTCGCAAGCGGCGGCCGCGGTCCATCCTCATTCGCGGGAGCGAACAGGCCGACGAGCGCGTTGGCGCGCGTCCAGCCAAGTGCGGTCAGGGCCTCGGGATTCTGAGCCCCGTCGGGCATGAGGCCGGGGCCGCCATTGCCGTTCGGCTTTTCCGCGTGGCGGATGAGCATGATTTTCGTCGTCGGCATCGGCCTCTCCGGGTGAGCTCCGCTATCCAGCCCCTTATTGTCTTTATGGCCCTCCCTTGCCGCCCTGAACCGCCCTACGCTGCTCCTTCCGCCGCCTTGGCGCGTTCGGCGCGCTTGCGGTCATTGGGGTCGAGCAGCGCCTTGCGCAGGCGGATCGATTTCGGCGTCACCTCGACCAATTCGTCGTCCTCGATATAGGCGAGCGCCTTTTCGAGCGTCATCTGGATCGGCGGCGTCAGGCGCACCGCCTCGTCCTTGGAGTGGGTGCGGATGTTGGTGAGCTTCTTGCCCTTGAGCACGTTGACTTCGAGGTCGTTGTCGCGCGTGTGCTGGCCGACGAGCATGCCCTGATAGACCTTAGCGCCCGGCTCGATCATCATCGGGCCGCGATCCTCGAGGTTCCACATCGCATAGGCGACCGCTTCACCCGCTTCGTTCGAGATCAGGACGCCGTTGCGCCGGCCGGCGATCTCGCCTTTCCAGTGGCCCCAATTGTGGAATAGGCGGTTCATCACCGCCGTGCCGCGGGTGTCGGTCATCAGTTCGCCGAGGTAGCCGATGAGGCCGCGGGTCGGCGCAAGAAAGACGAGACGCAGCCGACCGCCGCCCGAGGGGCGCATTTCGATCATCTCGCCCTTGCGCTCGCTCATCTTCTGAACCACGACGCCGGCATGCTCCTCATCGACGTCGATCACGACCTCCTCGATCGGCTCGAGGACCTCGCCCTCGCCGCTGCGGCGGTAGAGCACCTTCGGCCGTGAGACGCTGACCTCGAAACCCTCGCGGCGCATCGTCTCGATCAGGATCGCAAGCTGCAATTCGCCGCGCCCCGAGATGACATAGGCGTCGGAATTGGGGGCCTGCTCGACCTTGAGCGCCACATTGCCCTCAGCTTCCTTGAACAGGCGGTCGCGGATGACGCGACTCGTCACCTTGTCGCCCTCGGTTCCGGCAAGCGGACTGTCGTTGACGGAAAACGTCATCGACAGCGTCGGCGGATCGATCGGCTGGGCGGTCAGCGGCTCAACTTCCTCCGGGCTGCACAGGGTGTCGGCGACGTTGAACTTTTCCAACCCCGCAACGGCGACGATATCGCCCGCGAGCGCCTCGTCGATCGGGGCCCGCTCGATGCCGCGGAAGGCGAGGATTCGCGAAACCCGGCCCTGCTCGATCGCGTCGCCCTGGCGGTCGATGACTTTCACCGGCCCGTTGGTCCGGATCGAGCCCGAGAACACCCGGCCGGTGATGATGCGCCCGAGATAGGGATTGGCCTCGAGCAGGGTGCCGAGCATGCGGAAGCCCCCGGCGCCGACCTTCGGCGGCTCGACATGCTTCAGCACCAGGTCGAACAGCGGCGCCATGTTCTCCTTGGGGCCGTCCGGCGAGAGCGCCATCCAGCCCTGCTTTGCCGAACCGTAGAGGATCGGAAAATCAAGCTGTTCGTCGGTTGCGTCGAGCGCGGCGAAGAGATCGAAGATCTCGTTGACGACCTCGCTCGGCCGCGCGTCGCCCTTGTCGACCTTGTTGACGCAGACGATCGGCTTAAGCCCGATCTTGAGCGCCTTGCCGACCACGAACTTGGTCTGCGGCATCGGCCCTTCGGCGGCGTCGACGAGCACGATCGCGCCGTCGACCATCGACAGGATGCGCTCGACCTCGCCGCCGAAATCGGCGTGGCCCGGCGTGTCGACGATATTGACGCGCACGTCCTTCCATACCACCGACGTCGCCTTGGCGAGAATGGTGATGCCGCGCTCGCGCTCGAGGTCGTTCGAATCCATGACCCGTTCGGCCACGCGCTGGTTGTCGCGGAACGCGCCCGACTGCTGCAAAAGCCGGTCGACGAGCGTCGTCTTGCCGTGGTCGACATGGGCGATGATGGCGATGTTGCGAAGCTTCATGGGAGAAGAGGCTTTTTCTGACGGCGGACGGCCAAACGGCGCGGGACGCGCCGCGCTGTCCTTTGGCCGCGAAGATGACGGGAACGCGACGGCGAGCCCAGCGCTCGCTATCGCGCTCGCCCGTTACGATTGTGCAGCGCAATACACGAAACGCGGGGGGAAGGGAAGGGCGATCGGCTTTCGCCCGCGCGGGCGGCCCTCTAGGGTGCCGTTTTCATCGCGCTCAGGCCGGAGGATTGATGAAAATGTTTAAGGTCGAGGCGCGGAATGGCGCGATCGCGGTCTGCGACTCGGAAGGGCGTGGGCCGACCGTAGTGCTCATTCACGGCAACTCCTCGTCGTCGCGGGCATTTTCGCGCCAGTTCGATGGGCCGCTGGCGCGGCGTTTTCGGCTGGTTGCGGTCGATCTCCCAGGTCATGGCGCCTCCGACGACGCGAAAGACCCAGGCGCCTATTCAATTCCGGGTCATGCCCGCGCCGTCCGGGCGGTCGTCGAGGCGCTTGGGCTCGGCGACGCGCATTTCGTCGGCTGGAGCCTCGGCGGCCATGTCGTGCTCGAAATGGCGCCCGAGCTTTCGCACGCGCGCGGATTTCTCATTTTCGGCGCGCCGCCGCTTACATCCCGCCAGTCGATGGGTGAGGCGTTCCTCCCAAATCCGGCGATGAAATTCGGCTTCCGGCAGAGCATCGACGGCGCCGAGGCGTCCGCCTATCTCGCCGCGTTCTTCAGGCCAGGCTTCGCCGACATTCCGCCGTTCTTTCTCGACGATATTCTGCGCACGGACGGGCGGGCGCGCTCGGGTCTTGCGGCCAACGCTTCGAACGGCGGCTACCGCGACGAGGTCGCAGTCGCGCGCGATCTCGAGGTTCCGCTTGCGATATTGCACGGCGCCGAGGAGCAGATTGTCAACGGCCGCTATTTCACTTCGCTCGTCATGCCGACGCTGTGGCGGGGCGCGGTGCAGTCAATCCCCGGCGCCGGACATACGCCGCAATGGGAGGCGCCCGCAGCCTTCGATGCGCTGCTCGAGGGGTTCATTGTGGAGACGGCGTGAACGAAGCGCTTCGCGCGACGAGGCAAACGGCCTGCGATCTCGCGAAGGGCCGCCGCCGCGCCGGTCCGCTCACTTCGCAATCGGCCCGTATTTGCCGGCGCTCCACATGTTGATGTCGTAGCGCGGGTCGAGGATGTCGCCTTTGCCGTCGAACTTGACCGGTCCCATCACCGTGTCGACCGGCTTGCCGTCCTCGAGCGCCTGGGCGATCTTCGCCGGATCGTCCGACCCGGACCGCTTGATTCCATCGGCGATCGCCTGAACGACGCCGTAGCTGAACAGGGTGAAGCCTTCGGGGTCGTAGCCCTCGGCCTTGAACTGTTCGAGCGCTTTGGCCGCGCTCGGCGAGCGGCGGGGATCGGTTGGGAAGGTGAACAGCGTTCCCTCGCCCGCCTGCCCTGACATGGCCCAGAACTCGGACGTCGCAATGCTGTCGCCGGTCATGAGCTGGAACTTGGTGCCCTGGTCGGCCGCCTGGCGCAGAATGAGGCCGGCCTCGGCGTGATAGCCGCCGAAATAGACGAACTCCGCCCCGGCGCTCTTCAGCTTGGTGATGACCGCGGTATAGTCTTTTTCGCCCGGATTGATGCCCTCGAACATGACCTCGGTCACGCCGCCGGCGTTCAGCTTCTCCTTCACGACCGTAGCCAGGCCTTTCCCGTAAGCCGACTTATCGTGCAGGATGGCGATCTTCTTGCCTTTGTATTTCTCGGCGATCCAGGGAGCGATGAACTCGCCCTGCCGGTCGTCGCGCGGATAGAGGCGCATGATCGTCGGATGCCCCTTTTCGGTGAGCGCCGGGTTCGAGGACGCCGGGCTCATCATCAGGACGTCGTTCTCGGCATAGACGTCGGAGGCAGGGATCGACGAGCCCGAGCAGGCGTGCCCGTCGACATACTTGATCTGCTGCCCGATGATGAGGTTGGCGACGGTCACCGCCTGCTTCGGATCGCAGGCGTCGTCCTCGACGACAATTTTGATCTTGCGTCCGTTGACCCCGCCGGCATTGTTGATCGCGGCAGCTGCGGCCTCGGCGCCTCGCTTCATCTGCTCGCCGATGCTCGCGACCGGCCCGGTCATCGGCCCGGCGACCGCGATCGTGATGTCGTCAGCCAGAACCGGCGCCGTCAGCGCCAGGAGGCCGAACCCGGTCAAGGACAGGATCAATGGTGTGCGCATGGTCGAGCGCTCCCTCGTGCAGGGCGTCCCTGCGTTAATTGCGGCTTCTCAAGGCCGATGCCCATGGCGATAGCCGGGAACGGCAGCGATGGCAACCGGCGCGTCGACAAGGCGGGGCGGTCGGCTTTGACTATCCTCTCGCCCGCCAGCGCAACTTGAGCGTCGGCAGCCCCGAATGAGGGCTGACGCCCTGCCCGATGACCCTGAACCCCTCTCGTTCGTAGAAGCGCCGGGCGCGCGGGTTCGCTTCGTTGACGTCGAGGTCGATCACGCCCGGCGAGCGGCTCTTGGCCTCGTCGATCAGCGCCGCTGCAAGGCCCGAGCCGCGCTCCGCCGGCGCGACGCAGAGCTGGTCGAGGGCGCCCAAACGCGGATCGATGGTCACGAAGCCAGAGGGTTTCTCACTCGCGTCGAGCCCGACGACGATCTCGGCCCCGCCGGCGCGAAGCTCCGAGAGGCGTTCCGCGATCCAGGCGCGGCGGGCGTCGAAATCGATCGGGATGCCCGTCGCCGTCCAGGCCGCGGCCCAAAGATCGATCAGCGCCGGCAGATCGGCCTCGGCGAAGTCGCGCAGCGCCCGGGTCGAGGCGCTCACCGCTCCGTCAGCTTGAGCTCGATGCGCCGGTTGCGGGCGAGCGACTCTTCGTCCGTCCCCTGGTCGATCGGCTGGAATTCGCCGAAGCCGGCTGCGGCCAGGCGGTCGGGCTCGACCCCCTTGCTGATCAGGTATTGCACCACCGAGACCGCGCGCGCGGCCGACAGCTCCCAGTTCGACTTGTATTGGCCGCCGCCCGCGATCGGGCGATTGTCGGTATGGCCGTCGACCCGCAGGATCCAGGGAAGGTCGGGCGGAATCTCGCGCTCGAGGTCTAGGACGGCCGAAGCGAGCGTTTCGAGCGACTGCTTCCCGGCCGGGCTGATGTCGGCCTTGCCGACATCGAACAGCACCGAGGATTCGAACACAAATCGGTCGCCGACGACGCGGATGTCGGGCCGCGAGCCCAGGATCTGCCGCAGGCGGCCGAAAAAGTCGGAGCGGTAGCGGTTGAGCTCCTGGACCTTCTGCGCCAGCGCGACGTTGAGCCGCTGGCCGAGGTCCGAGATCTTCGACTGCGATTCCTTGTTGGAGGCCTCCGAGGCGGCGAGCGCGTCTTCGATGGCGGCCAGCTGCCGGCGCAGCGCGGCGATCTGCTGGTTGAGCACGTCGACCTGGGCCAAAGCCTGAGCCGAGATCTGCTTCTGCTGATCGAGCGCCTGGGCCGCCGCCGAAGCCTTGCCGCTCGCAGCGTCGGCGTCGACTGCGCCCTGCGAGGCGGCGTCCCTGAGCCGGTTCCGCTCCCGCTCGGCGCTGTCGAGGGTCGCGGTCAGAGTCGAAATCTTGGATTGATCCTCGCCCTTCTGCGTTCGCTCCAGCGCCAGGAGGTTGGTCAATTCCTCGATCTGCCGGTTGAGCCTGGTGAGCGCCTCGTCCTTGCCCGTGACCTCCTGCGACAGGAAGAACTGCGCCAGCATGAACACGGACAAGAGAAAGATGATGACCAAAAGCATGGTCGACAGGGCGTCGACGAAGCCCGGCCAATAGTTCACCGCCTCGTAGCGGCGCGAGCGCGACAGCGCCATGCCTCAACTCCTTTCGCGCCCGCGCGCCCTTGCTTCTCCCTCTCCCTCTTCACGGGGAAAAGGAACTACCGCGTTCCCAGTTCGTCGAGCAGGCGGCGGAGGAGCTTGCCGATGTCCTCCTGCTGCACCGCCTGCGCGTCGACCCAATCGCGAATCTGCTGCTGCTCGGTGCGCATGTGGCCGACCAGAGCCTGGATGCCCTCGGCAAGCGTCGCGATCGCCTTGGCGTCGCGCTGATGCTCGATAACCGGTTGCGCGCCTTGTGGGATGATCGGCCCCTCCGGAATCGCCTCCGCGATCGGCGCCGTTTGGACGTGGCTGGCGAGAAACTCCTCGAACTCCGAATAAAAGCGATTCTGCGCTTGCCCCGCCTGCAGGTCGAGAAAGCCGAGGATGAGCGAGCTCGCGAGTCCGAATAGCGAGGAGGTGAAGGAAACGCTCATGCCGGCGATCGGCGCGGAAAGACCGGTCTTGAGGGCGTCGAACATGGACGCCGTATCGGCCCCGGTCTTCATGCTGTCGATGACGCCGGCGATTGAATGCACCGTCTCCAGAAGGCCCCAGAAAGTGCCGAGCAGGCCGAGAAACACCAGAAGGCCGACCAGATAACGGCTGAGCTCGCGTCCCTCGTCGAGCCGGGTGGCGATGGAATCGAGGATGGCCCGGGTGGTGATGGTCGAGAGGCCGCGCGCGCCCGCTCCGGCGTTGAGCATCGCCGCCATCGGCGCGAGCAGCAGCGGGGTGGGAGCGGCGCCGGTCTGGGGGCCGGTCAGCGAATTGACCCAGCGGATCTCGCGAAAGAGCCGGATCACCTGTCGGAACGTGAACAGCGCGCCGATCGCCAGAACTCCGAGGATGAGGCCGTTCAAGCCCGGATTGGCGCTGAAGGCGAGCGCGATCTGCTGATAAAGAATGAGGACGACAAAACCGACGAGCGCCAGGAACGCCGCCATCCCGACCAGGAAAATACGCGGAGAGGTGAGCAGGCGGATATCCGGATCTTGCGCCATGGATCGCCTAATCGAACCTTAAAAATAACGCGGAACGTCGCGCCGCATCACCATGATAGATTAGTCGGTAATGGGGCGACAGATGGGGGAACCGGCCCGCCGCCCCGTATTGCACGCTCAGCGGATCGTCATGCAACCTTTAACTTGGGCTTCAGCCAACCGCGATTGGCCAGAACCTCGGCGATCTGAACCGCGTTCAGCGCCGCCCCTTTGCGCAGATTGTCGGACACGATCCAGAGGTTGAGGCCGTTGTCGATCGTGGGATCGTCGCGGATGCGGGAGATGTAGGTCGCGTCCTCTCCCGCCGCCTCATGGGGGGTGATGTAGCCGCCGGGTTCGCGCCGGTCGATCACCAGGCAGCCAGGCGCCTTGCGCAGGATCTCGCGCGCTTCGTCGGCGCTGAGCGGCTCGGCGAACTCGATGTTGACCGCTTCCGAATGGCCGATGAATACCGGCACGCGCACGCAGGTCGCGGTCAGCTTGATCCTGGGATCGAGGATTTTCTTGGTCTCAGCGACCATCTTCCACTCTTCCTTGGTCGAGCCGTCGTCCATGAAGACGTCGATCTGAGGAATGACGTTGAAGGCGATGCGCTTCGGGAACTTCTTCGGCTCGATCGGATCGGACACGAACACGGCGCGCGTCTGGGCGAAGAGCTCGTCCATCGCCTCCTTGCCCGCGCCCGAGACCGACTGATAGGTCGCGACCACCACCCGCTCTGATCGTCGCGCGGTCGTGCAGCGGCTTCAGGGCGACGACGAGCTGGGCGGTCGAGCAGTTCGGGTTGGCGATGATGTTCTTCTTCCCGAAGCCCTTGGCCGCCGCCGCGTTGACCTCAGGCACGATCAGCGGCACGTCCGGGTCCATCCGCCAGGCCGAAGAATTGTCGATGACGATGCAGCCCCGCGCGCCGATCCTCGGCGAATATTCCTTCGACACCGTCCCCCCGGCCGACATGAGACAAATATCGGTGTCGGAAAAGTCGTAGTGCTCGAGCGCCCGGCACTTGAGCGTCTTGTCGCCGAACGAGACCTCGCGGCCGATCGAGGCGGCGGAGGCGAGCGCGACCACTTCCGAGACAGGGAAGCGGCGCTCGGCGAGGATCGCGAGCATTTCGCGGCCGACATTGCCGGTAGCGCCGGCGACCGCGACCTTGAAGCCTGACATGGGTGAAATTCCTTGTTCGCCTTCTCCCCTCGAGGCCGCTTGAGCCGACCCACGAAACCCGGCGCCCCCGCCGGGAGATTGCGGGAAGGCGAGGGTCAGACCTTCCCGCCTTTCGGCGTGAAGGTCGATTTGGTCGTTGGTTTGAACTCGCAGCGAGCCATCGGGCCTGATCCAGACACGGCGCGACACCCGCGCCCGTCGGCTTTTCGCAAATCATGGCGCGAGCGGGTTGTCAATGCAAAGCGAGCGACGGTAGCGGACCGGAACTCAAATTTGGAGCGCACGGAGGCAGATCTTGGGGGTGGAATACGGACAACGCTCGACCAATTCGTGAACCGGACATTGCGGGGGACGACCGCGGGCCTCGGGCTGGAGAACCCTCAGCCCATCGGAAGTCCCGCGGCGCGGAGGGCTGCCGCGTCGGTTTCGACCCGCGCGGCGTCGCGGCGAATGAACTGGGTTTTACGCCATCCGGCAATTGTGAACTCCGGTCGCGCCGCCATGAGGCGCGCGGCCGTTCGCTTCGTTTTTCCTCGGGCTGGCCCTTTTCGTGGTGGGCGATCACGACATCGGTCAGTCCGAAGCCGGGATTTCGCGCGTGATAGGCCTCGAAGGTGGCGATCGCGTCATCGGTTCGCCCGGCCTGTCGATAGGCGTCTCCGAGCGTGCCCAGATAGACGGAAGGGTAATTCGGGCTGAGGGTCATCGATTTCTCGCAGAGCGCCACCGCCTCTTCCGGATATCCTGACGGCAGGACAATAAAGCCGGCAAGTTGCGCCACATCGGCCGAGCCGGGCGCCAGCCGAACCGCCTTTCTGGCGTCAGCCACGGCTTCGTCATGCCGCCCTTCCATCAGCAAAACCATGCCTGACGTGATGTGAGCGTCGGCGTTGCCGGGATCGATCTCCAGCGCCCTTTCGGCATAGCGGCGGGCCTTCGCCATCGCGATTTCGAATGGATCTTTCCAGCCGAATCTGGCGTCCAGGCAATGGGTGAAGCCGAGCATCGCGTTGAGTGGGGCCGAATTCGGGTCGAGCGCGAGCGCTTTCTCCCAGTGGGCCTGCGTGGCCTCCCGGTTGTCCCGGGAGGGAGGTTGACGGAAAAAGGACATGCCCCGGGCCCAGTGTGTCCAGGCTTCGACATTGCTGGTCGTCGTATAGCGCATCCGCGCCTGTTCGCCGTCGGTTAGCTTGACCTGCATCTCGGTCGCGAGCGCCAGGGTTATCTCGTCCTGGATCACGAAAATGTCGTCGACGCCGCGGTCGTAGCGCTCGGCCCACAGGTGCGAGCCGTCCGCCGCGTCGATCAATTGCGCCGTGACCCTGATCCGGGCCCCGCTCCTGCGAACGCTGCCCTCGAGAACATAGCGCACGCCGAGCTGTCGCGCCGCTTCCCGGACGTCGACCGAACGACCTTTGTAGACGGAGGTCGAATTGCGCGCGATGACCCGAAGCCCGTCGAGCTTCGACAAAGTGGTGATGATGTCCTCGACGAGGCCGTCGCAGAAATACTCCTGCTCGACATCGCCGCTCATGTTTTGAAAGGGCAAAACGGCAATTGACGGTTTGCCTGACAAGGAAGGCCGCTCTGCCGGCCTTTCCGCCGTGCTCGGCTCGACTGGCGCCGCCGGTCTCGCTTCGGCGGGAAGGCCGACCTGCAGCGAAAAGGCTCGAACCGGCTCTGCGATATTCCTGAGTTGGGTCGCGCCCAGATCGCTGACCGCGATGTCGAGACGAGTCTTGACCTGCCAATAGGCTTGTTCGGAGAGGCAAATGGCGCCGGGCGTGGCGATCCCCTCGAGGCGCGCGGCGATGTTGACGCTGTCGCCCATCATATCGCCGTCGCTCTCCTCAACCACGTCGCCAACATGAATACCGATCCGGAATTCGATTCGGCGATCGGGCGCTACGCCTGCGTTGCGTTCGACCATGGCGTTTTGCACTTCGATGGCGCAGCGCACCGCATCGACCACGCCGCGAAACTCGACGAGCGCCCCATCGCCGGTGCGCTTGAAGACGCGCCCATTGTGCACGGCGATGGTGGGGTCGATAAGATCGCTGCGTAGAGCCCGGAGCCGAGCCAAAGTGCGATCCTCGTCTGCGCCGGTGAGCCGACTGAAACCGACGACGTCGGCGGCCAGGATCGCTGCAAGCTTCCGCTTTTCCGCCATTTGTCCCTCCGGTGTCGCGCAACCTAGCACGAGGACCCCCATTGGGCTCTTGCCGCCGTCCGGGAATGACCGCCTCTATGCGCTTACCGCCTGCTATGCAGCGACTAGAAGAAGGGTCGAAACCGGACGCGGGCGGCTAAGCTCGGTCTCTCGACCTCGACGATCGCTTCGGTAAAGCAGAAGAATGTGCTAGACTGCGTCACGATGACCAATGTGACCACGACCCTCGGCGATCGAGCCCCGCGAAGGCCCGTATGGCCAACCGTATCGTTCAGGGAAGCGCGCGGGTAAAGCAAACCGCGCCCGCTTCCAGAGCAACCCATTGAAAACGCTTATTTCCGACAAAGGAATCCAAGCAAATCCAACCCGGCGCCAAGCCCCGTCCAAACCACAACTCACGAGATTCGGCCCGTTCCAAGAGAACACAAACATCATGATGCTGTAGATTACTCGCCGGACCCCCTCCCACTCGCTCTTCAGGATCGCCATCATGACGAGGTCGGTCCGCGTCCCGTCATTGAGGCGGTAGGCCCGGCGCAGGACGCCGTCGCGGCTCATGCCGAGCTTGCGGTAGACGGCTTGAGCGCGGACGTTGTCGGCGAAGCAGTCGAGATGGAAACGCTCGGCGCCCATGGGCCCGAACGCTTCGTCGAGGACAAGACTCAGGAACGCCGTGCCGAGCCCCTGTCCGGGGCGCGCGACGGCGACCCGCTTGAGATAGAGGTTGCCGTGGACGTCGTCGAGGCCGCGCAGGATGGCGAAGGCCTCGATCGCGCCCGTTTTGCCAACGCCGAGCCGATAGGCGTGGGACGGCGAATCGAGCATCGCGCGATGCTCGCCCTCCTCCGAGCGGGCGACGCAAAGCTCGAAGTCCGGCGAGCGCTCGATCGCCATCACCGCGCCGATATCGGCGCGCCCGGCCGGGCGTAAGGTCAGCGCAAAAGCGGCCATCGAAAGAGCGGCGATCCTCGGTTCGCGGCGCCCATTGCGCCTCGCGGCGCGAGCGTCTATACCCCGCCGGCCCTTGAGCGGCTTCGCCTGCTCGGGAACTCCGGGAGATGGGCGCTTAGCTCAGCGGTAGAGCACTACCTTGACATGGTAGGGGTCAGAGGTTCAATCCCTCTAGCGCCCACCATCCCCGGCCTCCTCCGTCGCCTCATTTTGGCGCCGATTCTCGGCGACGGACGGCTCTTCGCGCGTCTGCCCCAACCGATCGACGGATTGCATCATTGTCATTGCGGACGACGGCCTTCACCACCACGAAACGATCGAAGGCCGGGCGGGCGCTCTTGAGCCTCGTCGTCGGCCTGGCGCTCGTCGCCGCCGCTGGCGGCCGGGCGGTCGCGACGGATGCGAAGGGCGCGATCAAGGACAAGCACGGCGACTGGGTGACGAGGTGCGAGACCCCTCCCGGCGCCCAGCATGAGCAATGCGCGATCGTGCTCAGCGTTGTCGACCAAGAGCGGCCGAATCTGGTCCTGGTCATCATCGTGCTCAACACCGCCGATCGCAAGACGCGGCTCATGCGGGTGATCGCGCCGCTCGGGGTGCTCTTGCCTCCGGGCGTGAGCTTGCGGATCGACGACGCGGACGCCGGGCGTTTGGGCTTCCTGCAGTGCCTCCCCAATGGCTGCGTCGCCCAGCTCGCCATGGACGACGCCCTCCTCGACAAACTGAAGAACGGAAAGATCGCGACGCTCGGCATCTTTCAGACGCCCGAGCAGGGCGTCGGTATGCAGGCGCCGCTCGCCGGTTTCAAGGAAGCCTACGAGCAATTGCCTTGACCGCGTGAGCGGGGTAAGCACCGCCCGTGTCGTTCAAACGAATCCCAACCGCTCAATTGGTGAAGTCTGACGCAATGATCGTTCGCGCAACGCTTGTCCGCATCGCGCTTCTTTCGGCCGCGCTTGGCTCGCTTACCGGCTGCGACACCGTCGTCGGCGCGGTCGGCTCGGTTGGCAGCTCGGTCGGCGGTTTTCTCTCCAACCGCGATCCGAACGCTGAAGCCCTCAACGCGGGCGCGAACCCGCGGCCGGTGGCCGGGAAGCCCGCGACCAATCCGAGCGACAAGCCCAAGGTTCTGCCGGTCGCCTCGCAAGACATCAATTGCCCGGAAGTCACGATCGCGGACGCTGGCGCGGCGCTGCGGGTCGGCGGCCCGGACAACCCTTCGGTGCGCTATCAGTTCAACATCGGCGACACGGCGCGCGAATGCGATCCCGCCGGGCCCGCGCAAGCCGCGCTCAAAATTGGCGTCAAGGGCTCGGTGGTGATCGGGCCGGCCGGCTCGCCTGGGACCTTCAACGCGCCGCTGAAGATCACGGTCACCCGCGACAGCGACAAGACGAACGTGTTTTCGCAGACCTATCGGGTCGAGGCCTCAACGGATGGCGTCACCGCGGGCGCCTTCCGTGTCGTGACCGACCCGATCATGCTGCCGATGTCGACTCTCCAGCTGGCGGACGTCTATTCGATCTCCGTCGGATTCGAGGGCGGAACCGGCGCCCCGTCGCCGACGCGCCATAAAAAGAAGAGGACGTCTGGCTAGGCGAGCCGGCCGGATCCGGAGGCATCTCGCGTTGACAACGCTCGCCCGGTCAGGCTAGCTCGGCCGGTCAGTCGAAGACACTTCGCGGAAGAGTCCGGCGAGTCCTCGCCGGCGCCGAAGGCGCAACCGCCCCGGAAACGCTCAGGCCTTAGGGACCGCGCAAGTGATGACGCTCTGGAAAGAGGCGTGCGTCCAAAGCGCTCGCCCACCGACGGGGGCAACCGCGGGAAGCGGGAAATCTCTCAGGTCATCGGACAGAGGGGGCGTCCGTGAGCGCCAAAGCCGCAGTCGCGGCTTGGCCTTGCGGCGGGCGCTTGTTCCACGACCGGTGGGCGCATGAACGAAGCCGTGAACCAGAAGACGCCGCTGCACGCGCTGCACGTCGAACTCGGCGCGCGAATGGCGCCGTTCGCCGGCTACGACATGCCCATCCACTATCCGGCGGGGATCCTTGCCGAGCACATCCACACCCGCAAGTTCGCCGGGCTGTTCGACGTTTCGCATATGGGTCAGGCGCTGATCGAGGGTGCCGATCACGCAAATGTCGCGGCCTTTCTCGAAACACTTTGCCCCGCCGACTTTCTCAACCTCGCCCCTGGCCGTCAGCGATATTCCCAATTGCTCAACGACGACGGCGGAATCGTCGACGACCTGATGGTCACGCGGCCGCCCCGCGCGGACGGCGCATTGAGGCTGATCGTCAACGCGTCGCGAAAGGCCGTCGACTACGCGCTGATCCGTCAACGCTTGCCCTCACGCCTCCGCCTCACGCCGCTCCCCGAGGCGGCGCTGATCGCCCTTCAGGGCCCTATCGCGGCCTCGACGTTGGCGCGCCTTGCCCCCAACGAAGGGCTCGAGGCCATGGCCTTCATGAGCGCTCGTCCGGCGCGGGTGGCTGGGTTCGAAACTTTCGTTTCGCGCTCGGGGTACACAGGCGAGGACGGCTTTGAACTCTCGCTCGCGTCGACCCTCGCGGAAAGCTTCGCCCGCATTCTCCTCGCCGAACCCGACGTTGCGCCGATCGGTCTCGGGGCCAGGGATTCGCTGAGGCTCGAGGCCGGTCTCTGCCTTTACGGGCACGAGCTCGACGAGACTGTCGATCCGATCGAAGCCGCTCTCTCCTGGTCGATTCAGAAGCGCCGGCGCATTGAGGGCGGATTCCCAGGCGCCCGGCGTATTCAGACCGCGCTGGCCAACGGGCCGAATCGTCAGCGCGTCGGGGTTCGGCCGGACGGCCGCGCGCCGGCGCGCGAGGGGGCGGAGATTGCTTCTGAGGACGGCGCGCGGATCGGCGTCGTTACGTCCGGCGGCTTTGGCCCGAGCGTCGGCGCGCCCATTGCGATGGGCTATGTCGCGCGCGCCTACGCAAGAGTCGGAACGCCCGTCAGTCTCATGGTGCGCGGCAAGCCATTGAGTGCGCGGGTCGTCGCGCTGCCCTTCTATCCCCACGCCTACTATCGCGGCTAAGTAAGGAATGGATGATGTCCCAGATCCGCTACACCAAGGACCATGAGTACGTCCGAGTCGAGGACGGCGAAGGCGTCGTCGGCATCAGCGAGTACGCGCAGCAGCAGCTTGGCGACGTCGTCTTTGCCGAGACGCCGCCGATCGGCAAAGCGTTGAAGCAGGGCGATCCGGCCGCTGTGGTCGAGAGCGTCAAGGCGGCGAGCGACGTGTTCGCGCCGGTCTCCGGCGAAGTCGTGGCCGTCAATTCAGAGGTCGAGTCGACGCCGGGCCTCATCAACGAGGACGCGCTCGCGCGCGGCTGGCTCTTTCGCCTCAAGCTCGCAGACGCAGGCGAATTGACTGGGTTGATGGACGAATCCGCCTACGCGGACTACCTCAAAACCTTGGGCTGAACGATGCGCTACCTGCCGCTCGACACCAGCGAACGCGAGGCGATGCTGATGCGGATCGGCGTCCCGGACGTTGAGGCGCTGTTCGCCGACATTCCCGCCGACAAGCGGATTCAGGGACTTCTCGACATGCCGCCGGCGAAGAGCGAAATGGCGGTCGAGCGGGCGATGACGGCGCTCGCCAATCGCAGCCTCGCCTCGGGCTCCGCCCCGTTTTTTCTTGGCGCTGGCGCCTACAGACGCCACATCCCGGCCACGGTCGATCATCTCATCCAACGGTCCGAATTTCTGACCAGCTACACCCCCTACCAGCCGGAAATCGCCCAGGGGACGCTTCAGGTCTTGTTCGAGTTCCAGACCCAGGTCGCCGCCCTCACCGGCATGGAGGTTGCGAATGCGTCGATGTACGACGGCTCGACCGCGTGCGGGGAAGCGATGTTGATGGCCCACCGGCTGACGCGGCGCAACCGGGCGGTGATCTCCGGCGGCCTGCATCCGCAATATGCCGATGTCTGCGCGACGCTGGCGCATATGGCCGGCGATATGATTGTCCGTCTGCCGCCGGATCTCAAGGCGAGCGAGGACATCGCCGCGGCGATCGACAACGAGACGAGCTGCGTGATCGTCCAAACGCCCGACTTCTTCGGCAATCCGCGCGATCTGACGCCCATCGCCGCCGCAGCGCACGCCCGCGGCGCTCTGTTGATTGCCGTCTTCACCGATCCAGTGGCGCTCGGCGCCCTGCGTTCGCCCGGCGAAATGAATGCCGACATTGCGGTCGGAGAAGGCCAGGGAATTGGCAACGCGCTCAGCTTCGGCGGCCCCTATCTCGGCCTGTTCGCGACGCGCGCGAGGAACGTGCGCCAGATGCCGGGACGTCTTGCTGGCGAGACTGTCGACGCGGCGGGGCGGCGCAGCTTCGTGCTCACGCTCTCGACCCGCGAGCAGCACATCCGGCGCGAGAAGGCGACGAGCAACATCTGCACCAATTCCGGCCTGTGCGCGCTCGCGTTCTCGATCCATCTGACCCTGCTCGGCGGCGCAGGCCTCGGCCGCTTGGCGAAAGTCAACCATGCCAACGCGGTGCGACTCGCCGAGCGACTCGCTGCGATTCCGGCGGTCGAGGTTGTCAACACGCACTTCTTCAACGAGTTCACGTTGCGCACGCCGCGGCCCGCCGCCGAGCTGATCGAGGCGCTGGCCGGGCGCGGGGTGATCGGCGGACTGCCGGTTTCGCGGCTCTTGCCCGGGGCCGGGCTCGACGACTGCATCGTCGTCGCGAGCACGGAGACCAATACCGAAGACGACCGCACGGCCTATGCGCAGGCTCTTGCGGATTGCCTCCAGTGAAGCCTCAGGAAAGGGCATCCGCCATGAATGTACAAGGCCGCCCGACCCGCCCCGAAACCGCCGCCCTCCCGTCGCGCGGGACCTTCACCGGGAATCGCGGGCTGGAGATGGAGGAGGCGCTAATCTTCGAGTCCGGGCGTCTCGATACGAGCGGAGTTGATATCGACGAGCCCGAGCCCTTCCAGTCAAGGTTGGGCCCGCACGCGCACGGAAGCGCGATCGAACTGCCCGGACTGGCCGAGCCGGAGGCGATCCGCCATTATGTGCGGCTGTCGCGCAAAAATTATTCGATCGACGCCGGCATCTATCCGCTCGGCTCGTGCACGATGAAGCACAATCCCCGTCTTAATGAAAAAATGGCGCGCCTGCCGGGATTCGCCGACGTCCATCCGCTGCAGCCGGTCTCGACCGCGCAAGGGGCGCTCGAGGTTGTCGAGGCGCTGTCCAAGGCCTTGCTGACGATGACCGGCATGGACGCTGTCGCGATGTCGCCGAAGGCCGGCGCGCACGGCGAGCTCTGCGGCATGATGGCGATCAAGGCGGCGATCGAGGCGAGGGGGGAGGGAGCGGCGCGGCGGGTCGTGCTGGTTCCCGATTCCGCCCACGGCACGAATCCCGCAACTGCGGCGCTGATCGGTTATTCGGTCCGTTCTGTTCCGGCGGCCGCAGACGGCAACGTCAGCGTTGAAGGGGTGCGCGCCGCTCTCGCTTCCGACGTCGCGGCGATCATGCTGACCAATCCCAATACCTGCGGACTGTTCGAGCGTCAGATTGTCGGCATCGCTGAGGCGGTGCACGAGGCTGGGGCATATTTTTATTGCGACGGCGCGAACTTCAACGCTGTCGTCGGCAAGACCCGTCCGGGCGATCTCGGCGTCGACGCCATGCACATCAACCTGCACAAGACGTTCTCGACCCCGCACGGCGGCGGCGGCCCGGGGGCAGGGCCGGTAGCGCTGTCGTCACGGCTCGCGCCATATGCGCCGGTTCCCTTCGTCGTGCGCGAAGGCGAAACGCTTCGCTTGGTCGAGCACGCCGGGGGCGGCGCGTCGTTCGGACGCATGTGCGCATTCCATGGGCAGATGGGCATGTTCGTGCGCGCGCTCGCTTTCATCCTGTCTCACGGCGCTGACGGGCTGCGGCAGGCTTCGGAGGACGCAGTGCTGTCAGCCAATTACGTTCGCGCTTCGCTCAACGACGTGATGGGCGCGCCGTTCGGCGATCGGGTCTGCATGCACGAGGCGCTGTTCGACGACCGCTGGCTGAAGGATACTGGACTGACGACGCTCGATTTCGCCAAGGCGATGATTGACGAGGGCTATCATCCGATGACGGTCTACTTCCCTCTCGTCGTGCACGGGGCGATGCTGATCGAGCCGACGGAGTCCGAATCGAAGGCGAGCCTCGACCTGTTCATCATGACGTTGCGCGATCTTGCGATCGCCGCGACCGCGGGCGAGCGCGAGCGGTTTCAATCCGCGCCTGTCCATGCGCCGCGCCGGCGGCTCGACGAGACCCGCGCAGCGCGACAGCCGGTATTGCGCTGGAGGAAGCCTCAGCCGGCATGACGACGATGGACGCTGCGCGCGCTCTTCCTTGTGACGGCGATATGGTTCTAGACTGTGCTTGCGATCGATTCCGCGCCTGTTTGCGCCAGAGGACTGAGCCGCCATGTCATCCGGTCTGATCCGCTTCGCTGTCATGAGCTTTGTCGCCGCCGCGGCCGCGGCGGCCTCCTGCGGGAGCTTCGCTCAGGAGACCCCGGCGACGCCTCCCCCGGCCCAGGCGCCAGCGGCTCCGTCCGGGCCTGCCGCTCCGCCAGCCGCAAAGCCCGTCGAACCGCCGTCGTTGGCAACGCCCGCGCCTGCCGCTCCTGAAGCCGCAAAGCCTGGCGAACCGGCGACGCCGTCAGGCGAAGCTTCCACGGGTGAAACGGTCGATCTCCCGGCGCGGCCCTTCGCTTACATCGAAGGCAAGGCCGATCGGGACGAGATCTACAACGCAATTCTCGGTTCGCTCGGCCTCGTCAAGCGCGACATGGAGAAGGCGAACCTGGCGGCCGCCGGCCGGCCGCTCGCTGTCTTCGTTGAATCCGACGACACCGGGTTCAAATATCACGCGGGATATCCGCTCGAGTCGGTCCCCGAGGGAAAAACGAGCCTTTCCGACGCGGTGAAGATCGGACAGACGCCAAGCGGCAAGGCGATGCGCTTTGAACACCAGGGCGCATATTCCGACATTGACGCGACTTATGACGCGATCACAGCCTATCTCGACGAGAAGGGCGTCGACGCACAGGATTCCTTCGTCGAGGAATATGCGAACGATGTGAAGGACGCGGACGACCCGACGCTGCAAGTCAATATCTACGTCCTGCTGAAATGAGCTCAATGAAACTTTTTGCGGTTGCGGTTTGACGATTTGACCGGGATCAATTCGGCGCGGGCAAGCGCGCCGAGAATTGTCATGGTTTGATGCGCGAGGCGGAGAATGGCTGCTGAAGGCAACGCGGTCGCGCAGATCTTGCGGCGCCGCGCGGATTCCACTCAGCTGCTGCAAATCCTGCGTGAGGCGCAGGAGGAGCTCGGATGGATTTCGCCTGAAACCAGTCGCGAGATCGCTTCGCGGCTTGGCGTTCCGGTGACGCGCGTCGAGAGCGTCGTGGAATTCTATTCGTTTCTCTATGACAAGCCGTGTGGCCGCTATCGGATCCTGTTTTCCGATAACATTACCGACCGCATGCTTGGGAGCCTCGCGCTGTTCGAGCATATGCTGAAGCGTCTCAAGCTGCGGCGGGGCGAGGTTTCCCCGGACGGGGCGGTGAGCGTCGATCTCACATCGTGCACCGGCATGTGCGATCAGGGGCCTGCGATTCTCGTCAACAACCGCGCGGTGACGCGCCTGACTGCGCGCCGCGTTGACGAAATCTGTGATCTCGTGCGCGGGGGCGTCCCGATCATCGAATGGCCGTCGGACTATTTCCGGGTCGAGGACAATATCCGCCGCGCCGACGCGATGCTCGGCCCGGACTACCAAAAGGGTTCCGCGCTGAGCGCCGCGGTCGCGCTTGGCCGCCAAGGAATGCTCGACGAAATGAAGCTTTCAAACCTGCGCGGCCGCGGGGGCGCCGGCTTCACGACTTCGGTCAAATGGGAGAGCTGCCGCAACGCGCCCGGCGCCGATCGGTACGTCGTCTGCAACGCCGACGAAGGCGAACCTGGAACGTTCAAGGACCGGGTGCTGCTCACATCCTCGGCCGAGCGGGTGTTCGAGGGGATGGCCATCGCCGGTTTCGTGGTCGGCGCGGCGCGCGGGCTCGTCTATCTGCGCGGCGAATACCGGCATCTCCTGGAGCCGCTCAAGGCGAAGCTCGAGGCGATGCGGCGCGCCCGACTGCTCGGCGCGAGCATATGCGGGGCGCCGGGCTTCGATTTCGACATCGACATTCATCTCGGGGCGGGCGCCTATATCTGCGGCGAGGAATCGGCGCTGATCGAATCGCTCGAAGGCAAGCCGGGCAAGCCGCGCATTCGGCCGCCTTTTCCGGTCACGGTCGGCTATCTCGGCAAGCCGACGGTGGTCAACAATGTCGAGACTCTCGCGCAAGCAACCGAAATCGCGCTCCACGGCGGGCGGCTGTTCGCCGGGCGCGGTACGAGGCGCTCGTCGGGCACCAAGATCCTCTCCGTTTCGGGCGATTGCGCGCGGCCGGGACTTTACGAATACCCCTTCGGCGTGCGCGTCGAGCAGGTGCTCAAGGATTGCGGTGCGAGCGCCGTCGCAGCGGTGCAGGTCAGCGGCCCATCGGGAATGTGCCTCACCCCGGATGAATTCCGGCGGCACATCGCCTTCGAGGACGTGCCGACCGCCGGCGCCTTCATGGTGTTCGGCAAGGACCGCGACCTGTTCGAGGTCGCGCGCAACTTCACCCATTTCTTCGCCCATGAGAGCTGTGGTTTCTGCACGCCGTGCCGCGTCGGCACGACGCTGATGCGCGACGCGCTGGACAAGATCGCCGAGGGGCGGGGCTCGCGCTATGAGATCAACGACCTGATGCGGCTCGCCGAGCTTCTGCGCCGCACCAGCCATTGCGGACTGGGCCAGACAGCGGGCAATCCGGTACGCGACACCTGGGCCAAGTTCCGGCCCGCCTACGAGCGGCGTCTGATCCGCGGTGAATTCGATCCCGCGGTCGACCTCGATGCGGCGCTCGCCAGGGCGCGCGAGGTTGCGGGGCGCGACGATGCGGCTGCACACATTGGAGCTGAGGCATGAGCGCGGTCGACACGACGATCCTCATCGACGAGGTTTCAGTTCCCTTCACGCCCGGCCAGACGATTTTGGAGGCGGCCCTGTCTGGGGGCGTCTATATCCCGCATCTGTGCCATCATCCGGAATTCGAGCCGCACGGCAGCTGCAAACTGTGCAGCGTGGTCGTCAATGGCCGCAACGCTTCCGCTTGCACGATGCGGGCGGCCGCCGGCCAGGAGGTCGAGGTGGACACCCCCGACTTGCACGCCTACCGCCGGACGCTGGTGCAAATGCTGTTCGTCGAGGGCAATCATTTCTGTCCCGGCTGCGAAAAGAGCGGCGATTGCCAGTTGCAGGCGCTGGCCTACGACAGCGAGATGATGACGCCTCATTTCGTCGAGTTCTATCCGCGCCGCCCGGTCGACGCCTCGCACCCGGACGTGCTTCTCGACTTCAATCGCTGCATCCAATGCGAGCTTTGCGTGCGGGCGAGCCGCGACATCGACGGCAAATCCGTGTTCTCGCTCGCCGGGCGGGGCATGGCTTCGCACATCATTGTCAACTCGCCGACCGGCAAGCTTGTCGACACGAACTTCTCAGCCGCCGACAAGGCCGCGCACGTGTGTCCCGTCGGCGCCATTCTCATCAAGCGCGTCGGGTTTTCGACGCCGATCGGCCGACGCGCCTATGACCTCGAGCCGATCAGCGAGGAAGCGACGCGCTGCGCGGTGGAGGTAGCGAAGTGAGCGCGTCCGCCGGGACCGCGGGCCTCCCGAAAGTGCGCCTTGCCACGACTTCGCTCGCCGGGTGCTTCGGTTGCCATATGTCGTTGCTCGACATCGACGAGCGTATCTTCGAGCTGGCGAAGATCGCCGAATTCGACCGCTCGCCGCTCACCGACATCAAGCATTGCGGTCCCTGCGACATTGCGCTGATCGAAGGGGGCGTGTGCAACGCGGAGAACGTGCATGTGCTGCGCGAATTGCGCGCCAACGCCAAGATCCTCGTCGCAGTGGGCGCCTGCGCAATCAACGGCGGCCTGCCGGCGATGCGCAACCGTCTCGACGTCGGCGATATTCTCGATGAGGTTTATCGCGACGCCGACGGCGTTCGGTCGCACATCCCCAACGATCCGGAACTGCCGCTTCTCTTCGACAAGGTCTATCCGGTCAACGAAATCGTCCGCGTCGATTATTTCATTCCCGGCTGCCCGCCCTCGGCCGACGCGATCTGGAAATATCTCAACGATCTGATCCTGGGACGCATGCCGCGCCTCGATCATGAACTCCTGCACTACGATTGAGAGCGGCGCCATGCTCAACCTGGAAACCGCCCAGTCTCCCCACAAGCTTCGTCGAGTCGCCATCGAGCCGGTCACCCGGGTCGAGGGCCACGGCAAAGTGACGATCCTTCTCGACGACGAGAACCGCGTCCATCAGGTCCGGCTGCATATCGTCGAGTTTCGCGGCTTCGAGATCTTCATCCGCGGCCGGCCGTACTGGGAAGTTCCGGTCGCGGTGCAGCGTCTGTGCGGCATCTGCCCGGTCAGCCACCTGATCGCCGCGACCAAGGCGATGGACCTCATCGCCGGCTACGGGCCGCTCACGCCGACCGCGGAGAAGCTGCGCCGCCTCCTGCATTATGGTCAGATCGTCCAGTCGCACGCGCTGCACTTCTTTCACCTCTCCTCGCCGGACCTGCTGTTCGGCTTCGAGAGCGAGGTCGCCAAGCGCAACATCATCGGGGTCGCTGAGGCTTTCCCCGACCTCGCCAAGCGCGGTGTGCTGACGCGCAAGTTCGGGCAGGAAGTGATCCGACACATCGCGGGAAAACGCATTCACGGCACCGGCGTCATCCCGGGCGGCATGAACAAGGCGCTGAGCGTCGCCGATCGTGATTCGATGCGCTCCGCGGTCGACGAGATTGTCGATTGGAGCCGCGAGGCGGTCGGTCTCGTCATCAACCTCCACGAGACCAATCCGAGCTTCTACCAAACCTTCGGCGAATCGCGCGCCAACATGATGGGTCTCGTCGACAAGCGCGGGGCGCTCGATTTCTATCACGGGGCTTTGACGGGCTCGCGACGCCGACGGCGGCCCGATCTTCGATCAGGTTGATTACGCAACGTACAAGAACGTTCTCCAGGAAGACATCAAGAACTGGAGTTACATGAAGTTCCCCCACATCAGGGCGCTTGGCGCGGACAAGGGATGGTATCGCGTAGGACCGTTGGCGCGCGTTCAGGTCTGCGACGTGATGCCGACGCCGCTCGCCGAGGCCGAGAGGCGGACGTTCTTGAGCGTCGACGGCGGCAAGCCTCTGCATGGCGCGCTGATGTATCATTGGGCGCGCATGATCGAGATGCTGCATGCGGCGGAAATGGCGCGCGAGCTGCTCGACGATCCCGATATCGTGGGAACCGAGCTCATGGCCGACAAAGGTCCACGGCGGGCCGAGGCGGTCGGCGTGATCGAAGCGCCGCGGGGGACGCTCTTCCACCACTATCGCGCCGGCGACGACGATCTCGTGACCTATTGCAATCTGATCGTCTCGACCACCAACAACAATCAGGCGATGAACGAGGCGATCCGCGCCGTCGCTCAGCGCTTCCTGTCGGGGCGCGAACTCACTGAGGGCCTCCTGAATCATATCGAGGTCGCCATCCGCGCCTACGACCCGTGCCTTTCATGCGCCACTCACGCGCTCGGCCAAATGCCGTTGGAGGTCGACCTTGTCGACGCCGACGGCGCGCTGGTGTCGCGCCTCCGTAAAGGCTGAGCCTTGCGTCTCGTCGTCTTCGGCTGGGGCAACGACGCGCGCGGCGACGACGGGCTCGGACCGCTCCTGCTTCAGCGCGTCGCCCGAGCCGCATGGCCTCAGGTGCTCGCGATCGAGGACTTCCAGTTGCAGATCGAGCACGCGCTCGACCTCGACGGCGCCGATCTCGCGCTCTTTCTCGACGCGGGCAAGGACACTCCCGCGCCGTTCACGTTCGCCGAGATTGCGCCCGCGCTCGTCACGACGCCGACGACCCACGCGCTCGCGCCCGAAGCCGTGCTCGACGTCTACGCGCGCGCGCTCGGCCGCTCCCCGCCGCCAGCGTTCATGCTCTGCATCCGCGGCGAGCGGTTCGAGCTTGGCGAGTCGCTGTCGCCGGAAGCGAGCGGGCGGCTTGAGGCGGCGTGGACGTTCGTCCAGGACCTCATGGGGGAGCGGTCGGTCGAAGGGTGGCGGCGCAAGGCTCGGGCGGTTGCGCGCGCGGCGTGAAACGCGCGCCGCCGGCGGCCATCAGCGATCTTGAGGCGCGGCGCAACGAAATCAAAATCCGCCGCAACGATTGCCAAGCCAGGCGCAACGAATTCCAAGCCGGGCGCAACGAAAACCAAATCCGGCGCAACGAAATCAAAATGAAATATCTTTGTTTTTCAGAGACTTACCTCAGAATCGGACTGCGACTCGGCGTTCGGCTCAGGCCGGGGTTCGGCGGCGGCCCTCCTCGCCGATTTGCGGGCTTCGACCTCGAGCTGCGCGACGATGCGGTTCATCTTGGCGAAAAGTCTTTCCCGCGCGGCCGCGTCGTAGACCTCTTTCCGCGCCGCGGCCTTTCGGTAGCGATCGAGGCGGTCGAGAACCTGGAGGTAGGGCGCGATCGCCTTGAGGTCGCCGGTGGCGACTGTCTGGGCGGCGAGCGCCTGCGCGCCCTCGAGCCGGAAGAGCTGAAGTAGCGCATGGTCCGGCAGGTCGTCGACCTCCTGGCGCTTGAGCGCGTCGGCGACGATCTTTCGCACTCGCTGCTCGCTTATCCCCTCTTCGCGGGCGATGTCCGCGGACGACGCGCCGAGCCGCAGCCGGGAAAAGATGCGCTCGCGCCTCAACGCCTTCGTATAGGGGTTGAGCCGGGGCCGCGCCGGTTGGGGAGCCGTATCCTGATCCATGTCCGCTTTTCCTTTCCGCCGCCATCGGCGGCGCTGATTTTGAAAAGCCGGAGCATAGCGCTGACTTCTGAAAATGGGAAGAAAATGTCGACTTTTTGTTGAGGCGAAGGCTTCCTGGGAGCAGGTCTGGCCAAAGTTTTTGATTTTTGCGCGCCAACGATGTGTTTCGACGTAAAGCCGACATAGCAGGTCGCGTGCTTTAGACGTCGCAAATCGGCCGAGAGCGGACAAGGCTCAATCATTCCGCGACGTCCGGAGTTCGACGTAAAGCGGCCATTGCCGATCGCGGCGGTTTTGGGACTGCCTGGCCGTGCGATCAGTCAGATATAAGCCCCGCGTCGCCTGCATTGACGGCCGACACGCCGTCGATTTCGCTCAGCTTGTCTACGAGCTTCGCGACGGATCGGCCCCCTCGCAGTTCGAGAACGACCGTGACCGTTCCCTTCATCGCCACGGGCGCGTCGTCACTTGGCTCAAGGACCGCCGCAGTCGCATAGGCGGCCTCCCTTGCCCGGCTCTTGCCCGACTGCTTGGCCCGACGGTCACGGCCGTATTCGCCATCGCGGTCCACCTGCAGCCCCGTGACGGCAAAGTCCTGCTGGGTGCACACCGTCAGAATATCGCGCAAAATGCCCCGCCCGTCCTGATAGGACACCTGAAGGGAAAACGGCGCCCACCGCGACTTCGGAAGTTGCCGTTCAAGCAGCGGAAAGCCGAAAACGACGACGAAATTGGCGCCTGTCACGGCGATCGCCAGCAACGGCAGACCTGCGCCGCAGGCCATGCCAACCGCCGAAGTCACCCATATCGTGGTCGCGGTCGTGAGACCGCGAACGAGGTCCTTGCGAACGAAGATGACGCCGCCGCCAATGAAGCCGATGCCCGAGACAATCTGCGCGGCCATTCGCGAAGGATCGAGGACCACGCGGCCATCGGCCAGGATATTGGTGAATCCGTACTTCGAAATCAGGATGATCAGCGCGGAGGCGAGGCCCACAAGCGTGTAAGTCCGAAGCCCCGCGCTCTTCTGCCTGATCTCGCGCTCAAGACCGATCAGACCAGAGAGGACCAACGCGAGGGCCAGCTCCGCGAACTGGAGCCATCCCTGGCCGATCGGTTCCGCAAAAAACATCCTCGACATAATTCGGTCCGGATTACGCCGCTTGTGATCAGCGATTGTACGTCGACTATGCCAAAATGCGCCAAACTTGACGAATCAACGCGAGCCGGCTGAAGCAACGATCAGTCAAGTCGCTGAGTTTCCAGCGGGGAGGGAGTGAACGCGCGTTCGTGCTCGGCGGGCTGCTTGAGGACCGTAGCATTGGATCAATGGGCACCTCTTTGGGGCCGCGAATTGACGGGCGACATCGCATCTTCGGTTGGACCAGGGACAATGATCGAGCCGCCCTTTGGACTTCGCCAAGCCGGCGCCATCCCCTATCGGGTCGTTGACGGCAAAGTCGAGGTGTTGCTGATCACGTCGCGGGGATCGGGTCGATGGATCATCCCGAAGGGGAACGTCGCTGCGGGATCGACCGTCATCAAGGCCGCCGAAGCGGAGGCATTCGAGGAAGCCGGCGTTCGCGGCGTCATCGAAGGCGGAACGCCACTGGGGAGTTACACCTACCTCAAGCGACATGTGTCCGGAGATATGAAACAGGCCGTAGTCGAGGTGTACCTGCTAAGAACGATCAGGCAAGCGAAGAAGTGGCGTGAAAAGGCTCAGCGGACCGTTGCTTGGGTTTCGATAGAGCAAGCCATCGCGCGCCATGGCGAGCCAGGATTGGCGCCTTTGCTTGATCGACTGGTTGAAATTGAGCCGATGCTTGTCCGGGGCGACGAGTTTATGTCGAGGGTCCGGTTTGGAAGTTGAGCGCCGAATAGGGAGCGAACGGGCATCGGCCGGATCAACGCTTCAGCTTCACGCGGCGGGGAAGAGCCCACCGCAAACCTCGTAGGGGGGACAATTTCGAAAGGCCGCCGGGCGGGAGAGCGTTCAACGGTGTCGGCTATTGCCGAAGTTTTCGTCGAAGGCATAACCTAACCCCCACACCGTGCGGATTGGGTCGCCTTCTCGCCCTTTCGACGCGCCCTGCGCAGGCGACCCACGCGCACGTCGGCGGACCGCTCGTCGATCTTTGCCGTCCGCCCCCACACTGCGTCAAGCAATTGCGCACGGGAAAAGACCCGACCCGGCTGTCCCATTATGTGTTCGAGCAGCCGGAACTCCGTCGGAGGAAGTTGAATAACACGCGATCCGCGCTGAACGCGCCGAGTTTGGCGATCGAGGTCCAGAAAGTGAACTTGAGATTAGGCTGGCTCGCCGCCGAAATGCGCCCAAATTCGTCCTGCGGATGACTGCGCGGAAATGGCGTGGCCGGCTCCGCCGTTTCCAGGAAGCGGCAGAGCGGGGCCCAACCTTGGGCGACGTTGAACACAAGCAGCCGCTCGGCCGGGATAGTATCGCGGACTTCCTCGTTGTTCCGGCGATAAGCCGCGAATCGCGCAGGCGCGGTCGGCGACATCGGCAAATGTGTTTTTGATCAGCCAACCCGCCATAGTCTGAAAAATATCCGCGATATGCGGAGGCAGGGCGATGCTCGGCCTGAGGGTCGAAGAACTTGCTGATTGTCACGCTAAAACTGTCCCACCACTTGCCTTCGGGCCGCTCCGTACGCAACACCTTAGCGTCGGGAAAGGCGATCGAGGTATCACGCCAGACCGCCGGCCCGGCCAGTCCACTTGCGACTTGTAGCCGTCGAAGACCTCGGCCCAAACGACTTTTTCACCCGCTGCGATCGCTTTCCAATGCTCGGGTTGCGCGGGGTTTTCAATGACCTCGATCATGTGGTGGCAGGGGCCGAAGCCAAGCTGTTGCAGCGCCATTTTCATTGACATTGTTCCGGTCCGGCCAAAGCCGGAGCCGATGATATCAAGCGCCATAATCCCCCCCGAGAAGCCGCGAGGTCGCGGCCATGCCTTCTAAATTCTCGTCTTAGTTATTCAAGTGTGACATGTTAAACGTGAATTGCCTAGCGGCCACACGCGATAATTTCGTGCGCAGGCGGGGCCCCGCCATTTTTGATGTTCGGAAGCTTTATTCCGGCGCTTCCAGCAGGCGCGCGCCTTCGGCGAGTTTGGCCACGAGTTCTCGCGGCATTCCTGTTTGGGCGAACATTTAGACATATCGGCTCGCTGGGCCCTCCAAATACTGCTTGACGAGCGCGCGGCCTGCGCCCGCGCAGCCGTCCAGGGCCAAGGCCGAGGCCTGAGCGAGCAAGGAGTGCGAGGCGCCGCCGTTCGCCTGCGCGGCCCTGCCGAACCACGACGCCGCTTCGCCGGGGCGCCCTTCGTGCAGTGCGGTGAAGCCGTAGGCGTAATAGGCTTGGAAAGCGAGAGGATCGCGGGGACTCAGCCGCAGCGCGCGGTCGGCGTGGAGGCTGCCTTGGGCGAAATCTCCGCTCAAATAATAGATGTGACAGGCGTGATAATTGACCGTCGCGGAGGAAGGATTGATTGCCAGGGCGCTCTTGATCGTGTCGATCGCCGCGCGGTGCTCCCATCCAAGATGCCCCATCACCATCGCCGCGGTCGCGAGGGCTGTGGCGTCGTCGCCCGCGCCAGCGATGGCCGCCCGCGCGTGCTTTAGGCCCGCGGTCTTGTCCTCCTCGCGGTGGCCGCCCTGGACGAATATCATCTGATAGCACAAGGCGGAGCGCATGAGCCGTCGCGTAGCGCGGGTTTAACTTCAGCGCGCTCTCCAATAAATCGGCCGCGATCTTTGCGTCCGCGAGCTGGCGCGTCGCGGAATAGGGGAGAGCGCGAAGGTACAAATCATAGGCATCGAGATTTTCAGGGCGTTTCTGCCGAGCACGCTCGATCTCAGAATGTTGCAGGCTCGGTTCGACGATGCCGACAACTCGCTCGGTGATCTGATCCTGGAGATCGAAGACGTCGTCCAGGGCGCCGTCGAAGCGGTCGGCCCAGAGATGCGCGCCCGTTTCCGCCTCGATCAACTGAGCGGTGATGCGCAACCGATTGCCCGCTTTGCGTACGCCGCCCTCCAGCACATAGCGCACGCCGAGTTCGCGCCCGACCTGCCGGACGTCGACCGCCTTGCCCTTGTAGGTGAAGCTCGAATTGCGCGCGATCACGAACAGCCACTTGATGCGCGACAGCCCGGTGATGATGTCCTCGACCATGCCGTCGACGAAATATTCCTGCTCCGGATCGCCACTCATATTCTGAAACGGCAGCACCGCGATCGAGGGCTTGTCGGGAAGGGCGGGTGGCGGCGCGGGCTTTCCTCTTTAGCCGGCTGGACCGTCGCCACTGGCGCAGAAGGCTTCGCCTGCGCGGGGAGCCCGACCTGAAGCGAATAAACGCGCACCGGGTCGACGATGTTCTTGAGCTGGGTTTGGCCCAGGTCGCTAACTTCGAGATCGAGCCTCGCGCGCACCTGACGGTAAGCGTCCTCCGAGAGGCAGATCGCGCCCGGCTGGGCGATCCCCTCCAATCTCGCCGCGATGTTGACGCCGTCGCCCATGAGGTCGCCGTCACTCTCCTCGACGACATCACCCAAATGAATGCCGATACGGAATTCGATCTGGCGATCGGTCGGCACGCCCGCGTTGCGTTCGACCATCGCGTTCTGCACCTCGATGGCGCAACGCACCGCATCGACCACGGAACGAAACTCGACCAGAGCGCCGTCCCCCGTGCGCTTGACGACGCGCCCATTGTGGACCGCGATCGTCGGATCGATCAGATCGCTGCGCAGCGCCCGTAAACGGGCGAGCGTACGGTCTTCGTCCGCGCCCGTCAGCCGGCTGAAGCCGACCACGTCTGCGGCTAGAATCGCGGCGAGTTTTCGGGATTCGGTCACTGTGCCTCTTCTACAGAATTCAAGCTTAGCACAATGATCCGCTCAGAGCCGCAAATTTTCCGAGGGAAGGTAGGGAAATTGAGCTCACCGGGATGAGTCGGTAACGGTCGATTTCACCGTTCGCGAAGCTTTCGGCGAATGACCGGTGTTTGCGCTTTTGAGACGTCGAGGTGATGTCTAGAATTGACGTTAAGCGGACATTCGTTGGCCGCGGGCGTGCACGTCGCAGTTCTGGCGGATTCCGGACCATCTTGGTCAGCCCTTCTTAAAGTCCGCTCTCCGCCCTTTGCACTCATCCTAGTCGGGTAAGACCGGCCCCGCGTCGTGACTCGTCCGCGACCAAGGAGGGGAGCCCGATTGTTCGAGCCCGGGTCATAACCGCGTCAGTCGCCGCAGCCGATATGCTGGCAGAACTCAGCAGTCGACTGGTTCGCGACTTGCCCCGCGAGCCAAATTCGCATGCTGGCTGTGATCCACACATCCACAGATCGTGCAAATGCTGTGACCGGCGTCACTTGCGAAGCCCGTGGCGATGTGCACTTGTCCAGCTTTGGCTTGCGGCGACGTTCGCCCGTACGGCCGAACACGTAGTTGATTGCGCTTTTGGCCACCCAGCGTAAATTATTGGAGCGGCAACTGTCCCCAACTGGAAGGGGACGCGGTCTCACAATCGACGGCCCGACCGATGGAAAGGCGGCACGTCATGGCAGAAGATCGAGTTCCAGCAACGAGAGAGAAGGAGGGCGAGGCCGCCTCGAGTTCAGTTCGCCGGCCTCGTAGCGAAAGGCGGCGCGTTAGCTGCGCTCCATTTCCGGAAAGCGGCCCGGTTCGTTGTGCTCGATATCGCTTGTGAGCCCCTCGCAATCGCCAGCTACGATTTATCGCAGCAGGAACCAACTCGCTTAGGTCGACGCGCACTGCGATTACCGCGCTTTCGCGCGCTACCGGGGCGATAATGTTCGCCTCCATTTGGCTCTTGTTCGTCAGTCAACGCGGAGATCCACATGGCCACGCCGCGCCTTCTTAATGCTGCTGCGCTTGCTGCCGAGCTAAGCAAGCTTCCGGCTTTTTCGACTGGGACAGTCGCGGAACTGAATTCGCTGCGCGTTGCTGTGGCTCGCGCCATCGCCTCCGGGCAGGACGCCGCTCAGCTCGCGAGAGATCTCAATGCCCCGGCCGGCTGGCAGTCGGTGAACTTTTCCCAGCCGCCCGTCCCGCCAGGAGCCGTCGCGCCCGCTACTCAGCGACGGGCAGAACTCGCGCCTGAGATCGCCCCAGCCGTTGAGCCGCCCGGCTGGATCTCGACGATCGTCCCCATCGCGCTCTCAAAAAGCATCTCCAGCCGCGTCGTCGTTCTTGACGCACGAGCCGACCGCGCTCGGCGAGCTTGAGCTGCCCGCCTGGGCGCGAGCGCTGAGCCCGGCTGCTGTCTATGGCCCTGCGAGTGTGGCTAGCGATCTGCTGCGCGTTGCGACAAGAAAGTGGATTGTGATCTTCCACTTCGTTGTTGAAACTGTGCAGTTCGTTCGCGGATCAACCGTGCTCTGCGTGCTCCCGATCTCGAGCTCCATTTCCGGATCGGCTACCGACGCCGCGATCTCATCCGGCTCCGCCTGGCTCGCCGCGCAGCCGTTCGTCCCGTCCGCCCCCTCCGATGGATACGCTGGCGTCGCCATCCAGTCGGGCGCGCTCTCCTGCGACCAATCGCTCGCCTTAGGAGGCCCCACCGTCACGGTCCCCGCCGGCGCTACGCTAAGTCTCAGTCTGGTCCCATCTGCGCTGGCCGCGGGACCCGCGGGTTTCCCGACCCAGGTCACGGCGCCGACAAAAATCGTTGCCACATTTCCCCCATCTGGAATGGCGGCCGTCGGCGCCGGTCCAGTTCCGCGGTCCTGTACAGGGAGACGATCAGGTGCACGCCTGCTCATCTCCCCGCGGCCTACAACGCCGATCTGATGCTGCTCTACATCCCCGGAAAATCCTCAGCCCCGGCTTTCAAGCCGACGCCCCTCGCGGGGAAGCTCCTCGAGTTCGCGGGTTGCGGCTCCGATCGAAACCGCAGGCTGGGCGCTCAGCGTAAGCGAGTTGACGCCTTCCGCTCTGGGTGCCGCCTCCGGGCCGGGCGAGTTTGCAATCCTGTTCGGCGCGGGTGTTTCCGTGCGCTGGACGGGTATTTCCCGCAAGGAGCCGGCAGCCCTCGGCGCCCTCATCGCGCGGAACGACAGCCTCGTCTTCTCTGTTCTTTCCGGCTCGCCCGCCGGCGTCGTCATTTCGCGGAAATTCAGTCTCTGGGACGATCAGGACACGAACAACCAACGACGTTGCCAGCTTGTCGCGGGCCGGGTCGGCGGTCAATTGCTCCTCTATGCGCTCGCCGCGCAGACGGAGATCGTCAGCTATGTCGCAATCCTCGAGGCCCTGGTTGACCGGCCGGCGCTAGCCACCGGCGCCCGCATCCCGGCGATCTTTCTTTCCGGAAACGTGGGTCTGCTCCGCAATCCCTCCGGCCATCGCCTCATTGTCTTTTCCTCGACCCCCAATCTGGAAGTCGCGCCGGGCTCCCCGCCAGCGGCCTTTCCGATGGCGCTCGACAACGCCCTACTCGATGTCAGCGTTCCCGCCGCGATCTTCATCGACGCGACGACCGACGCCAGTTTCAATGGGGCCAAAGGGTTCGCGCTTATCCTGTTCGGCTACCTGCTGATCGAGCTCTATCTTCCCGATCCTTACACCAGGGGATTTACGCCGGGACAGGATCGTGTCCTCGACATTTACGGGCTTCTGCTCGCCGAAATCGTATGGAGCAAGCCAAGCACCGTCGCGATGCGCCTAATCGACACGGGCCACGCACACCCCGACGGCGCCGCCAACGACGGAAGCCGGCTCGAACTCCAGTCTCGTATGACGTCCTCGAGCTACCCGCGTCGATCACCCCCCTGCACGCGGACGTTCCGCCGGCAACGGGGCTCGCGGCTCCGAAAACCGTCGCAAAACCTGCGGCGGTTGCGCCGCCGCCGCGGCCGCCCGCTCAGCCGCGTCCTGCGCCGGCCTTTCTGATGCTCGACGTCTCCACGCGCGCGGATCTGCTCGGCGTCGAGGTCGGAACCAACGACGAGCGGCAATACGCAATCGACGGCATTTCGGTCCGCGGACCGGCCTCGCTGCTGCCGCTCTTCACACTGCCGGCGATCGCCTGGGAGCCGATGTACAACACTGCCCCAGACGATCCGAGCGTCGCCCACCAACGAACTCCTCCACCCGCCGGGCGACGGCCCGCTCACCGAGATCCGACCCACCTCCGCCACGCTCATCCCCATTTCGCCGCTGCAGATCGCTGCAGGCCCTGCTCGACGCCGGACCCGGCGGGTTCACTGCCGAGCTCACGCTGCCGTTCGGCCTGACCGGTTCGCTCGCCGCCGTGACCTCCACCGGCACTGTCCTCCCGAACCTAACGCTCGTACAGCCCAGCTTCCCCGCGTCGTCCACGCCGGCCGGAACCGTTTACACCGGCGCATGGCAGTTGAGCATCGCCGCCCCCGATCCCACCCAAGTGGATCCGATCCTCTCGGGGCGCAGCTATCTCCGGAACTATCTGGATGACCCAACGCCTCCGAAAATCCCCTACGGCGAGCAGGTTCTGGGTCGGCAAGTGGTGGACATTTTCGAGAGCCGGTTTGACGGCGATCCGAGCCAGGGCAGCGTCGGCGTTCCGCTGCGCCGCTATGACCTCACCGGCTACGGCGCGAGCACATTCAGCGAGTGGACCAATCGCAATCCGCATCCCACCGACGTTCTGAAGGCGCACTTTCATGTCCTCATCGGGCGCACCAGCCACGAAATCATTGAAGTCCAGAGCATCATCTATCCTTGGGCCATCAAGGTGGTTCGCACTATTACCATCGATCGCCAGGGCTCGGGCTCTGTGCTGCGCTACGACAGCGGCTGGCAACTGGCGAGTGATGGTCTCTTCGAATACCCCGGCTCAGCCAACATTCCGGCGGGTCAAATCCAGGCTGGCCTGATCACCGGCCTCATCAATGTCAGCAATATTCAGGAGCTCGGCTTCCCTGTCACGACACTCGGCAGAGAAGACGGAAGCACGCATCAGCAGAAGATACAGCTGCAGCCCGTCACCTTCAACGCCAACGTGGCGATCCAGCCCCAGCACCAGGTCACACAGGGCGGAGCCACTCTGCAAGATCTCAACGGCAACTCCCACGTCTGCGTCGCGTCAAAGGAGATTACTGGCTTCATCGGACTGACCGCACTCGATCACCTCGACATCTCGGACATGGCGACCTTCACCGGATTATCCAAGGGCGCGGGAGGTCCGATCAACGCGATTATAAATGTCGCAACTGCCAACAGCCTGCTGCGAGTGACTTCGTTTGACGCAACGCCTATCTTGGATGCCGCAACAAGTGGCCTCGGCCTCGCGGTCGCCGTCGGCGGATCGCCCAAGCTCTCGTCCGACGGCTCCTGGAGCATGGCTTCGCGCAGCCCGTCGCAGGCCGCTCCGGTACCCATCGATCCGACGACCTCGATTCCCGTGGTGCAACCGAACGCGGGAGGCGGCGCGCCCGGGAACGATGTTCACTTCGCCGATCCGGCTGAGATCTTTCGCCTCGCTGCAGGTTCGTCGACGCCGCCGGCGACGTTCTACGGATTCCTCCAGGTGACGGGCACTCAGAGCAATTTCCTTTCGCGCCCCATCCTCACCGTCGGCTCCGACAAACTCACCCTCGGCGACGCCCTCAACGTGGCCCATGCTGGAGCCTTGCTCGGCGCGATCAGCGACTTCCCCGCCATCGCGTCATGTCTGCAGTTCCTTGGTAGCGCCCTCACGACGCCGATCACCAACCAGCTCAAGGACGCCACGCTCGAGACCACGCAGAGCCTCACGCTCTTCCCGGCCGTGCACTCGACGCCCATCCGGCTTGGATCTCATGTTCGGTCGCCCACGCCGATCTCTACTTCTACTGGTTGCAGGGTCCGGACCCCGGCGTCGGCCCCGAACCGACTGTGCAGATCGCTCTTGGCCAGCCCACATCGCCGTCCTGGTCGCTCGACATCAACCACGTCGCGGTCGGCCTGACTATCCCGGCCATTGAGAGCGCGCCGCTGCTGGAGTTGCAGGGATCTTTCCATGCCGACGCCGACAGCGTGCCCGCCTTTCCCAACCTCAACCTCGTCTTCAACGAGATCCTTCAACCCGTCACACAATTCCTCACCGCGCTGAGCGACGTCGCCGGCGTGATCGGCTCGCAGGACCCCGGCGCGCCGCCGCCCGGCCTCAACGTCAGCTTCTCGGACGGTCAGCTTGACGTCAGCGACAACTTCAACCTGCCTTCGCTTCCTCTCGGCCCCGGCACCATCAACGATCTTTCGCTCGACATCGGCGCGACGATGGACATCGTCGGGCTCAGCATCGACTTCCTGTTGAGCATCGGAACCCCCGACGCGCCCTGCCACTGGATCGTCGATCCGCTCTCCGGGACGTTCTGCCTCGAGATCGGCGTCGAGAACAACGCGCCGGACATACTCATCCAGGCGGGCATTGGCGTCGGTCTGGCGATTGATCTGGCTGTCGCCTCCGGATCTGCGTCGATCACCATCGCGGTTTCAAGATCCAGGTCCAGGGAGAGCCGGTCACGATCACCCTGCTGTTCCTGCTCACCGGCCAGGCCGAAGCGGACGTACTCGGAGGCCTGGCTAGCGCGGCCCTCACCCTGACCGCCGGCCTTGGACTTAGCTTCAGCCCGTCCGATCCGCTGGACGTCAACTTGATCGGCACCGCGGCCGTCGGCATTCACATCAGCATCTGCTGGGTCATCAACATCAGCTTTTCCGGCTCCTGGACATTCCAGAAGGAAGTCAATCTGCAGCAATTGACCTAGGTCGGCGACGCAACCAACGGAAGTCCGCGAATGCCCGGTACCAACCTGAGCCTCATGCTTCTGCCCCAGAGCTGGGACGGATCCCAACTCGTCGCCAACCTACTCCTGCTACCGCACAGCGATCCCACCGCTCCCGTCCCGCTCATGACGGGTCACGAATTGCCATTCGCGAACGCTCAGCCGGTGCTGCGCGCGGAACCGCCGCCCCGGACATCGCGACCCCGGCCTGGAGTTCCGCCGTCACCCCAGCCATGCTGACTTACATCCCCGTCCCGTTGACCTACAGCAGCGCCCAGCAGCCCATCTTCGCCGCGCTCGCCGCCGAGTACACGCCCACGGTCCCCTGCGATCGAGCAGCCCGCGGGCATCATCTATATTTTTTTTTTTTTTTTTTTTTTTTTTTTTTTTTTTTTTTTTTTTTTTTTTTTTTTTTTTTTTTTTTTTTTTTTTTTTTTTTTTTTTTTTTTTTTTTTTTTTTTTTTTTTTTTTTTTTTTTTTTTTTTTTTTTTTTTTTTTTTTTTTTTTTTTTTTTTTTTTTTTTTTTTTTTTTTTTTTTTTTTTTTTTTTTTTTTTTTTTTTTTTTTTTTTTTTTTTTTTTTTTTTTTTTTTTTTTTTTTTTTTTTTTTTTTTTTTTTTTTTTTTTTTTTTTTTTTTTTTTTTTTTTTTTTTTTTTTTTTTTTTTTTTTTTTTTTTTTTTTTTTTTTTTTTTTTTTTTTTTTTTTTTTTTTTTTTTTTAAAAAGACGGCGCAGGATGTCTTCGCCGCTATTCTTTTCCCGACGCTGCCCGGCTCTTACGACGCCAAGACCATGGACGCCGCCCACTTAGAAGCTCACCTCTACCTCGACGGTTTCGCCAAGGTCGTGCATGCCAGTGGCAACCCACAACATCCGACACTTCGTCACCGGCGACGCCTACGCCATCGTTCCCGGCACGGACGCCGGCATCCAGATCGGCTGGGACGACGTACAGGTCACGACCTGGGTCAACCGCCAGATCCAGATCGCGCAGGCTCTGGCCCGGCGGCGCGGCCACGCAGGAGCTCCCCTTCACCGTGCTCGGTTATCGTGTCGACGTGCGCCAAGCCTCGACTGACCCCTGGGCCTCGTTGTGCGCCGGATCAGGAACTCTGAACGCTGCGACGCTCTATACGACTTCGTTCACCGCGCAGGATCTTTGCGTCGAGCCCACCCCGGTACAGAACGCCGGCGCAGGTCAGCAGTATTGGCTGCCCGGCTCATCTTCGCCCGACGGCGCGGACGCACTCTCGTCGTAAACGACAAATACGGCTACGCCTTCAGCGGCGGACAGCCGCCAGCTCCCAGCGCGGTCACCGATTCCGATTTCACGGTGCAAGTCTAACCGAGTCTCTTCTACGGCGTCAGTCTTCTGTACGGACAGAATTACGAGTTCCGCACTCGTCTCGCCGATCTCACCGGTGGTGGTCCGCTCTCTCAGCGATGCCTCACCCTCCGACGCCGGAACTACCACGCTCGGCTTCCGTCGTTATGTTCCACCGAAGAAAGTCGTTGTCACGCTTGGAGTTGTCGATTAATCCGGCAATCAATCGCTGACCGTCGATCGCCCCCCCATCAACTACCCGGAGATGGTCTTCTGCGACGCCGCCGACCAGGCTACCCTCGACGCCCTGTACGCCCTCACTCCGCCGCAGCCCCCCGTCGGCCAGTTCCCACCGCCGGGCCCTCACCCCAAGCCACTGCCCGCAGTCCCGCCATTCCAGGCGGCGGGTGCTCGAACTCCTGACGTTCTTACTCTGCAGATCATCGTCGAGGCCGAAGCGCCCGTCTATGACACCGGCGCGCCTGCGTCGATGGCCGATGCGAATACACCTCCCAGTCCAGGGCAGCTCGACGGAAGGTTCCGCGTTGTCTACAACTGGCAGGTCGATTTCCCCGCGCTCACCACACCCGTGGCCGTAGGCGCTGCTTCACCTCCATCGCGCTCACCCTCCGACCTACACCGATGTCGCAGATCGACACCCCTGTGCTGCCCAACGCCAGCACGCCGACCATCCTCCCCATTCCTACAGGACGTAACGTCCGCATCCGCCTGCGCGGCCTCGGCATGGACGACCCCGACAATCTCTATTACGGAAACGCCGAGGCGCGCACCGGTCTCACCGCCGACATTAGAATCCGGTACGAAACCGCGACGGAAAAGAAGCATCGTCGCTTCGGGAAGTCCGGATCAGCAGCTTCAGGCCTACCATCTGCGCGATCTCGACAACTCGAACCAGCAGGACATCGTCTCAAGCGCCGTCGTAAACGCCATAACCGCCGGCGGAGGCGTCTGGACCGACCAAGCGTACCAAAATCTTCGCTTCACTTCAAGCACACCCCCGCAGACGCCGCTGCAGTTGCTCGCGTCCGCGCTGCGTCTGCCTCTGACGGGACAAACTCTCGCCGCGCCTTCGGGCCAGCGCATCATATTCGGCGCGCAGAACACGCTGCGACACGCGCTTACCCAAGACCGCTCCTCGATCACGTTTTCAACGCAAAAAGACCTCATCAACCAGTGGATCGTCGTCACGCGTCGCACCCTGAACCGCGACTGGACATGGACCGGACTGGCCCAGGGTGGACCCAACCGAGCTCGCCTTCACCTTTCAGGGTAAGACCTATCCGGCTGGGTCATCACCAATGCCAACATTTCGGCGATCTAGGCGTTGTTCAACTGCCCTTCGTTGTCTCCAGCCTCGCGACCGAGCAAAGCGACAATCCCGACCAGCGTGATTCAACCGAGATCATCTTCTTCTCGACCATCGACTTGACCGTCGGCGTCGACGACTTTCCGCTGCCCACCGGGGGGACCTATCAGCTCCTCGCCACGTTCACTGGCGCCCATACGACACCCGTCACTCTCTGGTCAGGCCAGGTCGAAGTTCCAATCACGATCAACCCGCGCCAGATTCCGATGCTCGTCTCAGCCGGCATCGCTGAAAGCGCCTATCAACCCTCGGACAACTACTCCACGACCTCCGTCCGCCAACGCTCCTTGTGGTTCGAATTCGACCAGCCCCCGCAGGACCCCAACGACGCGTACTTCGTTCGCGTGACGAACTACGGTCCCGATCCGCTGCTCATGAGCAATCCCGTCGACATTACCCCTACGCTCGACACGCCCATCGCCCTCGATCCCGAGCAAATCCGCACTATCACTCCCGACCTCGTCAACGATGATGCCGGGCTTTCCGCTATGACTCAGGTCGAGCCGTCTGTGTCCTCGCCAGTTCACTTCCTCGTCCCACTTCCCGACGGCATCTCCCCCGCGGCGCTCGACCTCTTCGGCTTCTGGAGCGATGAGCTCGGCGTCGGCCATCTGCTCTGGTCCACTGCGCAGGGGCGCTTCGGCCGGCCCTTCAGCGTCAGGGGGGTCCAGCATCCCTGCCGCCAACTCATTGCAGCTGTCGATCGCAATATCGCTATCCCATCCGACGGAGGAGCGGCGCAGCCTTGTATCGTGGCGTTAGCTGATCTCGCCCAGACCGTCCTCGACGGTGAATCGCTGACCTCGGCCAACGCGCCGCAGACCCAGATCTGGTTCCTGCTCTACGCCGAGCTTCGCCGCGTGGATGGCCAAGCTTATCGGAATATCCTACTCACGAAGCTGGTCGGCCGGCGGCCTCCGCAAATCACCCCGCAGGACATTCCCAGCTCAGCCGGCATCGCTGCAGATTCAATCCATCACTGTCCAGGCGGCGTTCTCGGTCGCCGAAGTCGACGCCATCCTCACCGGCCTGCTCCTGCCCCTCTAACACGCCTCTCAGCGTGCTTGCAGTCGAGCTCTTCAACCTCGAACCGGATATCATTCCCAACCCGTTCGGCGACGGAGGTCCCGAACCGGGGGCGCAGGCCGGCGAAAGCGTCTGACACAAGGTCGTCTTCCGGAGCTTCCGCCGCGGTTGCTACGCTCGAGGCGGCACCCTTTGCGGAAACCGATCCGCTCGGGAGCCAGCTCGGGTCGCAGCGTATCCTCCGTGTCTCGCCGCTCACGCCGGTTAGCCCCGTCTGCTAGCGCAGAATGACTGAAAGAGAGCCGAAACTATCGGCTGTAGGTCCGCTTTGTTCGAATGGATTCGCACGTAGCTCGCTTGGTGCGTCGACCGGCGCGCCGGTCAATCAAGAGCGAATTGGGGTCAACAAAGCCGATCCGAGCGACGGCCCAGATAAGGTCGAATTCTTGGTCCGACAGCGCAGATCGCGGAACGGCCGCTATTTGCGTGCGCCGTGACAAGGCGGCGCTTTCCAGTGGGTGCAAGCCCCACCCGGCCAGATCGCTCCAGCCGGAAGCAACCGGAGCAGTCATGGAGGCAACAAAATGGCTGAAGCCTTCGGTGTAGCTGGTCACGTATAGGTGACGGCGCGAGTGTGCGGGCCGCAACGCGAGTGAACGCCGAGCAAGCTCCGAAAAGGTCGATGTGCAGGCCGACCCGACTGCAACTTCGGGGAAGGCTGATACGGCTGGGCGAGATGAGCGAAGACGACGCCCAGTCGCTGCACCGGGGTACTGGCGGCGGCACGTACACAAGGAAAGCGCGCGCAACACGGGAAGCCCCACAGCGTGGTCAGGGATGATCAACCGGACGCCCGCGAGGGATAGGCCAGGCGCCGCGGGGTGGCGGAGAGGTTCGTAGTACCGGTGAAGCCGGGTAACGCCGGGGGAGGGAAGGGACCTCAGTTCAAGACAGACGCAACACGTAGTGAAGGACCTGGAGATTGGGCAACCTAACAACTCCGGATAGCGTTCAGAAACTGCAGACGGCGTTGCACGCGAAAGCGAAGGCGGAACCCGGCTACCGCTTCTACGTCCTCTACGACAAGATCAGCCGCGAAGACATTCTGGCGCACGCTTACGCTCAGTGTCGCTCCAACAAGGGCGCGCCGGGCGTGGACCGTCAGGACTTCGAGGCCATCGAGGCGTATGGGGTCGAGCGATGGCTGGGCGAACTGGCGTTTGCGCTCAGGCAGGAGACGTACCGACCGGATCCAATCAGACGCGTATACATACCGAAGGCCAACGGCAAACTCAGGCCGCTGGGCATCTCAACCGTGCGGGATCGGGTCTGCATGACAGCCGCGATGCTGGTGCTGGAGCCGATCTTCGAAGCCGACCTTCCCTCGGAACTCTATGCCTACCGCCCCGGGCGAAACGCTCAACGGGCGGTGGTCGAGGTGGAGGAGCTGCTGTTTCGCGGCCATCCGGACGTGGTGGACGCCGACCTCGCGGACTACTACGGGAGCATTCCCCATGCCGACCTGCTCAAGTCGGTTGCGCGTCGGATCGTCGATCGGCGCGTGCTCCATCTGATCAGGATGTGGCTGGATTGCCCCGTGGAAGAAACCGACGATCGCGGTCGGAAGACGCGCACGACCGAGGCGCGGGACAAGCGGCGTGGCATTCCGCAGGGCTCGCCGATCTCACCCTTGCTGGCGAATATCTACATGCGCCGGTTCGTGCTGGGATGGAAGATGTTCGGGCTCGAGCGAACCCTCGGCTCGCGGCTCGTGACCTACGCCGACGACCTCGTGATTCTGTGCAGAAGGGGCAAAGGCGAAGAAGCCTTGCAACGACTGCGGGAGATCATGGGCAAGCTGAAGCTTACGGTGAACGAGGAGAAGACGCGCGTCTGCAAAGTGCCGGGAAGCGAGTTCGACTTTCTGGGCTACACGTTCGGGCGGATGTATTCCGCGAGGACCGGCCAGGCCCGTATCGGCTACCGGCCATCAAAGAAGAGCATTCAGCGCGCGGTCGAGAAAATCCACGCGCTGACCGAGCGATCGTGCACATGGCAAGAGACCACGACGCTGGTGGGCAAAGTGAACCGCATGCTGTGCGGATGGGCGACCTACTTTTCGGTAGGCGCTTTCAGCAAGGCGTACCGGGCGCTTGACGCCTACGCGGCGGCGCGGGTGCGCCGGTGGTTGCGCTTCAAGCACAACGTCAGGCGACGAAGGGGCGGGAGCTATCCACTCTCGCACCTCTACGGGCACTTCGGGCTCGTACGCCTGAGTCGGCTTGGGCACGACGTGCCGTGGATGAAGGCGTGAGGTCTTGTCCGAGAGCCGGATGCAGGAAACCTGCCTGTCCGGTTCGATGAGGGGGGTGTGGAAACGGAGCCACGGCTGAGCCACTAAGGCACCGCCAGACGAAAGGGGCGGCAAACGGACATGCTCAACCTAAAGCCACCGCGCCACACTCCTACTCTACGGATACTGTTGAAAAACTCGGAAATTGAGCAACTGCGGAAATTGCGTTTTTGCGCGCGTCGCGTCATCTCGGCCAATAGTCCCAACGCTAGGGCATATGGGAGGGTCACTGGCGCCAAAACGTGTCGGTCCGCCGAACCCCTAAGGAATTTTTCATCGAGGCTGCCAGCGGTCTCCTAAATTGTGATCGATGCGAAAAATCGAGTTTTTCAACACTATCTGCGCATTGCGGTCTTCCGTCTCGTCAACACCTGCCGCCCAAAGTCCACGATTTTTTAGAGTTTCGGGCGGTGCTGATTTCACAACGCCTTAAACATCCGCTCCGCACCGTGCCTCCCCTACTGCGCCGCCTCCGCGACCGCCGTCAGCGCAGCCGCGCCGGTCTCGAATTGCAGCCGCGCGAGGCGGGCATAGAGGCCGTTGGCGGCCATCAGCGATGCGTGCGTGCCTTCTTCGACAACACATCCGGCCTCGATGACCAGAATGCGATGGGCGTTGACGATCGTCGCCAGCCGGTGGGCGATCACGAGGGTGGTCCGGCCCTTCATCAGCGTTTCGAGCGCGCCCTGGACCAGGGTTTCGCTCTCGGCGTCGAGGGCCGAGGTTGCCTCGTCGAGGAGCAGCGCCGGCGCGTCCTTGAGGATCGCGCGGGCGATGGCGATGCGCTGGCGCTCGCCCCCCGACAGCGTGACCCCGCGCTCGCCGAGAGCCGTGTCGTAGCCCTCGGGCAGGGCGGCGATGAACCCGTCCGCCGCCGCCTGCCTCGCCGCCGCGACGACCGCCTCGCGCGTCGCGCCGGGCGCGCCATAGGCGATATTGTCGGCGACGCTCGCGCCAAAGATGAAGGCGTCCTGCGGCACGAGCGCGATCTCGGCCCGCAAATCGGCAGGATCGAGGGTCGAAATGTCGACCCCGTCGAGCGCGACCGCGCCGCTCGAGGGATCGTAAAACCTCAGCGCGAGCTGGAAGAGGGTCGATTTTCCGGCGCCCGACGGGCCGACGATGGCGACGACCTCGCCCGGCGCGACGCGGAAGCTCACATCGCGCAACACAAAATCGTCCTCGCGCCCGGGATAGGCGAAGGAGACGTTGCGGAACGCCAGTTCGCCGCGGACCGGCTTGACGAGCTCGGCCGGCTTCGCCGGCGCGGCGATCCGGGGCCTCACCGCCATGATCTCGCCGATCCGCGCGGCCGCTCCCGCCGCCTGCGACACCTCGTTCCACACTTCCGACAATTGACCGAGCGCGCCGGCGCCGAACACTGCAAACAGCACAAATTGCGACAGCGCGCCCCCGGTCATCCGTTTGGCGATCACGTCTTGCGCGCCGAGCCAAAGCACGACGACGACGCTGCCGAAAGCAAGAAACAGCGCGGCGGCGGTGACGTAGGCGCGCGCCTGGCTCATCGCCCGCGCCGCCTCATAGGCGCCGTAAGCGGCGTCGCGATAGCGGCTGGCGGTGAAGGATTCGGCGACGAACGACTGCATGACCCGCACCGCCGACAGGCTTTCGGTCGCGAAGGCGGTGGCTTCGGCGAGCCTGTCCTGGGCGCGGCGGGAGCGCTGCCTGACCGAGCGTCCGGCCGCATAGAGGGGCAGCACGATGACGGGAATGGCCGCCAGCACGAAGGCCGAGAGTTTGGGGCTCGTCACCACCATCATCGTGATCGCGCCGACGAACAGGAAGATGATTGCGCAGCGCGAGCGACGCCGAGGAGCCGAACGTCGCCTTGAGCTGGGTCGTGTCGGCCGAAAGGCGCGAGGCGATGTCGCCGGTCTTCTCGGCGTCGAAAAAGCTCGGATCGAGCCGGGTCAGATGGGTGAAGAGATCGGCGCGAAGGTCGGCGACCACCCGTTCGCCCAGCGTCATCACGAGGTAGTAGCGGGCGCCGGAGGCGAGCGCGAGCACCGCGACAACGCCGATCATGGCCAGAGAAATAGACGCGGATGAGGCCGGCGTTGTCGGCGGAAAACCCGTAGTCGATCATTCGCCGGACCGCGATCGGCACCACCAGCGTCGCACCCGAAGCCACGATGAGCGCGACCAGCGCCAGGCCGATCCGCGTGCGATGGACGAGCGCATAAGGCGCGAGCGGCCTCAACGCGCCGAGCGAAGACCGGGATGCCGTCGATCCGGCGTCGGCGGATGACATTACGTGAGCGGCTCCTTTGGCGGTGCGCGGTTTACGGACCCCGTTTCCGCCTAAATCAAGGCGGGCGGAGAATGCAAGCGGACGGCGCGCCCCCCATCCGGTTCGGCTTGCGCCAGCCTGCGCGCCGCGTTATACGACCGGCAACCGAAAGAGCCGCCGGACCTCCGGACGGCTCTTTGCTTATTTTGTCTGCGACCCTTTCGCCCGAGACGCATGACGATGAAGTCCGATATCCACCCCAACTATCACATGATCAAGGTCGTCATGACCAACGGCGTCGAGTTCATGACCCGCTCGACCTATGGCGAGGACGGGGCGACGCTCCATCTGGACATCGACCCGCATACCCATCCGGCCTGGACCGGCGGCTCGCAGCAGCTGGTCGATCGCGGCGGCCGATTGTCGCGCTTCAACACCCGCTTCGGCGGCATTGGCATCGGCGGCAAGAAGTAGGGCGCGCCGCCGCTCCCCTCACCCCTGCCCCTCTCCCGACGGGAGAGGGGTTTTCGCCGCCAGCCTCCTCACGCTCGTGACCTTGCCGCCGCCGCTCGCGGCGATGCGGTCGCGCACTTCGGCCAGCGGCTCGCTCACCGTCTTCATGTGCCAGCCGTTGGCGTGCAGCAGCGTGGCGGAATCGCGCATGATTCCGACATGGCCCTTCCAGAACACGAGGTCGCCGCGCTCAAGCGGCGTCCGGGGATCGTCGATGGCGATGGGTTCGCCTGAGCCGGCCTCGATCATGTCGCTGTCGCGCGGCGAGGCGACCCCGGCGGCGTCAAGCGCCGTCTGGACGAGGCCGGAGCAGTCGATCCCCTCCGACGTCCGGCCGCCCCAGAGATAGGGCGTCTCGAGAAAGCGCTCGGCGACCGCGACATGGTCGGGTTCGCGCGAGCCGGACTCGGCGAGATGGCGCGCCCAGAGATGAAGTCCGTCGGCCGAGACCGCGAAATCGCCTTCACGGCCGACGATCTTGAGCCGCGCGCCGAGCGAGAGCGCCATCCGCGGCGGCAGCTTGATGCTGGGGCCGGGATAGGCGTGGGTGCGGAGCGCCGCGACGCGATGGGTCGGCTCGGCTGGCGCTCCGAGCGCCGCGGATGGCAGATAGCCGACATAAGAGTTCGCGATCGAGCTGCGCCCAGGCCCAGCCCCCGGTCTCGTCGAAAACCGTCACGCTTTCGCCGTGGAGCGCCTCGGTTTCCAACGGCGCGTCTGCGTCCGGATAACGCCTGAGCGGCGCGCTTGCCGCGATGACCCGCTTCGCCTGGCCCTTCGCGTAGCGCGGCGCGTCGATAAGACCGCGCAGATGATCCGCCGCGAGGTCGGCGCGGGCAGGGGTCAGTCGATGGTCGAACGAAACGGCGGGCATGGGGCTCAAGGCTATGGATTCGACAGGACGGTCGCGATCGTAAGGCGGCGAAGGGTTAGCACGCGCGCGGACGAACGGCGACCGCAGGCCGGCAATTCTTTGCTCAAGCCCTGCGCCGGTGTAACCTCCGGCAAAAGGGAACTGCACGCCATGGGCGCTCTGCACGATCCGAAAGGACAATTTCCGCGCGCCCCTCGATCCTTACGGCGCCGTCACCCACGAGGTCTTCAACCAGCCGGTCGAACTGGCCGACATATAACCTCTACGATTCCGACGCGACGCTGAAGGAGGCGGTCGGGCGCGAGGGCGCGGCGTGGGCGGCGGGGGAGCTCGAGGCGTTCGGGGCGCGCGCCGGTTCGAGCGAGTTTCTTGAGCTTGGGGCGCTCGCCAACCGTAACCCGCCGGAACTCGACACCCACGATCGCTATGGAAGGCGCATCGATCTCGTTCGCTTCCATCCGTCCTATCATGCGCTGATGAAGGCATCGATCGAGGATGGCCTCCATTCGTCGCCCTGGACCGACGCGCGCGAGGGCGCGCATGTGGCGCGCGCGGCGCGCTCCTATATGCATACCGAGGTCGAGGCCGGCCACGGCTGCCCGATCACCATGACCTTCGCGGCGACGCCGTGCCTCAAACTGCAGCCCGATCTCGCCGATGCAGTGGCTGCCGAAGATAAAGGCGCGCATCTACGATCCGCGTAACGTTCCGGCCGCTGAGAAGCAGGGCGTGACAATCGGCATGGCGATGACCGAGAAGCAGGGCGGCTCGGACGTGCGCGCCAACACGACCCGCGCCATTCCGGTCGGCGCCGAGGGAGGGGGTCACGCTTACGAGCTCGTCGGCCACAAGTTCTTCGTTTCGGCGCCGATGTGCGACGCGTTCCTGGCGCTGGCGCAGGCGCCGGGGGGCCTGTCGTGTTTTCTCGTGCCGCGCTGGCGCCCCGACGGAACCAAGAACCCGCTCCAGATCATCCGGCTCAAGCGCAAGATGGGCAACGTCTCCAACGCGTCGAGCGAGACGGAGCTGCGCGGCGCGCTCGGCTGGATGGTCGGGCCGGAGGGCCGGGGGGTGGCGACGATCATCGAGATGGTCGCCATGACCCGCTTCGACTGCATGATCGGCTCGTCCGCGGGCATGCGGATGGCGGTCTCCCAGGCGATCGACCATTGCCGCCAGCGCAAGGCGTTCGGCGCGTTCCTGATCGACCAGCCGATCATGACCGCAGTGCTGGCCGACCTTGCGATCGAGGCCGAGGCGGCGCTGACGCTCACCATGCGCATCGCCCGCGCGCTCGATCATCGCGACGACCCGCACGAGGATGCGCTGGTGCGCATCGGCGCCGCGATCGGCAAATACTGGATCTGCAAGCGAACGCCGGGCCACGCCTACGAGGCGCTGGAATGTCTCGGCGGCTCGGGGGTGATGGAGGATAGCCCGATGCCGCGCCTCTATCGCGAGGCGCCGGTCAACGCCATCTGGGAGGGGAGCGGCAATGTGCAGTGCCTCGACATCGCGCGCGCGATCCAGCGCTCGCCGCAGACGCTTCAAGCCTATTTCGCCGAGGTTTCCGCGGTGAAGGGCGAGAGCGCGACGCTCGACCGCCATGCAGCGGCCCTCAAGGAGGACATGGCGGATCTTTCCGATTTCGAGACCCGCGCCCGCGGTCTCTGCGACCGGCTCGCGCTCACGCTTCAGGCGGCGGCGCTCGTCCGCGCCGGCTCACCAGTCGCGGAGGCCTTCTGCCGCTCGCGCCTCGAAACGCGGGGCGCGCACAATTACGGCGCGATTGTCGGCGTCGACGCGAAGTCGATTGTGAAGCGCGCCGCGCCGCGATGAGCCCCCTTCCGCCCCGCCTGCCGCGAAACGGGCAGGCCACGCCCGGGGCGCCTCAGGCCAGGTCGCCCGCGCTGCCGGGCTCCTCGACCAGTTCCTCCAGTTCGGTCATGGTCTGTTCGACGGTCCGATGATGCGGCTCTTCGTACCAGACCGAAGCGACCCTCTCGACATCGCTCGAGGTTACGCTGACGTAACTGACGTGCGGCCGCTGCGATTCCAGGAACTCATTGATGTCATTCTCCAGCGACTGGATCGGCACGGTTACACCTAGGGAAAATAGCTTTACCCGCATTGCTTAACTCCAATAGGGCCTTGCGTCTTGATGAGAGCGTCTCCTTTTCGCAGCAGAAGACGCGCCCTCCAAGCCTGATCTTAACCGCCCCGGGGCGCCGGATTTATGGGAACGATTTGGCGCCTCGCGCGTTCCGGGCGCTTAGCACTTCCGAGGTCGCCCGATGAAATTGTTCCGGTGCCAAGTCTGCGACAACATCATCTATTTCGAGAATCGAACGTGTGGTCGTTGCGGCCATCGGCTCGGCTATGCGCCTGAGCTCGAAATCATGACCGCGCTCGAGCCTGCGGGCGGCGACGCCTGGACGCCCTTGGCGGGCAAGGGCGGCCTGCGGCGCTTCTGCGCCAATGCGGATTATGACGTCTGCAACTGGCTGACGGCCGCCGAGGGGAAGGATCGGCTCTGTGTCGCGTGCCGGCACAACGATACGATTCCCGACATTTCGCAGCCGTTGCATCTCTCTGCATGGCGAGAGATAGAACTCGCCAAGCACCGGCTCTTCTATAGTCTGCTGCGATGGAAGCTGCCGTTAAAGACTCGCGCCGAGGACCCGCGCCAAGGTTTGGCGTTCGAATTCCTGGCCGATCCGCCCCAGCCTTCCGGCCCTAGGGTGATGACCGGACACGATGACGGCGTGGTGACGATCGCCCTCGCCGAAGCCGACAGCGCCGAGATCGAAAAGCGCCGCGCGGAATTGGCCGAGCCCTATCGCAGCCTGCTCGGCCATTTCCGCCACGAGGTCGGCCATCGCTATTGGGATATCCTGGTTCGCGACGGCGACCGGCTCGAGCAATGCCGGGCGGTGTTTGGGGACGATTCGCAGGACTACGAGGCCGCGCTTCAGCGCCACTACGCGCAGGGTGCTCCGGCGGACTGGGCGGAGCGCTTCGTTTCGGCTTATGCGACCTCCCACCCTTGGGAGGATTTCGCCGAGACCTGGGCGCACTACCTGCACATCGTCGACACGCTCGAGACCGCGAGCGCGTTCGGGCTCAGGATCGAGCCCGCCATCGACAAGGAGGGCGCTCATTCAGCCAGGCTCGACTTCGATCCCTATGTCGCAGGCTCGATCGATGAGATCATCGACGCGTGGGCGCCCTTCGTCGTCGCCATGAACAGTGTCAATCGGGCGATGGGCAGACCCGATCTTTACCCTTTCGTCCTCGCGCCAGCGGTCGTCGAGAAGCTGCGATTCGTTCATGAGCTGATACGGCCCAGCGCGGGTCCCGCTGACGCGGCGGTTGAAGCGGCGTTTGCGGACGCCGCCTCCCCTTGAGCTCTACTGTGTCAGGCGCGTGGCCAGGAAAATCGCGAGCAACGCGGCGATCAGGAGGTCGGAAACGAGCGCGATGTTTTCGACCGCGTTTCGCTCCAGGCGCGCAACATGGCCAATTCCCGCGAGGGCGTAGTAGAGGAATCCAACCAGCGCGGCCGGCGTCAGCCAAGCTGGAACCGCGAGGCTCGCGAGCCCGACCGCACCCATCGTGAGGTTGGCGAAGCCGAGTTCACGCACGATTGCGAGCGCTCCAGGATCGTCGATTTCAAAGATGGTGCGGGCCGTGAAAGCGGGCTGGAAGATCTGTCGAAGGCCGGCAAGAAAGAGCCGGACCCCGCCTGCCCAAAAGACGAACCATTTGCCAATGAGGAACATGAGGTCCGGAGGCTGCTTGCCTGCAAGCGCCTCCACGATCAGTGACCCTACTGGCGCCACAAGGAGCAGGAGGACGACAGTAACGAAATAGACCCGCCCGCTTCGGGCCTCGGTCTTCGCGGACATGCGTCATCCTCGGCATGAGCTCATCGATAGTCGCGCGGCGGCAGCGCCAAGAAGCCGTCATCGCCCAGGGGGTGATGGAGGAAGCTGCTTCGTCGTCGGATCTGGACCCAGCCCCTCTCCCAACGGGAGAGGGGAGGGATTCGTGCTTACTTGGCCAGCGCCTTGTCGGTGATGACAGTCGTATAGGCGCCGGTCGGCTCCTTGGAGATGACCGGGTCCGAGCCGCCGGTCAAAAGCGTCTTGACCGTGCGCTGATAGTCGGCGACGTCGAGACGGCCGTCCGAGCCGTCGGTCAGCTTGTTGATCTCGCCCAGCATCTGCGCCTGGTGGTGTTCGGTCTGGGCGCCGGTCGTGTCGTTGTCGAGCACGATCTTGACCGCTTCCTCGGGATGCGCGCGCGCATACGCCCATCCTTGCATCGACGCCTTGACGAATCGCGCCATCTTGTCGACGAACGCCGGGTCCTTGAGCTTGTCCTCCATGACGTAGAGCCCGTCCTCGAGCGTCGCGACGCCCTCGTCCTCATATTTGAACACCACGAGTTGGTCGGGCTTGTAGCCGGCGTCGATCACCTGCCAATATTCGTTATAGGTCATGGTCGAGATGCAGTCGGCCTGCTTCTGCAGCAGCGGATCGACGTTGAAGCCCTGCTTGAGCACCTTGACCCCGCCCGGCGAGCCATCGGTCTTGAACCCGAGCTTGCCCATCCAGTTGAGGAACGGATATTCGTTGCCGTAGAACCAGACGCCGAGCGTGCGGCCCTTGAGATCCTCGGGCGTCTTGATGCCGGTGTCGGCGCGGCAGGTTAGTTCCAACCCCGAGTGCTTGAACGGCTGGGCGATGTTGACCATCGGCGCGCCCTTCTCCCGCGCCGCCAGCGCCGCCGGCATCCAGTCGACGACGACATCGGCGCCGCCGCCCGCCAGCACCTGCTCGGGCGCGATGTCCGGGCCGCCGGGCTTGATCGTAACGTCGAGTCCTTCGTCCTTGTAGAACCCCTTGTCCTTGGCGACGTAATAGCCGGCGAATTGGGCCTGGGTGACCCATTTCAATTGCAGCGTGACCTTGTCGGCCGCCTGCGCGGTCGTCACGGCCGCGATCGCCGCGACGCCTGCCAATGCGAATACGAACGTTTTCATTTTTGCATTTCTCCAGTTGAACCACGACCTCCCCAGCGCCGCGCTTGTCGAGACCGAGCGCGGCGAGAAGCTCAAGCCTCCTTGGCGCGATAAGAGGCGTGCCAGAACGTCACCCGGCGTTCAATCCCGGCGACGAGCGCATAGAACAGCGACCCCGTGATCGCGGCGACGACGATCGTCGCCCACACCATGTCGATGCTGAGATGGCCGACTTCGGTCGAGATGCGAAAGCCCATGCCGACGGTCGGCGTGCCGAAGAACTCGGCGACGATCGCCCCGATCATCGCCAGCGTGGTATTGATCTTCAGCGCATTGAAGATGAACGGCATCGCTACCGGTAGACGCAGGGCGAACAGAGTTTGCCAATAGTCGGCGCCATAGGTCTTCATGAGATCCCGCTCCATGGCGCCGGCGCTTGCGAGCCCGGCGATCGTATTCACCAGCATCGGGAAGAAGGTCATCACGACGACGACCGCCGCCTTCGATTGCCAATCGAAGCCAAACCACATCACCATGATCGGCGCGATGCCGACGATCGGCAGCGCCGAAACCAGGTTTCCGATTGGCATGAGGCCGCGTTGCAGGAATTGCGACCGGTCGATCAGGATCGCGACCACGAATCCGGCCAGCGAGCCAAGCGCGTAGCCGGCAAGCACGCCCTGGATGGTCTGCCGGAAATCGGCGGCGAGCGTGGGCACGGAGGTGACGAGACGGATCGCGATCGCCGAGGGCGGCGGCAGGATGATCGCCGGGACGCCGGCGAGCCTGACGCCCGCCTCCCAGATTGCCAGCACGGCGAGGCCGAAGGCGAGCGGCGGCAGAAGATCGCCGAGGCGCCGCGAGATCATGGCGTGAACGCCATCCGCCGCTCGGCGAGGCGTCCGACGACGCCGATCGCACCGACCAGCGCCGCCGACAGCGCCGCCGCCGCGAACAGCGCCGCCCAGATCTGCACCGTCTGGCCATAATACGAGCCGGCCAGCAGCCGCGCGCCCAATCCCCCGTCCTCGCTTTTGGTCACCTCGGCGACCACCGCCCCGACCAGGGCCGCCGCGGCGCCGATTTTCATGCTGGTGAAAAAGAACGGCGTCGAGGCGGGCGCGCGCAGCTTGAGGAATGTCTGGGCGTTCGTCGCCGAATAGGTGCGCATGAGATCGAGCTGCAACGGATCGGGCGAACGGAAGCCTTTGACCATGCCCACGGTCACCGGAAAGAACGACAGATAAGCGGCGATCGCCGCCTTGGGCGCGACGCCCGTGATATTGAACTGGTTGAGGATGACGACGATCATCGGCGCGAGCGCGATGATCGGGACGGTCTGCGAGGCCACGATCCACGGCATCATCGACCGCTCGAGCCATCGCATCGAGACGATGAGAACGGCGAGGCCGATGCCGAGCGCCGAGCCGATGGCGAAGCCGATCAGCGTCTCTTCGAGCGTGATTAAGCCATGATAGACGAGGCTGCGCTTCGAGGTCGGCGGGGTCGCGAGGACGAGCTTATAGAGCTCGGTCGCCACCTGATGCGGCGCGGGCAGCTTCGGCCGCTCCATGTTGAGCGACGCGCCGACGAGGTCCGCGGTGGAATAGTCCGTCCGGCCGGCGTTGGCGAACTGGTCGCGCTGCAGCGGCGCGTTCATGAGCGCGGCGGCCAGATACCAGACCGCGATCAGCGCGAGAACGACCGTCGCGATGGGGAGGGCGGATCTCACTCGCGCGGTTACCCGTCATAGGAATGCCCCTCGCGCAGCCCGTGCCTCACGCGGTTGGCGACAGCCATGAACTCGGGCGTCTCGCGGATGTCGAGCGCCCGGTCGCGGGAAAAGTCGCAGGCGATGACGTCGATGATCCGCCCTGGGCGGGGCGACATGACGACGATGTGGGTCGAGAGGAACACGGCTTCCGGAATCGAGTGGGTGACGAACAGGACCGTCTTTCCGGTCACATCCCAGAGGCGCAGCAGCTGCTGGTTCAGCATGTCGCGCACGATTTCGTCCAGCGCCCCAAACGGCTCGTCCATGAGAAGGAGGTCTGGGTCGAACGACAGCGCTCGCGCGATCGACGCGCGCTGCTGCATGCCCCCCGACAATTGCCAGGGATATTTGTTGCCGAAGCCGGAGAGATTGACGAGCCCGAGTCCCTTGGCGACCCGCGCCTCGCGCTCAGTCCTGTCGAAGCCCATGATTTCGAGCGGCAGCGCGATGTTGCGGGCGACACTGCGCCACGGATAGAGCGCCGGAGCCTGGAACACGTAGCCATAGGCGCGGCTGGCGCGCGCCTCGTGCGGGCTCATGCCGTTGACGCGGATTGAGCCGTCGGTCGGGGTCTCGAGATCCGCGACCGCGCGCAGGAGCGTGGTCTTGCCGCAGCCCGACGGTCCGATGAAGGAGACGAACTCGCCGCGCGCGACCCTCAGGTTGATGTTGCTGAGCGCCTGCGACCGGGCCATCGGCGGTTTCGAAGCGCAGCGAAACCCCGTTGATCTCGATCGTGGCGTCGGCGACCGGCGCCTTGCCGCCGTCGTCCGGCTTGAGTTTGGGAACCGCCGCTACGTCCATCGCCGATCCGTGCCCTCAGCGCGCAACGCCCGCCACCGCGGTGAACTCCTTATAGCGCTTGAGCGCGCGCGCGTCCGGGGCGAACGGCTCGCGCTTGATGAAGCGGCCGCGCCCGAGCTCGGCCTGCACCGAGCCGTCGCGATAGACGACTTCGCCGCGCGACAGTGTATAGCGCGGCAGCCCGTTCACTTTCGTGCCTTCGAACACGTTGTAGTCGATGACCGAAACCTGGGTTCGGGCCGAGATGGTCTTGTTGGCCTTGGGATCCCAGACGGTGATGTCGGCGTCGGCGCCGGGCAAGATCGCTCCTTTGCGCGGATAGAGATTGAGAATGCGGGCGATGTTGGTCGAGGTCACGGCGACGAACTCGTTCATCGTCAGCCGTCCGGTCTCGACGCCATAGGTCCATAGGACCGGCATGCGGTCCTCGAGGCCCCCGGTGCCGTTCGGGATCTTGGTGAAGTCGCTTAAGCCCAGCTCCTTCTGCTTGGTGGTGAAGGCGCAATGGTCGGTCGCCACGACCTGCAGCGAGCCGGCGCGCAAGCCGTTCCAGAGATCGTCCTGATGGATCTTGTCGCGGAACGGCGGCGACATCACCCGCCGCGCCGCATGCTTCCAGTCCTTGTCGTAATATTCGCTCTCGTCGAGCACCAGATGCTGGATCAAAGGCTCGCCATAGACGCGCTTGCCCAACGCCCGCGCGCGCCGGATCGCCTCGTGCGCCTGGATGCAGGAGGTATGGACGACATAGAGCGGCACGCCCGCCTGATCGGCGAGCATGATTGCGCGATTGGCCGCTTCGCCCTCGACGTCGGGCGGGCGCGAGAGCGCATGGCCCTCCGGACCGGTGACGCCCTTGGCGAGATAATGCTTCTGGAGGGCGGCGACGACCTCGCCGTTCTCGGCGTGGACCAGCGGCATCGCGCCGAGCTCGGCGCAGCGCGCAAACGAGGCGAACATCTCCTCGTCATTGACCATCAGCGCGCCCTTGTAGGCCATGAAATGCTTGAACGTCGTCACCCCCGCTGCGACCACCTTGGCCATGTCCTTGCGCACCGAATCGTCCCAGTAGGTGATGCACATGTGATAGGAATAGTCGGCGACGGCGTCCTTGGCGCGCTTGTCCCAATCGGCGAACGCCTCCATCAGCGGCTGATTGCGGTTGGGTATGCAGAAGTCGACAACCATCGTCGTGCCGCCGGACAGCGCCGCCTTGGTGCCGCTCTCGTAGTTGTCGGCGGAATTCGCGCCCATGAACGGCATGTCGAGATGGGTGTGCGGGTCGATGCCGCCCGGAAAGATGAAGCAGCCTTTGGCGTCGAGCGTGCTGTCGCCCTTCAAGCCCTCGCCGATCGCCTTGATGGTTTCGCCTTCGACCATCACGTCGGCCTTGTAGGTGCGGTCGGCGGCGACGATCGTTCCGCCTTCGATGACGAGCGACATGTTTCAACTCTCTCCTGAACCGAATTATCCCCGCTGCCGCGAGAGTATCACTCCTTTAGGCGGCGACGTCATCGCGAGGAGCGAAGCGACGCGGCGATCCAGAGTCGTGGGCTCCCTACGTTCCCCTGGATTGCTTCGCTCGCGCTCGCAATGACGGCTGTGCGAACGCGGCACGACCTAAGACACGATCTCGGCCTTTTCCAGGACCGCGTGCATCAGGACGTTGGCCCCCGCGGTCGACCACTCCTGCTTGATGTCCTCGCTTTCGTTGTGGCTGACGCCGTCGACGCAGGGCGTGAACACCATCGAGGACGGCGCGACGCGCGCCATGTAGCAGGCGTCGTGGCCGGCGCCGGAGACGATGTCGCGATGCGAATAGCCGAAGCGCTCAGCCGCTCGCCTGACCGCCTCGACGCAGCCTTTGTCGAAAGCGACCGGCTCGTAATCGAAGACCTGCTTCAAGTCGTAGGTCAGGCCGATCTTCTTCGCGATCGCCTCGACACCTTCCTTGAGCGCCGCGTCCATCGAGGTCAGCGTCGGATTGTCGGGATGCCGGAACTCGCAGGTCATGAAGACCTCGCCCGGGATGACGTTGCGCGAGTTCGGGTAGGGGTTCAGCATCCCGACGGTCGAAACGCCAAGCGGCGCCTTCGAGAGACCGATCGCGTTGACAAGCTCGACGATCCGCGCCGCGCCGAGCAGCGCGTCCTTGCGGCGCGGCATCGGCGTCGAGCCGGCGTGGCTCTCGAACCCGGTCAGGCGAATTTCGTACCAGCGCTGGCCCTGGCCGTGGGTGACGACGCCGACGTCGATATTCTCGTCCTCGAGGATCGGGCCCTGCTCGATGTGGAGCTCGAAATAGGCGTGCGCCGGGCGTCCGCCGACGGGCTCCTCGCCCTTAAAGCCGATCCGCTTCAGTTCGTCGCCCAGCGCCTTGCCGTCCGCGTCGACGCGGGAATAGGCGAATTCCTTACTGAAGACGCCGGCGAACACGCCCGACGACACCATGGCGGGTGCGAACCGCGAGCCCTCCTCGTTGGTCCAGTTCACGACCTCGATCGGATGCCTGGTCTTGATCTTGAGATCGTTCATCGAGCGCACGATCTCGAGCGCGCCAAGAACGCCGAGCACGCCGTCGAACTTGCCTCCGGTCGGCTGGGTGTCGAGATGGCTGCCGACGAACACGGGGGGCAGCGAAGGCTCGGCGCCTTCACGTTTGGCGAACATATTGCCCATCTCGTCGACCTTGACCGTGCAGCCGGCGGCTTCGCACCACTTCGCGGAACAACTCGCGGCCCTGCTTGTCGAGATCGGTCAGCGTCAGGCGCTTGCATCCGCCCTTGGGCGTTGCGCCGATTTTCGCCATTTCCATCAAGGAATCCCAGAGCCGTGCCCCGTCGACGCGCACATTCGACAAGTCAGCCATCAGCCGTAGCTCCAGCACACATTTGTGGACGCTATTATAGGTTTGACCAAATGGTCAAATGGCGTAACCTTGAGCGTAGCGCACATCAATTCGGCGTCAGCGCCCGTCGATTCGCAAGGGCGCGGCCGACGGGTTTCCATACTGGCCGGGATGGGGGAAGCGCGGCATTCGGGGGAAGCCCATGGCGCGGCGCAGGCCGAGACCGACCATCCGCGAGGAGAACGAACGCGCGCTTCTGGAAGCGGCCGAATGGATCTTCGCCGAGCAGGGATTCGCCGGCGCCACGACCGCAGCGATTGCGCGCCGAGCTGGCGTGCCGAAAGCCAATCTGCACTATTACTTTCCGACCAAGGAGGGGCTCTATCGTTCGGTGATCGAGCGAGTGCTGACGGCCTGGCTCGCCGCCGCTTCGTCCTTCGACACCAGCGACGACCCGAAGGTCGCGCTCTCAGCCTATATCGGGGCAAAAATGGATCTCGCTCGCGAGATGCCGCTCGCGACCCGCATCTGGTCGGCGGAGATCATGCGCGGCGCGCCGATGATTCAGGATTTCCTCGATACGACGCTGACCAAATGGGTCGTGTCGCGCGAGCGCGCAGTCCGCCGCTGGATCGCCGCCGGCAAGCTCAAGCCGATCGAACCCAGGTTCCTGTTCTACATGATCTGGGCGACGACCCAGCAATACGCCAACGCCGCGCATGAAATCGCGACCTTGAACGGCGGCAGCCCGCTCGACGACAAGGCCTTCGAGCGCGCAAAAGCGGAGGCGATCGAGATCATCCTGCGCGGCGTGGCGGCGGGGTAGGGCTCCACGTTTCAGTCATTGACCTGCCGAGGGCTCCGCAGTGCGCTTCGGCAGGCCCTCGGCGCAAAAATCCGCGCCCTGCGTCGCGCGCCAGAACGCCCGCGGTCCCGGCTCGGGAACAGGACGGGGCGCGTGGCGGGCGCAGATTCCCGCGCGCGCCCACCAGGCCATCGTCATGTCGCGGCGGTTGACGGGGTTAAGTCCGCCCTCCGGCCGGCGCCAGTAGACGCAGTCCGCGCAGTGCGAGCCGATCGACATCGCCGCGGCGAGGACGCCTTCGCCGCACCACTGCCAGTCGTGCGTCTGCGGCCAATGGGCGGGTTCCTCGGCCCGGATCGAGGTTTCCGGCGCGTGCCGGGCGCACAGGCCCTCATGCTCCCTGAGCTTGCGCCAGAATGCGCAGGCCGCGCAATTGGCCGGCCTTTCCGGCTGGTCGCTCATCGTCTCCTCCCTAGCCCGGCGGGTTCATTCCGCCAGATATGGCGCAAAACCAGGTTTGGCGAGCGGTTCGGGCGGCGCCGACCAGCCGCCGCCAAGCGCGAGCATCAGCCCGATCACGGCCACCTGCTGGCGCGTACGCAGCGCGATCTCCAGACGCTCCGCGTCCAACGCGGCGCTTTGCGCCGTCACAACGTCGAGATACGACGACGCGCCGTCACGATAGAGGGTCAACGACAATTCGGCCGCCTTGCGCGCCGCAACCGCGGCCGTCGTTATCTGCCTCGCCTCGTCGGCCAGCCAACGCAGCGATGACAGCTCATCCTGCACTTCCTGGAGGGCGCGCAATACCGTCGCCCGGTAATTCTCCGCCGCTTGGGTGAATTGGGCCTTGGCGATCTGGAGCTCCGCCTGGCGCAGCCCGGCGTCGAACAAGGGAATGTCGATCGTCGGCCCGATGGAGCCAAAAAGATTAACCCCGCTGAGGAGCCTGGCGCTGGTGTCCTGGGTTCCGCCGAGCGCAAGCAACGTGAACTTGGGGAAGAAATTGGCGCGCGCCGAGCCGATGAGCTCGCTCGCGGCTGCCGTCTGCCGTTCGCTTTCCGCGACGTCCGGACGATTACGCAACACGTCGGCCGGCACCGCGCGCGGCGGCCTTGGCATCGTCAGCGGCGCCGAGGACGGCGCAATCCTGTACGAAGCGGCGGCCTTGCCTATTAGCGCGGCGATCGAATCTTCGAGCAGCGCCCGATTAAGAGCGAGGTCGGACGCCAGCGCTTCCGTCGAGCTCAATTGGGTCTGGGCCCTATCGACATCGACGGGTGAAGCGATCTGCGCGGCAAGGCGCTCCTGGGTCAGCCTCAACGCGTCGCGGTAGATGGCGATCGTATCGGCGAAGAGCTTGGCCTCGTCGTCGAAGCCTCGCAGATTGACATAGTCGCGGGCGAGTTCCGCGTGCAGCTCGAGCCGTGCGTCGGCGAGCGCATCCGCGCTCGCCTCCGCGGTGGCGTTCGCCGAGTTGACGAGGTCGCGTACCCGTCCCCAGATATCGATTTCATAAGAAACTTGCGCGGCGAGGGCGTTGTCGCCGTAATACGTCGGCTGACCGGCGGAGCGAAGAGGCCGATGGGCTGATTGCTTGTTCGCCAGAAAGTGCGGAACGCCGTTGATCTGCGGATAGGCGCCGCTCAGCGCCGCGTTCGCGCGCGCGACCGCTTGGTCATTGGCTGCGACCGCTGCGGCAAGATCGGGGTTGGCGGCGTCCACCTGCGATTGAAGATCGTCGAGCGTTCGATCCTTGAAGGTGAGCCACCACATCCCATTGGCGGGCAGCATCCCTGCGTCTGCCGTCGCATCCTTGAATTTGGATGGCACCGCGACCGCCGGCGGGGTGTAGCGTGGCGCAAAATCGCACCCGCCGAGCGCAAGCGCGATCGGCGCCGCGAGCCACGGCGGCAACTTCATTCCCCGTGATCCCGCCCTGTTTGCGCCACATCGTCGGCGCTCTTGGGGCGATTGCCCGGCCCGAGTGCGCCTTGCCGCTCGGCCGGCGCCTCCGTCTTCTCCCCAGCCGCTTCCATGACCCGGACCTCCTCCCCGTCGGCGATCGAATCGGGCGGATTGGCGACGATCCGCTCGTCCGGACTCAAGCCGGTGATCTCGACCGCTGTTCCGAGGTCGCGCTCGACCTGCACCTCTTTAAGGACGATATGATTGTCAGCCCCGACAACCGCGACCCTTGGCGCCGTGTCGCGATACATTAGCGCGCTGGCGGGGATGGTCAAAGTGTTGGGGTCAGGCGGGATTTGAAAATGGACCCGGGTGAACGCGCCCGGGGCGAGCAATCCTTCCTTGTTGTCGGCAAGAAGCTCCACCAGCAGCGTGCGTGATTTCTGGTCGATGGCATGCGCCGTGGTGGTGATCGTCGCGTCGAACTTGCGGTCCGGGTACTCGGGCAGTTCGAGCGTCGCCTTCATGCCGTCCTTGAGCTCGGCCGAATACGATTCAGGCACAGGAACGTAAATCCGCATCTGGTGAATATCGGCGACGGTGAACAGCGCCGTGCTATTGGTCCCGTCCGCCCTGACAAGCGATCCGACGTCGACGTTGCGGGCGGTGACTACGCCGTCGAATGGGGCGACGATGTTGGCGAACACCTTCTCCGCCTTGAGCCGATCCACGTTCGACTGGGCGGCGTCGACCTCGGCCTGCCGCGCGCGAGCGTCGGCATCCTTTTCGTCGGCGGCCTGCTGAGACACCGCGGCGGTGGCGCGCAGCGAATTCCACCGCGACGCCGTCACCTTCGCGAGCGCCAAATTCGCCTTTGACTTGGCAAGTTCGCTTTGCGCGACGGCGACGCTTTGGTCGAGCTCCGGAGTGTCGACGACGGCGAGGATGTCGCCTTGATGGACCTTGGCGCCGATGTCCTTGCGCCACTCCTGGACGTAGCCCTTCACCTGCCCATGAATGTCGGCGCTGTAAAAGGCGTCGACATTGCCCGGCAGCACGAGCTCGCGGACTTCTCCGCCGCGCTTCGGCGAGACCACCGCCACCGGGGGGATGGCCTGCTCCTGCGTCCATTGTTTGAGTTTCTCGTCGTCATGCCGGCGCCCGGATATTCCGGTGTAGGCGACGGCGATCGCTCCGACGGCCAGGATCAGGATGGCGCGCCAGACGCCGACCTTACGGTCCTTCGGTTCGGGCGCGGGGACTTCGGCGCGAGCCTCGGGGGCATGGGGGTGAACCTCCGCGCCTTTGGCGAGCGGCTTGGGGTCATCGACGTGATATTCGGGGGCCGCGGCGAAATCTTCGGCATGATCCTGGCTCATATCGGCGACGCCTGGGCGGGAAGGTTCGCCGCCGACTCGCTCGCCGCGCGCGGCTTGCGCTCGTGAACGAGACGGAAGACCGCTGGAACGAACAGCAGCGTCGCCACGGTCGCACAGACGAGGCCGCCGATCACGGCCCGGCCGAGCGGCGCATTGAGTTCTTCGCTGAGCGCCATCGGCGCCATGCCGATGATCATCGCCAGCGCCGTCATGAGAACCGGCCGGAAGCGGGTGAAACCGGCGTCGATCGCCGCCGTCGCGGCGTCGGCGCCTTCGGCCAGCCGCTCGCGGGCGAAACTGACGACGAGAATGCTGTTGGCGGTGGCGACGCCCATGCACATGATCGCCCCGGTCAGTGCGGGAACCGACAGCGTCGTGCGGGTGATGAACAGAATCCACACGATGCCGGCGAGCGCAGTCGGCAACGCGCTGACGATCACGAACGGATCAAGCCAGGACTGGAAGTTGACGACGATCAACAGGTAGATGAGCACGATGGCGAGCGCGATGCCGACAAAGAGCTGCCCAAAAGCGTAGGTCATCGTCTGAACCTGCCCTCGCACCACGATCGTGGATCCGGGTGGGACCTCTTTTTGCGTCTCGTCCAAGATTTTCTGGATATCGGCGGCGACGGCGCCGAGATCCCGCTCATTATTGGTTGCGAAAATGTCTATAACCGGTTGTACGGCGTAATGCGAGACGACGGCGTCGCTGACGCTGCGTTTGATTGTCGCGACGCCGCCGACAATCTGCTTGTCCGACCCCAGGGACGCGGGAATGTTCTCCAGATTGGAAAGCGACCTCACCCAATATTGCGGCGTCTGGGCGACGATCGGGTATGAAACTCCGTTCTGAGGATTGAGCCAGAACGTTGGCGCGGTCTGGATGCTGCCGGCCAGGGCGTCCTGGAGGTTCTGGGCGACGTCGCGCTCGCTCACGCCGACGAGTTCGGCCCTGGTTCGATCGACGTTGACGTCGAGCGTCGGCGCGTTGAACGCTTGCTGGATGCGCGCGTCGGCGACGCCCGGGACCCGGGCGATGCGCGCTAAAATCTTGTCGGCATAGGCGCGGTTGGCTTCGATTTTCGGGCCGAAGATCTGCACGTCGATCGGGGCCGGCAAGCCGAAATTGAGAATCTGCGTCACGATGTCCGCCGGCAGGAAGGCGAAGGTCGTTCCCGGAAACTGGCCCGGCAGGGACTCGCGCAAAGATTTCACATATTCCGGCGCTTCCGCCTCGCGGCCTTCCTTGAGCGTGATCAGAATGTCCGCGTCCGACGCGCCGATGGTTCCGGTATTGGAGTAGGCCATGTTGATGCCGCTGATCGACAGACCGATGTTGTCGACGATCGTGGTCAGCGACTCGGGCGGGATGATCGAACGGATCGCCGCTTCGATCTTGTCGACCTCGACTGCGGTCTCCTCGATCCTCATTCCAGTCGGGGCGCGGACGTGGAGCGCGATCTGGGTGCTCTCGATCGGCGGAAAGAAGTTGCGGCCGAGGTAGGGCGCGAGCCCGAAAGAGGCAAGAACGGCGACCATGAAGCCGGCGACGAACAGGCGCCGCCCCCCAAGGCGGTGATCAGCAGGCGACGATAGAAGGCCCGCATGGCCTCGAAGCGTCGTTCGAATCCGCGCCGGAAAAGCGTGAGCGGATTGCGAGTCGGCGGCTGGGGCGCGCCATGGCCGTGCGTCGCCTGATGGGCGAGGAGGTAGTGGGCCATGGTGTTGACCAGGGTGCGCGAGAGCACATAGGAGCCGATGAGGGCGAAGACGACCGCCTTGGCCATCGGGCGGAACAGGAAGCCGGCGACGCCGCCAAGTGTGAACATCGGGACGAACACGATGCAGATGCACAGAAGCGAGACGGTCGCGGGAATGACGATCTGCCGCGCGCCGTCCATGATCGCGCTCTCGATGTCCTTGCCCTGCTCGAGGTGGTAGTTGATGTTCTCGATCGTCACCGTCCCGTCGTCGACGAGGATGCCGACCGCGAGCGCGAGCCCGGCGAGCGTCATCACGTTGATGGTTTCGCCCGTCGCGGCGAGCAGCGCAACCGAGGTCAGAATCGCGAGCGGGATCGAGATCATGATGATAAGGGTCGATCGCCAGCTGCCGAGAAAGATGAGGATCATCAGCCCGGTCAGGACCGCCGCGACGACGCCTTCGAAGATGACCGACGACACCGCCGCCTTGACGAACGTCGATTGGTCGCCGACGGCGACAAGATGAAGGCTCGGCGGCAAGCTCTCGCGCAATTTCGGCAGCAGCGCCTTGATCCCGGCGATGACGTCGAGCGTCGAGGCGGAGCCGGTCTTGAGAATTGTCATCAGGACGGCGTTCGAACCGTCGACGCGCACGATATTGGTCTGCGGCGGGCTGCCCTCGTGGACGTAGGCGACGTCGTGGATGTAGACCGGAACTCCGTCGACGTCGCGGATAGGCAGGTCGTTCAGTTCGGCGATGCGGCTCGGCGCGTCATTGAGCGCGACGACATATTCGAATTGGCCTACTTTTTCGGTTCCCACCGGCGTGATGACGTTCTGCCGCGCGATCGCATCGACCACATCCTGCGAGGACATCCCGTAGGCCTGCAGCTTGTCCTGGTTGAGGTCGACCTGAACCTGGAGCACCTTGCCGCCATAAGGCGAGGGGACCGCGGTCCCGGCGACGGTCGCGAGTTGGGGACGGATGAAGTTCTGCCCGGCGTCGAATATCTGCGCCTGCGACAGCTCCTTGCTGGACAACGCCAACTGCAGGATCGGCACGCTCGAGGCGTTGAAGCTCAGAACGTAGGGCGGCGTGATGCCCGGGGGCAACAGCTTGAGCACGGTCTGCGACGCCGCGGTGATCTGCGCCAGCGCCGAATTGATGTTGACGTTGGGCTGGAAGAACACCTTGACCACGCCGAAGCCGGCGAGCGACTGCGACTCGATGTGCTCGATGTCGTTGACCTGGGCGCTCAGCGTACGCTCGTAGTAATAGATGACGCGGCCGGACATGTCGTCCGGCGGCAGCCCGTTATAAGTCCAGACGACGGCGACGACGGGAATGCCGATGTTGGGGAAAATGTCGGTCGGCGTCTTGATCGCAGCAGTCACGCCGAAGATGACGATCAACATCGCCATGACAACGAACGTGTAAGGCTTGTTGAGGGCGATGCGAACGATGGCGAGCATTGGTCACTTCTCAAGGCGCAGAGACGTTTGCCAACGCGCATGACACCGTCGCGGCAAACGTAGTCCGCCGCGCCAGCGCTGAGCGCTTAGTACCCGTCGCACATTATACATAACACTAAATTATATTTGCTTGTGCGCTAGGGCCAGATCCTCGGTGGGATTGGGAGCGCATCCGGCGCGCGCGCCTCCACCTCACGCCGCTTCCCGTTCCAGTGTCGCGGGCGCCGGCGCGGCGGGGCGAAGTTCGAAGCGCGCGCCGGGGTTGTTGTCGTCGACCGTCAGCCTAAAGCCGTGCAGGTTAGCGATCAACTCGGCGATGCTGAGGCCAAGCCCGTGTCCCTGCGATTTGCCGCTGCGCTCGCCACGGTAGAACCGGTCGAATATGCGCTCGCGCTCCTGCGGCGGGACGCCGGGGCCGGTGTCGCTCACGCGAATGAACGGCTGCCCGTCGGCGATGCGAGCCTCGATGAGGACCAAGCCGTCCGCGGGCGTGAACTTGATCGCGTTGTCGACCAGGTTGGAGAGGGCTTCGCGCATGAGATCCTGGTCGCCGCGAATTGGGACGGGCCTCGCGGCGTCGATGGCCATCGTCACGCCCTTCGATTCTGCGAGCGGCTCATAGAAATCGAACACTTGGGCGCAAACGGCGCCGAGGTCGAAGTCCCTGAATTGGGTCTTCTTCGCGCCATTCTCGACTGCGGAGATGCGCAGGATCGCCGAAACCGCCGTGGACACCTTTTCGATTTGGGCGAGAGCGGCCTCCATGGCCTCGCGCAATTGTTCAACTCCCGCGTCGTTGTTGAGGGCGCGCTCGATCCTGGCGCGGGCGACAGCGAGCGGAGTGCGCAAATCATGGGCGATGTTATCGCCTGCGCTCTTGAGCTGCTCGAGCAGGCGCGCGATTTCGTCGAGCATGAGATTGACCGCGCGCGCCACTTTGTCGATGTCGCGGTCCTCGTTGGTGACCGGCAAACGCGAATCGAGCTCGCCATTCATGATCCTCACGATGGCGTCGTGAATGCGTTCGAATCGTTGCGACGCGCTTCGAGCGAAAAATGCGCCAATCGCCAAAATCACCAAAATTGTCGGCAGGAGCGCGATCCCCATCGCGCGCAACAATGTCCCTTGGAGGCTATAGGTTTCCCACAGGCTGCGCCCGAGCAGCAGCACGCCGCCGCTCGGGAGCCTGCGGGCGACGAAAATGGCGGGCTCGCGGGCGCCGCTCAAATCCGGCAAAGGCTGGTCTTGAACGACATGCGCCTTGCCGTCGACCGGAATGGCGGGAATGGCCCCCACGTTGCCGAACACCAGGCCGCCGTTTGGATCAAACAGCGCGACGAAATCCAGCCGACGGATGTCCCGCGTCAGCCGCAACTGCAACGCTTGGCGCAGCTCAGCCTCGCTGTCGCCCTCGCTCCTGGCCGCTTCGTCGACGAGAATTGCGCCGGCGCGCTCAAAATCGCCGGTGTACACTTGCCAGTAAATGAACGCGAAAGCCGCGGTCGTCGCCAAGGCGATAGCGAGCGCGAACGCAAGCGCGAGGCGAAACGCCCGCGCGTTGAAGACCTCAAGCGTCCACATTCAGTTTGAAACCGACGGCCCGGATATTGACGATGAAGCGCCGGACGCCCGCGGGATCGAGCTTGCGGCGCAGGTTGCCGATCTGGACGTCGACGACATTGGTCTGCGCCAGGAATTTGAAATTCCACACATCCTCGAGCAGCATCGCCCGGGTCACGATCTGGCCAGGGCGCCGCATGAAATATTCCAGGAGAGTGAATTCGCGCGGCAGCAGATCGACCGGTTTGCCGTCGCACCGCACGGTCCGCTCGACGAGATCCATTTCGAGCGCGCCGACATGAAGGCGCGTCTGCCGGGTGTCGCCCCCCCGGCGCAGCAGCGCCTCGACCCGCGCCGTCAACTCGCGAATTTCGAACGGTTTGACCAGATAATCGTCGCCGCCGGCTTTCAATCCGTTGATTCGCTCGTCAACCGACGAGAGCGCGCTGATCACCAAGGCCGGCGTGGCGTTGCCTTCGGCCCTTAGCGCTTCGATGATTGAAAGCCCGTCCTCCCCATGCAGCATCCGGTCGATGACCAAAACCGCGGCGCCCGAGCGCGCAATCCGAAGACCATCGTCAACGGTCTCCGAAAGTTGCACCGGATGGCCGCTCGCCTGCAGTTCGAGGCGGATCTCCTCGGCAAGATCGCGCTCGTCTTCCACCACCAGGATCGGGGCGCCATCTGTTCCTCGACTGGCCGGCAGTGGCCCATCGTTTAGTGAGGACATGCTCATGGCTTACTCCAAACGTCACGGCTGCATTCTATGTCCCAAACGCCACCGGGCCACGTGATCTACACAGGAACGTTGGCGCCATGATGTTCCGCTCGCGGGCGCAAGCCCGGTCCTGAGACGCCTTTGCTGCAACAAGAGACCGTGGCGCGTAACTAGCGGTTTTCGAGCGGCCGTCTTCAACTAAAACTTTTTTTGCGCCGCCGCCGCTTTGTCGCGGAACTGTAACATAACCCGAATACCTCTTACGTGCGGGCAAGATTCATATTCTGTCGGGAGCGTTACGGACGCTCCCGCGGGTTTTTGCGTCATCAAGAGTATTGGCGCGCCTCTTTTGCCTATTCCATGGGCGATCTGATGGTTTTGCTGTGATCATTTTACAACAGATTGAAAAAAGTCAAAAAGACGGTAAATTTATAGTTTGTCTGTGACAAATCCTCCCGCTAGCTTCACCTTGGTCACCTCGAGTCGAGTTGGTCCGAACCGGGTCTCGAAGCCGGAACTACGCCAAAATCCAGCGCTGGGGCTTTGAAGTTCGGCTTCGGCTCTGCGCGCTCAAACAACCGCGCGAGAGCACCGATCGAATCGCTCCGCGGCGCGGAAGAGGGAATTGGCGGCCGCGCACGGGTCTGGGGCGATGAAGTTAGTGGGTTGCGGGCCCACCACGGATGGGGTTCAGATGAAGAAGCTCGGTGTTGCTCTGGCGATGACAATCGCCGCCGTCGGCGTTGCGCGCGCGGCCGATCTGCCGACCAAAAAAGAGGTCCCGGCGCCTCCGCCCGTGAATTGCTTTTCGAGCTTGTGGGCCTACATGAATTCAACCGCCGCCGAATGCCCGCTGACCTACGGTCCCTTCACCGCATATGTGACGCTCGACCTGGGGCTCCGGATGGCGAGTCCACAGGCGCCGGCTACAACCCGACGTCAGCCAACGGCGTCGGGAATATCATCACCAAGCAGGCCGGTCCAGATCCAATGGCTGTGGTCGCCGAACGGCATCAGCCAGTCGGTCGTCGGCATCAAGATGAGCCAGCCACTTCCGTTCTTGTCGGGTCCGTTCTTGTCGGGTTGGTCGCTCGTCGGCACGGCCGAAATGGGATTTCAACCCGTACTACTGGCTATTTCGCCGACGCTCAGCGCTCGCAAGCCCAGAACAACGGCAAGGCGCTGTTGCTGCAGGGCTTCAACGCCGATTCGGGCCGCACGGCCAATGGGATAATTCGCAGGGGTTCCTCGGGCATCAGCAACCCGGCCTACGGCACGCTGGTCGGCGGCCGCGTCAACACGCTGTCGCTGGACGACTCTCATCGCCTACGATCGGAGAGCAGCGCCTACGCCTTCTCGCCGTTCGGCTATTCCGGCTCTTACGCTGGCTTCGGCGATACCGAGCTTGCGCGTCCGAACACGGCGGTCAAATACGACTGGAACTCCCAAATCTCGTATGGAGAACTTCCGCGTCGGCGGCTTGGCGCAATGGGGCGGCTATAACCAGGGCAACGGATCGACCGAACTCTGGCAGGGCCAGATCGGCGCCGACTTCCACATTGTTTGCCGGCATGCCCTACGCCGGCACACTGTCGGTGGACTTCCTCGGCAGTTACGCCCAGAACGCGGTCAACGTCAGCACCTTCACCGGCACCTGCGCCGTCATCAATAAGGGCGCCTATCGAAGGCCAGGACGGCTGCACTGACGGCATCCCGACGTATTATACCAATACGGGACGTAAAGGCGACGCTATCGAACAATCTCGGCACTTCCTCGGGTCGGCCAAGTACACAGTGGGACCGTCTATGCGGTTTCCGGCGGGTACGCGTGGCTAAACAGTCGGATCCAACCGGCTACTATCCCGGACGGTTTCAAGACCATCGGTGGCTGGAACGTCCCCGGCACCATCCCTTCCAGCTCTCCGCTGGCGAAATTGTTTCCGACGCAATGGATCACCTACAATCAATACGTTGACGCCAGGATTGCGCCCTACTGGTTCTTCGGCGCTAAATATGCCGTCACCCCGCAAATCGACGTAGCGGCCGCCTTCTATTACCTGAGCCAGAACAACTACAATTCCTCGGCCACGCCCTGCGCAAGCGCCAACACCACTTATGTCGAACCGAACGGGCAGAAGTTTACCGTCACCCGCCTGAACAACGGCGCTTGCGCAGGCTCCACGGACTTCATTTCGTTCCTGATCGATTATCGGCCGGTCAAGCGCGTCGACCTCTATGCCGGCGTGATGATCTCCAACGTCTATGGCGGCCTCGCCAACGGCTACCAGGAGACCCAGTAGATCGCCCCGACGGCCGG
>CAWANG010000051.1:0-126512 GCA_963783175.1 uncultured Alphaproteobacteria bacterium
CCGCAAGAGAGATTCGAACTCCCGACCCCATCATTACGAATGACGTGCTCTACCAGCTGAGCTATTGCGGCCCGGTCGAGAAGGAAATGCGCCGGCGGCGCGTCTCGAACGGCGCTGCTCAATAGGCCAGTTCGGACCGTCTTGGCAATATCCGCCGTGCGCGGCGAAAAGGGAGCGTCCGGCTAGGAAGGCGGCGCGATGTCGCCTAGAAGCTCTGGCGGCGCGGGAACGCGCGCCGGATTATGGCGGGAAGGAGCGGCTAGGATGGCGGGACGAATGGCGGGAAAGGTCGCGTTGCTGACGGCGGCGGCGGCGGGCATCGGCCGCGCGACGGCGCAAGCGTTCGCGCGCGAGGGAGCGCGGGTGATCGCGACCGACATCGACGTCGCCGGCCTCGACGGCCTCGACGCCGACAAGCGCAAGCTCGACGTGCGCTCGAGCGAGGCGGTCGAGGCGCTGGCGCGCGAGATCGGCGTGATCGACGTCCTCTTCAACTGCGCCGGTTTCGTCCACCACGGAACGGTCCTCGAGTGCTCGGACGCCGACTGGGACTTCTCGTTCGATCTCAACGTCAAGTCGATGCACCGCACGATCCGCGCCTTTGTGCCGGGGATGCTGGAGAAGGGCCGAGGCTCGATCGTCAACATCGCCTCCGGCGCGTCCTCGGTGCGCGGCATCCCCAACCGCTACGTCTACGGCGCCTCGAAGGCGGCGGTGATCGGCCTCACCAAGGCGGTGGCGGCCGACTTCATCCGCAAGGGCGTGCGCTGCAACGCCATCTGCCCCGGCACGATCGAGAGCCCGTCGCTCGAAGGGCGCATCGAAGCGCAGAGCCGCTCGCGCGGAGAATCGGTCGAGAAGGTCCGGCAGGAGTTCGTCGACCGCCAGCCGATGGGCCGGCTCGGCAAGCCGGAGGAAATCGCCGCGATCGCGGTCTATCTCGCCTCCGACGAGAGCGCCTTCGCCACTGGACAAGCCTACATTGTCGATGGCGGGTTTGCGATGTAGGGGCGCGGCGCGGCGGGAGCGATACCTCCAGGGCGACGGATGGAAATCCAAATCGGGCGCAACAAAATCCAAGGCGCCCGCAACAAAATCAAAATCCGGCGCAACGAAATCAAAGGAAAAACGGAAGCGAATCCAAATCGCTTATTGTCCGCCAACCCAAACTTTTCAACGGCTTAAGTCCAGACTCCAGGGTCGTGACGCGCTGGCGCTTCCTCGTCCCGCCGGGCGATGATTCCGGACCCGACGAGAGCAGGTAGAGTAGCATAGTCTTCTGATTATCGCAAACGATTGTCGCAGGCCTCACATGCCCTTCCGCGCCATCTCCGCCCCCGCCGCCAGCGCTGCGAGCTTGGCGTACGCGATTCCCGCCGCCATCGGGGCCATGCCGCAATTGGTGCACGGGTAAAGCCGTTCGGCGGGAACGTAGGGGAGCGCGGCGCGGATGGTCGCGGCGACGTCCTCCGGCGTTTCGACGATGTTCGAGGCGACGTCGATGCAGCCGACCAACACGTCCTTGCCCTTGAGCAGGCCGATCAGCTCGATCGGCACCTTCGAATTGCGGCATTCAAGCGACACCTGGCCGATCCGGCTCTTGGCCAGCGCGGGGAAAGTCTCCTCATACTGGCGCCAGCGCTCGCCGAGCGTCGCCTTCCAGTCGGTGTTGGCCTTGATGCCGTAGCCGTAACAGATGTGGACGGCGGTCGTGCAGGCGAGGCCCTCAGCGGCGCGTTCGAGGGCGGCGACGCCCCAGTCCTTGACCTCGCGCATATAGACGTTGAAGGCCGGCTCGTCGAACTGGACCACGTCGACGCCGAGCGCCGCGAGTTCGTGCGCCTCCTCGTTCAGCGCCGCGGCGAAGGCGTGGGCGAGCTTGGCGCGGTCGCGGTAATGATCGTCGGCAATGGTGTCGACGATGGTCATCGGGCCCGGCAGGGTGAACTTGAGCTTGCGCTTGGTGTGGGCGCGCGCGGCGCTGGCTTCGAGTTTGTGGACCGGACCCTTGCGGCGGATCGGGCCGGTCACGGTCGGAACCTCGGCCTTGTAGCGGTCGGCGCGGATGCCGATCGTCTGCCGGCGGCCGAAATCGATGCCGTCGAGATTGGCGAGAAAGCCGTGGACGAAGTGGACGCGCGCCTGCTCGCCGTCGCTGACGATGTCGATTCCAGCGTCCTCCTGCAGCTTCACCGCGAGGATGGTGGCGTCGATCTTGCCCGCCGCGAGCGCCGCGCCTTCGAGCTTCCAGGCCGGCCAGAGCTTTTCAGGCTCTGCGAGCCAGAGGGGCTTAGGCAGGCTTCCGGCGACCGTGGTTTCGAGCATGAGCGATCCTAGCGACAGTCGTCGGTTGGGTGAACTCGCCCGCGTGGAGCGGACGATCACTGTACAGCGAAAGCGCGGGCCACGCGCAACCCGTCGCGATGCCCTCGCTCGTGGATCGCGCTTGCCCGATCCGCGGAAATCGCGCAGGTTACCCTCGGGGTTGGCGCTTTTCCGGGAATGTCGGACGATGCTCAGGGCGGTTTTGTGCCTCTGCGTGCTCTTGCTGTTGTCGATCGGGCGCGCGGAGGCAGGGACCGTCACTTGCCCGACCACGCTGAAACTGAACCCGAACCTGGCGCCGAGCTCGGCGCTGGGCGCGTCTTATGCGGCGGCGATTGTCGGCAATGATCTTGTCTGCCAATTCGCGCCGATCAGCTTCAATTCCTTTCTCTCGTTCCATCCGCCCGGTTGTCCGCCGAAATTGGCCAATGCGGCGGTGAGCGGCGGCAGCGGAACATGGAACTTCGGATCCCCAGGCAGTTCGACCGTCGTGAATTTCAATGGACACGCCGCCCTGATCTGGAGGCGCTTGATCAATGGGAGGGGCTTTCCGAGCCGGGGCTGCGCCTATGCAGAGTCGACGCCGCCGGTCGTCGCGGTCTGGCAGGCCGCTCCCAAAAATACGACCTGTACCGTCAACGCCTCTAACCGCAGCCAATTCAATTGCGTGCTGCCCCCATGCCTCCAGACTTTGGCGGGAAGCAGCTTCCCGACGGCGGCATTTAGCCCGCCGGGGCCCGGATACACCAATGATTCCGCGATCATCAACGTCGCAAATGGACAGCCCGTCGTCGGCCCGGCCTCGGTCAATCAGGTGAAAAGCAAGATGGGGACGGCCGCCTTCAACGCGGCGACATTCACCCTGGTGGGCGGCCCAGGCAGCGACAGCACGCTCGGCGCCGACGTGATCACCTGCTCTTACGATGGGCCTCGATTCCAGAGCGACAGCGAGACGCTCGAAGCCACGATCACCGTCGCCTGCACGGGATCGTGCGGCTCGCTCTGAGCGGCGAGGGTCGCGCGATCGAGCGCGCCCTACCCTGGCTTATAGTCGCGCGTCGCTTCTGGATCGTCGCTTGCGTAGGGCAAGGCCATGAGCTCGGCCCAGGCGGCCTCGGGGATCGGGAAGTTCGCCCAGTCGAGCGTCTCTTGGACGCGCTCGGGCCGGGTCACGCCACAGATGGTGGACGTGACGCGCGGATCGCGCATCGAGAACTGCAGCGCCGCGGCCCCCGGCGGAACACGAAAGCGGGCGCAGACCGCCTCGATCCGGCGGATCGGATCGAGCACGGCGTCGGACGCTTCCTGATAGACATAACGCGGGTAGGCGCTCGATCCCTTGGCGAGGACGCCGCTCGCGTAGGGCGCGGCGTTGATGACCGCGATCTCTCGCGCCCTCGCGAGATTGAGCATCGCGTCGGCGTTGCGGTTGGCGAGGGTGAAGCGATTGTGGGTGATAAGCGCGTCGAAATCCCAGTCGTTCAAGAGCGGCATCATCATTGTCACCGGGCCGGCTGCGAGGCCCACCGCCTTCGCCAGCCCCTCCTCTTTGATCCGGAAGAGCTCGCCGAGCGCCCCGTCGCGCGCGGTCGCCTCCTTGAACGATCGGGCATGCTCGGGATCGTGCAGATGCAAAAGATCGACGCGCTCGAGCCCTAGCGCTTTCAGGCTCTCCTCGAGCGAGCGGCGGGCCCGGGCGGCGTCGAAGCGATTGCCTTCAAGGTCGCGGTCGAGCTTGGTCGAGAGGACGAAGCCCGGCGGCACGCCGCCGCGCTCGCGGATGACGGCGCCGATCCGCTCCTCGCTGCGCCCCATGCCGTAGAGCCGCGAGGTATCGATGAGATTGGCCGGGCCGCCGAAGATCGCCAGCACCGTCGCCTTCGCGCGATCCTCGTCCACTCCATAGCCGTAGGTATCGGGCATGTCGCCGAGACCCGAGGTTCCGAAGCCGATGCTCGTGACCATAAGGTCGGTGCGGCCCAGACGGACCTTGTTCATGACGCCCTCGCTCATCGCGACCCTCCCCCGTTTTCGTAACGCGGCGTCCGTACTCCGCCGGCGAGGAGCGGGCAAGGCCATGCGCGCCCGCCTCGGCTTTCAGCCGCCGGCGGCGGGGCAGCGGTCGGGACTCGGGAGACCGGCGTCGGCGGGATAGAGCGCCATCAGCTTCAGCATCACGCCGTTGGTCCAACCGAAGCCATCCTGGGTCGGATATTCGCCGCCCCCGCCAGGCCTGTCGCTCGCGATCACGTCATATTTTTCGACGAGCTTGCCGGTCTCACGATAGACGCGCTCCACATTGACCATGAAGCGGCAGGCGATCGTTTCGGCGAGCCGGTCGCGGCCGTACGCCCTCAAGCCTGCAACCGCGATCCATTGCAGCGGCGCCCAGCCGTTGGGCGCGTCCCATTGCTGGCCGGTGTCGATCGGGGTCGCAACGATCCCGCCCGGCTCGAGCAGCTCTTTCTCGGCTGCGGCGGCGACCGACGCGGCCTGCGTGTCGCTCGCGGCGTTGGTGAACAGCGGATAGAGGGTCGCGGCGCTGATGCGGTCGACGCGCTCTTTGAGCGTCCAGCGATAGTCGAGATAGACGCCTTGGGATTGGTCCCAGAGAGTGCGGTCGATCGCCGCGCGCCGGGCCTCGGCGCGGCGGCTGAAGTCGGCGCGGCAATTGCGGTCGCCCGATCGGTCGCAGCCCGCGCGGATCGCGTTCTCGAGGCCGAACAGAAGCGCGTTGAGATCGACCGGAACGATCTCGGTTGTGTCGATCGAGCCGAGCGTTCGCCCGTCGGCGAACCAGCGCGAGCTGAAATCCCAACCGCTCTCGGCGGCGGCCCGAAGCTCGCGATAGGTGATCTGCGTCGGCCGGGGAGCCGCGCGCGCGAGGGCGACGTCCTCGGCATAGGATTCGTCGCGCGGCGCGTCGCTGTCGTCCCAGTAGCGATTGAGGACCGACCCATCGTCGAGCTTGACCACGCGGCGAAAGGCGCTCCCCGCTGCAAGAGCGGCCGCGCCGTCCGTCCAGAACGCGTATTCCTTTTTCAATTCCGGCAGATAGCGCGCATAGGCCGCGGCCGGGTCGCCCGGGTCGAGGAGTCCGACCATGGCGAAAAAGAACGGCGGCTGCGAGCGGCTGAGGTAATACGAACGGGTCCCGTTCGGGATGTGGCCGTAGGCGTCGATGAGGAACGCGAAATTCTGCACCATGTCGGCAAGCAGGTCCCCCCGCCCGCTTTCGGCGAGGCCCAGCATGGTGAAATACGAATCCCAGTGATAGAGCTCGCGGAATCGGCCCCCTGGGACGACATAGGGCCGCGGGAGCGGCAAGAGCGACGAATAGGGCGCGGTCGTCGGCGTGTCGCGCGTCAGGACCGGCCAGAGTTCGTCGATGTGCTGGCGGATCGGCGCGGCCGCGGAGGCGACGCCCGCGACGGCGACGATGGCCGGCAAGTCGAAATGGGCGGCGACGAAGCGCTTCAGCGCTTCCGCCGAAACGGGTCTCTCGGCGTGGTAAAGCGTGAGGATTTCGTCCGGCGGCGATTTCGGCGTCGCATCGGCGAATTCCTTGCTGTCGGGAAAAATGCGGTCGAGCTCGACGTTGTCGTAAAGGTCGCCGAACAGAATCTGCGGCGACGCGGGGCGCTCGAGCGCGAGCGCCGAATGGGCGATGAAAAAGACCGCGGCGAGCGCGATGCCGATTCGCGTTTTCATGCACCGGCGGGAATGAGATAGCTCGCGAGGTGGGCGTCGAGCGCCGCCATCGTTTTTGCGTCGGCGGGGGCGGCGCGGAAGCCGATGAAGCCGTCCGGACGGACGAGGACAGCGCCGCCGCCGGGCGCGCCAGCCGCCGCGGCGTCGAACCCGTCGGCTGACCCATCCACGATCGTGACGAGCCCGTCCCAGCGCGCGAGCATCCTGTCCAGACCCGGCGTCTTGCCGAACACGAGCAGGTGATGGCGTGTGCCCCTGAGCCCGAGGTTGGCCGGAAAGCGAACGCCCGGCTCGGGCTGGGCGGCAGTCGCTCCCGCCTGCCCGACGAGAGGGCTTCCGGCATAGGAAACATCGAGCATCGATCGTCTGCGCGCCGCCGAAACGATTTCGTCCGCGGTCGACGGCGGGAGATCCCGCGCTCCGCCGCCGTCGCGGTAGGTGACGACCAGCGCCACGATATGACCGTGAATGTCGTTTGACACTTCGAGCGCGTGACGGTCCGCCATGCCGCGCTCGATCGCGTAGCTCGCGAGCAGCGGCGACTTTGCCGCTCCGCGCACCACGAGGGCGAGCTTCCAGGCGATGTCGGCCGCGTCCATGAACGCGGCGTTGATCCCCTCCCCGCCAAGCGGCGACGACATGTGGCCGGCGTCGCCGAGCAGAAACCGCCGGCCGTCGCCAAGACTCTCGGCTTCGCGCCGATGCATCTTGAAATAGGAGACCCAGCGCAGATCGCTCAAGCCGACGTCGGCGCCGACCCACGCGTTGACCATTGCGCCAAGCTCGGCGGCGGCCGGCGGATCGTCGCGCGCATCGGCCGGGTCGCGGCTGATGAAAATGAGCCAGCGATCCTCCGGCAGCGGCGCGAACAGGACGAAGCCTTGGGCGCCGACGACGAACTCGGGCGGTCTCGGGCGGAATGGCAAGACCAAGCTTGACGTCGGCGACCACGTATCGGCCCCCATACGTCTCCCCGGCGAGATGCTCGCTCATGGAATGGCGGGTGATGCTGTGACCGCCGCCAGCGCCCAGGAGGTAACGCGGCTCGACGACCTCCGTTCGGCCGCCGACGTCGAGCGTGACCCGGACCGTCTCGGGGGCGGGGTCGATCGAGGTGACCTCGGCGCCGTATTCGACCTTGACGCCGCGCGCCGCCAAATGATCGCGCAGGATTTGCTCGGTTTGCCATTGCGGCTGGCTGCATTGGAACTCGTACCGGCAGCCAACTCCGCCGAAGTCCGCGCTCATGATCTGCCGCATGCCCGGACCCATGAGTTCACTGTGCTTGACGTGCACGCCGGCGCTGAGGAACGGCTCGATCAACCCAGCCCGGTCGATGATGTCGAGCACCGCCGGCTGGAGCGCGGTGCCCCGGGTCTCGTGATGCGGCGCAAGTCGGCGCTCGACAATGCGCGGCTTGACGCCATGGCGCGCCAGTTCGCAGGCGGCAAACAATCCGGCCGGGCCAGCGCCGATTATCAGAACGGCCTGCGTGGAGGAGGACTCAGCCATTATGTCCGGAATCCCGTTCGGGCTTTAGTCTGGGCGCCCTTCTTTAGCGGCGGTTTTCGCCAATTCCTTGAGCGTGTCGACCATGAACGTCTCGGCTTCCGGGCGAGAGGCGAAAAACCGCTCCTGAACGATCTTCCCTTCGGTCGAAATGACCGCCTTGAACGGCAGGTCTTGGGTTGGGGTTTCGACGATCGCGCCGGTGGCGTTCCCCGCCGGCGGACGCTCTCCTGCGCCGTCGGTTTTCGCCAGTTCCTCCAGGGTCATGACGAGGAACGCCTCCGCGCTCGGGCGGGAGGCGAAGAAGGTTTCACGGATGATCTTCCCCTCGACGGAAATGACCGCCTTGAACGGCAAATCCTGGGTCGGGGTCTCGATCACTTCACCTGTCGCGTTCGCCATTGCATCGAGGCTCCCTTGCTGCCGGCCGACCATACCGGAGGCGGGCGGCCGAGGCGAGCGCCGCTCGAGCCGCGCAGAGCCAGGAGGAGTCACTTGCATAATGAAAGTGACTCCTCTATATGGCATCCATGCATCGCACCCGCTTCAGCACAATGGACTGCCCGATCGCCCGCAGCCTCGACCGGGTGGGCGAATGGTGGAGCATCCTCATTCTGCGCGACGCGCTCGGCGGCATGACCCGGTTCGAGGAATTCCAGAAGAGCCTCGCCATCGCCCCCAACGTCCTGACTCGCAGGCTGAACGCGCTCGTGGACGCGGGGTTTTTGGCGCGGCGCCGCTATAGCGAGCGCCCGCCTCGGCAAGAATACGTCCTCACCGAGCGGGGGCGGGATTTCCGCCCGGTCCTGATCGCGCTCCTGGCCTTCGGCAATCGCCACTTCGCGCCGGAAGGGGCGAGCGTCACCGTTGCAGACGTCCGGACCGGCGCGCCGGCCGAGCCGATCCTGGTCGATCGCCGGACCGGCCGGCCGATCATTTCCTCCGAATTCGAACTCGTCGCCGGTCCGGCGGCGAGCGAGGCGCGGAAGGCGAGAATGGCCGAGCGGGCGGCGCGGCTGATGAAAAAGAGCGTCTGAATCGATGTCGCCGACGGAGGCCGAGCCATGAACGCGCCTGTCCTGAATGCCGGGCGCCTCGGCGCCGAGTGGCCAACGGCCGCGGCGCCGATGAACGCGCGCACGCTCATGCTGCTTACCGGCCCGATCGCGCCGACGCTCATCAGGCTCGCCTGGCCGAACGTGCTCGTCATGCTGGCGCAGGCGTCGACCGGCCTCATCGAGACTTGGTGGGTGTCGCATCTGGGAACCGACGCCCTGACCGGAATGGCGCTCGTCTTCCCCGGCTTCATGATGATGGGGATGCTGTCGGCGGGCGCGGTCGGCGGCGGCATCTCATCGGCGGTCGCCCGCGCGCTCGGCGCCGGCCGGCAGGCGGACGCCGACGCGCTCGTCGCCCACGCGCTGCTGATCAACCTCGCGCTCGGGCTTCTGACTTCGGCGCTGTTCCTCGCCTTCGGGCGCCCGCTCTACGCCGCCATGGGGGGCCGAGGCGGCTCGCTGGACGCGGCGATGCAATATTCGAACGTCGTCTTCGCCGGCAACATCCTGGTGTGGCTGATGAACGGGCTCGCCAGCGTCGTCCGCGGGACCGGCAACATGCTCATCCCGTCAATGGTGATCTGCGTCGGCGTCGGCTTGCTGATCCCGCTGTCGCCGCTGTTCATTTTCGGCTTCGGCCCGATGCCGGCTTTAGGCATCGCCGGCGGCGGCGTCGCAGTCGTTCTGACGACGGCGCTGATGGCCGCCATCCTCGCCTGGTACGTCCTCAGCGGCAGTGCAATTGTGCGTTTCCGCGCCGCGCGCCTTAGGTGGGCGTTCTTCGCCGACATTCTTCGCGTCGGCGCGGTCGGCACGCTCAGCACGCTGCAGACAACCCTGACCGTGGCGCTGACCACCGGACTCGTCGGCGCCGCGGCCGGTCCGCAGGCGGTCGCCGGCTATGGGACCGGATCGCGGCTCGAATATCTGCTCATTCCGCTGGTGTTCGGCGTCGGCGCGCCGCTGGTGGCGATGGTCGGCGCCAATATCGGCGCGGGACAAAACCGGCGCGCGTTGCGCATCGCCATGATCGGGGGCGCGCTCGCGTTCGCCGCGACCGAGACGATCGGGATCGCCGCGGCGATCTGGCCGTCGGCGTGGCTCAACCTGTTCGGCGACGATCCCACGATGGTCGCGACGGGCAAGGACTACCTGCGCTTCGTCGGCCCGATGTACGGATTCTTCGGCCTGGGGCTCGCGCTCTACTTCGCTTCGCAAGGCGCGGGAAAGCTCATGTGGCCGCTGATCGCCGGCTTCGCGCGGCTCGTCATCGCGGTCGGCGGCGGCTGGCTCGCGCTGAAAGCGACCGGGTCGCTGACCCTGGTCTTCGCCATGCTCGGCGCGGCCCTCGCGGCCTATGGCGCGTTTGTCGGGATCGCGATCTGGTCCGGCGTCTGGTTCAGGGGCGGCGCCGGCGCGGCGAAATAAGCGCGCCTCGGCGACCTACGCTCCCACTGTGGCGATGCGCTAAGGTTGTTGGTCGCGCCCGGGGTCCCGAACGGCACGCCGGCGACGACGATGATGCGCTCGCCCTCGCCGGCGAAGCCTTCGATAGAGGCGAGGCTAGGCGTGGCCAATCTCCGCAATTTTTAGATGGGCTATCTAATCAGAGGCTCTTGAGGAACGCGACAAGATCCTCCTCGTCCTGATCGGACAGGCCGATCCCGAACCGGTTGTTGTAGAACGTCACAACATCAAGCAGGGTCGCCGCCGATCCGTCGCTGAAGTAGGGCGCTCGTGCGGCGAGGCCGCGCAATTGAGGCACGGTGAAGCGGCCGATGTCGGCGCATTTGCCGGTAATCATGGCAAGGCCGGGATCGTTGGTTACGACTTGTGGTCCCTGATAGACAGTACTCTGTTTGGACGCCGTGCAGTCCAATTCGAAGATCGGCAATAGGCTGGAGGGTTGCGGAAAAGTCGTCGGAGCGCCTGGAGGCGTGGTTACGCCGGGTGCAGGCGAGGTCCCACCGATTCCGATGTCGTGCTGCGCCGCCGGGAAAGAGTCGTTTCCCGTATTCACCTGATTGTGGCAGGAGGAACACGTCCCGATCTTTAACGGAGCGACACCTCCGATATTCGTAAGGCCGGCCACGGCGGTGATGTTGAAGGAGCGAGTCTGGAAGATCGCTTCGCCACGCGCTACCGAGGCACGCTGCGCCTCCCGGTCGACAGATGGCGGTAGAGTGTCCCAGGCGTCGAACAGGGGGAATGTCGTGCCCGCGACCTCCGGGGGTAGCCCTGGCGTTCCGTTGGATAGATAGATTGGGCCTCCGAGACCGCCGAACTCGCTGAGACGATGCGCCCACGCGTCCCAGTCCTGAGCGCTAAAAATGCCGATCTCGAACTGTACGATCTGCGAAACTTGCGTATCGCTTGGAGCGGTCGTCCCCTGCGCATGGCCGAGCGTGGCGTCGACGGCCTGGTGCTCCAGGGTGGGCTCGCGGCCGTCCCACATGATGTTGCCGCTGATCGCGCGCCCCGTTCGCGGATCGAAATCGACGCCCTGAACGGTCAAGGGCGGCGGGGGCGACGGCGACAGAGGGTCCGTTGCCGGATTGGGGTTCGGCGCCGATAGTTGGGTGTCTCCCGGTGGCGGCGTCCCGTTGCCGACATCCGAACGGGTAATCATGACATAGGGCAGGTTTGCCGCGATGCGCGGGCGCCGATACATCGACAAGGTCGGAGGAGTGGTACCGACGAAGGCCGGATCGGTATTGCAACCGTCTTTGTTGAAGGATGTCGGCTGGTTCGTTGAGGTGTCGGTCGGATCGTTGATCACCTTGACCGTGAACTCAGCAGTCTCAGGGACTTGCAGGAAAATGCGGAAAAGGCCGCGATTCAGTAAAATGGAGTGCGCCGCGCGCGAGTTGCCGGACGCGACCTTGTTTGGGCAATCCGCCCCGTCGACGGGGGCGAAGATCGGGTCGATACCGCCGGTCGCATTCCAGCGCGCGTTGATGTTGGCGACACTCACGCTCATCGCATTCGGCGGCAAGTGGCAGGTTACGCATGTACGGCCATTAGCGCCTAGGTTCTGAAAGAAGGCGTTGGTCGCCGTCTCTGTCGGACCGAGCGGCTGATAGGAAGCGGTTCGGCCGCTCGCGTCGGGATCGATTTCGAACTCGGGGATGATGGCGGGGACGCCCCCCTGCTCGAAGATCTGGCCGGGCGGTGGCGTTTGCAGATATTGATGAAAGATTTTGCGGAAGTAGGCCGGGGTGTCGGGCGGCAACAACCCTTGCTCCTGCTCCGGCGGCACCGCAATTCGGTGGGACGGACCCCGCGGGATGGGCGGCGCATGAACGTTAAAGCCATTCTCTGTGATGCCGGGCGCCGCGTCGGCCGGCGACGGCTGTTGGGCAACGGCCTGACCCAACGTCAGGAACGCCGGAGCCACCGCTGCGGCAATGATGAATTGTTGCAGGCAAGATGTGTGAAAAAAATTTTCAATCGGATGCATCGCCATATCCAGATCCCTTTTTTGCGAGATATTTCCGGACGTAAAGCCATTGATTGGTGCGCAGAAACTAAAGAATTTCCATCCAACAGACTGAAAGCCGTCGGACGCGCCTTCGTGGCGCTCGCTTCAAAGTTGCATCGAGCGCCCGGACCCCGGAAAGGCGGAAAGCGGCTGACCCTGAGACATCGCTGCCGAATTCTGTCGAAACGATCGCTTTGACGACGTGATCCGAAGGCCGTGCGCGCCGAAATTGCACAGCCTCTGCTCCGGTCGATCTGACGCCGACCGAATTAAAACCAATTTACTCGGTTAAAACGAGCGTATTGTTACTGATTACAGATGACGTTGTTGACGTGTGCAGAAAGTAGGGCAAATCTCGGCCCCGCTTCAAACATAAAAATTATCTGCAACGCCGTTTCCTGCGCACCAAGCGCGGTCGCCAAGCGCGGGACGCTCGACATGCCGCACGCATTACGCCCCCACCGTCGCGATCCTAAGATTGTTGGTCGCGCCCGGGGTCCCGAACGGCACGCCGGCGACGACGATGATGCGCTCGCCCTCTCCCGCGAAGCCCTCGATATAGGCGTGGCGGCAGGCGCGCTCGGCCATGTCGCGCTCGTCGCGCGCATCGTCGGTGACGATCGGATGGAGGCCCCAGACGACCGCGAGGCGTCGCGCGACCTCTTCCCGCGGGGTCAAGGCCAGGATCGCCGAGCGCGGCCGCTGGCGGGCGATCCGAAGGCCGGTCGAGCCGGAGCTGGTCCAGGCGCAGATCACTTTCAAATCCAAGGTTTCGGCGACGTGGCGGGTCGCCTCGGCGATCGCGTCGGCCCCCGTCGGCTCCGGCGCGGCGCGCTGCGCCTCGATGATCGAGGGATAAATCCCCTCCAATTCCACCGCTTCCGCGATCCGGTTCATGGTCGCCACCGCCTCGCGTGGATATTGGCCCGAGGCGCTCTCGGCCGACAGCATGACCGCGTCCGCGCCCTCGAACACGGCGGTTGCGACGTCCGACACCTCGGCGCGGGTCGGCACCGGCGCGGTGATCATCGATTCCAGCATCTGCGTCGCCACCACGACCGGCTTGCCGAGCCGCCGCGCCAGGCGGGTCAAGGTCTTCTGGATGCCGGGCACGCGCTCGAGCGGCATCTCGACCCCGAGATCGCCGCGCGCCACCATCAGAGCGTCGGCGACCACCATGATCTCGTCGATCCGCTGGACGGCCTGCGGCTTCTCGATCTTGGCCATCACCAAGGCCCGGCCCTTGGCGATTCCCTTGACCTCGACGATGTCCTCGGGGCGCTGCACGAACGAGAGGGCGATCCAGTCGATGTTTTCCTCGAGCGCCGCGGCAAGGTCGGCGCGATCCTTGTCGGTCATCGCCGACGTCGGGATCGTGGTGTCGGGCAGGCTGACGCCCTTCTTGTCCGATACCCGCCCCGCCACTTCGACGACGGTCGAAGCGCGTCCGGGCGCGGCGTCAACGACGCGCAGCAAGACCTTGCCGTCGTCGATGAGAACGCGATGGCCAGGGGCAAGCGAGCTCAGGATTTCGGGATGGGGCAGATAGACGCGCGAGGGTCCCCCCGGAGCCGGGTCGCCGTCGAGCGCGAAGTGGTCACCCTTGCTGAGGTCCGCTCCGCCACCGGCGAATGCGCCGAGCCTGAGCTTCGGGCCCTGCAGGTCGACGAGAATGCCGATCGGCCGGTTGGTGTCCTCCTCGAGCGAGCGGATCATCGCTACCCGCTCGCGCATCGCGTCATGCGAGGCGTGACTCATGTTGATGCGGAAAACGTCGGCCCCGGCGGCGAAGAGGGCGGCGAGAGTCTCGCGATCGCTCGAGGCAGGGCCGAGGGTGGCGATGATCTTGACGCGACGGCGGCGGCGGGCATGCAATGGCGTTCCTCCCAAAGATTGGCGGCATTCGCCCCCACCCGTTCAATCGCGACCCTGACCGAAGACAAGCCGCTCCGCGCTCGTCCCCGCGCTTTCCAAGATTCAGCGCTCCGCGCCGTTCCTCACCATGACCGCGCCGCGGAAGCAAGTCACCGGTTCGCGACCGATTGCCCGAATGGACTTAAGGGTTCGCCTGGTCGGTCAACTGCACCGTCCAGCTCTTGGCTTCCTTGCCGGTGTCGACTTCGAAGAAACCGGTGCGGTCGAAGCCGCGGACGAAGCAATCCTGCCGGCCTTCGATCTTGAACTCGCGGTCCGACGTGCACATGAAGGCCTTGCCTTTCCACTCGCCGCCGCGCTCGTCCATCGCGTAGAGGTAATAGTACTGGGCCGCCAGCGCCCCACGCAGCAGGATCACGCAATCGAGCGACTTGAGATTCCACCAGCCCTCGCTGACCCAGCCCTGGCCGCCGGTATAGGCGAGCGCGACGCTGACCCGGCTGCCGGTGTTGTTGCACATGCGCAGATCGGCGCGTACGGGCTCAGCCGCGCAAAGCGCTGCTCCGAACACGGCAAGCGCCGACAAAAGGGATGCGATTCTGATCATGGTCCATGCGGTCGAAGCCCCCGCCGCGCGTCATATTCGATGTGGACGCCGCGCTGTCAACTCGGCGCCTCAAGCCTTCCGGTCGAACCGCCAGTCGGGCCGGGCGGCGCGGATCATCATCACTTCGCCCAGCGCCTGGCGAGTGAGGAGGCCGACGATCTTCCCGTCGGCGTCGGTGACGTAGAGCGCCGCGGCGCCCGGGCCCTGCAGGCGCTCGAACACGCTCTCGACCGGCATCGCCGGGCGGACGCTGTCGACGCCCGAGCGCATGAACGCGCTCGCCGGCTCGTCGCCGCCATGCTTGCGCACCGCGTTGAGGATGTCCTCGCGGGTCAGCAGTCCGGCCGGCTTTCCGAACGCGTCGACGACCGGAAATTCGTGCTGCGCCGTCGCCAGAAGCGCCTCGACCGCCTGGCCGAGAGTGGCGTCGATCGAGACCGGCGTGAAGCGCGTCTCCATCGCTTCGCCGACGCTGACCCCCTTAACCGCCTCATGCGCGGCGCTCATCTGCGCTTCGGCGGCGGCGGCGATATAGACGAAGATGGCGATGAACAGAAGCAGCGGATTGCCGAACAGGCCGAGGAACCCGAAGCCGAAGGCGAGCGCCTGGCCGATCCTCGCCGCGATCTCGGTCGCCCGCGGGCCGCCGACCCGCATCGCCACCAGCGCATGGAGAACCCGCCCGCCGTCCATCGGGAAGGCGGGAATCAGATTGAACACGGCGAGGAAGATGTTGGCGATCGCGAGACGCCCGATGAGCGACAGGTTCGGATTGTCGATCTGCGTCAGTTCGTCGGGATGGACGGAACCGACGACTGCGATCAGCACGAGGCCGATTACGAGATTGACGGCCGGGCCGGCGAGCGCGACGACCAATTCCTGCGCCGGGTCGCTCGGCAGCCGCTGGAGGCTGGCGACGCCGCCGATCGGCAATAGCGTCACTTCCGGCGTGCCGATACCGTAGCGGCGCGCCGCTGTGATATGGCCGAACTCGTGCATCACGACGCACGCGAACAGGAGCACGATGAATATTGTGCTGTCGAGTGCGGCTGCGGGGCCTCCCCTCGACCAGGCGCTGAAGGCGATCCAGGCGAGGAAGAGGATGAACGTGATATGGATCTTGACCGCCGTTCCGCCGAAGCGGCCAATGGTGATCGACCAGCGCATCGTTCCGCCTTTCTGTTGCGGCGCGCCATTCTAACGCCAATCGCGCCGTCTCGACGACAAAACGCAAATCACGGATGATCGAAGCATGAGACGCCTCGTCCTTTCGTGCCTCGCAGCCTCCGCCGTCTTTGTCGCGCCGGCGCCGGCGCGGGCGGACTTCTCAGAATGCGTCGCGTCCTTGAGGTCGGAGGGCGCGCGCGCAGGGATTTCGGCCAAAACGCTCGACGCCGCTTTCAACGGGCTCGAGCCCGACATGAAAGTGCTCGATCTCCAGAAACAGCAGCCGGAGTTCAAGACGCCGGTCTGGGACTATGTCGACGCTCTCGTCGAGGACGATCGCGTCGCCGACGGCAAAGCGGCGATGGCGCGGGAATCGCGCGCGCTCGCCCGCGCCGAGGAAACCTATGGCGTGAGCCGGTACATGCTGGCGGCGATCTGGGGCGTTGAATCGAAAGTTTGGCCAGAACATGGGCGAGCGCCCGCTGGTGCAGTCACTCTCGACCCTTGCCTGCTACGGCGAGCGGGCGAACTATTTCCGCTCCGAACTGATGGCGGCCTTGAAGATCATCGACCGTGGCGACGTCCCGGCCGACAAACTCAACGGGTCGTGGGCGGGCGCCTTCGGCCAGACCCAGTTCATGCCCTCGACCTTCCTCAGGCTCGCGGTCGACTTCGAAGGCGACGGGCGCCGAGATATTGTCGATTCGGCGCCCGACGCGCTCGCTTCCGCAGCCAATTACCTGCATAAGTCGGGCTGGCGCCCCGGGCTGCCCTGGGGCTTCGAAGTCAAGCTGCCGGCCGGCTATTCCGGCCCGTCGGGGCGCAAGGCCAGGCAATCGATGTCCTTCTGGGAGGCCAAGGGCCTGACCCGCGTCGATGGGCGCCCGCTCGGGGGAGGCGACGCGGCGCTGCTTTTGCCGGCCGGGCGCGACGGGCCGGCCTTTCTCGTGACGCGCAACTTCGACGCCGTCTATTCCTACAACGCCGCCGAATCCTACACGCTCGCCGCCTGCGTGCTCGCCGACAAGCTCGCCGGCAGCCGGGGCATCGTTGCGCCCTGGCCGACCGACGATCCGCTACTCCCGCTCGACGGGCGCAAGCAAGTGCAGGCGCTGCTCGCCCAGCGTGGCTATGACGTCGGCGGCCCACCGGACGGAAACATCGGGACCAAGAGCAAGGCCGCGATCGCCGATTTCCAGCAGAAGAACGGGCTCGAGGTCAACGGCCGCGCCTCGGTCAAGGTGCTCGCGGCGCTCAAGAAGTAAGGCGAGAGCCGCGGCCGTTTGCGGATCGAGGGAGCTGGGCCGAGGCGTCACGGCTCCTGCTTGTCGGAGGGGCGGGCGGATCATGGATGCGGCGTACATATCGGCGGTTTCGGCGCTCGCCGGTTCGGTGATTGGTGGCCTTACCGCCACCTTGACCACCTGGCTCAGCCAACGCACGCAGGCCCGGGCGGGCCAGATCGCCCACGACCTCGCCCGCCGCGAGGACCTGATCAGGGATTTCATCGTCGCGGCCTCCAAGACCTATGGCGACGCGATCGTCAACAACGAGGCGAAGATGCCGGAGCTCATCGACCTCTACGCCATGATCAGCCGGTTGCGGGTGCTGGCGATGCCCCGGTCAGTCGCCTGCGCGGACGCCGTCATGCGCTCAATTCTTGAAACCTATTCCGCCCCGAATCGGACGGTCGCCGATCTGCGCGAACTCGTGAAACAGGGCGGAGCCGTTGACCCCCTAAAGGACTTCGCCGAGGCGGCGCGTGAGGAGTTACGCCCGTTCATAGCGCGCTGACGGGCGATAGCGAATTCCGTCAAATGTCGACACGGAACAAGGCTTGCTTTAGTAACTGCGGATCGGCTCTGCGGCGATCGGGGAAACCAATGAGAGCATTCAGTTTTGCGAACGAGCTAAAAGAGCAGGCCCGCCTCCGACAGAAGGAAAGATGCGCCCACTGTGGGCATTCCTTGAACGACGTGGAGGAGCACGCGCACCATGTCATTCCGAACCAGTCAGGAGATCCTAACAATCCCAATCACGCCTGGCTTGCAACGACAATAAACTGCGTGGCGCTTTGCTATGCGTGCCATGACCGCGTTCACGAGAACGGGAAATACAAAAACGGCGCTGTGGCCCCGCCAGACTACTACGATTCTCACGCGAGCGATCGAGGAGCGCACGGAATGTGGGTGCGGCGTCTCGATATGCTAGCGGGGCAGATTTGGGCGAAGCCCTGAGAGTATTAGCCAGTTTTCCTACGTCACCACGCTCGGCGCCTTGCGCCCCGTCCACTTTTCGATCTCCGCCAAACTCCGGGAAAGCGCGATGAGCCCTTCGAGCGCGGCCTGAGTCTCCTGATCAAGCTTGCCTGACGGCGGCTCGTAGTGCTCGATATAGACGCGCAGCGTCGCCCCGACTGTGCCGGTGCCGCTGAGGCGGTAGACGATTCGCGATCCGCCTTCGAACATGACGCGCACGCCTTGATGGTCGGCTTCGGAATGGTCGACCGGGTCGTGATAGGCGAAATCGTCCGCAGCCTCGACCTTGTGGGCGCCAAAGCTCTGGCCCGGCAGGGTCTTGGTCGCCTCGCGCAGCGCGTCCATGAGCCGGTTCGCCGCGCCAAGATCGATCTCCTCATAATCATGGCGGGTGTAATAGTTGCGCCCGTAGGTGCGCCAGTGCTCGTTCACGAGGTCTTTGACGGAGATCCGGCGCCTGGCGAGAATGTTGAGCCAGAACAGCACCGCCCACACCCCGTCCTTCTCGCGGATGTGGTTCGAGCCGGTACCGAAGCTTTCCTCGCCGCACAGCGTCGCGAGGCCGGCGTCGAGCAGGTTGCCAAAGAACTTCCACCCCGTCGGGGTCTCGTAGTGGCGGATGCCGATCTTGGCCGCGACCCGGTCGCTAGCGGCGCTGGTCGGCATTGAGCGGGCGACGCCGGCGAGGCCCTTGGCGTAGCCCGGCGCGAGCGTCGCGTTGGCGGCGAGGATCGCAAGCGAATCGGACGGCGTGACATAGACCCCTCGACCCAGGATCATGTTGCGGTCGCCGTCGCCGTCGGAGGCGGCGCCAAAATCCGGGGCGCTCGGCGACAGCATGAGGTCGTAGAGGTCCTTGGCGTAGACCGGATTGGGATCCGGATGATGGCCGCCGAAATCGGGCAAGGGCGTGCCATTGACGACCGTGCCCGCTCCCGATTTGAGGTCGCCCTCGAAGATGGCATGGGCGTAGGGACCGGTGACGGCGTGCAGGGCGTCGTAGTGGATCCGGAAGCCTGAAGCGAACAGGGAGCGGATGGCGTCGAAATCGAACAGGGTCTTCATCAGCGACAAATATTGGGTCACCGGGTCAACCACCTCGATCGCCATGTCCTCGACCTTGACCGTTCCAAGCCGGTCGATGTCGATGTCCGGCGTTTCGGAGATCTTGTAGGCCGAGATCGTCTTGCTCTTGGCGAAGATCGCCTCGGTGACGTTCTCGGGGGCCGGGCCGCCCGCGCCGATGTTGTACTTCACGCCGAAATCCCCATGCGGTCCGCCGGGATTGTGGCTCGCGGAGAGGATGATGCCCCCGAAAGCGTGGATTGCGCGGATCAAAGCCGACACGGCCGGGGTCGCGAGAATGCCGCCCTGGCCGACGACAATGCGGCCGAAGCCGTTGGCGGCGGCGATCTTGACGACGATCTGGATTGCTTCGCGGTTGAAGAACCGGCCGTCACCGCCGAGCACCAGCGTCTGGCCTTGAAACCCCTCGAGCAAGTCGAAAATCGACTGGACGAAATTTTCGAGGTAGCCAGGCTGCTGAAACACCGGAACCTGCTTGCGCAATCCCGAGGTGCCCGGCCTCTGGTCGGGGAACGGCCTAGTGGCGACGGTTCGGATCATGGGCGGCGTCCTCCTGCGCTCGCTTCTGGGCGACAGTCAGCCACTGTAGGCGCCCGCTCTGCCCCGAGCAACGGCTGCTTGGATCGTTAACGGGTAGCAACGAATTGTGAAACTTTATTGGACAAATATGCGATATGAAGCTGATCGCTTTGAGTCCCTATTCGTTTCGCGGCGGGGAATCCACACGCATGGCGCGCAAATATTTCGGCACCGACGGCATCCGGGGCCGAGCCAACAGCAAAATCACGGCCGATGTGGCGTTGAGGGTCGGCCAGGCCGCCGGGGTCGCCTTTCGCCGCGGCGAGCATCGCCATCGGGTGGTTATCGGCAAGGACACGCGGCTCTCGAGCTACATGATCGAATACGCGCTGGTCGCGGGCTTCACTTCGGTCGGCGTCGACGTATTGCTGTTGGGCCCGGTCCCGACGCCTGCGGTCGCGATGCTGACGCGCTCGATGCGCTGCGATCTCGGAGTGATGATCTCCGCCTCGCATAACCCATACGAGGACAACGGCATCAAGCTGTTCGGCCCGGACGGCTACAAGCTCTCCGACGAGGTCGAGGCGCGGATCGAGGCCTTGATGGATGGCGACGTCGCGCCGATGCTCGCCCGCTCGCCCGACCTCGGCCGCGCCAAGCGCATCGACGACATCCAGGCCCGCTACATCGAATACGCCAAGCGCACGCTGAGCCGCGAGGTCTCGCTCGAGGGCATGCGGGTCGTCCTCGACTGCGCCAATGGCGCCGCCTACAAAGTCGCGCCGGAAGCGCTGTGGGAGCTCGGGGCCGAAGTCATCAAGATCGGCGTCGACCCGAACGGGCTCAACATCAATTTCGAGGTCGGATCGACTGCGCCCGAGGCGTTGGCGCGCAAGGTCCGCGAAATGCGGGCCGACGTCGGCATCGCGCTCGACGGCGACGCCGACCGGATGATCATCGTCGACGAGAAGGGCCACCTGATCGACGGCGACCAGGTGATGGCGGTCATCGCCGAGAGCTGGCGCGACGAGGGCCGTCTCGCCAAGCCCGGCATTGTCGCGACAGTGATGTCGAACCTTGGCCTCGAGCGGCATCTCATGAGCCTCGGGCTCGCGCTCGAGCGCACGGCGGTCGGCGACCGCTATGTCATCGAGCGGATGCGGGAGAAAGGCTTCAACGTCGGCGGCGAGCAGTCGGGCCACATCATCCTCTCCGACTACGCGACCACCGGCGATGGCTTGGTCGCGGCGCTCCAGGTGCTCGCGGTGGTGCACAGAGTCGGCAAGCCGACAAGCGAGGTCTGCCGGCGGTTCGAGCCGGTGCCGCAGGTGTTGCGCAATGTTCGTTTCAACGGCGGCAAGCCGCTCGAGCATCCAGCTGTCGCCAAGGCGATCGCGGAGGCGACCGCGCGGCTCGGGGATCGCGGGCGGCTCGTCATCCGTCCCTCCGGCACCGAGCCGGTCATCCGGGTGATGGGCGAAGCGGACGACAAGGCGCTGGTCGACACCCTGGTCAGCGACGTCTGCGAGGCCGTCGCCGGCGCCGCGTAGGATCGCGACGCGGCTCAGCGCGCCGCGTCTTGGGCGACCCAGTAGGCGAGCGCCTGGGTCAGCTCGCGCACGCGATCGCGGTTCGATTGCTCGATCATCGTCTGATCGACCGGCGAGGGATAGTAGCTGTTCGTCGCGCGGACCGGCATTTCGACCCCATTGATCGTCGCGACGCCTTGGATCGTATCGATGGACGAACCGGCCGGTCCGATTCCCCCGGAGCTCGGACCGAGGGTCAGGTAATCGACCCGGACGGACAGGTTGCCGGGCGCCATTCGACCGGCGAGATTTTGGGCCAGCTGCCCAGGGAGAAATCCCGCCACCCAGGTCGCGGTCGGATCACCCGCATTGGCGCGTAGCGGCTCGACATCGACGTGAACTCCGGGCGACGAGATCCTGGCGCGAGCATGCACGCCGTGCGAAGCCGCGGGGCCCGCAAGGGTCATGGCGCCCAGCGCCGCAAACGCAACCCAGCGCGCCAGTTTCGACGTGAACATGATTGAGCCTCCGAGGAGACGCGCAGCGCGAGCGGCGCCAACTCATGAGCAATGGCGTCGTTACGCAATATGGGCCGTTTTGGATCAGGCCCAAGGCGGCCGCGGCAGCGGAATGCTAAAGAATTGTTAACCCGGCGAAAAAAAAGCCGCTTTTAAATTCCGCGAATCACACTAACATGTTTGGCGTCGTCAACCAGCCGAAAGGAGGTGATCCAGTGTCTCATTGTCTTCCGTCCCGCGTGATCGAAGAGGCCTGGGTTATTGTCCGTGCGAAGGAATTTCGCGCATAGCACTCGCTAGGCAAGAACCTTAGGGCGCCAGCGAGCTAGCGTGGGCGCGACAATGGAAGGGCCGTTCCAGACAGGAGCGGCCCTTCTCATTTTCAGTCTGAACGGTCGGATCCGTCCGAGCCGAAAGGAAGAGGGCGCCGGCCTCGAGCCGGCGCCCCTTTCGTGTCACGGCTGGCCGAGCCACCCTTAATGGGCGGTCGCGACGTCGGCGCCAATGCCCGTCTGCGAGCGGACATACTGCGCTTCGAACGCCGCCTGCTCCGTCGTCGCCGCCCTCGAACTGTCGGTCACCGAGAACAGCCAGCAGCAGAAGAAGGACAGCGGGATGGTGAAGAGGGCCGGCGATACGTAGGGGAACAAGGCCGAGCCTTTCGGGTAGCCGAACACCGTCTCCCAGACGCCGGGACTGACGATCGTCAGCACCAGCGCGCTGATGAGGCCGACGAAACCGCCGATCACCGCGCCGCGCGTGGTGAGCCCCTTCCACATGATCGAGAGCAGCAACACCGGAAAATTGGCGCTCGCCGCAACCGCAAACGCCAGGCCGACCATGAAGGCGACATTGATCTTCTCGAATATGACGCCGAGAATGATCGCGACAATGCCGAGCACGACAGTGGTGATGCGCGAAACGCGCACTTCCGTCGCCTCGTCGACGTTCCCGTGCCGGAACACGCTGGCGTAGAGGTCATGGCTGACCGCGCTCGCGCCAGACAGAGTGAGGCCGGACACGACCGCAAGTATCGTCGCGAAGGCGACTGCGGCGATAAAGCCCTTCATCAGATCCCCGCCGACCGCCTGCGCAAGATGGATCGCGGGCATATTGCCGCCGCCGAGCAGCGCGCCCTTGATGTCATTGCCGACGTGATAGGCCGGATTGGTCGACACCAGCACGATCGCGCCGAAGCCGATGATGAAGGTCAGGATGTAGAAATAACCGATGAAGGTGGTCGCCCAGAACACCGACTTGCGCGCTTCCTTGGCGTTGGCGACGGTGAAGAAGCGCATGAGGATGTGCGGGAGACCCGCGGTGCCGAACATCAGCGCCATGCCGAGCGAGATCGCATTGATCGGGTTGGCCACCTGCGGCCCGGGCGTCAGGATCTTGGCGTGGCCCGGATGGACCTCGACCGCCTTGGCGATCAGGGCGTTGAAGTCGAAACCGAACTGCGCCAGCACGAGCAGCGCCATCAACGTCGACCCGCCGAGCAACAGCCCCGCCTTGATGATCTGCACCCAGGTCGTGGCGATCATGCCGCCGAAGGTGACGTAGATGACCATGAGAACGCCGACTACGATGACGGCCCACAGATAAGGCAGGCCGAACAGGAGCTCGATCAGCTGCCCGGCGCCAACCATCTGCGCGATCAGATAGAGGGCGACGACGACCAGGGTGCCCGTCGCCGCCATCGCCCGAATCGGCGTCGCCTGGAGACGATAGGACACGACGTCTGCGAAAGTGAACCGGCCAAGGTTGCGCAGCGGCTCGGCCATCAGGAACATGATGAAAGGCCAGCCAACGAGGAAACCGATCGAATAGATGAGGCCGTAATAGCCGAAGCTGTAGACCAGCGCGACGATGCCGAGGAACGAGGCCGCCGACATATAATCGCCGGCGATCGCCAGACCGTTCTGCATCCCGGTGATCCCGCCGCCGGCGGCATAGAAGTCCTTGGTCGTTCGCGTGTGCTGCGCCGCCCAATACGTGATGCCGAGCGTCACAATGACAAACGCGAGGAAAATGAGGATGGCGTTCCAGTTCGTCGGCTGGACCGTTGCCGCGTCGGCGGCGTAGGCCGACCCCGAAAGGAGGCCGAAAGCGGCGGCTAGGACGCCTGTGCGAATAAGGTCTTTCATCACTTTCCTCCGCGATTGTTGGCGCCGACAATCGCACTTGTCAGGTCGTCGTACTCGGCATTGGCCCGCATGACGTAAATGCCGGTCAGCAGGATTGAGGCAAGGATGATCGCGAGCCCGAGGACGATGCCAACCGTTATCGACCCGGTGAGCGGAATCGCGATTATCGACGGCGCAAACGCGACGATCGCGATGTACCCGTAGTACATCACGAGGGTTATGATGGTCAGAGTCCAGCCAAGCGACTTTCGTTCTGACACGAGCTTCAGGTAGTTCGGATCGTTTTCGATCCGACTCAGGCTTGTCTTATCCATCAATTCCTCCCTAAACTTCACTACGACTGTTCACGATGTCGAAGCGCTTTCGCCAACACTTCCGAAGCCCTGAACGGAGCTCATCGGAAGGGCTTGCTAACGCTTCCCGACTGCCCGACGAGGCTCGCGCCGGTCCGGCCGAGCGGAATCCCATATTTACGACCGATTCTGACCGCTATTTTGCTTCTATTTCAACGCCGCGTCGACCCTCCGGCCCTACAACCTTCGTCTACCGAGCCGCCTGCGGTCGGGGAAAGTTTGTGCCAGCGCCGCCAATCAGCTAGATTGGCGAAAGGGGGCTGACCCCCGGTCCGGACGAGTCCAATGCTTGGGTTTCGCGGTCCGACTCCCCATATTCCGGGCCTGCCATCGCGGCTTCACCAGGACAGCCACCAGAAAAGGCCACGAGAATGGATTTCCTCAAGCCACGGTCGCACCGCATGAACCGCCGCCGACGCATTTATGAAGGCAAGGCCAAGGTCCTCTACGAGGGCCCGGAGCCCGGCACCCTCATCCAGCATTTCAAGGATGACGCGACCGCGTTCAACGCCAAGAAGCATGAGGTGATCGAGGGCAAGGGCGTTCTCAACAATCGAATCTCGGAATACGTCTTCCAGCGCCTCAACGACATCGGCGTGCCGACGCATTTCATCCGCAGAATCAACATGCGCGAGCAACTGATCCGCGAGGTCGAGATCATTCCGCTCGAAGTCGTCGTGCGCAATGTCGCGGCGGGGTCGCTGTCGACCCGCCTCGGCCTCGAAGAGGGCACGCAATTGCCGCGGTCGATCATCGAGTTCTACTACAAGAACGATCAGCTGAACGATCCGATGGTGTCCGAAGAGCACATCACTGCCTTCGGCTGGGCCGCGCCGCAGGAGATCGACGACATCATGGCGCTGGCGATTCGGGTCAACGACTTCCTGTCGGGCCTGTTCCTGGGCGTCGGCATCCGGCTCGTCGACTTCAAGATCGAGACCGGGCGCTTATGGGAGGGCGAGAACATGCGAATCGTGCTCGCCGACGAGATCAGCCCGGACTCATGCCGGCTGTGGGACGTCAAGACCAACGACAAGCTCGACAAGGACCGCTTCCGCAAGGATCTCGGCGGGATGATCGAGGCTTATACCGAGGTCGCCCGCAGGCTCGGGGTCGTCCAGGAGAACGAATACGCGCGCGCCGATGGGCCCCGGCTGGTGAAGTAGGGGCGGCTTGGTTCCCGCAGAATAGGCCCTGCGAGCGCGCGCTGACCGCGCGCGTTCGGCTTGCCCGCAAGCCCATATTCAGCGAGAAGCAATCCGAAGCCGATCGGACGGGCCGCAGTTCTCGAACCTGCGATGAATTCCGGCGGCCCATCAGGGGGGCGTCCTAACATATGTGGGGGCTGCGCGTGCGTCTCGGCCTGCGATCCACACCGACGCGCCGTGCTCGAAAACCGGCAGGCTGCAGCTCGTCCAGGCTGCGGTGACGCGCAAGTGAAGCGTTGACGCCCTCATGGCCGTCAATGTCAGTGAGAGATGGGTCGGCGGGCGGAAGACTTTCGGCTAGGCCCGGCGCAAAGCCACCGAATTCATCCTTCGAGAATCACGCGAACATACTGACCCTTCCTGGACCCTCCGGCAGCAATTCCGATCAAGCGGGCGGCGACGGTCTTTGGTACGTGGCTCGCATGCTTCGTTGGGAGCCGACATGGAAAGCGTTCGAAAAGCGCTATGGGTCGTGGAGAGCCGGTTCGGAGGCGCGGTGTCGCTCGACGAATTGTCCCGGGTTGCTGGAATATCCCGCTACCACTTCGCCCATGTGTTCGCGATGGCGACCGGCCAGTCCGCGATGCGCTACACGCGCGGCCGGCGATTGAGCGAGGCAGCTCGGGTGCTTGCGAACGGCGGCCCTGACATCCTCCTGACCATCGCTCTGGATTTCGGCTATGGGTCCCACGGAGCTTTCACCCGAGCGTTCCGCGACCAGTTTGGAATCACCCCCGAAGCGGTTCGCGCGCAACGCCATCTCGATAACGTCAATCTGGTGGAGGCAATCAAAATGGATGACGGTGTGATCACGACCTTGGCGCCGCCGAGCATTGAGCAACGCGGGTTGTTGCTGATCGCAGGCCTCGGCGGAAAGTATTCCTCCGACACCCACCAAAACATTCCGGCTTTGTGGCAGCGCTTGCAACCCCATCTCGGCAACGTCGCTGGGCAAGTTTTTGCGGGGGGCGGCGGTAAAGGGGGGCGGACGTTTGGCGTCTGCTACAACATCGACGATGACTGTAACTTCGACTATCTCGCCGGCGTAGAGGTGTCCGGATTCTCCGACCTCCCCGCCGAATTTGCGCGATTGCGCATTCCCGCCCACCGCTACGCCATATTTACGCACCGCGAACACGTTTCGACCATGCATAACGTCGAAATGACGATCTGGACAAAGTGGCTGCCCGACTCGGGCTACGAAGCTGTCGATGCGCCTTACCTCGAATATTACGGCGAGGAATTCGACGGGCGAACCGGCCTTGGCGGTTACCAAATCTGGATACCGATCAAGACATAAGTTCACACGATCGCGAACTTCCGCTTGGCAGTCGAAATTGGTCCGACTGAATTCGGTTTGACCCACGAAGAGCGCGCTTCGGCTTCATTGCGCCGCCGCGCGCCTCGCTCTAAGTCGCATCAGCGCAATCAACCCCACAAAGAGGCTTCCATGTCGGGTACCGCAACCACCGAGCGTCCCGCCACATGCGTTTGCCTGCGCGCGGGCAATTCGTTTGTCGGCAAGCAGGGCTTCACCTACGCCGCCGCGATTGCCGCCGAAACCGTGGGCTCCTCGGCCATCCACATGCAGCTACTCACCGTCCCGCCGGGCGCACGCGCAAAAGCGCACAAGCACGAGGCGCACGAAACGGCGCTTTATGTGCTGACCGGCCAGGTGGGCATGTATTATGGGGAAAATCTTGAGAACCACATGGTCACGCGCGCGGGGGACTTCGTCTACATTCCCGCCAACACGCCGCACCTGCCCTACAACATGAGCCAAACCGAGCCGGCGACCGCCGTCGTTTCGCGCACCGATCCCAACGAGCAGGAAAGCGTGGTCATGCTGCCTGAGCTCGACGCGATCCACCCCTGAGGCGGACGCCTAAGCCGCGAGCTGCCTGAGCACGTAGGGCAGGATGCCGTCGTTGCGGAAATATTCGAGCTCGTCGAGCGTGTCGATGCGGCACGTGAGCGGCACGCGGCTCATGCGGCCATCGGCATGCCTGATTTCAGCTTCAAGCTTCTGGCGCGGCTTCAGAGTTTCGCCGAGGCCGTGGATCGTCACCGTCTCGTCGCCCTCAAGCCCGAGCGAATTCCAGCTCGTCCCCTCCTCGAACACCAGCGGCAGCACGCCCATGCCGACGAGGTTCGAGCGGTGGATCCGCTCGAAGCTCTGCGCGATCACCGCCCTGACGCCAAGCAGCTTCGTGCCCTTGGCCGCCCAGTCGCGCGACGATCCGGTGCCGTATTCGCGCCCCGCAAACAACACCAGCGGAACCTTCTCCGCCTGATAAAGCATCGCGGCGTCATAGATCGCCATGCGCTCGCCCAAGGGCTGATGGATGGTGTAGCCGCCCTCGACCACGTTGCCGGCGTCGTCCTTCACCATCTGGTTCTTGATCCGGATATTGGCGAAGGTGCCGCGCATCATCACTTCATGGTTGCCGCGGCGGGTGCCGTACTGGTTGAAGTCGGCGGGCCTGACCTGATGCTCGACGAGATATTGGCCGGCCGGACTCGCCGCCTTGATCGAGCCGGCGGGAGAAATGTGATCGGTGGTGATCGAATCGAGGAAAAGCGCGAGAATGTGGGCGTTCTCGATGTCCTGGACCGGCGCCGGCGTCTTCTTGAGGCCGTCGAAATAGGGCGGCTTCTGGACATAGGTCGAGCCGATGTCCCAGCCGTAGGTTAGGCCGGCAGGAACTTTGACCTTGCGCCAGTTGGCGTCGCCGTCGAACACGCTCGCATATTTGGTCTTGAACATCTTGGCGTTGATGGTGCTGTCGACGAATTCTTCGATCTCGTCGGTCTTCGGCCAGATGTCGGCGAGATAGATCGCCTTGCCCTGCTTGTCGGCGCCGATCGGGTCGCGGGTGAGATCGACCTGCATCGAGCCGGCCAGCGCGTAGGCGATAACCAGCGGCGGCGAAGCAAGGTAATTGGCGCGCACGTCGGGATTGACCCGGCCCTCGAAGTTGCGGTTCCCGGACAGGACCGCCGCGGCGACTAGGTTGTGCTCGGCGATCGCCGCCGAAATCTCCGGCGCGAGCGGGCCGGAATTTCCGATGCAGGTGGTGCAGCCGAAACCGACGATGTTGAAGCCGAGCTTGTCGAGCGGCTTCTGCAGGTCGGCCTCCTTCAGGTATTCCTGGACGACCTGGCTGCCGGGCGCGAGCGATGTCTTGACCCACGGCTTGACGGATAGACCCTTGCCGACGGCGTTGCGCGCCAGAAGGCCGGCAGCCATCATCACGCTCGGGTTGGAAGTGTTGGTGCATGAGGTGATGGCGGCGATGACGACGTCGCCGTGGCCGAGATCGTAATTCGTCCCCTCGACCTTGTGGCGCTCGGCGACGCTGTCGCCCTGCCTGAACTCGCTGGTCATGGCGGCGGCGAAGCCGGCCTTGGCGTCGCTCAGGACTACGCGGTCCTGCGGCCGCTTGGGCCCGGCGAGCGAGGCCGTAACCTCGCCGAGGTTGAGCGCGAGCGTATCGGTAAAGACCGGATCGGGGGTCAGGCGGGTGCGGTAGGCGCCCTGAGCCTTGGCGTAAGCCTCGACCAAAGCCAGCCGCGACGGTTTGCGGCCGGTGGTCTTGAGGTAGGTCAGCGCCTGGGCGTCGATCGGGAACAGGCCGCAGGTCGCGCCATATTCCGGCGCCATATTGGCGAGCGTCGCGCGATCGGCGACCGTCATCGCGTTGAGGCCCGAGCCGTAGAACTCGACGAATTTGCCGACCACCCCCTTCTTGCGCAGCATCTGAGTCACGGTCAGCACGAGATCGGTCGCGGTCACGCCCTCGCGCAATTCGCCGTCCAGCTTGAAGCCGATCACCTCCGGCAGCAGCATCGACAGCGGCTGGCCGAGCATGGCGGCTTCCGCCTCGATCCCTCCGACACCCCAGCCGAGCACGGCCAAGCCGTTGACCATGGTGGTGTGGCTGTCGGTGCCGACCAGGGTGTCGGGAAAGGCGACTTCGACCATCTTGCCGTCGCGCTTCTCCTTCGCCGTCCACACGGTCTGGGCGAGATATTCGAGATTGACCTGATGGCAGATGCCGGTACCGGGTGGCACGACGCGGAAGTTGGAGAAGGCCTGCTGGCCCCACTTCAAAAACCGGTAGCGCTCCTGGTTCTGCTCGTATTCGCGGGTCACGTTCTGCGCCAGCGACTTGCCGGTGCCGAAATAATCGACGACCACCGAATGGTCGATGACGAGGTCGACCGGGACCAGCGGGTTGATCATGTCGGGATCGCCGTCGAGCGCGACCATTGCGTCGCGCATCGCGGCGAGATCGACGACCGCCGGCACCCCGGTGAAATCCTGCATCAAGACGCGGGCCGGACGGAAGGTGATCTCGTGCTCCTTCTTGCCGCGATTGCCGGTCCATGCGGCGACCGCCTCGATATCCTCCTTCTTGACGCTGCGTCCGTCCTCGTTGCGCAGCAGGTTTTCGAGCACGATCTTGAGTGAGAACGGAAGCTGCGAGACGCCGGCGAGCCCGTTCTTCTCCGCCGTCTTTAGCGAGTAAATCTCATAAGCCTTCGCCCCGACGGTGAGCGTCTTGCGGCATTTGAAACTGTCGAGGCTGGCCATGCGAGCGCTCCCGGGGCAGGCGTTTGTGAGGGGTGCGCATTTTATAGATATATTGGGCGGGGCAGGCTACACAAACTATCGTCTTAAGCGCGCAGGATCGCGACGGGGCTTCAGGGGACGATGCGCCTCAGCGCGTGGGATTTGACGATCGAGCGCGGCGGGCGGCGGATAGTCGTCGGACTTTCGTTTACGGCGGACGAGGGCGCCGCCCTCATCGTGACCGGGCCGAATGGGGCGGGAAAATCGAGCCTGTTGCGCGCGCTTTGCGGCTTTCTGCCGCTTGAACGCGGCGGCTTTGCGCTCGAAGGCGCCGACGCCGAGCGCTCGCTCGGCGAGCAGGCGCATTATCTCGGCCACGCCGACGGCGTCAAAGGCGCGCTGACCGCGGGCGAGAATCTCGCCTTCGCCGCTGCGATGCTCGGCGGCCAATCCTCGCGCGACGCCGGGCGCGCGGCGCTGGCGCAGGTGGGCCTCGCGCATGCGATCGATTTCCCCGCGCGCCTGCTTTCGGCCGGGCAGAGACGGCGCGTGGCGCTCGCCCGTCTCCTGACCGCCGACCGCCGCTTATGGCTGCTCGACGAGCCAGCGACCGCGCTCGACGCCGCCGCCCAGGCCGCGCTTAAGGCCATCATGCAGACGCACTTGCGCGGCGGCGGCATCATCGTCGCCGCAGCCCATGCGCCGCTTGGGCTCGAGGGCGCGCGAGAGTTGAGGCTCGGCGCAACCGAAGGGACGGCGGCGTGAGATCCAGGCCCTCACCCCAGCCCTCTCCCGCAAGCGGGAGAGGGGGCGCGCGTTCCCTTCTCCCGCATCAGGGCGTTCGCAAGACCGCCCACGTCTCGGCTGGCTACGCGGGAGAAGGCGGCCCGAACGGCCGGATCGAGGCCGGATGAGCGACCGCGCATGACCTCCGCCGTCGCCCTCTTCGTCCGCGAGTGGCGCATTGCCCGCCGGATCGGCGGCGGCGCGTCGGTCGGCGCCGTCTTCTTTCTCATCCTGGTCGCGATCATGCCGTTCGCGCTCGGGCCCGACCTCAATCTGCTGGCGCGGCTCGGCCCGGCAATTCTGTGGATCGCGGCGCTGCTCGCGACCCTGCTTGGGCTCGACCGGCTGTTCCAGGCCGACCACGAAGACGGTTCGCTTGATCTTCTCGTCAACGGGTCGCTGCCGCTCGAACTCGCGGTGCTGATCAAATGCGCCGCCCACTGGACCGCGAGCGCGCTGCCGCTCGTCGTCGTGAGCCCGCTCTTCGGGCTGATGCTGGGGATGACACCGCTGCCGCTCGTGCTGGTCGCGGCGACACTCTTAGCCGGCACGCCGGCGCTCACCATGATCGGGGCGATCGGCGCGGCGCTCACCGTGTCGCTCAGGCGCGGCGGACTCCTGATGGCGGTTCTGGTGCTGCCCCTGACGATTCCCGTGCTGATCTTCGGCGTCGCAGCGGCCTCGGCCGCAAGCGGCGGCGCGGCGCCCTTCCTTCCCCCGTTCCTGGCGCTTTGCGCGCTGTCGCTGTTCGCCATCGCGGCCGCGCCCTTCGCCGCCGCGGCGGCGCTGAGGCAGGTGCGGGAGTAGGCATGCGAGCGCGCTTTGCCGGATTCCTGCAATTCACTTAAAAAAAGGTATCACTGGTTCGAGCCACGCATACATCTGCGGGTAATGTCCGATGAGCCACGATGCGAGCGTCGGCTCCGCGACAGCGGCCCCCCCGAGGCTGACGGTCGCGTACACCGCTCTCTTCAGCAGCTTGACGACATCCTCACCCGCCTTTCGGGATTCTTTGCGTAGTCTCTCATCGGCTCCTTCACCAAATTCTTTCGCATAGGAGCCGGCCTTCTTCCCTGCAAAGCTAGTTACGACAAGCGCGCTCTCCGCGATGCGCTTCAACGTATTGTTGACGCTTTCGAGCACATCTTGTGCCAACAGTTCGTTGCCCAGCTCAATCGGACCAGGCCGCGCCTCATTGCGCCGGGCAGCGTCCGCTAGCTCCGCGGATAGGTCGCGGAGCGCGTCGGGAAGCACGAGGTCGACGACGGTCGAGTTTTCACGCGCCCGCAGGACATCGGAAAGCGTTTCAGCCACTTTCGAAATATCTTGTGCCTCCCCAGCGGACACCTTTTCGATCGAAGGCTCTCGGGCGAAATCCACCCACTTTGGAAAGCGGCGCAACGTCCGCTCGAAAGCGAGTGTCATCGAGGTGTAGCGCGCGGCAACAACTTCCGGCCAGGACTCCGCGACGATTTTCGAATAGCCTTTCAGCTCATCGTATTCGTGACCAAGGCGGAAGAGCGCGATTTGACTGGGGCGCTTTCTGGGGATGCTTCCCGAGATTTCGTTGAGCCGTTGGACGATGCGTCTGTCGATGTTGCTCTCGTCGCCCGCAGCTTTCGCCAACTCTGCAAGACTTTGTGCGAGCGCCTTCAAAGCTGCAGGAATCGTTTGCCCAGAAAGAGTCGCCATGGCGGCCGTTTTAGGCAGAGTGAGACGACCGGATTTGAATATTGGCTCGATGGCGGCCGATCGGAGCGCAGGGATGTACGGAGGCGAGATTCGGACTGAAACAGGGCCTGCAGAGGCGGTGGCGCTAGCCCCAAGAATATTCCCCACCGCAAAGGACGCGGCGCCGGCGGTGGGATGCGATGTCCCTGACGACACCGACTCGATCAGTCTCCTTATCTCGGAATTTGCCTCCCACGCAGTTGCGCCCGGCGAGACGTTGCGAATGTAATTCACGTAGGCGAGCTCAACCTCTTGCGATCGCATGCGACCGTCGAGACGCAATTCGTACCAGTCGATCCACACGTCCCAGCCTTCCTCTGCAAATTGAAGACACTCTTTAAGAGTCTCCCATTGCTCGCCGATGTATGCGGGCGGATCGCCTCCCGACCAAAGTTCAATCTGGCCAAGCTGGTCCGGTCGAACGCCGGGAACGATGTCTGACTTGTCGCTTGCGTTCGCTTGTTCGAAGATGACCGGTAAGGAAGTGTCGCTACTAGCGGCGGCAATTGCCTCCTTGGCTCTTGCCAGCGCCGCATATGCGCGAGCGCCAGCGACTGTCGGACTTTCGCTACCCGCGGAAAATGCCGCTTCGGCGGATGCATTGCCGACAAGGCGCGGCGCTAGCGCGGAAGGCTCAGCGTAAGCAGGAATATCGCGGGCAGCCGCAACACACCAACCCCCTCCAACGAGACTCGGAAACTCAGTCCTGGCCCAAGCCACAGCCAACCCACGAAAAACGGACAGAACAAATCTAGATTTATTTCTGTCTCCTATTCTATCGGTGTCATTTGCTAGGAGCGGCACGACGCGGAGCGCTGCGCGGGTTGCAAGGATTGGTTCGAAACTTGGTTGATCTTGCGGCGCGCTCGAGTTTGCTACGGGCGAATGGTCCGCGATCAAGCGCTTGATCTCGGCGTTCACGGCGGCCGGACCCTGCTGCCAGATTTTGTCCGAGATTGTAGCGCGGGCAACTTCGAGCGCTTCGTTCGGCGGATGACTGACATCACCAGCGAGCCGTGCCTCGTACCATTCAGTCCAGACCTCCCAGCCATCGCTGGCGGCTACTAGAGCGGATCTGGGGTCGCTCCAGGCGGTCCTGGCCCACTCAGGCCCTCGATTCGGCCAAAGGGGCAACCCCAAGAGTTCCACGGCGGATTTGCCGACGTCGATCATTTCGGCATCGACGGAAGATGCATGAGCGGCGGCGAAGGCGGAACTAGTGGATCGCGTCTGACATTTGAATCCCGAGGGGGATTCCTGGCGGACTCGCGGCGTGCGGGTCTGCGGCATGCGCCCTGGGATTTCCATTTCCGTCACGCCCGCCGACCTTGATCGGCTCCGCACTCTGGTCAAGGACCGCAACGCGCCGCAGAAGCATGTCTGGCGGGCGCAGATCATATTGCTAAGCGCCGAGAGCGCCGGGACGAACGCGATCATTCGCGCGACCGGCAAGTCCAAGACCTGCGTCTGGCGCTGGCAAGAGCGTTTCGCCGCTGAAGGCGTGGACGGACTTCTGCGCGACAAGACGCGGCCTTCGCGCATCCCGAAGCTCGATCGCTCGGTCGCCGAGCGCGTCGTCGCGCTGACCATGGAGACGCCGCCGCACGAAGCGACGCATTGGACCGGTTCGGCAATGGCCGGGGCGGCCCGTGTCAGTGTCAGCTCCGTGCAGCGCATCTGGCGCGCGCACGGGCTCCAGCCGCACCAGGTCCGGCAGTTCAAGCTGTCCAATGACCCGGCATTCGTGGAGAAGCTGCGCGACATCGTCGGGCTCTATGTGGATCCGCCGGCGCACGCGGTCGTGCTCAGCGTCGACGAGAAGAGCCAAATCCAGGCGCTCGACCGAACCCAGCCCGGCCTGCCGCTCAAGAAAGGCCGCGCCGGAACCATGACTCACGACTACAAGCGGAACGGGACGACCACCCTGTTTGCGGCGATGAACGTGCTCGACGGAACCGTCATCGGCCGCAACATGCAGCGCCACCGGCATCAGGAGTTCATCCGCTTCCTCAACGCCGTCGAGCGCGAAGTCCCCGCCGGCAAGACAGTCCATGCGATCCTGGACAACTACGCCGCCCATAAGCATCCGGTCGTGCGACGGTGGCTTGCGCGCCATCTGCGCTGGACGTTCCACTTCACCCCGACCTCGTCCTCATGGCTCAACGCCGTCGAGGGCTTCTTCGCCATCCTGACCAAGCGGAGTCTCAAGCGCGGCGTGTTCCGATCCGTCACAGACCTCCACGCCGCCATCAACCGCTTCCTCGACGATCACAACACCCACTCGAAGCCGTTCCAATGGGTCGCCGACCCCGACAAAATCGTCGCCGCCGTCAGACGTGGGCATCAGGCGTTAGATTCAATCCACTAGTTCCTGGGGGAACGTACGCGGCGTAAGCAGCATGGATAGAGTAAGCTTCGGTGGCTAAAGCCGCAGCAGCGGCACCGGCGTCCGCGGCGACATGGGCCGCCGCTTGTACTTCCGCAGCGGCTCCCGCTGCCGCGGCGGCGGGGTAGGCAGTCGCGGCCGGGGCGCGAAACTCACTAACGTGTGCAGGATATTTGCCCGCGACCCAGGCTAGCGCTACAGCCCGGAGACTCGGCGACACTAGGTCCGTCAAAATATCGCGCGGCTTCCGCCTACTTTGACCAAGCTCTCGGACTAACAACGGCGTGATACGCAGCGTTGCTCGTGCGGCAAAGGCAAGGCAAACCTCACGCTGCCGCCCTGCGGGCTTGATCGCATCGAGCCAGCGCTCTACCGCGTCTCGATCCGAAAAATCAACCATCGCTCCGGCTCACTCCGATGAATTCTCAACCTGACAGCGGCCTTCCGGCGGCGCAAGCGTGATAGCCTTGGAGTCACGTGATTTGACAGCTCCGCAACATCGCGCGCTACTCGTAAACCAAGAACGGCCCGGGGCCGCCGATTTCGAGGCGAGGAAACATGAACGACGGCGGAGCGGCGCGGGTCAGCGCCGGAGCGATTTCGGCCCGCATCGACCGGCTGCCGGCGACGCGCACGATCTGGACGATCGTCGTGCTGCTCGGCTTCGGCATGTTCTTCGAGCTCTACGACCTCCTGTTCTCGGCTTATGTCGCGCCGAGCCTGGTCAAATCGGGCGTGCTGACCGCCACGACCGCCGGCCTCTTCGGCACGACCGGCGTCGCGAGCTTCATCGCTGCCCTGTTCACTGGCCTCTTTATCGGAACAATCTTATGCGGCTTTCTCGCCGACCGGTTCGGCCGCCGGGCGATCTTCACCTGGTCGCTTATCTGGTACTCGGCGGCGAACATCATGGTTGCGCTGCAGAGCGACGCCGCCGGCCTCAATTTCTGGCGCCTCGTCTCCGGCATCGGCCTCGGCGTCGAGATGGTGACCATCGGCGCCTACTTGAGCGAGCTCGCGCCCAAGGCAATTCGCGGGCGCGCCTTCGCGGTCAACCAGGCGATCGGCTTCATCTGCGTGCCGGTCGATCTCGTTCCTCGCCTATATGCTGGTGCCGACGGCGCCGCTCGGGATCGAGGGCTGGCGCTGGGTGGTGCTGATCGGAGCGCTGGCGGCGCCGGTCGTCGTCTATTTGCGCCTCGGCCTGCCGGAAAGCCCGCGCTGGCTCGCCAAGCACGGCAGACTCGACGAAGCGGATCGCGTCTTGAGCGGCATCGAGGCCAAGGTCGAGGCCGAGTACGGCCGGCCCTTGCCCCCGCCCGGTCCCGAGGAGCCAGTCTCGCCAGCGAGCCGCTTTGTCGATCTCTGGGCTCCGGGCGTGCGCAGCCGCGTCATCCTGATGAGCGTCTTCAACGTCTTCCAGACCATCGGATTTTACGGCTTCAACAATTGGGTGCCCTCGCTGCTCGTCAAGCAGGGGATCACGGTCTCGACCAGCCTCGGCTATACGACCGTGATCGCGCTTGCGGCGCCCATCGGGCCGCTCGCCGGGTTCTTTCTCGGCGACCGGCTCGAGCGCAAATGGATCATCGTTGCGTCGGCGGGGGCCATTCTCGTCTGCGGCCTCATTTTCGGGCAAACGCGCGATTCGGCGCTCATCATCGCGATGGGAGTCGCGCTGACGCTTAGCGCCAACATCATGTCGTTCAGCTTCCACGCCTACCAGCAGGAGCTGTTTCCGACCGGCATCCGCGCCCGCGCCGCGGGTTTCGTCTATTCGTGGAGCCGGCTCTCGGTGATCTTCTCGTCCTTTATCATCGCCTTCATCCTGAACGCTTCCGGCGCGTTCGGCGTCTTCGTCTTCATCGCCGCGGCGATGGGCGTCGTGATGGCGACGATCGGCATCTTCGGGCCGCGCACGACCAATCTGGCGCTCGAAGAGATCTCCAGGTGAATGCCGCACGCCGGCGCCGTCCGGAGGCTGGAATCCGCGCTTTCGCGGGGATAGCGCGTCGCGCTTTTTGCCATGCCTGCGAAAGCGGAACCCAGCAGGACAAGTCAATTCGAATGTCGTTTGCCGCGCTCGCGCAGATACGCAAAAAAGACCGCGCGGGACAGCGCCCGCGCGGCCTGCTTGTGCGAAGAGGCGGCGCCTCCGGCGCCTTACTCAGCCGCCATCCGGGCGGGCTCGTCGCGGGTGACGAGATCGAAGCGGTCGAGGTCCATCACCTTCGCCCAAGCCTTCACGAAGTCCTTGACGAACTTCTCCTTCGAGTCGGCGGTCGCATAGACCTCCGCAAGCGCCCTCAGCACGGAGTGCGAGCCGAAGATGAGGTCGACGCGGGTCGCGGTCCATGTTGACCTTGCCCGTCTTGCGGTCGCGCCCTTCGTACACGCCCTCTTTGCCCTGCGCCGGCTTCCACTCCGTGCTCATGTCGAGCAGGTTGACGAAGAAGTCGTTGGTCAGCGTCCCGGGCTTCTTGGTGAAGACGCCGTGCGCGGATGCGCCGGCGGTCGCGCCGAGCACGCGCAGGCCGCCGACGAGAACCGTCATCTCGGGCGCAGTCAAGGTCAGCAATTGCGCCTTGTCCACCAACGCTTCTTCAGGCGCCATGATGTCGCTGCTGCGGTAGTAGTTGCGGAAGCCGTCAGCATACGGCTCGAGCGGGGCGAAGGAATGCGCGTCGGTTTGCTCTTGCGACGCGTCCATGCGCCCCGGCGTGAAGGGGACCTTCACGTCGGACCCGGCGTCCTTCGCGGCTTTCTCAACCGCCGCGCCGCCGCCGAGAACGATGAGATCGGCGAGCGAGACTTTCTTGCCGCCTGCGGCCGAGGCGTTGAACTCCTTCTGGATCGATTCGAGCTTTGCCAGCACCGTCGCGAGCTGCTTCGGCTGATTGATCTCCCAATCCTTCTGGGGCTCAAGGCGAATGCGCGCCCCATTCGCGCCGCCGCGCTTGTCGGAGCCGCGGAACGTCGACGCCGACGCCCAGGCGGTCGAGACGAGCTCGGAGACGGTGAGGCCGGAGGCGAGGATTTTCGCTTTCAGCGACGGCGATATCCTTGTCGCAGACCAGCGGATGGTCCAGCGCGGGAATCGGGTCTTGCCAGATCAGCGTCTCCTTCGGCACGAGCGGGCCGAGATAACGCTGGATCGGCCCCATGTCGCGGTGGGTGAGCTTGAACCACGCGCGGGCGAACGCGTCCGCGAACTGGTCGGGATGCTCGTGGAAGCGGCGCGAGATTTTCTCGTAAGCCGGGTCCATTCGCAGCGCGAGGTCCGTCGTCAGCATGGTCGGGACATGCTTCTTCGACTTGTCGTGCGCGTCCGGCACATCGGCCGCGGCGCCCTTCGCCTTCCACTGATAGGCGCCGGCCGGGCTCTTCTCGAGCTCCCATTCGTATTTGAACAGGTTGTCGAAGAAGCGGTTGCTCCACCTCGTCGGCGTCTGCGACCAGGTCACTTCCGGGCCGCCGGTGATGGCGTCTGGCCCCATGCCCGTCCCATGCTTGCTCTTCCAGCCGAGCCCCTGATCCTCGATCGCGCCGCCTTCCGGCGCCGGGCCGACGAATGATGGATCGCCGGCGCCGTGGGTTTTGCCGAACGTATGGCCGCCGGCGATCAGCGCGACCGTCTCCTCGTCATTCATCGCCATGCGGAAGAACGTTTCGCGGATGTCCTTGGCGGCCGCGACCGGGTCCGGCTTGCCGTTCGGCCCTTCCGGATTGACATAGATGAGACCCATCTGCACCGCCGCGAGCGGATCTTGCAGCTCGCGTTCGCCGCTATAACGTTCGTCGCCGAGCCATGTCCCTTCGGGACCCCAGTAGAGCTCTTCGGGTTCCCAAACGTCGGCGCGGCCGCCGGCGAAACCGAACGTCTTGAAGCCCATCGATTCGAGCGCGACGTTGCCCGCGAGAATAATCAGGTCGGCCCAGGAGATCTTCCGGCCGTATTTCTGCTTGATCGGCCACAAGAGCCGGCGCGCCTTGTCGAGGTTGGCGTTGTCCGGCCAGCTGTTGAGGGGCGCAAACCGCTGCTGGCCGCCGCCGGCGCCGCCGCGCCCGTCGGCGATGCGGTACGTGCCGGCGCTGTGCCAAGCCATGCGGATGAAAAGCCCGCCGTAGTGGCCGAAGTCGGCCGGCCACCAATCCTGCGAGTCTGTCATCAGCGCTTCCAGATCCTTGACCACCGCGTTGAGGTCGAGGCTCTCGAATTCCTTGGCGTAATCGAAACTCCTCGCCCATCGGATCAGACAGGGAGGACTTGCCGTGGAGGACGTGAATATTGAGCTGATCGGGCCACCAGTCGCCGATTCGAGCGCGCGCGGCTCCCGCCCACGACCGGGCATTTGCTTTCGTTTCCCATTGTCTCCCTCCTCCAATTCGGTCGGCGATATTCGCTTGGGCGAGGCATTAGCGCGCGATTGACGATTGTTCAAATCGATTGTTTCTTATGGCGCTATCGTTAAGCCCTATCAGGCCGCCATGAACCTCAGAGACCTCGAATACGTCGTCGCCGTCGCCGACCATGAGCATTTCGGCCGCGCGGCGGCGGCCTGCAACGTGAGCCAGCCGACCCTCAGCGGTCAGATTCTCAAGCTCGAGGCCGAGCTTGGCCTCCGCCTGTTCGAGCGCGAGGGCCGGGGAGCGCGGGTCAGCGATCGCGCGGCGGCGGTAGTGGCGCAAGCGCGCGCGACGCTCGCCGCCGCCGCCGCCGTGACCGACGCCGCCCGGGCCGCGCGCGATCCGTTCGCCGGGCCGCTCCGGCTCGGCGTCATTGCGACGATCGCGCCCTATCTCTTGCCGATCGCGCTCGCCGGCGCGATCGATGCGCTGCCCATGACCCCGCTCCATCTCGTCGAGGACCTGACCGATCGCCTGCTCGCGGGCGTGCACTCCGGCGCGCTCGACGGCGCGGTGATCGCGACCGATGCGGACGACGAGAAGCTGACCGAGGTCCCCCTCTACGACGAGCCGTTCTTTCTCGTCTCCGCCCGCAGCCCCGACAGGCGCCGGCGCGCCTCGATCCGGGTCGAGGAGATTAATTCCGCAACCCTCCTCTTGCTCGCCGAGGGCCACTGCCTGCGCGATCAGGCCCTCGCCCTGTGCGCCGTGGCCCAAAAGGCGGGGCGCCACGCCGACGTCCGAGCGACCAGCCTCGAGACGCTGCGCCACCTCGTCTCCGTCGGGCAGGGCGAAACGCTCGCGCCGCTGCTCGCCTATGCCGACTGGCGCCGGCTCGGCGCCGGGCTCGACGGATCGAAGGTCGTCGGCGGCGGCGCCTCGCGTCAGGTGAGGCTCGTCTTCCGCCGCGGCTCGCCGCGCCGCGCCGCGCTCGAGGCGCTTGCCGCATCGTTGCGGGAATCGGCGGCGCCGGCGGTGGCCGCGTCCTTGCGGGATTCGACCGAAAAGCCGGTATGACTATGCGGCAAGCTTGCGCGACGCTTAACCCCTGGCGCACCGCCGCATTGCCCCTCCCCTCGCCCGGCGCTAAAAGACGCCCGCATGGCCAATCTCGCCAGTCCGACAGTGTTCGTCGACCTTTCGCGCCGCGTACTGCCGTGGCTCGCAGCGGCGACCGTGGCGCTGTTCGCCGCGGGCTTGTGGCTCTCCCTCGCCGCCCCGCCCGACTATCAGCAGGGCGAGACGGTCAAGATCATGTATCTGCACGTGCCGGCGGCCTGGATGGCGACCTTCGTCTATGGCGTGATGGCCGCAGCCGCCCTCGGCACGCTCGTCTGGCGCCATCCGCTCGCCGACGCGGCGCAAAAGGCGGCGGCGCCGCTCGGCGCCGGATTCACCTTCATCTGCCTCGCTACCGGCTCGCTCTGGGGCAAGCCGATGTGGGGGACCTATTGGGTGTGGGACGCCCGCCTGACCTCGGTCTTGGTGCTCTTCATCCTCTATCTCGGCTTGATCGCGCTCTGGCGCGCGATCGACGATCCTGCCCGCGCCGCCAGGGCGGTCGCGATCCTGACCCTGGTCGGCTGCGTCAACCTGCCGATCATCAAATTCTCGGTCGACTGGTGGAACACCCTGCACCAGCCGGCGTCGGTGTTCCGGCTCGGCGGGCCGACGATCGCGCCCTCGCTGCTCTGGCCTTTGATCGTAATGTCGCTCGCCTTCACCTGCCTGTTTCTTACGCTGCACGTGATGGCGATCCGCAACGAGATCCTGCGCCGGCGCATCGCCCGCGCGACCATGCTGGCGGCGGCCGAGGGCGACCGGCTCGAGCCTGAGCTCGCAGCGAGAGGCGCCTGATGGCCGACCCGCATATCGGCTTTGTCATCGCGGCTTACGCGGTCGCGGCGGCGACGATCGGGGCCATGATCGGCGCCGTGGTCCTGGATGGGCGCCGCCTCAACGCCCAGATGGACGCGGCGGCGCGCGCGCTCGACGCCGCGCGCGGGGGCGCAAAGGACTCAGAGCGCCGATGAGCGCAGAGACCGAAGCCGCCCCACGCCCGCGCCGCTGGCTGGCCTATCTGCCGCTCGCGGTTTTCGCGGCCCTCGCTTGGCTCCTGTTCATGCGGCTCAACGCCGGCGATCCAGCGAGCATTCCCTCGACATTGATCGGCCAGTCCGCGCCCCGGCTCGACCTCCCCGGCCTCGACGGCGCGCCGGGACCGATCGACGCCGACTTGCGCTCAGGCCACGTGAGCGTGGTCAACATCTTCGCCTCGTGGTGCGAGCCCTGCCATTACGAGCATGAGTTCCTGATGGCGCTCGCCGCCGATCCGTCGCTTCACGCCAAGGGCGTCGCGATCTATGGCGTCGCGCAGAAGGACTCGGCCGAAAACATTCGCCGCTTCCTCGGCGCCAAGGGCGATCCTTACGCCAAGGTCGGACTCGACGGGGATGGACGCGCCGGCATCGACTGGGGGGTCTACGGCGTGCCGGAAACCTTCATCGTCAGAGGGGACGGGTCGCTGGCGTTCAAGCTGGTCGGCCCGATGACGGCTGCGACGTTGGAAAGCGAAGTCAAACCGCAGATCCTCAAGGCGATGAATTAGGGCGAAATCCCCTTCTCCGCGAGGCCGACCCACTCATGCCGGGCGGGTCCGTATTCGATCGCGCGATACTCGACTAAGGGTGCGGCCCCCAGAGGCGCAATTCATGCTCGGCGCGAAAGACGTTGCTATAGAGGCCGTTGATCCACTGCCGCCCGCTCGAGGTCACATTCAAATAGCGGATGGCGTCCTGAATGTAGGGGGACACCTTGTCCCAGTAGAATTGCGGATATTGGTCGACCATGTCCGCCGGCAATTCGTAGCCGAGTTGCCTGGTCAAGCCGATTTCGTCGAATTCGTGGTAGAGCGCATTGGCCTTCCTCAGATAATGCGGGTCGCCGAGCTGACCGACAAGGTCGGCGGCCCTGAGCAGCGCGGCCCATTCGCCGATTCCGTGGCCGGCGGGCGTGGAAGTGTATGGGAAGCTCGTGTGCTCGATCGCGCCCGCGATCAGTTCGCCGTCGAGTTCCTCGTCCGCGAGCCGATCCAGTACGAAGAGCTTGGACCGTTCGACGTGATATGGCGCGAGCGCAGCGTCGGATGCCCCGCGCGGCAATGTGACCTTTCGGCCGCTGGCGTCGATGACCAGGCCGTCTTTGCCGTCCCCTTTGACGACCCCGCGGACGTATCCGATGTCGTGCGCGAGGCACGCGACGATGAAGTTCGAATACTCGACCGGGGTCGAGGCCGTGAGCAGCGCACGCCCCTTGAAGATGTCGTGGCCGGCCAGGGTGATGAGCATCGTATGCTCGACGTTGTGGTAGAGGGCGTCGCTGTTGCCGATGCATTCGAGCGTGAGCTGCGCCGCGAACGGAATGATTTCGGCCAGGCGCGCATGTGAGCGCCCGAATGCATCCTTCGTGTCGGCGGCAAGGAACGAACTAAGCGCTTCCGCCGCCAGCTTGGGCAACGTGATCATGGACCGCCCCCGACGATAGAGCCAACGGGTGAACGCCGATTGCTGCGCGTAACTCTAGCACGGACAGCCGTCGAGCACGATCACGAGGATGAAAAGCGCGCCGCTCCGAAACCCAGTCCGGGGCTCGAGATAAAATGCGAGCCGAGCACGGCTCGTTTGGACGAGAACGCGACCGCATCGCGAGCGATGGGGCGCCGCTCGGCGCCCTATGCTTCGGCGCCGCGCCGGGTCAGGCGCCGAGGGCCGGGCGCAGCGATTGCGCTTCCTCCTGGAGACCGAGCCAAACGGCGAAGCGCTGGATCACGAGCAGGCCGGCGAAAGCGCCCGCGTTGATCGCGAGAATCGGGGCGACAACCGAAAAAGAGAAGGCGGCCGCGCTCGATGGCAAGACGGCCGTGGCCGTGAACAGCGCAAGCTCATAGACCGCGAAGGCCGCGGCAAAGGCGTAGAGCGCCGACGCGACCGGATGCTGCGCGATCTGGGCGGCTCGTCGGGCGGCGATCGTCGCCAGCAAGGCGGCAATGCCTATCGCCGCTCCCCAAGCGAAACTGTCCCATGTGCGGGGATAGGACAGAACGAAATATCCGATCAGCTGGTTTGCGGCCCAAGCGGCGGCGACGAGAGCCAGAGCCGGCCCTTGCCTCATCCGCGTTCCGGCAAGAGCGCCAAGCGCGGCAAATGGAGTGGCGCAGGCGAGCACGATGCTGAAGGCGATGCTCGACAAAGTCACGATCGAGATCCAGATCGTATCCTTGCCGGTCGACGCGCCGGACTCCGATTCGAATCGCGCCATCGCGTCTGGAGTTCTCGCGTCGAAACGACGTTTGGTTGATTCTTGCATGGGTAGCCGCCTGACGTTCACGGTCATCGCAGGACTGGCCCCGACCGCCGGGGTTCGCACGCCGGGACACCCCGCCTGGCGCTCTCCGCTCTGACGTCCGTGATGGCAGGTCTCCTGGCTCGCGGGTCGGCGTCGCTTCCGCCTTCCCGGGCCCATGCGACCCAGTGGCGCGATTGAAAGCGGCTCGTCGCTCACAGTTGCGGGGGCAGCCGCGGCGTAAGGCGTTTCCGCCCGCACCACATTCCCTTTTGATCCCCGAAGGGAACCATCAAGGTCAGAATATGCGTCGGCCGGCGCGCGGTCAAATCGATGTCCGGGATCAGGATGAGGGGCGAAAAGCCGGGATAGAGGGCGTCGCGGCCAGCTTCCGATTGACGGCAGGCGGTTATAGTCTCGTGAACGATCTGGGTATGGCGCGCCCGCTTGCGCTTCAACAGCAGGGTCGCCTGCGCCGCGCTCAACGGAGGACAATTTGCGCATGGAGAGCAGTGCCGACGCGAACGACATCCATCCGCAACGCGTCGTCGACGAGGATGGCGCGACGCTCGAGATCTTCGCCCTGCCGACCGACAGCGAAAGCCTCGAGGAGCTTCTGAGCGGCCTCTTTCGCGATCACTGGCCGGAGATCGCCTTCGGGCCGCTGATCCAGGGCGCCGCGTGGGAGATGAAGGCGACGCAGGCGCCGGACAGGATCGCAATGTTGGACGGCTATCTGACTGTGGCGTTCGGGGCGCCTCACTTCCACATCTGCATCGGCGAGCACAAGGGACCGCACGACAACCGCGTATCGCTGGCGCTGGCCCATCATCGCCGCACGGCCCGCGCCGAAATGTATCGTCGGCTAAGCCGCGATCAAACCCCGACATCCTGGGGGATTCGCCTCTTCAACGGCAAGAACGAACAGCAGATCACCATCTTCCTCCCGAACCCGTTCCTTGATCCCGAAACCGACAAGCTTTTGACGAAGCCGGATTGGTCGCGACTGCATCTCTGGGATCGATTGCGCACGCGGTGGCTCGGCCTTGCCGAGCCCGATCCGTTCGACCGCTCGGGACGGCGCTTCCGCCACGAGTAGCAAACCTTCAGGCCGCCGCGATTGCGGCTTTCATCGCGTCCAGTCCATCGGTCAGCGCGGCCGGACCGGGTTGCAGGATCAGCGGCGACTTGATCTCGACGATTTGTCCCCGCCGAACCGCCGGGATCGTTTCCCAGCCGGCGCGCTGCCGGATTCGGTCGGGCACGACTTTCTTGCCGCACCAGGACGCCAGGATCAGGTCAGGCGCGGCCGCGATCACATTTGCCGGCGGGACGATCCGCTCGCTCGCGGACTTCCTCAACCGCAAAGAGGCGAACACGTCATCGCCACCCGCGGCCTCGATCAATTCGGAGACCCAGCCGATGCCGCTGATCAGTGGGTCGTCCCACTCCTCGAAGTAGACCTTCGGCCGCCGCCGCCCGCGCGTCGAGGCATTCGCCGCGGCGAGCCTCGCCTCATAGTCACGAACGAGCGCTTCCGCCTTGCCGGCGGCTCCCACCAGAGCGCCGAGGGTTCGGATCATCGCCAGGATGCCGGCAATATCCCGTTGATTGAACGCGTGAACGGCGACGCCGGCGCGAATCAAGTCAGCGGCGATTTCCGCCTGCAAATCCGAGAAGGTGAGGACAAGATCGGGCTCGAGGGCGAGGATCTTTGGAATGTCGGCCGACGTGAAGGCCGAGACGCGCGGCTTCTCGCGCCGCACTTGGCGCGGCCTGACCGCGTAGCCCGATACTCCCACGATCCGGTCCTGCTCGCCGAGGAGATAGAGGGTCTCGACCGTCTCCTCGGTCAGGCAGACAATGCGGGAAGGGGGGAACTGGCGCATGGCTACTCCCTTTGCGGTTGGGTCAAAAATTCGCGGTCAGTCCGGCATAGACCGAACGGCCCGCGGTTCCGTAGTTGTAGACCTCTTCGTAGTTGGCGTTCGTCAGGTTTTCGAACCGCAAATAGGCTTTGAAATTGTCGTTGAATTTGTACGTGGTGATGAGATCGAGCCTGACATAACCGGCGAGCGTCACGTCCCCGCCCCCGATGAAATTTCCGTCCTGGCGCGGGCCGACAACGAGCAAGCGCGGCTCGATCTCAACGTTCGCCAGCGGATTGTAAACGACCGAAAGCGACGCAGAATTATAGGGCACCCGCAGGAGCTGCGTATTGTTCTGGGTGTCGCGGGCGTCGGTATAGGTGTAACTGGCGCGCGCCCGAATGACGTCGGGCACAAGCGTTGCCTCGCCTGAGAATTCGAAGCCTTCCGTCTGCGCCCGGCCGACATTGTAGTAGCAGCCGCCCAACGCGGCCTGCGCCGCCGTGCAGGACGGAACGACCGCGAAGGCGATGAGGTTCGAATAGAAGGCGTTGAACGCTGTCGCCGACAGCGTCAGCCTGTCGTTAAACAGCTTCTGGTCGATCCCGATTTCTCCGCCGACGTTCTGTTCCGGCGACAAGGCCGGATCGCCGTATTGGCTGAAGCGCTGGTAGAGCGTCGGCGCCTTGGCGCCGTTGCCGAAGGCCGCGCGCAACTTCGTGCCCGTTTCGTCGATATGGTAGGCGGCGGTCGCGCGTCCGGTGACGAATGTCTGGCCGTTCTCGATCGAATCGACCCTCCCCCCGAAGGTGGCTTCGAGCCGCGAGAGAAGCGGCAGGCGGTACTCGGCGTAGACCGAATTGGTCGTCTGCTGGGCGTCGATCGCCGTGAACGACCCATCGCCCGGATTGGGGGTCTGCGACGTCCCCGCATATTCCGTCATGGTGCGGGCGCCGAAGATCAGCGAGCCATAGGCGTGGAGGGAGAGATCGCCTTGATATTCCAGGCCCCAGCGCGCGCCGTGATAGCCGGTGGCGCAATTGAACGAGACGAACTCCTCGTTGAAGCAGGCCTCGGTCTGCTGGACCGTGTTGATCGTGGCGTTGCTGAAGAACGTGAGATGGTTCTGCAGCGCGCCGTCCAGGGCGGCGACATTGGCGCGAACGAATCCGCTCGGGAGCCAGGCCGTGGACCAGTTGTAGGGAGTGAAGACGTCGGCGGGGATCAGGGCGTAGGGGTTCGCGAAGGTCAGCCCGTTCCCGAAGACGTCGAACCCGGCATCGACGCTAATGGTCGGCGAGACCGTGTAAGTGAAGCGGCCATCCAAGGCACCCTTGTCCGAGGGCTGGTTGCTCGGCAAGGGCGGCAATGGCGTGACGCCGTCGCCGATCGTCAGCGGCCGGTCGACACGGTAGCCATATTGCGGGAATCCTTCCGTGTGCATGGCGGAGACGCCGAGCGAATAGCTCCAGTTGTCGTCGGCGCCGGACGTCGAGGCGCGGCCTTGAATGGTCCCGTAACTTCCGCCTTCGACTGTCACCGACCGGACCGGCTTCCCCTTGACGCCCTTCTTGGTGATGATGTTGATGACGCCCGACATCGCGTCCGAGCCATAGAGCGACGACTGCGGCCCGCGCACGATCTCGATGCGGTCGATGTCGAGCGCGGTGAGGTTGCCGAAGTCGAGCGAGCCGTCCGTGCCGGCGGCGTTGCCGATCGGCACGCCGTCGATCATCACGAGCGCCTGTCCCGGATCTCCGCCGCGCAGTCGCACTTCGGTGAGAGAGCTCGGGCCGGCCGTCTGTGTGACAGATACGCCGACAACCTCGCGCAGGACCTCGGTTATTCCCTGCGCGCCCCATTGCTGGATGCGGGAGCCGGGGATGACGGTTACGTCAGAGCCGGTCGAATTGACCGGCTCGTCGACGCGATCGGCGGTGACAGTGATCTCTCCGAGCGAGGTCGCTTCTTGTGCGCGGGCAAGAACTCGCGAGTGACGCTACGCCGAGCATCGCGGCGAGAGCGCTACCGTACCGCCCTTTGATTCCGACCATATGCCCCCCTTCCGTCCCACCGACGGCGGCTGGATAATGAGGTCAACGGCCGGTCTCCTGGCTCGCGGGTTCTCGCCTTTGCGCTCCTTCCCAGGGCCTCGGCCCCAGTGGTTCGATGCGCTCAAGGCTCGCCGCTTACAGTTGCGGGGGCAGCCGCGGAATTGCGCCTCGAAGGACGCTCACCGCGTTCCAGTGACTCCACCCTTGGGGTGGAATCGCCGTTAACAATGTGACGTTAGGACGAAGGCTGCGCCGGCGCAAGCCCGCATGAGACGGCATCCCCGAGAACAAAGCCGCGCGAGCCAGCAGCTTCTCGATTTTCCAATGCGCCGCCTCGACGCGGCGCGCGCTCATGGCTAAGAACACCGCCGCACGAAGGAAAGATCTGGCGTTGCCCCTATGAGGCTGGAAGCGGCTCCGCCGCTTTTCCTGATTGCATCGGAGACTTTGGGAAAACGGCGCCGCATATGCCAATTGAGGACGCCCCCGCGGAAGGCGCGCCCGCGGCCGGGAATGGTCCCGCCCCGGCCGAAAGCGCGGCTGCGGGTTATCCAATCACATTCGCAAGCGCAGCGCCCTTGCACCCGCGCTGGCTGCGGCCGGCGATCGCGTCCGCCGTCATCCTTGCCCACGCCCTGGCGATGGTTGCGCTCGCAAACGTCAGCCGGCCGGCGCCGCCGGCCGAGGAGACAATCGAAGTCAACGTCATCGCGGCCGGCGACGAGGCGCCGGTCACAACCTCGGCCGCCCAGCCCTCGAGCGAAGTTGCGGCCGAAGCAAAGGCGGAGCAGAGCGAGGCGCCGAACGGGCCGGAGGTTCAGACCCCTGCGACGGAGCCGGCCCCGCCGGCGGAGACGCCGCCCGTTGTTGAGAAGGCGCCGACTTCCCCGTCTGCGCCGGAGCCGTCCGCGTCTCTTGATGCGCCTCCGCCCGCCGCGGCTCCGCAAGAGGCCTCACCTCCCTCGCCGCCCCCCGACGCTCCGCCGTCGGCGGCAGCCGCGCAGGCGCCGGCCCAGGAGCCTCCGCCGGTCCCGCAGCCTCCGATGTCCGTCGAGGCGCAAATGCAACCGCTTCCGCCGCCCCCGGACGCTCCGCCGGCCGCCGTTGCTTTGCAGGAGCCTGCCATGCCGCCTCCGACGCCCATCGAAGCGCAGCCACAGCCGTCCCCGGCTCCTGAAGCGCCGCCCGATCAGGTTCGAGCGCAGCCGCAGCCTCGCCCCTTGCCGCAGGCAAGGCTCGAGCCGGCCGAACGCCCGAAGCCGCAGGCAAAGCCCGAGACGGCTGAACGCCCGAAGCCTCGTAAGCCCGTCGAAGGCAGCTCAAGCGCAAGCAGGATAGCGTCCCTGAGCAAGTCAGGTTCAGCGGAAGCTCACCATGTCGGCGAGGCGGATGGGCGGGCCGTCGATTCCGGCATGTCCCGCGCAAGCTATGCCGCTCTGGTGATCGCCCAGATCCAGGCGCACCGGTTCTATCCGGATTCCGCGCGCGCCCGTGGCGAAGAGGGCGCGGTCGGCGTCTCCTTCACGATCGGCCCCAGCGGGCGGGTCGGCTCGGCAGCTGTCGTTCGATCGTCGGGATTCGCCGAGCTCGATGGCGCCGCCCGCGAAATCCTGCGTTCGATTTCGCCTCCCCCGCCCCCGGGCGGCTCCTTCTCTGCGAATACGACAATCCAATTCCACTTCGAGTGAAGCGACGCTCGGCTGACGTTAGGAGGCCGGCGTGGACACCGCTCAGTAGGGCGTCCCGTCCTTGTGAGCCATCCGCCGCTGGCCGTCGATTGTGACGACCGCGAGATCATCGTCGGGATAGGTGACGGCGTCGCGGTCCGTGCGGTCGCCGATCTCGAGATAGACGACCTCCTGATCCGTCTCGTTCACCAGATGATGGGCGTCGCCGCTTCCCGCCTTGAAGCCGGCGCACATGCCGGCGTTCAGCGCCGTGCGGCCGGCGTGGGTGATCAGCGTCGGGCGGCCTTCGAGGATATAGACGAACTCGTCCTGCCTCGTGTGCGCGTGCCGCAAGGCCGACGAGCCGCCGGGCTTGAGCCTGGTCAGGTTGACGCCGAAATTCGTGAGCCCGAAGAGATCGCCGAGCGACCGCTTGTCGCGCCCCGCCATCCGGGAGAAGAACGGCTCGGGGTAGTTCGACAGCTTCGCGCGCGGCGGGACGTCGGCGGCGATAAGGGCGACCGGGCGTCTGTCGTCGTCGGACATGGGGCTTGACCTCCACACGGATTGATAGCCGGTCCGCTCCCGCCTGTCATCGCGCCCGCTCTGGCGAAGCGCGCGCTTCATCCCTAGATGACACGGGCTGAACAGGAGCGTTGGGCTATGGAAGGGTTCCTCATTCGCGCGGTCGTGGTCGCGATCGGTCTGTGGCTGGCTTCGAAGATCGTGCCGGGCATCGCGTTCAATTCGACCGAGACGCTGATCGCCGCGGCGCTCTTGCTCGGGATCGTCAACGCCTTCGTGCGCCCGGTCATCGTCCTCCTCACCCTGCCGATCACCCTGCTGACGCTGGGCCTCTTCCTGCTCGTCATCAACGCGCTGATGATCCTGCTCGTGGCCTGGTTTCTCCCGGGCTTCCTCGTCGCCGGCTTCTGGTCGGCGGTGTTCGCGGCGATCGTCGTCAGCCTGACGAGCTGGGTCATGTCGGGCTGGATCGGCCCGCGCGGCCGGGTCGAGGTCATGACCGTTCACTCGCCGCGCGAGCGGTGGTGAGGCATTTCCCTTTCGCTCCGGGAGAAGGTGGCGCGTAGCGCCGGATGAGAGCGCGCCGCTAATCCAGCTCAAGGGTCGACTTCGCCGAGCAAGATTCTCACGCCAGGCTGGCGGCGGCCACTTCGCCGTCGGTGATGTATCGGTTGACCCGTCCGACGCGCAGGCTCTGGCCGGCGGTGTAGGACGTAACGCTCATGATCGCGCCGACACTCGTCAGCTCGCTGACGATGAAGTCGCGTTCGGCGTCAGCGTCGGCGTCGGTCCGGTGGGTGATCTGGAAGGTGAACCGGGTCAGCGAGATGCCGGTGTCTTTTGTCCCGGCGCCCACCCACAGCGCCGGCGCATCGAGCGGCGGGCGGTCGATGTTGAGCCAGAACTCGGGCGTTCCGAGGGTCTCCTCCCCCTGCTCCATGTTGAGCGCCCAGAAGCGGACGTGGTGGCGCTTGCGCGGACTGCCGTCGATCGCCTTCTGGAAGCCCACGTCCTGACCGCGTCCGAACAGAAAGAGCGTGCTGAACGGGGCGGCGGGATAGGGCCGGTTGAATACGAATGCGACGACCATCCGCCATGAGCTCCTGAGACCTAGCCGGTCAGCCTCGGTCCAGCCCGCCGCCGCGAAGGCGGCGCGCAGCTTGTCGAGTTCGCCGATCAGTACGAGGTTGACCGGGTCTCCCGGCAGCCCGTCGCCGGTCAGCGTGAAGCTCGGCACGCTCTTGCGCTGCATGATCTTGAGGTTCATGCGCACGACACGCGGCAGGATTACGTAGGCCGCGACCGCATACGCGAGGCTGAGCGCCAAAATCGTCGGCAGTCGGCTGTCGGTGATCCGGAAAACGAAGACGATCAGCCAGATCGCGACGATGCCCAGCCCCACAACGGCCAGGCGCTCAAAAAAACGCTTCACAATCCCCAAATTCCCCGCCCCTTCGGCGCTTTCGCGGCGCTCCCTCGATTCGTGCGCCCAACTCTGCCCCTCGCGGCGCGCTCAGACAAGCGGCAGATCTGATGGCCTCGGCGGGGGCGATTCAGGCTGGCGCCGATCAGCGTGAAAGATCGTCCGCAAGCCTTTGCAGGAATTCGAGGCAGGCTACGAGCTGCGCTTCGTCGACGAATTCGTCGGGTTTGTGCGCCTGGTCGATTGAACCCGGCCCGCACACGATGGTTGGCAACCCGGCCGCCTGGAAATGTCCGGCTTCGGTCGCGAACGAAACCGCAATCGTCTGGTTAGAGCGGGTAAGCCGCAGCGCCAAAGCTTCGGCCGCCGAGCCCGGCGCGGCGGCGAGCGGCGGCACGTCGACTTCGATCGCGGTGGCGATCGCCGGGCCTGACACGAAACGGGTCAGCCGCGGCGTTGCGACCTTGTCGACGAACGCCTGCACCTTCGCCATCGCCGAGGCGGTCGTGACGCCCGGAAGGCCGCGAAACTCCCAATGGAACACGCATTCCCGCGCCAGGATGTTGCGCGCCGTCCCGCCCCGGATCATGCCCACGTGAAGCGTCGAATAGGGCGGCGTGAAGCGCGCGTCGAGCGGGCCTTCCTCATAGGCGCGCGCCAGGCGGCCGATCTCGCTTACGATGTCGGCCGCGACCGCAACCGCATTGGCGCCGAGCGCCGGCAGGGCCGAATGGGCTTCGCGCCCGGTGACCAGCGTGCGGAAGGTCGCGACGCTCTTGTGCAAATCGGCGACCGCCATCATCGTCGGCTCCCCGACTATGGCCGCAGCCGGAAGAGGCTCGTCGCTGCCGAACCAGGCGATGACGTCGCGAGAGCCGAGGCATGTCGTCTCCTCATCATAGCTCAGCACGATGTGAACCGGCCTCTTCAGCCCGGCGTCCCTCAACGCGGGGGCCATCGCCAGCACACAAGCGTCGAAGCCCTTCATGTCGCAGGCGCCGCGGCCATAGAGCCGCCCGAATGCCTCGCGCAATCGGAATGGAGGGCTCGACCACGGCTGCCCATCCGTCGGGACGACGTCGGTATGGCCGGACAGAACAACGCCGCCGTCGACCCGGGGGCCGATCGTGGCCAGGATAGCGGCCTTGTCACCGGCCGCGTTCGGGGCCCGACGCGGCTCGAGCCCCTGCGAGCGCAGATAGGACTCGACGAAGTCGACGAGCGTGAGGTTGGAGGAGTCGCTGACGCTTTCGATGGCAATGAGCCGCGCCATGAGCGCCTTGGCCTCGGCTAGTCGGCCCCCGCCGGTCATCGAACCGCCCGCAAAGGCGCGCCGCGCCCAAGAGCGCGCTGCGAAAAAGTGGGGCACGGTTTTTCGCTAAGAGCGCGCGAAATCAAAAAAATATGGAGTCCTCGGCGATTCGACCAAATCGCCGAGGGCTCCAGCGCGCGGGAAATAGTGGACGGGGCGCGGGGCGCCGCTAGAATGCCGGTTTCATGTACGAGGCCGTCACGCATCGGGTCAAAGTCACCGTCGAGCCAGCCTTCGATCCGGAGCGCTCCGACCCGGACGAGGGACGCTATTTCTGGCGCTATTCTATCGAAATCGCCAATCTGGGCGACAAGCCTGTGACGCTGATGGAGCGCTACTGGCGGATCACCGACGCGGACGGCCGGCAGCAGCAGGTGCGCGGACCAGGCGTCATCGGCGTGCAACCGACAATCGAACCGGGGAAGACGTTCCGTTACGCCTCCGGCTGTCCGCTTACCACTTCGAGCGGGATGATGGTCGGCGAATACGTGATGGTCGACCCGGAAGGACGGAGCTTCATGGTTTCCATTCCCGCTTTCTCGCTCAATTCGCCCGCCGGCAAGCGCGTTCTAAACTGATGCGGCCGCCAGAGCTTCCGCTTCGATCGCGGGTCTTGCTATCCTCACCAAGCCACGAACTCTTCGGCGCCGCCAAAGGCGGGTGGGAAGCCCTTGTAGTGAGGCAGATTGTCTACAATCGGAAGAACGGCGTGCGCGCATTGAACATGGAACTGCGGTCTGAACGCTCCCTTGGGAAGGAGGTATCCGCTGACGCTGCGCATCCCTGCGCTTGCGATCTCGCAAAATAGATACGCGCCGCAAACCGGGCAGCGCATCCGCTCAGTCGCCCTCACCACCATTGCAGTAGGCTTGCCCCGGACAACTTTCACCGCTGCCGCGGGATAGATTGCTGCGGGGACGTAGGCTGCCCCATGAGCGGCCTGGCAGTCGTCACAATGGCAGTAAAGTTGAACAACTGGCTCTCCAGAAATTTTCAATCCGATCGCGCCGCATCGGCATTGTGTCTCGATCACTTGCAAGGCTTGCTCCTCAGCTTCAGTTCAACGGAGAGCCTTGCTTACTCCAGCCAACTGTCAGGTTCTGTCAGCAGTCGTGAACCTATGCGAAGTCTAAATCCGCGCGTGCCGCCAGCCCCCTGCCATCCGAGACAGCTCTAGGGCCCGTGGCTCATTCCGGCTCAGCGCGTGAGACTGGCGATATAGGCACCGAGGTCCCTGGCTTCGTCCCGGCTCAGGTCCATGTCGGGCATCTTCGGATGCGGATCCATGAGGAATTGCGCGATGGACTCGGCGCTGAAGCCGGGCATCTTGGCGATCGAGGCAAAGGCCGGAACGTTGTCGGCGCCTTTCGTCTGATCGGCGGCGACGACGTGACAGGCCGCGCACCATCGCTTCGCCAGCTTCTCGCCTTGGGCCGGGTCGGCAGGCGCCGCTGCGCTGGTCGACGCCGCCGCCAAAACGGCCAATCCAATCGCCGAAGCGGCGGCACCGGCGACGCGTGACCGGCGGTGAGGCGGATTTATCATCGGCTAGCAGCTCCTTCCCGGGGGTCAGCTCCCCGGACCGCTGCAGGATAGGCCGCAGTTTTCTTGCGACATAGGGGCGAAATGTCGCGCCCCGCGGGCAAAGAAAAAGGACGGCCAGCGGGGCCGCCCTTCGCCGTTTCGGCTGAGGCCAAAGGCGTCAGTAGGAATAGTACATGTCGAATTCGACCGGGTGCGGGGTCATCTCGAAGCGCTGGACCTCGCCCATCTTGAGCTCGATGTAGCTGTCGATGAAGTCGTCTGAGAAGACGTCGCCGGCCTTGAGGAACGCGCGGTCCTTGTCGAGGTTGCCGAGCGCCTCGCGCAACGAGCCGCAGACGGTCGGGATCTTCTTGAGCTCCTTCGGCGGCAGATCGTAGAGGTCCTTGTCGATCGCCGAGCCCGGGTCGACCTTGTTGGTGATGCCGTCGAGCCCCGCCATCAGCATCGCCGAGAAGGCGAGGTAGGGGTTGGCGCCCGGGTCGGGGAAACGAACTTCGACCCGCTTGGCCTTCGGGTTCGAGGTCCAAGGAATGCGGCACGAGGCCGACCGGTTGCGCGCCGAATAGGCGAGGAGAACGGGCGCCTCGAAGCCCGGCACCAGGCGCTTGTAGCTGTTGGTCGTGGGATTCGTGAAGCCGTTCAGCGCCTTGGCGTGCTTGATGATGCCGCCGATATAGTAGAGGCATTCCTGGCTGAGATCGGCATATTTGTTGCCGGCCATCACCGGCTTGCCGCCCTTCCAGATCGACTGATGGACATGCATGCCCGAGCCGTTGTCGCCGTAGACGGGCTTGGGCATGAAGGTCGCCGTCTTGCCGTAGCTCTGCGCGACCATGTGGATGCAGTATTTATAGACCTGCATGTGGTCGGCCATCGTGACGAGGGGGCCGAACTTGAGTCCGAGCTCGTGCTGGGCCGAGGCCACTTCGTGGTGGTGCTTTTCGACCACCGCCCCCATCTGCGCCATCGCCGCCAGCATCTCGCCGCGCATGTCCTGCGCCGAATCCTGCGGCGGCACCGGGAAATAGCCGGCCTTGGTGCGTACGCGGTGGCCGAGATTGCCGCCTTCGTAGGCGGTGTCCTGATTGATCGGCAACTCGATCGAATCGATCTGGAACCCGGTGTTGTAAGGGATCGGCGCTTGAAGCGGACATCGTCGAAGACGAAGAACTCGGCCTCGGGGCCGAAGAACGCGGTGTCGCCGACCCCGGTCGACTTCAGATAGGCCTCGGCCTTCTTGGCGATGCCGCGCGGGTCGCGGTTGTAGGGCTGGCCGCTCGCGGGATCGAGAATGTCGCAGTTGATGACCATGGTCGAGGCGGCAAAGAACGGATCCATGCACGCCGAGCTCGGGTCGGGCATCAAGGTCATGTCGGATTCGTTGATCGCCCGCCAGCCGGCGATCGATGAGCCGTCGAACATCAGCCCGTCGGCGAAGGCGTCCTCGTCGATCAGCCCCACGTCGAAGGTCACGTGCTGCCATTTGCCGCGCGGATCGGTAAAGCGCAGATCGACATATTTGACGTCGTTGTCCTTGATCGCCTTCAGGACTTCCTTGGCGGTCTTCATGATCAGCCTTTCCTCAAAATAAAGGTTCGTTCATTCCCGCCCGCCGCGGGGAGCGGCGGGTCGCCTTTTGATGAGCCCCCGAGATGGCGCTAGACCGCGTCCGCGCCGGTTTCGCCGGTGCGGATCCGGATGGCCTCGTCGATCTGCGATACAAATATCTTGCCATCGCCGATGCGGCCGGTCTGGGCGGCGGCGCGGATCGCCTCGATCGCCGGAGCGAGATTCTCGTCGGAGACCACGACCTCGATTTTCACCTTCGGCAGAAAGTCGACGACGTATTCCGCGCCGCGATAAAGCTCGGTGTGGCCCTTCTGACGGCCGAAGCCCTTCGCTTCCAGGACGGTTATGCCTTGGATTCCCGCTTCCTGCAGCGCCTCCTTCACTTCATCGAGCTTGAACGGCTTGATGATCGCCTCGATCTTTTTCATTTTTTCGAAACTCCTCATCCCCCGCGCCGCGCCGCCGATCGTTTTGCCTCTCGCGGCTGAGGCAGCCGGCCTAGCGCGGGCGGGGCTCAATAGCATCGGATCGGACATCGCGCCACCGGGCGCCTGCAAGGAGATCAGCAATGAGCGATCGCCCGATCAGGCGCCTCGTCAATAGGCAATCTGGCGAATTATCGGGCGGCCGTAGTCAAACCGTCGGTCCCCATTCTCCCGAGCCGAAGATCCGCCACGAGGTCAGGCCGGCCTTGGCGACCACAGTCCGCCCGGACTTGGCGACCGCGACCAGATGGGCGAAGACGCGCGGGTGGCGCCACGCCATCGGCCTCTCCGGCGCGCAAACGGCGCGGTATTCGTCGCTGTCCCCGTCCTCCATCAGGATCGTGCCGACAAGGTCCGGGCGCAATTGCCGCGGCAGGTCGCGGCGGGTCAGCCATTCGCATTCGAAGTCGCGGCACACCGGCGGACGCTCCGCGTAAATCGCGCAGCCGCCGCCCAGGCGGCAATTGGCGCATAGCGGACCCGCCGGCTTGTTGAAATGGGCGATCTCCAGCGCCGAACAGCACATCGTGCAGGCTCCGCAGGACTTTCCGGGCGCCGCCGCCATCGTTTCCCTCTCGCAATGCGCGTGCACTCTCCTATCATTGTTCGGGCGCTGGAGAGAGATGCATCTTCGCGCTTATGTGGGGAGCGGCGCGCCCCTCGCTGTTGGAAGCGGGAGTCAGCGCCCGACGCATGGTCAACACAAATATTGCGGCAATGATCAAAGGCGCGAGCGGCAGACCGGCTGCGCCGGCTGTGGCGCGTGAAATAAGCGGCAGCACGAACGCCAGCGCCAGCAGCGCCTTTTCAAACGGCAGAAAGCCCGTCCGAGCTCCCTCGCGGAACAGCCAGGCGAGCGGAATGGCGAGGAGCGTCAAATCATAGTCGAGCAAGAACGGGCTCGCGAGCAGGCCGGCGCAGACGATCGCGGCGGCCTCCGCCGGCGCCCGAAAGGCGCGCCACTCAAGCCGCAAGAGGGCAAAGACGACGCAAAGCGCGGTTGCAATTTGCGCTCCCCAGGCGAGCGCGAGCGACCCATGCAGCAGCCGGACCGCGGCGAACACGCTCTGCATTTTCTCGTTGCCCACAAGGTTGTTCTCCAAAGCCGAGCGGGCGAGCCGGCCGTCGGCGAAAAAGCCTTCCCACGCCGGCGCGCCGAACGCGGCGAGCGACGCAGCCGAGAACGCCGCCGCAGTCGCCCCAGCGACGAGCAGCGTCGTCCAGCGACGGCCGAAAACAAGGGCGAAGGGGATGACCAAAGCCAGGTGCGGCTTGTACGCCATCGCGCCAAAAAGAACGCCGGCGAGGGCCGGCCTCGCGTCCATCGCCAAGAGACCGCCGCCCATGAGCGCGGCGCTTAGAAAGCCATTCTGTCCGTGAGCGGCGTTCACGAACAGAGCGGGAAAAGCGAGGAACGCCACCGGGTCGAGCGACGGCAGATAAGAGCGCAGGACGCGATAAAACGCGTAGCCGGTCGTCGCCAGCCAGGCGGCGAGCGACCAGAAATAGGGCGCGAGCGCCAGCGGCAGGGAAATCAGGAGCGCGGGCGGAGGATAGAAGAACGCTGTATAGCCGAGCCTTGGGCCGAACAGCGCCTTCTGCGCCGCCCAATGCGAGCCGACGTCGTAGGCGAGCTCCGGCCGCCCGTCGAGCGCAAGGCGGGAAGCCGTGTAGAAGCCGACGAAGTCGGTTCCGATCGGCTTGCCCTCACGGTCGAGGCCGCCGGGGCTCAGCGCGATCCAGCCGACGGCGCCGATGAGCATCAAGGCGAGCAGGATTCGCGAATAAGCGCGGGCCCGCTCGGCGTCGAGCCAGGCGCAATCGCCGAGCGCCGTCGCGGCCCGGCGGATCAAGGGGACCATGTCCGTCGTCTCGCCGACCTCGTGAGCCGTCTACGCTAACGCCCGTCTTGTTAACGCGCGCATAAGCCGTCGGACGCCGAACAAGCGATGGTCTTGAGGTGCGTCGTTTCGGGCAATTGCGGTTTGGCCGTTTCGCGCGTAGACTTAGCGCTGTATTCAATGACGCATAACGCCTGGAGCGGCGACGGCGCGGGGCGGCGGGAGGAAAGCATGGAGCGACCCGCGGTCGCGGACCACGCGGACCGTGTTCTCAAAGTCATCTCCGGCGCTGACGCCGCGTGCTCTGCGCTCGCGGCGTCCTGGCGGCGGTCCGGGCGCCTGCATTCGCTCGACCCCGCGAGCGGGAGCCCGTCGCAGCGCCTGCCGATAACCGCCGTCGCGGAAGCGAGGGAACGGCTCGGGCCGCTTTTGCGGGTCGCCCAGGCCAACCTCGACCGGCTGTTTCTCGCGGTCGGCGGAGTTGGCTGCTCGGTGCTGCTCGCCGACCGAGACGGCGTCGTCGTGGATCGGCGCGGCGCGCCTTGCGACGATTCCACCTTCGATGGCTGGGGCTTATGGACCGGCGCCCTGTGGAGCGAGAAGTTCGAGGGCACGAACGGCATCGGCACCTGTCTCGTCGAGCAACGTGCGCTGACTATTGATCGCGACCAGCATTTCTTCACCCGCAACGCCCTCCTCAGCTGCACGACCGCGCCGATCTTCGACGAGCATGGCGAACTCGCTGCCGCCATCGACGTCTCCTCGTGTCGCGCCGACCTGACCCAGGGCTTTCAGAATTTGATCGGCATGGTCGTTGCAGACGCCGCGCGGACGATTGAAGCCGAGAACTTCCGTCTCGCCTTTCCCGATGCGCGCATTCTCTTGACGCCGGCGGGCGAACGCACGGGCGCGTCGCTGGTGGCCGTCGACCGCGACGACCTGGTCGTCGGCGCGACGCGCGCCGCGCGGCTGATGCTTGGCCTCAACGCGCAGAAACTGGCGCGGCCAACGCCGGCTGCGGATCTTATCGGCCGGACGCGGGCCGACGGCGACGGGGTCGAGGCCGCCGAGCGCGCCGCATTGCACCGGGCGCTCGCCCGCTCCGGCGGCAACGTTTCCAGGGCGGCCAAGGAACTCGACATCTCCCGCTCGACGCTACACCGGAAGATGAAACAGTTCGGCTTGGGCCGCTGACGCAAGGGGCGCCGCGGAGTGTCGCAGATTTGCGACACTTTGCTGCGCGAGCCGCCGCGAGGGTCTGTTCGCCGGCCGAGTTTTGATCGAGACGTTGCCTTCAACGCCGCCCATCGACGGCGTAACACAAGGGAGTATGCCATGACCAAGGTCGATCTCAACATCGCTCTCAAGCCACCGTTCGCCAAACGATACGAGAATTACATCGGCGGCGAGTGGCGCGCTCCGAACGCCGGGAAGTATTTCGACAATGTCTCGCCGATCACCGGCCAGCCGGTCTGCGAGATCGCGCGCTCGGATGCGTCCGACGTCGAGGCCGCGCTCGACGCCGCCCATGCAGCGAAAGAGGCCTGGGGCCGCACCAGCCCGGCCGAGCGGGCGCAGATCCTCAACAAGATCGCCGACCGCATGGAGGCGAATCTCGAAATGCTGGCGACCGCCGAGACCTGGGACAACGGCAAGCCGATCCGTGAGACGATGGCCGCTGATATGCCGCTGGCGATCGATCATTTCCGCTATTTCGCCGGCTCTGTTCGCGCCCAGGAAGGTTCGATCTCCGAGATAGACCACGATACCGTCGCCTATCACTTCCATGAGCCGCTCGGCGTGGTCGGGCAGATCATTCCCTGGAACTTCCCGATCCTGATGGCGGTATGGAAGCTCGCGCCGGCGCTGGCCGCCGGAAATTGCGTGGTGCTGAAGCCCGCCGAGCAGACTCCCGCCTCGATCATGGTTCTCATGCAGCTGGTCGGCGACTTGCTGCCAAAGGGCGTTCTCAATGTCGTCAACGGCTTCGGCCTGGAAGCGGGCAAGCCGCTCGCCTCGAGCAGCCGCATCGCCAAGATCGCCTTCACTGGCGAGACGACGACCGGCCGGCTCATCAGCCAATACGCCTCGCAGAACCTGATCCCGGTCACCCTCGAACTCGGCGGCAAGTCGCCCAACATCTTCTTCAAGGACGTCACTGCCGAGGATGACGATTTCTTCGACAAGGCGATCGAAGGCTTCGTCATGTTCGCGCTGAACCAGGGCGAGGTCTGCACCTGCCCGAGCCGCGCGCTCATCCAGGAGTCGATCTACGACCGCTTCATGGAGCGCGCGTTGAAGCGCGTCGATGCGATTGTTCAGGGCAGCCCGCTCGATCCGGCGACGATGATCGGAGCGCAAGCCTCTTCCGAGCAGATGGAGAAGATCCTCGCCTACCTCGACATTGGCAAGAAGGAGGGCGCGGAGATCCTCATCGGCGGCGAGCGCAACAATCTCGGCGGCCAATATGCGGGCGGCTACTACATCAAGCCGACCGTGTTCAAGGGCAACAACAAGATGCGCATCTTCCAGGAGGAGATCTTCGGCCCGGTGGTTTCGGTGACGACGTTCAAGACCGACGAAGAAGCGCTCTCGATCGCCAACGACACGCTCTACGGTCTCGGCGCCGGCATATGGAGCCGCGACGCCAATCGCTGCTACCGCTTCGGCCGCGCCATCCAGGCCGGCCGGGTCTGGACCAACTGCTACCACGCCTACCCGGCGCACGCGGCGTTTGGCGGCTACAAGCAGTCCGGCATCGGGCGCGAGAACCACAAGATGATGCTTGACCACTACCAGCAGACCAAGAACATGCTGGTCAGCTACAGCCCGAAGAAGCTCGGCTTCTTCTAAAGCGCAACGGGCGGCGCGAAGTCTCTTCGCGCCGCCTTCGCCAGGCGGAGGTTACGATGGCGGAGAAAGTGACCGCGACCCCGGAGGCGCTGAAGCTCCTGGCCGAAATCGTCGCCGACCACGGTCCGGTGCTGTTCCATCAGTCGGGCGGCTGCTGCGACGGCTCCTCGCCGATGTGCTACCCGCGCGGCGAGTTTCTGATCGGCGACCGCGACGTCAAGCTCGGCGAGATCGGCGGTCAGCCGTTTTACATCAGCGAATCGCAATATGAGGCGTGGAAGCACACCGACCTCATCATCGACGTCGTGCCAGGCCGCGGCGGCATGTTCTCGCTCGACAACGGCCGCGAGCGTCGTTTTCTCACCCGGTCGATGATCTGCGCCCTGCCCGGCGCTCCCGCCTAGGAGCGGCGCTGGAGCGCCCCTCCGGCTCGAGCGCGACCCTCGCGAAATCACGCGGGATCGGGCACAAACCGACAATCCTTTGCGATAATCAGAAGGGCGTGCTATCGTGCCGGCTGTCGTCGGATCCGGGATCGCCGTCCTGGCGGAGCAGGAGCCGCGGGCGGCGTTGAATGGCGCGGCGGAGGCCGAGAGGATCGTTTGGTCTTGAATTCGTGACTTAAGCCATTGAAAAGTCTCTGTCAGCGGACCGAAAATCCCTTTGGATTTCCTTCCGCCGGATTTGGATTTCCTTCCTTTTTTCTTTGGATTTCCTTCCGCGTGGATTTGGATTTCCTTCCGTCGGCTTGGAAAACGTTCCTCCGGGACGGGACGTAATTTAGACCTTGACCCGCTTGCGTCCGCCCGCCGTCGCGAGCCGGTAGGCGCCGGGCGTCAGGCCGACGGATTTACGGAATTGGCGAGTGAACGCCGCCTGATCGGCGTAGCCGCATTCCAGCGCCAGTTCGCTCAAGGGGGCCGCGGTATGCCGCAGCCTGTCACAGGCCCGGCCGATACGCAGCCGGGATAGATATTGGCCAGCCGAGAGGCCGAACAGCGCCCGAAGCCTCTGGTCGAACTGGAACGGCGAGAGGCCGGCCCGCTGGGCGAGATCGGGAACCCGCAGCGGCTGGTCGAGATGGTCGTCGATAAAGGCGAGCGCGGCGGACAGCGCCGCGGGGACCAGGCCCGGCCGCGACAAAGCTGGCGCGTCGCGAGAAATGCCGGCGAGACCTCGAATGACGCCCTCGGGGTCGACCAGCGGCTCCTTCCAGGTCAGGCACCAGCCCTCGCTGCCGTCCGGATAGAGATGTAGCTCCATCCGGCCGCGGATCGACAGCCCCTCGGCGATGACTTTGAGATCCTGGGCTTCGAACCGCTCGCCGAGCGGCGGCGCGAACACTTGGCTCGCCTTGCGGCCGATGAGCGCCCGCTTGTCGGCGAAGTTGCAGCGATCGGCGAGCGTCTGGTTGACCGCGACGTAGCGGGCCTCGCAATCCTTGACGAAGAAGACGATGTCGGCGACGTGGTCGAAAAGTTCGATCGCCGGAAACGGCCGCCCAAGGACAGCGGCCAGCGCAGCCGCCGGATCGTCTACGGCCGCTACGGGCGCTATTTTGCGCATTTTCAAGCGGCGGCCTGCCTTTTCATCAAGAACGGAGGGTGAAGGCATGCGAACGTGGCAAGCGTAACGACCCGACTCTAGGAAGCGCCAGCATGTCCTCGCAAGTTTTTTCCGGAACCATTCCGGCCCTCATGACCCCCTGCGGCGCCGATCGGCGCCCGGATTTCGACGCCCTCGTGCGCACCGGCCGACGGCTCGTCGACGCGGGGATGTCCGGCCTCGTCTATTGTGGATCGATGGGCGACTGGCCGCTCTTGACCCTGGAGCAGCGAATGGAGGGGGTCGAGCGCCTGACGAGCGCCGGCCTGCCGGTCATTGTCGGCACCGGGGCGCAGAACACCGAGCAGGCCGCCGCGATCGCCAGTCACGCCAAGAAAAAGGGCGCGCGCGGGCTGATGATCATCCCGCGCGTCCTGTCGCGCGGCTCGTCGGCGGCGGCCCAGCGCAGCCATTTCGCCACCGTTCTCGAGGCGGCGATCGATCTGCCTTCGGTGATTTACAACAGTCCGTACTATGGCTTCCAGACCCGGGCCGAGCTCTTCTTCGACCTCCGGCGGGAATATCGACATCTTGTCGGGTTCAAGGAGTTCGGCGGCGCGGACTCTCTGAGCTACGCCGCGGAGCACATCGCCGGCCGGGAGGCCGGGGTTGCCCTCACGGTTGGCGTCGACACCCAGGTGTTCCATGGCATCGTCAATTGCGGGGCGTCCGGTGTCATCACCGGGATAGGCAACGTGTTGCCGCGGGAGGTGCTGCGCCTGGTCGAGCTTTGCGGGCGCGCAGCTAAGGGGGATCCCGACGCTCGGCGCCTCGCGCTGGAGCTTGAGGACGCACTCAAACCGCTTTCGATCTTCGATGAGGGCGTCGACCTTGTGCTCTACTTCAAGCGGCTGATGACGCTTGAGGGGCATGAGGAATATGCTTTGCAGCTCAATGCCTTCGATGTGCTGAGCCCGTCCCAGGAAAGCCTGGCGACGCGACGGTTCAAGACGTTTCGTTCTTGGTACGCGTCTTGGCGCGGGGCGAAGGACTGAGCGCGGTGCGGGTCATCGACTCGCATACCGAGGGTGAGCCGACGAGGGTGATCGTCGATGGCGGGCCGTCGCTCGGCGATGGGCCGATGGCCCAAAGGCGCGAGCGGTTCGCTCGCGAATTCGATTACCTCCGCCGCTTCACAGTGACCGAGCCTCATGGTCACGAGGCAATGGTGGGCGCGCTCCTCTGCGAGCCTCATGATGCAACATGCGCGGCCGGCGTGATTTTCTTCGACAATGCGGGTTATCTTGGCATGTGCGGGCACGGGACGATCGGCCTCGCCGTGACGCTTGCGCATATGGGAAGGCTGAAACCTGGCCGCCATCGGTTCGAGACGCCGGTCGGGGTCGTTGGAGTTGAGCTTGCCGACCGGAGAACGGCGACAGTCGAGAATGTCGAGAGTTTTCGTCATCGGACAGCGGTTTCGGTCGAGGTCGCCGGCCTCGGAACCGTGCTCGGCGACGTCGCCTGGGGCGGCAACTGGTTTTTCCTGACTTCGACGAGCCCTTGCGATCTGACCCTCGCCAACGTTGCGAATCTGACGGTGGCGGCGGCCGCCATTCGCGACGCGCTGGCCGCCCGAGGCGTCACCGGCAAGGACGGCGCGCCCATCGAACACGTCGAAATCTTCGGTCCCCCGAAGTCGAGCGACGCGAACAGCCGCAGTTTCGTCCTCTGCCCCGGCGGCGCTTACGACCGATCGCCGTGCGGAACCGGGACCAGCGCCAAGCTGGCCTGCCTTCATGCCGATGGGAAGCTGCGCCCCGGCGAGGTCTGGGTGCAGGAAAGCATAATTGGCAGCCGTTTTCGCGCGACCTTCGAACCGGGCCCGAACGGCGGCATTATGCCCCGGATCAGCGGACGCGCGTTCGTCTGCGCCGAGAGTACGCTGCTGCAGGACCCGCTGGACCCATTCCGATACGGTTTTGGCAGTGGGCCGGCCTGATCCCTGACGTCCAAACAAATCCGGCGCTTGACAGCCCGCCCCGAGCCGTGTCTGTCCACCGCCGCCGCGCCGAAGCGCGAGCGATAAGTCGCGCCTTTTCGCGTTCAGGCGGGGAAGCCGGTCATGAAGACGGCGTTGGTGTTTCCGGGTCAGGGGTCCCAGGCGATCGGTATGGGGAAGGCGCTGGCGGACGAGTTTCCCACCGCGCGCGAGGTATTCGAGCGCGTCGACGCGGCGTTGTCCCAGAACCTCTCCCAATTGATGTTCGAGGGACCCGAGGCCGAACTTACGCTTACCGCGAACGCCCAACCGGCGCTCATGGCGGCAAGCATCGCAGCCCTCCGCGTTCTGGAGGCCGAAACCGGCTTCAGGGTCGCGAAGCAGGCGGCTTACGTCGCCGGGCACTCGCTTGGCGAATATTCGGCTCTGTGCGCCGCGGGTTCGTTGACGCTCGAGGACGGGGCGCGTCTGCTGCGCCTGCGAGGCGAATCGATGCAGAAGGCGGTCCCGGTCGGCGAAGGCGCGATGGCGGCCATCCTCGGCCTCGAGTTCGGACAGGTGGTGAAGATCGCCACGCAGGCGGCGAGCGACCTCTATCTCACCGGCGCGATCTGCCAAGCGGCTAATGACAACGGCGCAGGCCAGATCGTCATCTCCGGCACGACGCCGGCGGTCGAGCGCGCGATGGAGCTCGCCAAGCTCGCCGGCGCCAAGCGGGCGTTGCTTCTCCCGGTGTCCGCGCCATTTCACTCCGCGTTGATGCAGCCGGCCGCGCTGGCGATGGAGGCGGCGCTGAAAAGCGTCAAAATTCGTCCGCCGAAGCCGTCTCTCGTCAGCAATGTCGAGGCCTCGGCGGTCGCCGACCCGGAAGAAATCCGCTCCGGCCTCGTCGCGCAAGTGACCGGAACCGTGCGGTGGCGCGAGAGCGTGGCCTACATGAGCGCGCACGGGGTTACACGGTTTATCGAACTCGGCGCGGGCAAAGTGCTGACCAGCCTCATCAAACGGATTGCGGAAGGCGCGACAGCGATCAGCATCGGCGCGCCCGCCGACGTAGCCGCGTTCAAAGCCTCGGCGAAGCCCTAATACGATTGGCGGGAAGGACGACGCCGGTGTTCGATCTGACAGGAAGGACCGCGCTCGTCACTGGCGCCTCGGGGGGCCTTGGCGGCGCGATCGCGCGGGCGCTGCATGCACAGGGGGCCACGGTGGCGCTCTCGGGCACCCGGCGCGAGGCGCTCGAAGCGCTGGCCGCCGAACTTAAAGATCGCGCCCATCCGGCGCCGTGCGACCTCAGCGACGCCGAGGCTGCCGATGCTCTTGTTCCTGCCGTCGAGGCCGCGCTCGGATCGCTCGATATTCTTGTGAATAATGCCGGCGTGACGCGCGACAGTCTGCTCCTCCGCATGAAGGACGACGCCTGGGAGTCGGTCCTGGCGATCAATCTGACGGCGGCCTTCCGCCTATCGAGGGCGGCGTTGAAGGGGATGCTGCGACGCCGCTACGGCCGGATCATCAACATGGCGTCCGTCGTCGGCGTCTCGGGCAATGCGGGCCAAGCCAACTATGCCGCCGCCAAGGCGGGCATGATAGGCATGTCCAAGGCGCTCGCCGCGGAAGTCGCGACCCGGGGCATCACCGTGAATTGCATCGCCCCCGGGTTCATCATGAGCCCGATGACCGAGGCGCTCGACCGAAAGCAGCGTGAGGCGATACTCGCCTCCGTCCCTATGAGGCGGTTGGGCTCGGGCGAGGAGATCGGCGCCGCGGCAGTGTATTTGGCGAGTTCCGAAGCGGCATACGTTACCGGACTTACACTGCACGTGAACGGCGGAATGGCAATGATTTGATGGCTTTGATCGCGCCGGCGGGCCGTGTCGCGATCCGTTTCCCGCCCTCTCGCGTTGCCGGGAAAGATATGCTATCGACGCCGTTCGTCGCAGGGCGCGGGAGGGGGCACTATTCGAGCGTCGGCGTCGGCGAAACCCGAACGAAAACTCTTACCGCCTCGAAAGGGCGTAGAGCGAACGGCTGGACGGTGTGCGTCGGCCGGCCGGGTCGATCGGGGACTTGAACACAAGTCGGGTGGCAAGGCCCGACGCATAAGGGAAAGATGACATGAGCGATGTCGCAGAGCGCGTGAAGAAGATCGTCGTCGAGCACCTTGGCGTGGAGGCGGACAAAGTCGTCGACAGCGCCAATTTCATCGACGATCTGGGCGCCGACTCGCTCGACACCGTGGAATTGGTGATGGCTTTCGAGGAGGAATTCGGCGTCGAAATTCCCGACGACCAGGCCGAAACGATCGTCACCGTTGGCGACGCCATCAAATACCTGGAGAAGGCGTCGGCGAAGAAGTAGCGGCGATCCGGGCGCAGCGGGTCGCGGGGCCGCCTTTCGTCAAGACGTTTTTGCCTTTAAGGCAAGGGCCGGCGTCCAGTCCGGCCCTTGTCGCGTTTGGGCGCCGGCGCCCGCGGCGCGCGGCGCATGAAGCGGCACACGAGCAGGACACGGTCAGGGAATGGACATGGAGCGCATGAGACGGGTCGTCGTAACCGGTCTTGGCATGGTGACCCCCATGGCTTGCGGCGTCGAGGCAACGTGGCGCCGGCTTCTGGCCAGCGAGTCGGGGGCCGCCCGGGTCGAGAACTTCGACGTCTCGGATCTGCCCTGCCAGATCGCCGCGCAAGTGCCGCGGGGAACCGCTCCCGGCGCCTTCAACCCCGACGAATGGATGGAGCCCAAGGAGCAGCGTCGGGTCGACGACTTCATCGTCTACGGCATGAGCGCCGCGTCGCAGGCGTTGCGGGACGCCGATTGGGATCCGAAGACCTACGAGGAGGAGGTTGAGACCGGGGTCCTGATCGGCTCGGGAATCGGCGGACTTGGAGGCATCTACGACGCCTCTGTGACCTTGCATGAAAAAGGACCCCGCCGCATCTCGCCGTTTTTCATTCCCGGCCGGCTCATCAATCTGGTCAGCGGACAGGTCTCGATCGCTCACAATCTCAAGGGGCCCAACCATGCCGTGGTCACCGCCTGCTCGACCGGCGCGCACGCGATCGGCGACGCCGGGCGGCTCATCGCCCTCGGCGACGCCAACGTGATGGTCGCCGGCGGCGCCGAGTCGGCAGTCAACCGCCTTTCGCTGGCCGGGTTTTGCGCCTGCCGAGCCCTGTCAACGGGCTTCAACGACCGGCCCAAGCAGGCCTCGCGCCCGTACGACCGCGATCGCGATGGCTTCGTGATGGGCGAGGGCGCTGGATGCGTCGTGCTCGAGGAGTTCGAGCACGCCAAGTCTCGCGGCGCCCGCATCTACGCCGAGTTGATCGGCTACGGCCTTTCGGGCGACGCCTATCATGTCACCGCGCCGGCTCCCGACGGCGACGGCGCCTATCGCGCCATGAGCGCAGCGCTGAAGCGCGCCGCGATCTCTCCGTCGGAAATCGACTACGTGAACGCTCATGGGACTTCGACCCCGGTCGGCGACGAGATCGAATTGCGGGCGGTCGAGCGGCTGCTTGGAAATTCCGCCGCCAAGACGACCATGTCCTCGACCAAGTCCTCGATCGGGCATCTGCTCGGCGCGGCGGGAGCGGTGGAGGCGATCTTCTCCATACTCGCGATCCGCGACCAGGTCGCGCCGCCGACGCTTAATCTCGACAACCCCGCGGTCGAGACGGCAATCGACCTTGCGCCGCATACGGCGCGCAAGCGTCCGATCCACGCGGCGCTGTCCAACTCGTTTGGATTCGGCGGCACCAACGCGTCGCTCGCTTTCCGCGGCGTGAACTGACCTGCAGCCCGCCGGCGATTCGTTGTTTCCCCGCGCCTCGCGGTCGGCTAAACTTGGCTTGAGCCCGCGAACCGGCGCGTCCAGCCCCACGCGGGATTAAGATTCGAGGGTCGACGGCGGCCGTGCGGTAGCAGCAAGCGACATGAGCGGAGAAATCGACAATGGCGATGGCGAGGCCCCTCGGCCTCGGGTGAGCCTGTTCGGCCGCGCGAGCAAGCCCGCAGCTGGGGGCGTTGCCCCGCCTGGCCCGCCTCAGCCTCCGCGCAAGCCTCGGCGAATGGGCATTTCTAGCATAAGCGGACTGCTCACTTTCGTGCTGCTGGGTGCGCTCGCGACCGTCGGAGCGCTCGCCTGGCTTTTGAAGGAATCGCGTAACCCCGGGCCCCTCGAGGCCGACAAGGTCGTCATGATCGTGCGCGAGGACGACGGCGGCAGCATCGCTGATCAGCTCGAGCGGGCGGGTGTCATCGACAGCGCGATGTGGTTCAACGTTTTGACCCTGCTCGACGGCAATCGTGGCGCTTTGAAGCGCGGTGAATACGAGTTCAAGGCGGGCATCAGCATGAATGAGCTTGAGAATGAGCTCATCGCCCACCGCGTCGTTATGTACAAGCTGACCATCCCGGAGGGCCTGACCAGCGAACAGATTGTCCAGCGGCTGCGGGAAAACGACGTCTTGGTTGGCGACGTCAAGGAGACCCCGCGCGAGGGGTCGCTTATGCCCGATACTTACTCCTTTGAGCGCGGCTACACGCGGCTGTCCGTTCTGGCGCGGATGGCCAAGATGCAGACGAAGACGATCGAAGAGGTATGGAAGGGGCGTGCGCCGGATCTGCCGATCAAATCCCCCGGCGAAATGGTCACCCTCGCTTCGATCGTCGAGAAGGAGACGGGCAAAACCGACGAGCGACCGCACGTCGCCGGCGTGTTCATCAACCGCCTAGAAAAGCGCATGCGGCTGGAGTCCGACCCGACGATCGTCTACGGCCTGGCCCTGGGCAAGGGCACGCTCGGCCGCAGCATCACCAAAGCCGACCTCAATCAGTCAACGCCCTATAACACTTACATCATCGATGGGCTGCCGCCGGGGCCGATCTGCAACCCCGGCAAGGCGGCGCTCGAAGCGGTCGCCAATCCCGCGCGCAGCAAGGACCTCTACTTCGTCGCCGACGGAACCGGCGGGCATGTGTTCGCGGAAACATTCGATCAGCATCAGAAGAACGTCGCCCATTGGCGCCAGATTGAGAAGGACGTCAAAGATAAGCTCGCGCCGGACGTGTCGCCGCAGCCCGCGCCGGCGATCCGCGGTTCGATCGACCCGATCGATCCGTCGCAGTTCGGCGCGCTCGTCGCGCCAACGCAGGGACAATCGGCGCCGGCGACGATTGTCTCCCGTCTTAGCCGAATTGGCGCCAGCCGGAAGGCCGAGGATGCGGCGCTGGCGTCGCTGGTCGCTCCGGGCGTGAAGTCGATCGACGAGATTGGCGGGGTTGTCACTGGGGTCAACGACGGCCCGGCGGAAGGGGTGGCGTTCGACGATGCGAGCTCGGCCGGCGCTTCAGGGACCGGGCCCATCGCGTCCGCTCCGGTTCCGGCGGCCATGCTCGCGGATGAGCGCGCCCGCGAAGCCAAGTATGGAACGGCGCCGTTGGCGTCGAGCGGCGCCGTCTTGGACGCCGCGCCTGCTTCTCCGCAACCGCCAACAGCTTCCGGCCGGCCGCGCATCTTCGACGCGTCCGAAGGCACTCGGCTCGACCCGCTGCTCAACAAGACCTACGACCTGAGCTACGCCAAGGTCGTGCCGCCGATGCAATAAGGCGACGCCGCCAGCAAAACCAGCGCGTCAGGCCTCGACGGGCACTCGCTCGCTCACGAGCGCGAGCGCGATCGCGCAGGCGTTCGACACGTTGAGGCTCTTGATCGGGCCAGGGAGATCGAGGCGCGCGAGGCGATCACATCGCTCGCGCGTCAGGCGTCTCAGGCCCCTGCCCTCCGCGCCGAGGACCAATGCCATGGGCCGTGAGAGTGTTTCGTCGGTGAGCCGGATGGGCGCCTCCGAATCGAGCCCGATCCGCCAATAGCCCATGTCCCCCATTTCGGCGAGCGCGCGGGCGAGATTGGTCACGCTGCAAATCGGCACGTGCTCGACCCCGCCAGAGGCGGACTTCGCCAGCGCCCCGGCGAATTCGGGCGAATGGCGCACGGTGGTGACGAGCGCGTCGACCCCGAATGCGGCCGCGGTTCGGACGATCGCGCCGACATTGTGCGGATCGGTGATCTGGTCGAGAACGAGCACAAGGCCGTTCGCCGGGAGCTCGGCGATGTCGATCGGCGCGAGCGGCCGAGCCTCGAGCAGCAGCCCTTGATGAACCGCCTCACGCGGCGCGCGGGCGGAGATCTCCTCGACGCTCATGATCTGGGTCTCGACCCCGCGCGCGGCGATTTCAGCGCTGAGCCGCTCGGCAGCCACAGGCGTGGCGTAGAGGCGGATCAGCTCGCGCCGCGGCGCCTTGAGGGCAGCGGCGACGCTGTGAAATCCATAGATGCGCGACACCTTCGACTCCCGCCGCTCGCCCGCGTGAGCGAGGCGAGGCGGGCGCGCAGGCGGCGGCGCCGGCTTCGCCGCCTGACGCTTGGTCCGAGCGCCGGCGCGCGGCGGTTGCCGCAAACCGTCGGACGGCGGACTTGGGTGGCGGTCGCGCTTGCGGGTCATCTGCCGGGACGCCTCATCGGGCTTAGGTCGACGGGGTCCATCGTTAGATCCGCACGCGTCCGTGGACAGAGTCAACCTTACCGGCGGACCAACGGCATCTTTCCAGTTGACAGGCCGCGGCTTGAGGCAACATAAGCCTGCCCGCCATCCGCCTCGGCCTGCCCGAGGCGTTTTCGTCGTCAAGGCTCTGAGCCTACGGACGCGGGGGAGTGTCCCGAGCGGCAAAGGGGGCGGACTGTAAATCCGCTGGCTAAGCCTTCGTAGGTTCGAGTCCTACCTCCCCCACCAGCGGCCCTCTAAGCTATTGTTCTACTTCATAGGTGAGGGAAGGTCGCCCACAAGGTGAGGGAGCTATTGTTCGCTTTCTGTGCGCTTTGCCGCCGCCAATGACGAGGCCATTTTCCGGCCCGTCCACCCGAATTTCGCATCAAGCTCGGCGTCGCTCCACCCGGCGAGCGCGTCCGCCGTCGCCGCCGCTTTGCGCAACCCATGCGCTGACTTCGAGACGCCAGCGGCGGCGCAAGTGTCCCTGAACCAATTGCCGAAGGACTCCTTCGTCGTCGGCCGACCGTCCGCCGTGGCGATGAACGTCAATTCTCCGCACGGCCCGGCGGCGAGCGCCTCAGAGAGCGCGGGCGACACGGCGACTGCTATCGGCTCGCCGGTCTTCGCGGTCTTTATCCTAAGAACGCCGTCGCGCAAGTGCGGGCGCCCGACACGAACGGCGTCGCCCCGGCGCAAGCCTGTCTGCCGCAAGACCTCGAACGCCACGCGCTCCCGCGTCCCGAGAGGCCAGCGGGCGCAGAAACGCGCCTCGTCCTCCACCGTCCACACGGCGAAGCCTTCAGTCTTTGGCTTGGCGACTGTCACTCCAGCCGTCGGGTCTGCAGCGACTAGGCCGGACTCTACCAGCCACCGGAACAGTCCGCGCAGGGCTTCGACAAAGTGTCTGGCTGCGGCAGGCGTGGCGGCTCGCTTGTCGCGCTCGGCTGCGATGTCTCCGCGCTTCCATGCGGCGACTGGCGTCGCGCCGTGCGTCTGCACGATCTTGGCGAAGATGCAGTCGCGCTGGCGCCGGGCAGCAAGACTCAAGGACGCCCATGCCTGGCTCTGGCGGTACATGTGGAGCGCCCAAGCGAACGTGCCGGCGGGCGGGCTCTTGTGGCCCTTGGCGCCGGCCCCGAGCGCCACATCGTAAGCGGCGAGGAATTCGGCCGAGCCGTATTCGCCGGGCAGGCGCACGCGCGGGCCGTGGCCCTTACGGACATACCAGACGGGCTTTCCGTGCCGGGTTATCTGGCGGTGCAGATGCGGCGGAAGCTTATGGGGCACTGTCTAGTGGATCGCGTCTGACATTTGAATCCCGAGGGGGATTCCTGGCGGACTCGCGGCGTGCGGGTCTGCGGCATGCGCCCTGGGATTTCCATTTCCGTCACGCCCGCCGACCTTGATCGGCTCCGCACTCTGGTCAAGGACCGCAACGCGCCGCAGAAGCATGTCTGGCGGGCGCAGATCATATTGCTAAGCGCCGAGAGCGCCGGGACGAACGCGATCATTCGCGCGACCGGCAAGTCCAAGACCTGCGTCTGGCGCTGGCAAGAGCGTTTCGCCGCTGAAGGCGTGGACGGACTTCTGCGCGACAAGACGCGGCCTTCGCGCATCCCGAAGCTCGATCGCTCGGTCGCCGAGCGCGTCGTCGCGCTGACCATGGAGACGCCGCCGCACGAAGCGACGCATTGGACCGGTTCGGCAATGGCCGGGGCGGCCCGTGTCAGTGTCAGCTCCGTGCAGCGCATCTGGCGCGCGCACGGGCTCCAGCCGCACCAGGTCCGGCAGTTCAAGCTGTCCAATGACCCGGCATTCGTGGAGAAGCTGCGCGACATCGTCGGGCTCTATGTGGATCCGCCGGCGCACGCGGTCGTGCTCAGCGTCGACGAGAAGAGCCAAATCCAGGCGCTCGACCGAACCCAGCCCGGCCTGCCGCTCAAGAAAGGCCGCGCCGGAACCATGACTCACGACTACAAGCGGAACGGGACGACCACCCTGTTTGCGGCGATGAACGTGCTCGACGGAACCGTCATCGGCCGCAACATGCAGCGCCACCGGCATCAGGAGTTCATCCGCTTCCTCAACGCCGTCGAGCGCGAAGTCCCCGCCGGCAAGACAGTCCATGCGATCCTGGACAACTACGCCGCCCATAAGCATCCGGTCGTGCGACGGTGGCTTGCGCGCCATCTGCGCTGGACGTTCCACTTCACCCCGACCTCGTCCTCATGGCTCAACGCCGTCGAGGGCTTCTTCGCCATCCTGACCAAGCGGAGTCTCAAGCGCGGCGTGTTCCGATCCGTCACAGACCTCCACGCCGCCATCAACCGCTTCCTCGACGATCACAACACCCACTCGAAGCCGTTCCAATGGGTCGCCGACCCCGACAAAATCGTCGCCGCCGTCAGACGTGGGCATCAGGCGTTAGATTCAATCCACTAGGAGAGGGCGCGAGGGGACCGCCTCCACCAAACGGCGCGCCAGGACCGCCAGGGGACGCCCAGGACACCCAATTCGAGGTTAGCCGGTGCTGGCGGACGCCCCAGGCCCTTGTATGAGAGGACCGCCGTGACGCCGTGAACTGGTCGTCCTTCGCGGTAGAGCCGTCCCTGGCTACGCCAGCGATGCTCCATCGCTGTTTCAAAGGCGATAAAGTTGTGCGCCCGGCCTCGGGAACCTACCCTTCGTCAAGATGCAGAGACGATGTGATGGTAGCACGCCCCGATTTTCCGAATTCATTCGTCGGCATCTTCTGGGCCATCCAAGAACAAGGAGCGGCAATATCGATCGAGGACCACCAATGCTCGCTGAAAGAAGCGGAACCCTACGGCGCCATGCTGACCTGTCCGCATGGGCACTATGATGTCTGGGAGCAGTGGCGGAAAGCTGGCGGACGAGCGGCAATCGCGGGTCCGAATACGAGGAATGGCCGCGCGGACGCATCGTGTATGACACGAAAAGTGACCGTTTCATTCTCTATGCGGACGCTCAAATCCTGTGCGACCCGACTCTAATAGCCGAGATTCACGAAAAGTTCGGGTTGCCGATCGATCGCGCCGACGCGAAGTGGGATAATCACTATCAGAGGACGCGACGGTTGAGCCGCCCCAGGCTCGACGAGAACGGGTAGGGAGGTCATTCAGTGGCATCATTGAGTGGGACGCTGGAGAGGTTTAATCGCAAGGAGCGCAATCTGGCAGTGCGCCATATCCTTGGACACGTTAAGAAACCACCTCCACTCGACTCGAAATTTCGTCACGAGGTTTGCGATAAACTGAAGCTTGCTGAGAAACTGCGTCTTGCTGAGAAGAAGCTGGCTAAGGCTTGGTGGGCAACAGATTACCACATCAGTTGGCTGGCTGGTGCTCTCGCCATCTACGCAAGGGAAGACTGCGCAGAAGAAAGAACTTGGCCCAATCAACCTGTGCCAGCACTCTGTTCCCGCCGCCCCGGTAAGAATAAGAACCCGGTCGGAAGGCAGATCGCCGAGGGAAATCAAGAGGACATCGATCTCTTGATTGCGGTCGAAAACCACCTAATTCTGATTGAGGTTAAGGCTTACGGCTCTTGGGATATCGTTCAGTTAGAAAGCAAACTAACGCGCGTAAGGCTTTTAAAGTCATTCTATGAGGAATTTTTGGAGCAAGAACAAAGCAAGAATCGGATTATATTTCATATTTTGCTCCTTTCTCCGAAAAATTTACCGCTCGCTAGACGGGCGAGACTAAATCATACGCTGGGAACACCAAATCTTGATCTTACTCATATTAAATTACGTGTACCATTGTCCAATGCCCAAATTCGTGAGGTCGGGCGCTGTGATAGGGAAGGACATCGACGAGAAGAGGTCCCGGCAGATGATGGCAGCCGTTGGGGTATCTACAGTTTGCGCAAGAAACTACTTCGACTAAAAAACGCTGCACCAGGTCCGGACGCCTGCGTCAAAGAAGCAACCGCGTGGGGGAAATCGATAAAGAAGGTCCACCTATAGCGCGGCCTCGGCGATGAGCACATCGCGGCATATCAGTGAGGAACTCTCTCCTAGGGAATTACCGAGGTTCGCTCAAATTCTCCGTAGCGCGGTGCGTTACCTCTCGACCTCACTTTTCCACTTGCGAAATGTTTTAAGTTGCTATTGATGAGGCACTGTATCGAAGGCTGCGATGCATATACATCAGCGCGAGTGTGTCCCGACCACGATAGGCCAGCAATGCCCGCCGATAACGGTTTCGATCCGCGTCCGACAGCGATCGGTCTGATGCGAGCCGGTAGAAAACCGCCGACGCATCATTGCCATCGGCTACCCCATCGAGGTCATCATAGCTGAACCCTGGCGCCAGGGCGGGTGCAACCGCCTTGATTGAATAGGAACCGAAAAACTCAGGATGGCTGATATGGGTCCGGACAATCGGCAACAGGTCACAAATCCGGTCGGCCACCGCGAGCAATCGGTCGGATAGATCAGGCAGAACCCCCGCAAGGCTTCGCAATACGCTCGCCTCAAACCCTGAGTAGACGATGATCGGCCCGGAAAGGTGCTCGATCGCCTTCAGCAGCGTCGTGGCGAAATCTCGGCGAGGATCGACATCGCCATCGGCGAGAAATTCGAAATGGCGAACATCCCCGGCCCCATCGTCGTAGTGCATGGACCATTGGAATGGGATGCGCTGGTAGGGGCTGGTCCCTGCATAGAGGGGAATTGCCGGCGAGAAGGTCTCGAAATCCAAATACGAGGCAGGTGGCCCCAGGTTGGCAAGGGCCTCGGGCAATTCGTTGGAAATGAACTCCCGACCCGAGACCATCGCATCGACAACTCGCTGCTGACCGGGAGTGAGCGGGAAATCCGGCGGGAGGTCGCGCATCGACTCGATGCCGTCGGCATCCAGTTCGGCAAAAATCGTCGCCTTGAGACGCGGGAGACTGATGATCCAGTCCGATGGCTTGCCAGCGGTGCACCTGTCCCAGAACTCGCATGGGTATGGCGAAAAGCAATGACCGCTCGGTCGAACCTCTGGGGCGGTCGGCATCCCCAGGATCGCATGCATTTCCGCGACGCGCTCTGGCACCGAGGGCAGAAGGTCGCGGACCTCGTCTGTTACATCCTCCCGCACAAAGTAAGCGAACCAGTCGATTCCGTTCTCGCCTCGGACGTAGCTGCTATCGACCTGAACGAGATGCGTTTCCTCTACAGTGAGGCCGGAGCCGGCAATCACGTAGGCTTGGATGGCAAGATCGTGCAGATGCTCGGGTTTGACCCGCGTGGTCGATTTGACCTCGCCGAGACGCCATCCTCCACTCGAAAGACGTTCGAGTAGGTCGGCTCTAATGAGGACGCGATCAAAGGCAAAGGGGCCTCGAAGATCGCGGGTACATTTGGATCGGTCAACAGAACTCGTGTGCGCTCCACCGCTTCGGCGTGTCGATCCGGCCCTTCCTCAACGAGAACCCCGCGTGGAACGAGCAGCCTTGCGGCAACGCCTACATCGGTCCCGATCGCGAGTATTGTACCGGGCTCGGGTTCTGATCTTGGTTCCGGGTCATGCCAACCGAGCCAAAGCCGTTTCGGACATTGGAGTCCGGTTATGTACCTGGATTTCGACAATCGGGGCTGGGAGCGCATCTCTAATAATTCTACGCGGTTAAATTGCCGTGACCAACTGGGGCGTCCGCGCGGCTGACCTCGTGGTATGATGCCCCGCCTGCCGGCCCGAGGCCGCCAGCGGCGACCGTGGATACCGAGGCCGTGAAGCCGACGCCGATCACCAGGACGTATGACGCGAGAATCGCGACCTCGAGCGCCTGTGTGCCGGGCTGATCGAGGATCGCGACCGGGCGCTGGCGGTGTCGTACCTGCTCAGCGAGAGGGTCGCCGCGGTCGAGGGCCACGTCGGCATGACGGTGGCGGCCGAGGCCAAGCCGGGGGTGAGCGTGAAGATGGCCGCGCACAAGTCCGGCCTGACCGTGAGCGGAATCCGAGCGCGCATTCGGAAGGGCAAGATCGTTCCGCGCCGAATCGGGTGGCAGGCTGTTCATCCCCGAAACCCAGTGCGGAAAAAAACTTCGTGACCGTTTTCTGGTGCGGCCCTAGTGCCGGACCATGACCTATGACGCGCGCATCGAAGCTGATCCCGATCACGGCTGGTCGCTGCTCGAAGCCGCGCTCGCGGACGATAGGCTGACCGACACCGATTTCCGCGCGCTCGTCCAGATGTCTGTCGACGTGTTTGGTCCCGGCATCCCGCCCGACGCCAAGCGCGCGCCCGCAAACCAGCGATGGCTCGACGTGATCGTCAAGTCGCGTTCGACGCGCGCTGGCGCTGCCCCGCCGAGTGACGAACGGTTACAGCGCAGGATGACGGCAGACGAAATCATCAAGGCCGACGCGGTTCGGCGCGGCGAGGTTGTTGTCGCGTTGCCGCGCGACCCGAAAGCGCGCGCCATCGTCCTGGCCGGCATGCGAGCCAAGAACGAGTTATGACCGATCTCGGGTCTAGTACGCGCAATGAGGCGCAGGTTCTGGCAGAGACCGAGGTCCAGCGCGCCGCCCTTGGTGACGCGCAGCGCGAGATCGAGGAACTTCAGCACCGCCGGCGGAAAATGTTGGTGTCTGCCAGCGTCGCTGCGGTTCAGGAAATTGACACGGCGATCGGCCGCGCAGCCACAAAAGTCCATATCGCGGAAGCCAAGATCAATGCGTTGGAGGGCGAACTCGCAGGCGTCCGCGCGACTAAGCGTGATGCACAGCTCGCCGCCAATCTCGCGCGAGCGCAGCAACTCGCGGAGGAAGTCCGGCGCTTGATCACTGTCGACTACGCCGGGCACGCGGGTGCAATTGCCGAGACACTCGCGAGGCTCGCTGTAATCGAGACCGAGGTCCAAGTGCTCAACGCGCGCCTCCTGCCCGGCACTGCCGATATCCAAATCGAGGCGTTCTGCGGCTATCGCGCGACGCTACGCGGAACGGTGGGGCTGCCCGGCATCACTTCGGACGACGCGGACTTTTGGCCAACGCGGCCACGGAGCCTTACGATCAATGAGATTTACGCGAGAAGCTGATTTGTGCCGCTGTCGGCCGCCTTTTTTGCAGAGTAGATCGGCTCTGAAATGAAAGCCTGACGCATGCCGAGGGCCGAGCGTTTTTTTGCCCGCCATCGACCAATGGCGGGCATGATTCGTCTTTCGTTCTTGCCGGCCCGTTCTTCTTCCGTGCCACCCGGGTTATAGGGTTAGGAGAATTTGAGCACGCTTTTGACCAGGATTGATCGATCTCTTTTCAAAATCGCGGCTAAGCCATCATGTCTTCTGGCTGCGCACACAACTCGGGAACTCCAAGCTCTATCAACATCGCCCGCGCAGCCTTTGAATAAACACTATTCGGCAGAGTTTTGCGGCGCAATTGCTCGGTTTGAAGCCGCACAGGCAGCTGATCGGCTGCGCCCGGATAAATACCACCTACAGAAATCAACTGCATGAGAGTTTCGAAACCAGCACTGACGTCCCGCATGACACGCTTTCGAGCTTCGACAAGTTTTGGTAAGTTCAGTCCGTATAACTCGATTGAACGCTTAACACGCTCCTCAGCAGACCCAATACAGAATCTGCTCGCACACATATTCCCGTCGGCACTGACGTCTATTAAATCTACGTCTGAACGAACGGTGGGATCGAGTAGTATCGGCCTCTCTGCTTCAACACACCGATCAGCCCAAGTTGCCTTCGGGCTCCCGTCGGCAAGTGGGAACCAACTGCTCTTGCCGCCGACCTCCCCAGTGTCCTCATTCGTATTGGTCCGATTTGATCTGCTCGCTGAAAGTCTAAAATTTTCCCACTCGAATGCAAGCCACGGGTATCCATCATCTTTCTCATTGGTGGAGCGGATGGCCTCTAATTTCGGTCGAAAATGGTCGACGTCAAGGAAGGACTGCGGCTCCAGGCTTTCTGAATACCAGCATTTTCCATACGACATCTTAGCCAGATAGCGCGCAAAGGCTCTCCAGATCGCACTTTTCTTTTTCATATATTGCCCGCGCTCCTCTTGAGGTAAAGTTTCGAGCTCCTCCTGCGCTTTCTTCGCTGCCTCTAAGAGCTTTTCGGGGATTAGTGTCAAATCACGCCTTACATAGATCATTGCGCCTGCTCTTTCCGACCAAGGAGGCTCCTAATCAATTCTTTCATCGCGAGGTGACGGCCCTCGATCTGCTCTGGGGAAAGCGGCGGTCGGTCCGCGTATCGGACGTCACCCATAGCGCGCAAGAAATCCTGATAAAGAGGTTCACGATCTTCAAACATGAAGCCCAAACGGTTCAGCTTGTCATTTATAGCAATCAACTCCTTGTTCTGCTCCTCGGTCCGCTTGTCGATACGGGCAAGTGTGTTTCGCTCGTCTACTTGCCGTTGTGTTTCGGGATCGAGGCTTGTGGGCAAGCCGAAGATCTCGGTCAAAGTCGCAGTGAACCCCATCCCCTTAGGGTCGGTGTAGGGCGGAGTGACGCTAATCTTGTTCGCTGAATCCGCAAACATCACTCGGACTTCTTCCCTATTCAGCGCGGCAATGGTCAGTGGATGGTGAGTGGCAATTATAAATTGGCTATGGCCTGAATCAGCTTGAACCCACGCCCGAATCAAATCCAAAAACTTATGTTGCCAAGCGGGGTTGAGGTGCGTGTCGGGTTCATCCAAAAGAAACAGTGCCTTTTTGCCTCGAGAGAGCCGTATAAGACCCAGGACCATAAGTAATTGTCGTTCACCATCCGAAAGATCGCCGAAGCTGATATCGCCGGTGAGATCGTCTTTCCTAGTAACCCAAACTTGAACCCAACGGATTAGGTCTGAGATATCGACGCTTTCGAGCGCCTCGAACATCTCCAAATCGCTTCCAAAGTTCTTGGAGAAAATATCCAAAGATTCGGGGTTGCGCAAATAGACGCAAAATTGTTGTTCGTTGCCTCCTTTTTCCCGGTAGTCGTCAATTTGACGAGCTGTCAGCGCCAGCGGAAAAAATGCGTTGTCCCGCAGGTGACGCGCACACCACCCGGGGCGTCCCCTTGCCCCCCAAAAATCGGAAGCCTTCGAGCGTGCGCGAACTGATTTCGCAAACCATGGCTGTCTAAATAAAACCATCGCCGAGTGAAAACCGGTAATGCCAAGCATATCTTCAAGCAGTCGATTGATGTCAGGCTCTGGGAACGCAAAGAAGCACAGAAGCGCCAGCACGCCGTGAACCGGTCGACAATAAAATAGTCGACGATCATCAATAGTGGTACGTTTCTCGGAATCCGGCTCCTCACGAATAATCTTACGATAGTAATTTTTCTGATGAGTGTTGAAAATTGACTTAAGACGATTATTTCCGCCGGAATAATATCCAAACACTAGGTCCGGAAACAGTTCGTCCTTTCTCCTCACAAATTCGGTCCGTGATATAGAAAGTCCGTCGACTGCGAAGCTCCACTCATTGTTCTTGTCGGCAAGGCGCACGTCAAGGCCATTGATATGGTATTCAAGATCAAATACAAAGGGCGGCGGATTATCGCCAAGATCAGCGTTTCGAAAAATATAGGCAATCGCCTCCAGCAAATTTGACTTACCAGCGCCATTTTGCCCGATGATTACCGTTGTCAGCCGCTCATCGTCGAAGTCGATTGTGACATCGCGCAGGTTATGCCAACCATCGATCCAAAGCCGATTGAGCCGCATTATGCGACCTCCACCAACTCGCCGGTCTTCCGTAGCCATCCTCGGTCAAATTCGTCCGAAAGCTGCTTATAAAAGTCAACCAGTGAGAGATCGGCAGCTCGATACAATTGTTCGACGTTTGTCATTCCCCCGAATTCCTTCAATTTGCTGGCTAAGTAGGGCTTGCCCTTCACGTCTATATCGATGCGGTTCTTCGGCATTGCGGGCTTATTGGTCGGAATGGCGATTTCGGATCGAGACTTGCGTTGTTCGGATTTCGGGAATGTGGCTCTCTCTACCGGAATTGGGTCGAAAATTGTCGCAGCGGGTTCGTCGCCTGGTTCTTGCGGGACCAACTCCCCTCGAAAGGCTTTCGCCAGAATGGCCTGGTCGAGCCTTGGCAGCAGCCGTGAGGCATTCGCGTGTTCGGCGGCGACGCGGTCAAGCCAAACGAATGCGGTCTCAATTCTGCGCACTATTTCATCTTGTTCTGCAGTTGGTGCCCAGGGGATCGGCATTTCGGACATCGATCCTACATTGAAATGTTGTTGTGCGACCCCGACTTGCGCGTCGCGAACAATTGACTTCGCAAACTCACTATTCATGTAAAAGGCTGCATAGTGAGGATTTTGCAGAAGGAATTAGTCGTCCAATAACTAAATCAGAGCAGTTTGAGTAGGCTAGGCTTTTTGGCACAACAGCAGCTACGCCGGGCTCACCGGTTCTTACGACTACCAAGTCACCGGGCCTCAGGCGTGATTTCAATAATTCCCTATCAAAGGCCTCATCTATAAAAACCGTGTTGGAGTCCCACTCAATATTATTTGGTTTGATATTGAGAGTGGCAAAAAAGGAATTCCCTTCTTGACGTACCTATCTTTCATTGGGCCAACATGCCCAACGGTCAGGTCCCAGGCGCAGTCCTCAAACGTAATCCATCCCATGGGAGGTATCGCGGGGAGTATGGGCACTATGCCTGTGACGCTGCGGTTCTTACCCTTCGGTTGGATTTCGGCTTTGGCTCGCTCAGCGTCTCGTTCGTGGCGAACCTTTGCGCCGACGTTCTCGTTAACCGCCTCGCCAGTGTGCGTGAGCCTCCACTCCCGCGTCAGCTCGCCGCTAAAGGCTGCGCCGAGGATCGCCTCTCGGTATTTCAACACTAGGTTCGGAATTTTGCCCAACTGCTCCCACGCTCGAGCGATTTTCCCAGCAAAGCTGTCGAGTTTCGCTACAATGAGGCGCTGCTCGGCTAGAGGTGGCTTTAGTACAGGCCAATTCGAGAGTGTTTGTTTATCCACCTGACGAAAGGTTGTCCCGGTTCCGGCGGCGTCAATTTCTGGTGCCAAGTGAATCAGAAGGTAGCGGAGCCAATTCGTGTCTGCGTTTGTAGGCCGAAAACCCGCCACCCCTCGACCGAGACAAACCGAACGATCAGCAACAGCTACTTTTCCTATGGTTGCACGGATGCAGAAGATGATATCGTCGGTCTGCAACTTTCGTCGGTGTCGTAGTATAGCGGGAGGCAACCATCCTACCCGGGTCTTGATGCACCGCCGACTAGCGGGAGGCCGATGCCGTCGGTGTTCGTCGCCGTGCCGGGCGGCGATTGTCCCATGCTAGGGGTGGCTACACCGCTGAGGGTCGTTGCATGCCATCCCCGCGGCGGAGACACACTCATATCAGTGCCTCTTGCTTATCACCCTCGACGGCTTTGTCAGCCTCCTCAAGCTCCTCGCTAACAGCTTCGATCTCATCCAACGCCGCCTCGAAGATGCCCCATGATCGCGGCGGCGATGTCCTCCGGCTCGGTCAAATGCTCTTCGGCTTCCGCCTCGGTGTCGCGAAGCCAGGCGATATCGAGATTGTCATTGCGCGCCTTGATCTCCTCGCGGGTGAAGCAGCGGAATCGGCCCTCCTCGCCCTGGTCTTTGCGCTTGGCCTTGCCGAGCGGATCAGTCGCCGAAGGCTTTCTCGAAATCCGCAAAGTCCGCGACGGTCAGCGGGCCGCGTCTTGCCGAAAGCGTCCATTGATTGCGCATGTCATAAACCCAGACGCCTTTGGTGTTGGCCTTGTCGGTCTTGCCGCGCGTGAAAAACAGGACGTTCGTCTTCACGCCCTGCGCATAAAAGATACCGGTCGGCAGCCGAAGGATCGTATGGAGGTCGCAGAGCTCCATCATCCAGGTGCGCAGTCGTCGGCCAACGTTGTCTTCGAACAGCACGTTATCGGGCACAACAACGCCGCGCGGCCTCCGGGCTTCAGGGCTCGAACGATGTGCTCAACGAAGGCGAGCTGCTTGTTCGAGGTGTCGGCAGTGATCGAAAAATCGGCGCGGGTCGGGCGACCGCCGCCTTTCTTGGTGCCGAAGGGCGGATTCGTCAGGATGAGGTCGGCTTTCCGCAGCGTCTCACCGTCGGGCGAAGGGTATCACCGCATTCCACGCCGCTCTCGATGCCATGCAGCATGAGATTCATCAGGCAGAGCCGATGCGTGTCAGGGACCAGTTCAAGCCCGACGAAGGCATTGTGCTGTCTGAAAGAAGACTTGCTGCCTTCGGCAGTTTGAAGAGGTCGTCAGTGCTGATCCTTAATGTAGCGATCGGCGGCAACGAGAAACCCGCCGGTGCCGGCCGCCGGGTCCTGGATGATTTCGCCGGGCTGCGGCTTCATCAGCCGAACGATGCAGTCGATCAAGGGCGCGGCGTGAAATATTGCCCTGCTCCGGATTTTTTCTCGGCGGCATTCTTTTCAAGCAAGCCCTTCGTAGAGATTGCCAAGCCCTTCTTCGCGCGCGGAAAACCAATCGAGCTTGTCGATGCGCATCGGTGAGCGCTTTGAGGTTGGTTGGCTTGCGCAAGCTTGGTTTGCGCATCGGTGAAGATGGCGAGCGACAGTCGTCCTTGTCCTTCGGATTGCCAAGATCGAGCAAGCAGGCGCTTGTAATACTCGAGCTGTTCGAGCCCTTCGCGCTTGGCCAGCTCGCTCCAGCGATAGCCTTCGGGCAGACGTCTTCCCTGCCCGGTTTCGGCCAGCATTTTGAGAAACAGAAGAAACGTCAGCTCGGTGACATAATCCGTATACGTGATGCCGTCGTCCCGCAGGACATTGCAGAGATTCCAGAGTTTCGCGACGATGTCGCGCGTGGTCGCCGTTTCAGCCGTCAGGCTGCGCTTCTTCCATATTTCTTCGTTGATATCGCCGAGCAGGCTTTCGAGCTTTCCGTCGAAAACCTTGTTCAGTCGCTTGAAATCCACCATCGCAGCGGAAAGGCTCTTCGTCAATGGCGGCGCGATCAACGACCAATTCCTGCAGGAGTTGCTCCTCGATGCGCTTCAACCATTTGCGCTGCACTTCAGTCCAGGTTCCGCGGCTCTCAGATCTTGCGCATGCGCCTTGCGCACGCGAACATCAAAGGGCTTAAGCGCGTCGCCAAGAGCGGCCTGACGCACAAAGCCGATGATCTGAGGCGGCGATGTCTTCGTTCTTTGCATCGGCACCAGGCGCGTACGAAGGCTGTATCCGGAATATCCCTGCTGTCGAGTTCCAGCCGCAACTCGCTTCAGTTCCGCTCGCGTGAGATCGCGCGGGCGCTGCACGACGACGGTTGAGCGCCGCAATCTTGTTGACGTTGTCTTGCACAAAGCTCGTGAAGCTGTCGAGAAAATCTTCAGGCTTTTGAGCCGTCGCCATAACCGCGCGTGACGGCTGACAATTTGATCCGGATGATGCGAAATCGGAATCAGCGCAGGCCGTGCCTGTCGGGGTCCCAATCGAGGATGCGGCCAAGGCTCGGGCGTTCCTTGACCCACGTGGCCAAGTCAGCCGGCGCGCCGGCTGCGAGATGCGCTTAAGCGTGGCCTCGGGCGTTTCGCCGGCTTCCGCCTCGATAGCGCTGCCGCGCCTCGTCGTAGAGCTTCGGCTGAGTTTGCGCCGCCATTTGACAAGGATCTGATCGCGCATCGCGTCGCGGTGCTCCTCGTCGGTGACGCTGATCAATTCCTGAAAAAGTTGTTCGAAGCGATAGCGTCGGATTAACCACGACCGGCTTCATATCGGTGAGGTTTTGCAAGATGCGGATAGAGATCGACGGCATCGAAGATGCGGAAGGTCTCTTTGCCGATCTCGGGGCATTGCCGCGTGGCGCGACCAAGCATCTGCTCGTAGAGGATGCGGCTGTTGACCCGGCGGAGGAAGACGAGGTTCTCGATCCTGGGCACGTCAATGCCGGTGGTCAGAAGATCGACGGTAACGGCGATCTTCGGGCAAGGCGTCATTGCGATAGGAACGGATCAGCTTGCCGACCCGGTCGACACTGCCGGTAATCTTTGCGAATGGCCGCGTCTTCGATCTCGCCATAGCGGCCTTGCAAGGCTTTCTTGATTTGCGTCGACAACGATATCGGCATGGGCGTCGGTGACGGCGAAGATCAGCGTTTTGCCGGGCAAGTTCGGGTCGATGTGCCTGGCCAGTTCCTCGGCGACGACCCGGTTGAATTCCTCGGTGATGACCTGCTTGTTGAACTTCATCGACTTCGAAACGTGATCTCGTCGGGAGCGTGGGCGAGGTCGACTTGCCGGTGCGCGTGTCGAAGCAGTTCGATCTGTTCGCCCTTTCTGGAATTTGATCCCGGCCCGGCGTGAGCGCGGTCTTGATCTGGACCGGCGGCTCATGATCGATGAGATAGCCGTCGATCACGGCCTCGCGGTAGGAATAGTTGAAGATCGGCTCACCGAAGATTTGCACGGTGTGCAGCGCCGGCGTCGCCGTAAGGCCGATCTTCACCGCGTCGAAGTACTCCAGCACGCGGCGGTATTTCGAGATGTAGTCGTCCTGGATGCGGAAGTTAAGTTCGGCGTCGGACATCTCGCGGTCAAGCAGATAGCCGCGATGGCACTCATCAACGACCATCAGGTCGTACTGATCGACGGGCGGCGCGTCGGAATCGTTCTGCCGTGAAGAGAACGCGCTTCACAAGCCCCTGGATGGTGCAGATATGAACCTTGGTCTCGGAATCGGGCGTCAACGTCATCGAGACCCTTAAGACCGAAGATATCGGCGAAGGTCTTGCACGCTCACGACCGTGGTCGAGCTGAATTCCCCGTCGGCCTGCTCCCCGAGCGCGTTGCGGTCGACGACGAAGCAGACCCGCCGAAATCGCTTCGCCGCCAGCAGCCGATACAGCATCGCGATCGCGAGCTTCGTCTTGCCGGTACCGGTCGCCATAGCGAGCAGCATCTTGCGCCGATCGGCCGCCAAGCGCTTCTCAACTTCTTCAATGGCGCGCTTCTGATAAGGCCGGAGCGGAAAGCCAAAATCGAACGGCATGGCTTTAAGATCGGCCTCCGCTGCTTCCCCATCGATTTCGAGCTGCCCTTCAAGGCCGTCCGGCGTCGGCCAGTCGCAAGGGCGCGGCGGTGATTGGTCGGCTTGCGAGCGTCGCGGAACCAGATGCCGCTCTCGGTTTCGATCTGCTTGAGGTAGGGGCGACCGTTGGAGGAGAAGAGGAACGGCACGCGGAACGCGTCCCACGGTCCGCCGGCGGCTCCGCCAGCGTCGAACGGAAATCCGCGCGCGTAGCGCTGCGCCTGGTCGATTGAGGCGGAGACATTCTTGTGCTTGCGCTTCGCCTCGACCACGCCAATACAGCGTCAGTCCGACGAAAAGAGCATAATCGGCCGGGCCGTCTTGGTCGGCCATTCGGCGATCGCCATGGCGCGGCCCTTGGTCGGTCTCGCGCCGGCGGCGTAGCGTAGCGTCGTAGTGTCCGCATCCCAGCCTCGATCGCGAAGCTGCTGATCGACGATCTGCCGCGTCGCGGCCTCGTCGAGGTCGATCTGCTTGGCCGCTTCCTCGCCGGTCTGGATGAATTCCAGAATATTGGCGCGGAGGCGGTTTGGGGGTCCGTTGCAACGATGCGAGGCGCGCAGACAGAGTCTGCTTCTCGCGCTCGGCATCCTGAGCCAATTGCTCCCATGTCGCGCGATCGTCGGCTTCTTGGCGAGCGCGTTCCTCGGCGCTCTGTCGGGCGCGAGCATGCTCGTCGGCAATGAAGCTGGGCTCGCTCTGCCGCCGATTTGCTGGCGAGCAATTCCGCTCTGAGCCGATCTAATTCGGCGCGGATCGGAGCGGCGGCGTCTTCCGGTGCGGCCGGCGGCTGGAAGGGACCGGCGACAAATTTCGGGTCTTTGCCATAGGTCCGATGAAACCAGATGCCGGCTTGTCGCGCGTATTTCAGGGCGTTTAAGGCTTCGGCTGTCGTGCCGCCGGCTCCATGACTGGCGCGATTTCCAAGGATGCGGATCTCGTGGAAAAGATCGGCGACTTGGGAGGGAAGCAATCGCTCGAACTTCAGGCGACGCAGTAAGTCGGCCTGGGATTCCTCGCCTGGCTGAAGCAGCCCAGTCTTGGCGGCGATCAGCTGAGCGAGAAGCTCGCCGAACTGCCGCAGCTTGATGAGACAGGTGTTGGGATCGTCGTGAAAATAGCGCTCGGCAAGCGCGCCCAAGCGCACGAGCTGAATGTCGTGCTGGCTGAGGAAAGCGAAATTGCTTGGGCCTACGGGCATCGCAATTGACTATAGCAAATCAAAAACGGACTTTGTCGCTATATTTTTGGCGTTGTGGTCATCGCCACAACCATTCGCGCCAGTTGCGGATTGAGCCTGCAAACGCCATCGCTGCGAATAGTGAAATCCGCCGGATCGAAGACCGTCGCCTTGACGAAATCCAGGACAGCGCGATCACTTTTGGCCGCTCCGGCTCCATGAGGTCGAAAACGAATTTCGACGATCCGTCGCTGCCCTCGTGCATGACGCCGATGGTCGGGTCGTAGCCGTCGGCAATCGCCTTGATCCGAAGCTCGCTTTCGAGCGCGGCATAGGCGTAATTCAATATCGCATTGACCGGGTGCGCCGCATTGCGATTGCCGGCCAAATGAAATGGCGAAGAACGCATGCCAATAGAGTGCCAATTGTCTGGAATTGGCCTGCGGCTCGTGCCTCGCCATTTAATCGGAATGCCGTCCCAACTGCGAAAATAGGCTGCGGCGCAATTGGCCTCCAAACCGCGCAATTCGGTAATTGTTTCGGGCGGATTATCGTCAAGCCGGGAAAGGGCCGAATAGGCCGCTTTCATTGCCCGCTCCCATTTGTCGGAGCGGCGAATTGATTTTTCGAGCGTGATAATGCTCGCTTCGATTTTCTTTGTAATAATCGACCGGCAAAATTCATTTCTTTGGGCCGGATTTCCGCGGGTTTCCAATTGCCAACGCACCCGAAAAGGATTGGCTGAATATCCCGACGCGCCGGCGACGCAGACAATATCGCCTTTCCAATCAATTCGGATAAGGCTGACTTTTTGCTCGGCGAGCCACGATAGGACATCAAAGGAAATGCTGCCGCTGCCGTCCAGGAGGACTAATCCGCTCGGGCAAATCGGCGTCGCGGGGGAAAAACAAATAGGTCTCCCGTGTCTGCGGATAATGGTGAGGCCATTTTGAATTTCGAGCGCGCCGCCATGAATGCGGAGCGAGACGCCGTGGCCGGCGAGGATCAAGCGGATTGCGGCTTTGCGCGTTTGGTGCGCCGAACGGATCGCCTTCTCCAACGCGGCTTCGCCACAACTCGCAGCGGCTCGCCCAAGCGCTCCTCGGAAGGGCGGACCGCTTGCGCGGCCACGGTGGCGATTTTTGGTTGCGATTGATTTCATGCGCGCCCCGAATTGCGCGAGATATTCCCCAGCTCGACTTTAATTCCAATTGCAATTGGAAAGCCAGCTTTTTCGTGAGGGTTCGCTCGACACTTCGCCTATTTGCCAGGCCTGATTTTATAGGTCACTCTCCGAAATTCTGGACCCCTTAAACTCGGGTCGGAATTCCTCAATTCCAGGAATTTTCGAGCGCCAATTGCGGCGGTCAGGAACAATTGCGCCATTGCGTCGAGGTCGTGAAATTTCTCTCGGCTACGCTGCTGCACAAGCGCCCAAACCAAAATCATCCCCGCGTGGGTATTCCGGTCCGCTCGCTCCAACATCGCCGCACGCCGCAAGCCGAAGGCGTCTTTGGCGAGTGCGCGATCGAACGCGTGGGACGCTTCCGTGATTGAATGCAGAAGCCCAAGCAAAGACCTTGCGACGCTCCGCAGATACTCAGGGTCGATCCGATTGAGATATTGGCTCAGAGAGACCCCTTCGAGCGGCTCGAACGTCGCCTGAAGGATCGGGGAATAGTCGTTGGGCAGGATAGGACCGACCCCGTCGATCGTGTCAGTTCGAGCCGGTTTGAAGCCAAGCGCAACATCCATCGCTCGCTCGTCTTCGAGGCGCTCATTGTTTTCGAGCTCCTGCTGCGAGGAAATCGTCGTGAAAGTCCCTGTGGCCATGCTGGCGATTTCGTTCATGACAGCTGCGAAACGCTGTGGTCCTAAGTCTTCCTGACCGCTTGAAAAATCGGTTTGAGGTCTTGGCTTTGAACGCGCTTGGATCATCTGGTCGATTTGTCCGTCGACAAACTCGTCCGATGCCTGCGCCTGGCGGAACGCTCTGGCGCACTTGTCGAAGTGCTTTGGCCATGAACTTGAAGACACCGAACCAGCACTGACGCCCGACGTCGCGCCCCTCCACCAAAGCCGCCAGCCGATTTCGTCAAGGTCGAGGTTCTGCCGCCGCATATGCGCGATCTCGATGGCCTGCTCGACGGTTCCATCGGGATAGAGATGGGCTACGCGTCCCTTTCCCTGCCCCACCCGGGACGGTCCCCACGGCACATGAGGCCTCGTTCGCGCCAGTTTTCGAACGGGACCGCGGATCGGAAACCCTGCGGCCGCTAGTCCGCTCCAGCACTTCTTGTTCGGTGAGCACCAGCTCCTCCGAGCGCCAATCGTGCAGAGCTCTTACAACTCGGCGTCCGAACCCCGTTTTGCTGTTTGGGCGCGCGCGACCCTCGCGCCAACGATTCGCAATCCCGCGTTCGTCCAAAACAGCGAGCGGCTCAATGAAACCGGGAAAGATGATGCCAGATCGACCGTGCCGATAGGCGGTGGTCCCTGCGCTCCGCTCGCAAACGGAGAGGCACGATGGCCAAGCGCCGAGAGAGACTACAGAAAGGAATATGCCCGCCGCATCGCGCGGGGAGCCCAGAAGGGCTTGAGCCGCTCGGCGGCGCGCGGCCATCCGCGGGCCGGGGAGCGAGCGAAGCCCGCAACGCGGCGCGCAATCGACCCCGACAGCCGGGAGGAGCTGGCGCTCAAGATGATGCGTCGCGGGCGCTCGCTCCGCGATGCAGCGTCGCATTACCAGCTCAGCCAGGAGCGCTTGCGCGCTTACGTCAAGGAGCAGACGGAGGCCCGGCGCGAAGGCCGCAAATGGACGATCATCGACCGGCGCACCCGGCAGTTTCCGTTCTACTCGGATGGGCGCGTCGTCACGCCGTCGATGAGCCTCGACGAGACGTCCAAGGCCGGCCGCTACATGCAGGCGGTAAAGCGGTTTCTGCGAACGGCGACAGCCGACTTCCTCGCGCCGTTCGCGGGCAAGGGCGTCCGCGACCTCAACGGAAAGTTCCATCCGTTCGAGCTCGATGAAAACACCCTCTACGAACTCGATCATCGCGACGAGGCGGTGATCCCCGAACTATATCGGATCAGCGAAAGGACCGCGTCATGACGCCCATGGAACGAGAGCTTCACCGCGCCGCGGTGAAGAACAAGAAGGAACGACTGGCCGGCATCCACAACGAGGTCTGCATCGGGTGCGGATGCGACCTCGCGGAGGGCAAGGAGGACGATCACATGATCGGCCGCAAGCATGGCGACCTCGTTTGGCCCCTTTGCGTGCCGATTGTCACCACAAGCGCTCCGAGCTCCAGCGCGAGGAGCCGCCGCCGACCGACAATCCGCGCAACGTCTGGAGGTCATCGGCCGGTGGCTCTTGTCGGTCGCGGAATATTTTGAGCTTATGTGCGAGACGTTCAGGCGATTCGGGGAATACCTGATCGAACTCGCCAGGCAGGGCTATGGGGCCGAGCTCAAGCTTCCATGACACATTGCCGGACGCCGTTCCGGAAGCGGAGCGGCGTCCGATTCTCCTCAGGGCCTACGCCGAGACGGAACAGAAGGAACCATCGACCCGAGGCCCGATCACCCCGCAATTCGTTCTCGTCTTCGATACCGAGACGACGCCCGACGAAAGCCAGCGGCTTCGTTTTGGGACTTACCAGCTCCTGCAAAAGGGCAAGCTGCGCGAGAAGGGACTGTTCTACGACAAGGTCACATCGGCCGAACTCGAGACGCTGAAGGCGGAAGCGCCAAAGCACGGTTGCGTCGAACCGTTCAGTCTTCACGATTTTGTCCACAAGCGATTTCTGCCGACCGCGTTCAAGGCTGGAGGCCTCGTCGTCGGCTTCAATCTGCCGTTTGATCTGTCGCGGCTCGCCATACGCCACGCGGCGGCGCGTGTCTCACGCTCTCCACGTACCCCTGAGGAAATTGAGGCCGGCGCGCCGCTGAAGGATGCGGACCGCTCGATGGTCGGCGGGTTCACCTTCCAGCTCTCGCCGTTCGACGATCAACCATGGCTCCGGATCAAGCATCGCAATAGCCGCTCGGCGTTCTTCAAGTTCGCGAAGCCGGCGCAACAGGAGGCGGCGCGGAGCGAGCGCCGCAGGGGAGAGCGGGTTCAGTTCCAGCGCGGCAACTTTCTCGACGTCAAAACGCTCGCGGCGGCGCTGACCAGCACCTCGCACAGCCTCAAAAGCCTGCGCGAATCATCTAGGCGTCAAGCACAAGGGCGACTTCACCGACTTTGGCCGGCCCATCGACCCCGAGTTCATCGACTACGCGGTCAACGACACCGAGACGACGCGCCAGTGCTACGAGGAGCTCGTGCGCCGGTACCGCCAACATCGTCTACGCATGACGCCTCCGCAGGGCATTATTCCGAGGCCGAGTCTCGGCAAGGCGTATCTGAAGCAAATGGGCATTCGCCCATGGCGCGAGGTCCAGAAGGACTTCGACCCGAGCACGCTCGGCGCGATCATGAGCTCATATTTCGGCGGTCGCGCCGAGGTCCATATCCGCCGAACCATCGTTCCGGCGCTCTATTGCGACTTCGCCTCGATGTACCCGACGGTCTGCACGTTGATGGGCCTTTGGCGCTTCGTCATCGCGCAAGGCGTCGACGAGGAGGACGCGACAGCCGAGACGCAGGCCTTTCTCGACAGCGTTCAGCTCGCTGACCTTCAGGACGCGGCGACCTGGAAGACGACTGACGACGCTCGTCCAGGTCAAACCCGAGGCCGACATCTTTCCGGTCCGGGCCCGCTATGCGCCGCGGATCAAGGAAAAGACCAAGTCCGGCGACATGCCGACCATCGGCGTGAACTACCTGTCGGCAGACCGCCCGCTTTGGTTCACGCTCGCCGACTGCGTCGCCTCGAAGCTGCTTGACCGGCAAGGCCCCGAAGGTCGTGCGCGCAATTCGGTTCACGGCGAAGCCGCCCCAACCGAACCTAAGACCGATAGAGATCGCCGGCGAACCCGGAGTTCAGGGTCGATCCTTACAAGGACGACTTCTACAAGCGCGTGATCGAACTGCGCCGACGCGTCAAGGCTGATCTCAAGGAGGCGAGCGCCGCGATCCGGACAGCCAGGAAACCAAGAACCTGGACATGAACCAGCTGGCGCTGAAGATCCTCGCCAACGCCACCAGCTACGGGATTTTCATCGAACTCAACGTCGAGGACGCCGAGGACGATGAGCCGCCGCTCGCGATCTTCACGTCGCAAGGGAAGCGGCATTGTCGAACCGTCAAAGCGCGAACTGCCTGGCCGCTACTATCATCCCTTGCTCGCAACGCTGATCACCGGCGCGGCGCGGCTCATGCTGGCGCTGACCGAGCGGCTTGCGTTCGAGCATGGTTTGAACTGGGCCTTCTGCGACACGGACAGCATGGCCTTCGCCAACACCGAGAAGCTGCCGTTCGACGAGTTCGTCGGTCGCGTCCAGAACATCTGCGATTGGTTCGTTCCGCTCAACCCTTACGAGGCCGACCCCAAGAAGGGCCCGGTTTCGATCCTCGAAATGGAGGACGAGAATTTTCGACCGAGAAGGGCAAGAGAGCGAGTTCGAACCGCTGTTCTGTTTCGCCATCTCCGCGAAGCGATACGCCCTCTTCAACCTGGACGCGCACGGCAAGACCGTCATCCGCAAGGCGTCGGCGCACGGCCTCGGGCATTACGTCTGCGCCTTACGGAGACGAGGAGGAAAACCGCGACGACGAGACAGCGGCGTCAGGCTTGGGAAGAGGACGTCTGGAAGCAGATCGTATCCGCGGCGCTCGGCGACAAGCCCCGCGAAGTCGATTATGCGTTCCGCCGCGAAATGATGAAGCCGGCGCACAGCCGGTACGGCGCGACGCGGCCCGCGGTGCTCAACTGGTTCAAGCGCTACAACGAAGGCCGCCCGTACGCCGAACAGGTGAAGCCGTTCAATTTCCTGCTGACCTTCTTCGCCCGCCGCCAGGAGGACATGGCGACCGAGGACCCGACGCACGAATGGGACCCAAAGCTTGAAGACTGCGGCCGGTAGCGCCCTACGAGAAGGACATCGACAAGGCCTTACGCCGCGTCTTCGACCGCAATTCGGATAGCCTGGACGCGTGCCAACGAAATGGCTTCGCACCGTCGCCGACGTGCTGCGGGACTACCATCGCCAGCCGGAATACAAGTTTCTCGGCGGCGGGTGGAACGAGGAAGGCGTCTTGCGACGCCGCCACGTCTTCGCCGACACCATCGAGGACATCGGCAAGGAGACCGACGGGTGGGAAGAGGACGACGCGCGGACCGAGGACCAGGACACGGTCCTGATCTATCCGTCGTCGTCGTTTGATCGCGAGCGCATGATCGAGCTGATCAAGTCGGTCGGAAAGCGCGAGCTGAAGCGGGAGGCGCGGATCGCGATGCGGACGATTGATGCGGCGTGGGCTGGTCAGGATGTCGCTGACGAGGACCTCAAGCGCATGGCGGAGGCGGCGGAGCGGATTGTCAGCAGCGACGAAGAAGCGCGAAGAGGAAGAGGCAGCGGCAGTCGCGTGGCTAAAGGCGAAGCGAGACGAGATCGGGTTGGCGCGCTTGGCGAAGATGCTGGGGGTGGACGCGGCGAATTTGGGGAAGGTGATTGAGGGGAAGAGGAGGCCTTCCAGGGCTTTGTTGGCAAGGATCCTCGCGGTGCATTTGCAAACCATATGATGGGCGTTGCGCGGAGGGATCGCAGGAGTAATGTGCGGGAATCTCGGCCCGCCGTCGAGGCACCAGCCGGTTTCAAGAGTAATATCTCAATTGTTTATATAGTGGCATGGATACGGGCTAGGACTCTCTCGTGGAATAGATACTTTTGAATTCAAGTTCACGACCGGTTCATCAGTATAGCCTAGTCGATGGAGGAAACGTTATGGCAGACGACACCGAGAATGTCACGTTCACGGTTGCTCCGACGGAGTCAAGAGTTGGCTCGGCGGAGCTCGAGAAATTTGTGTTAGAGTTACAATCAGAATTCAATGCTGCGCCGGCGGCAGCATTTCAGATTAAAGAGACTCAAGGTAAAAATCCTGGAGCTTTGGGCCCTGAGTGGCTCCCAATTCTGACGGCTGTCGTTTCGTCTCAACTCGCGCTCGAAGTAACAAAGGGGTTGATTTCGACAGTCAGAGATTGGCTCAGTCACCGAAAACCGGTCGTGGTTACGATTAAGGGTCCGAAGGGGGAGTACACAATCACGGGCGAGTCGCTTACCTCTGCTGAGATAGAGAAGATTGCCGAAAGAGTAGTTCATAAGTGAGCTGACTAAACAGCCGCGCCATGCCAGCCTTCGACGAGAGCTCAAGCTTCGCGATCCTTTTTGGCGTCGCCAACTACAATAATTCTCGCGCATATGAGTCGATGTCTTGGATTTAGAACAACCTGACCGAGCTTAGGGCAATCCTTATCGACAAAGATCTGGTTGGCTTCCGAGACGACGACGATCATGTGCAAGTTAAGTTGAATCCAACCTATGGTCAGCTGGGTGACGACCTAGAGGAAATTCGAACGAAACATATAGGTATTGACACACTTCTAGTATATTATTGCGGCCACGGCGTTGTACAGGGAGGTAAGTATTATCTGACCGGTACCAATTCAAGCGATAGCGTAGCTGGCAAGCTATCGTTCGATACATTCGAGGATATTTTTCTAGCGATAAGGGCGAAGCGGAAGCTTCTTATACTCAATTCCTGCTTCAGCGGACGCGCGGTTCCGCACCTCAGCGACTCCACTTCGGTTTTGGAGGTCAACGTTGACCGATTGGCTGAAAAGGAAAGGAAGTCGTCCGAGATCGACAGCACTCGGAAGGGCACGTACGTTATAGCATCGGCGGATCGGGACAAGCCCTCTCCGTCATCTGACGGCACAGGCGAACTGACCGCGTTTACCTCGTTACTAGTGAATCGAGTTAGGCACGGCTTGGAGCGCCGAGAAGATGACCGTCTCACCATTACCGATGTCGTCGAGGCTCTCAGGACGGAGGCTTCTCTAAAGGGTCTACCGGAGCCGGTTACATCCGACAAACTAGGCTTAGGTTCCTGGCGGCTGGTTGGTAATGCTTTTGTTGTAAAGAAAAAGAAATTTGAAGTAGAGCTTGAAGAGAAAATTGAACAGACGGTCAGCGCGGCCGTACATACGCTAAGGGCTGAGTTGTCAAAGTTAGTGCTTAAAACTGCCGAGAATTCTGAAATTGAAGCTTTGAAGAACGATATTAGAATTCTAACTTCACAAATGGACAAGCTAACAGGAGAAACAGCTGCGTCGGACCCTCGTGAGGCGTCTGGGACTATTTCCCGCGTCACTCCATTAACCTCGGTGTCAGTGTTAAGCAATATAGCCGTAAGACGACGGTCACCTTTCGTTCGCATATCGGAATTATTGGTGGAAACGTCGGAGCAGATTACTTACAACCTCCTTCAAACGCTGGTGTGGGTGACTGTTGCTGTGGCTGGAGTGCTTCTGCTGTCGGTATGGCAGGTAACCGATCTGCTCCCATTTTCGGTGGCGAATTCGATTTTAACTGTCAAGGTATATATATCTTTAGTTTATTGTACATTGATGTTAGCGGTTGAATTAAAACATCAGAACATCAGCCTTGCAGGCAGTAGGTTGAGAACGCTTTTTGGGGCGAGCTTACTGTTAGGATCAATAGGAAGTATCATGAATGCCCCCTTTAAGTTAATGGGCACGCAAAAGTTGTTTTGGGCTCTACTGACGGGAGTAACACTAACCTGGCTAGTTCCGCTTTTGGGCCCTCCAATTTTCTTTTGGTTGAGTCAATTTAGCGGATTGCCCAAGTGATCCGATTGAGGGCCATTGGTCACGAACGTGCTCAAAATCCTCATTCCCTATACCCCCTTCCGTGCCACCCGGGTTATAGCATCTTGCAATTTCCAGCAGCACTTCTGACCAAATTTAAACTAAGTATAACCGTCTATCATTCGGGACCGACCCTTCTTTTTGTTTGGCTTTTTTCGGCCTCCCCTTAACGAGAGCAATGCCTTGTCGACACTCACTGCGATGTGTCGCCCGCGAAGGCGGTTCAGCATTCGCCCTTTCCGGTAAGGACCTTCGGGAGGTTAGCCGGATAGTACGCCAGCGACCTCGGCATCGCCGTAGGAGTCGAGTTAAGTCACAATAAAAACGCGCAGAGAGTTGCTCTAAGTGCTATGGTGAAATTGCCGCGCGGAATACAATCAGATTTCATGACGCACGAACGAAGCGGGAGGTCGCGCAAAATTCCAACGGGCGAGGGCACTTGTGACTCAAGGGCTAAGCGAAGCCGACACTTGCCGCAAACTCGTAACGCCTAAGCTTGTTGCATCTGGCTGGGACAACGATCCGCATTCGCTCGCGGAACAGCGCAGCATCACGAACGGGCGGATCATCCCTGTCGGCAAGGGCTTCATCAGAAAGCCGCCCAAGCGGGTTGACTATTTGCTTCGTTATACCCGCGATTTTCCGTTGGCCGTTGTCGAGGCGAAGGCGGCGCATCTGAAGGCCGCGGACGGCGTGCAACAGGCCAAGCAATACGCCGAGATGCTCGGGTTGAAATTTGCATACGCGACGAATGGGCATTGAGATCATCGAATTCGATTACGCGACTGGTATTGAAAAGCAGGTCCCAAATTTTCCAACGCCAGAAGAGCTTTGGGGACGATATCGAAGTGCGAACGGGCTGGAGGATCAAGGCACGGCCAATCGGTTGCTGATGGCTTTCAACCGCGAAGTTAGGCAAGGCGAGCGGTATTATCAGCAAATCGCGATCAACCGGAGCGTCGAGGCGATCCTCAAGGGGCAACGGCGCGTGCTCCTTTCAATGGCGACCGGCACTGGAAAGACGTTGACCTGCCACTGAGATTTTCCTCCACGGGGATTTAGAGTCCGGCCTTCTTGAAGGACGGACAGATGAAGCGAGCACGGTTCACGGAAGAACAGATCATCGGGGTGCTGAAGGAGCACGAGGCCGGGGCGAAGGCGGCGGATCTGGCGCGCAAGCACGGCGTCTCGGAAGCGACGCTATACAACTGGAAGGGCAAGTACGGCGGCATGGATGTCCCCGAGGCCAAACGGCTGAAGCAGCTCGAGGACGAGAACGCCAAATTGAAGAAGCTTTTGGCCGAGCAGATGTTGGATGCCGCCGCGCTTCGCGAGCTTCTGTCAAAAAAATGGTAGGGCCCGCCGTCAAGCGCGAAGGCGTCGCGCATCTTCGGGCCACGATGGGCCTGTCGGAACGGCGGGCCTGCTCGATCGTCAGCGCTGACCGCAAGATGGTCCGTTACCGCTCATGCCGGCCGCCAGACACGGAGCTTCGGACGCAATTGCGCGATCTCGCCAACGAGAGGAAGCGTTTCGGATATCGTCGGCTGTCCGTCCTGCTGCGGCAGGAGGGCGAGCCCTCGGGCATCAACCGCATCTACCGGCTTTATCGCGAAGAAGGCCTCACGGTGCGCAAGCGACGGGCTCGGAGGCGCGCCGTGGGGTCGCGGGCGCCGATCCTGATCGTATCCAAGCCGAACGCTCGCTGGTCGGTGGATTTCGTCCATGACCAGCTTGCCTGCGGCCGGCGGCTCCGCATCCTGAACATCGTCGATGACGTGACGCGGGAGTGCCTGGCGGCGATCCCTGACACCTCGATCTCAGGCCGGCGCGTGGCGCGGGAACTGACGGCGTTGATCAAACGGCGCGGCAAGCCCGGCATGACGTCTCGGACAATGGGACCGAGTTCACCTCGAACGCGATGTTCGCCTGGGCGCAAGACAACAGGGTCGTCTGGCATTTCATTGCGCCAGGAAAGCCGATGCAGAATGGCTTCTGCGAGAGTTTCAACGGGCGCATGCGCGACGAGCTTCTCAACGAGAGCCTGTTCCTCGGCCTCGATCATGCCCGGACCAAGATCAGGAACTGGGTCGACGATTACAACCAGCGACGGCCGCACTCGGCGCTGGGCTATCTCACACCGGTGGCCTATGCCGCCAATCTCTCCGCAACACGCGATCGTCTGCGCAACCCCGACCATATGTGGACGGCCCCTTGGCAAGCTCTTTCTTCGGCGACGTCTCTTTGGCGATTGCGGTCATATGTCCGGCCTGTCGATGCGAGGCCGAAGCCCGCTGGCCATGATGCTATCCGCTTCGTCCGGCTTCTCATCAGAAAATGAAAGCGATTCGGGTTCATGAATTCGGCGGTCCTGAGGTCCTGAAGCTTGAGGAGGTAGGTATACCGAAACCTTCAGCCGGTGAGGTGCTGGTGCGCATTCATGCGGCGGGGGTCAATCCCTATGACACCTACATGCGCGCTGGTACGTATGCCTTGAAACCGCCGCTTCCATACACGCCGGGATCTGATGCCGCCGGCGTCGTTGAAGCAGTTGGCGACGGCGTCAAAAAGGTGAAGCGAGGCGACCGCGTGTACACCGCGAAGACCCTCACCGGTGCATATGCGGAATACGCACTCGCGCTCGAAGAGCAAGTACATCAGCTCCCCGCAAAAATTGATTTCGAGCAAGGCGCAGGAATTTGGGTACCCTACGGCACGGCACCCTGTATCACTCGGCGAAAGCGCACGCTTCCGAGACCGCACTGGTACACGGCGCAAGTGGCGGTGTGGGGATCGCGGCGCTCCAAATCGCCCGCGCCATGGGTCTTGTGGTTCTTGGTACTGCAGGGACTCTGAAAGGCCTCGAAGTGGCCAAGCGAGAGGGGGCGCATCAAGTTTTCGATCACCGCAAAGCCGGATATCAGGAAGAAATTCTGCAAGCGACAGACAACCGCGGCGTGGATATCATTTTGGAAATGCTCGCTAACGTGAACCTTTCCAATGACACGAAGCTTTTGGCCAACAATGGCCGTGTCATCGTGATCGGCAGTCGTGGCGAGGTCACCATCAATCCCCGTGAGCTGATGGGGCGCCGCGCTTCGATTCGCGCGTTCACGCTCTGGGCCATTACAGCGGCCGAAGAGGCGGACATCCACGCCGGGCTGTTTGCGGGCCTCGAAAACGGTACCTTGTGGCCTATTGTTGGCAAGAAATTGCTGCTCGCCGATGCGGTGCGCGCGCACAAGGAGATTCTTGAGCCAGGAGCGGCCGGCAAGATCGTGCTCACCTGCTGATCGGTGAGCGTCGTAGCTCTGATGAGGTCATGCCCGGGGACGTGTTACATTCGCCGCTGCAGGCGCGCTATCCCGAACTATCCCTGCGCTTCGACGTCGATAGGGAGGCGTCCACGAAGACGCGTCGCAGCTTTCTTGATCGATATTGCGACACGCCGACCTTATGCTGCACGGCTCACTTCCCATCGCCGTCATACGACGCGTCACGCGTTGGGACAATGGGTTTCGCTGCGATTTCGTCGAAGCCTGATCGAGCAGCTGTTGGACTGGAGTGGACGTCTCGCCCGGCCCTGCCGTTAATTCTTTTCCCTGCCACGGCGCATAGATGAGATCGGTGCACCCGCAGGGGATGAGAAATCAGCGCACTGCACGGTTCGAACGTGACCAGCAAAGAGTCCTCTTACCGTTTCCTTCCGCTCCGTAAACGGTCACTATTCGCCAATGCTTTTGTCGAGCCCGCACGTGGCGGTCAGGGGTGACCTCCCTCGATGTGTGCGAACTTACGCCGACAACCCCCTGCGGCCCTGATCTTCCCGGAGGATATGGCAAGTTCCCGATGTTGGGCTCGCTGGGCGGGAAGGTGGTGGAGGTGACGGGCTCAATACAGTGGACCTGCCGAAGAAATGTTTGAGGCCGTGAACGCAGGATGGATGGACCTCGGCGTCGAGGGTACGGAGCACGTAGCGGGTACGACGTCCGCACGCGACGTCTCCGCGGCGGCCCAGAAGGCCGTGACGGCGTGAACTTCCGGTTCGCCCAACCGGCCGGGAGAGATCGCTCCTTGCCCAACACTGGTAGGGCCGCAACAAAGGCTTCCGCTTGGTCGGGCATGATCGCGAACTGGCCGTTTGGTTTGCGATAGTCCGACGCGAGCTTGGCGAGGAACTTGCTGCAGGAAATTCCAGCCGAGGCTGTGAGCTTCGTTTCATCGTAGATACGCGCCCTGATTTCCTTGGCGGTCTCCCACGCGGTCGGGATGCCTTTGAGATTGTCGGTTACGTCTAGATAGGCTTCATCGAGGGAGAGCGGTTCAACCAACGGAGTGTAGTTCTTGAGGATTGCATGAATCTGTTTGGAGACTTCGCGGTACACGTCGAACCTTGGCGGGACAAACACGAGTTCGGCGCACTTCCGAATCGCGACGGTTGACGGCATCGCCGAGCGAACTCCGAAACTTCGCGCCTCGTAGCTCGCCGCCGCAACGACGCCGCGTTTTGCCGGATAGCCAACCGCCACCGGCTTGCCCCTGAGAGCCGGTTCGTCGCGCTGTTCAACGGACGCATAAAACGCGTCCATGTCGATATGGATGATCTTGCGAATCCGCCCTTCGTCCATCGGAAGATGTGGTACCTGACTACGAAGTCGACAACCTCAATCGAATCGGCTTAACGCGAGTTGCGACGATACTGGATCGATCCGTCAGGGGGAGGAGTGGAAGACATGCCGAAAAAGAAACCCACTGTCCGCAAACCATGGACTAAAGAGGATCTGCGGCAACTCAAAGCCCATTCGAAAACGAGGACCCCTGTGGTCGATGTCGCGAAGGCGATGAAGCGAACCGAGGCGGCGGTCCGGCAAAAGGCGAAGACAATCGGCGTCGGTCTTGGTCATCGCCGTTGAGACCTGTCTCACGCGCGTGGTCTGTCCGGTCTGCGTCACTCGGTACCCGTTTTTTCCACTCGGCGGACGGTCCGGTGTCGACGTTGAGCGGTCATAGCGGATTGCGGCACTGTACGTCGCAATTGGGCGGATTGCGGTCGATGGGCCAACGGCGAGAGCGAGCTGGATTGCGGCCGTTCAGGTCCACGCCTGGACTGGCGGGAGCGGAGGCAACGCCGTCTCACTTTCCGCCCGCGACCGCGCCAAGCACCTTCTGTAGCACGTCGAACGCGGGGGAGGCGGCGAGCGGCGCAAGGACCGACAGGATGCTCGCGAGCGTCGACATCGGGACGATCTCAAGCGCCTTATCCGCCGCGTCAGCCCCAGGCTCCATCAACTTCTTCTTCTGCTCGGGCGGCGCGTGACGGAGTGTCGCGCGCCGGGTGTAGAAGGCAACGAAAGCCGGCGCGAATGCAGTAATGAGGATGATCGTGAAGGTCGTGCTCCAGACCAATAGCTGCGCGTCGAGCACTTGCCGAACGGCTTTATCTGTCGGCGGCTCGACAAGCTGCGGCACGAGATCGACGTACAGTTTGTTCGAGATTATGGTGATGACGAAGAGTGCTGAGGCCGAATACAGCAGGAGCCGAAGATGGTAGGAGTCCTCGCGGAGCTTAGCGAGATGCGGTGGGGCCCTCGGCAAGATCGACAGAACCGCGAGCGCCATGAGCATCAGCGCCACGGCGAACAAGCCGAGCAGCGTGTTGACGTACGCCCCACATTCAAGCCCCGCGATCGAAAAATGTGGCTTTGGCATGCTCGGCGCGCTAGCGCTCATGGCGAGAGATCCGGCAGGGAGAAATGGTTCGGTCTGGTCCGCCGCGGCGAGAATGTCGACAAGGAAAATGCGGCGCACCGGCTCCGTCTGCCACCCGCTCTTAATGTCGATCGCGAACGCCAAGGCCGCGCAGCCGGCGCAGATCAACGCGAGACCTGGCCCTGAACCGACGAGGCCAAACGGCGCGCGGTCCCAGAGGATGCGGGCGGCGATCGCGATAACCGCGGCGCATGTGACGAGGAAGACCCCCCACGACGCAGCGAAATTCAGCCGCCCGGCAATCTGCCGGACAAGCGGGCGGATCGTCAGGTCCTCCGCGGGTTGCTCATCCTTAGCTTCGGCCGAGCCGCTTTTCAGCTTGGCGGTATCTGCCGGCTTCGGATCGCCACCTTGAGCCTTGGCCGCTAACATCGCTCCGGCCCAGCGGACCTGCTCGAGATGGATGCCAAGGGACCATTGCGTCAGAAAATCCAAAACCAGGAAGCCAAAGAAGATCGGTGCTACGAAGCATATCGCGGATAGGTAGTAGCGGCGTACTAGGGCAAGCCCAATTCCCTCGCGCATCTTCACCCTCCTCCAAATCCTGCGTCCTGCGTTTCTTGGCTTTCGTCGCTGAATGAAAACCGGCGCGCAAGAGCACAAGTTCCAGCGCAATGAGGCGTAGATTGCAATGCGTCGCGGTGCCGCGCCTGTCATTCGGCCAGCCTCAATTCAGGTCGATGCAAGTCTCGCCCGGCCCGCGTGGGATGCGGAGCGTGCTCTTGACCAGCCACGGGATGACGTCGCGAGCTTTCGCCTTAGGCTGCCCACGGACGTGCGTTTACGTGTGCGCGGCTTCCGTAACGACGCTCGCATCGGCCAACGCCAAAAGGACCTCTATCGAGCCGCCACGGATTCCTCATTCAGTCAATCTCCTGCGGAAAATCGAGACGATACGGTCCCGTAGCGTGGAACCTTCAGGCGAGACAGCGAACGAAGGCCTACTAGTGTGCGCCAGACTACACCAGACAGCCGAACCGGCTCGCCCCTTCACATTGCGCCCCGTCAAGTGGCGAGCTTTTTCCTAATGAACACCTAGTCAATTTGACCGGGATGGCGTATGCCTCGAGGAGGAGAAAATCTGATGACGAACATCAATCTCGAGAGGCGCGCGGAGATCGGCAGGGAGAAACGCGCCAGAACGAAAGCGCAGTTGATTGCGGCGGCGAAGGCGTTGTACTCCACGCGGCCGTGGGAGTCGGTGACGGTCGACGAGGTGGTGAGCGAGGCGGGAGTCGCGAAGGGCACCTTTTACACCCATTTCAATGACCTGAATGAACTTGCCGCCGCGGTCGCCGATGAGCTCGTCAAATCGTTCGACGAGCTCATTCAACCATTTCGGTTGTCCCTCCCGGATCCGCTTCTTCGGATTGCGTTCGGCTGCGACGCCTTCTTTCAAAAGTCGCTCGATGACCGCTTGTGGGCGTCACTCGCAGCCCGGATGGCAAGGTCGTACCCGACGGTGGGGAAAGTCGCGCGGAAGCGGTTCTCAGAAGACCTACGCGAGGCGCTCAAGCAATCTCCGCGGGCGGGATTGTCGCTGCAGCTCGCTCTCGAAGTGTCGATTGGAATCGTCGTTCAGGTCATGGCGGCCATTGGCGAGGGACGACTCAAGGATGGTGACCGGACCGAGGCCGTCCGGTGCATTCTGACCGCGATCGGCGTCGAGGGGCGCGACGCCGCGTCCATTTGCGCGCGGCTTTCCGACGTTCGGAGAGCGAATTCAGCTCGGCATCCGTGAATGACCGAGCCGACGGCCCTGCCCAGGCAGGGGACTAAGGCCGCCCCGATCTGACATCTGCCTTTTTGTCTGAGTGGGCCTGGGTCAGCCGAGAATCTGCATCACGCTTCCGCGAGAACCTCGGTCTGCTGCTCGCCGAGATCGAGACGGCCGTCCACGCTCGCGATGCGCGCGCTGATGCGGTCCCCAGGGTGCAGGTACTGCGGCCGGCGGCTCTGTGATTTGAGGAACAGTCTCCAGAACTGTCGGTCTGGAAGCAGCTGTACGATGCGGCGAACCGCCGGGGGCGGCACGCGCAACGCACAGCCACTGGGCGTTCCGGTGAGAAGCACGTCGCCCGGCGCAATATTGGCGAAAGTCGATAGCTCCGAGATTGTTTCGGCCGGCTTGAACACCAGGTTTTGGGTGGAATCGCGTTGCCTGGTCACGCCGTTTACCGAGAGGTTGAGCTCCAGGCGTTCGATGAAATTGAACTCGTCGTCCTCGGGGACCGTGAGCCACGGCCCCAACGGGCAGAAGCCGCGATAGCTCTTTCCCTTGAAGAATTGGGTCTGTGGCAATTGCACGTCGCGGGCGCTCAAATCGTTGGCGATCGCAATGCCGAAGACGCATTCCTTGAGTCGCTCGCTCGTCACCGTCGCCGGTTTGTCGATCGCGCGACGGAAGACCAGCGCGAGCTCGATCTCGTAATCGAGGAGCGCCACGTGCTGCGGCCGCGTGACAACGCCTTGCGCCGACGCGATCGACGCGTCCGACTTCATGAAGAACATGTTGAACGGCTTTGCGTCTGGATCCATTCCGGATTCGATCATGTGCTGTCGGTAGTTCGCGCCCTGGCAGTAGATGCGGCACGGCGCGGTAACGGGCGACAAGATCTTTATCGTGTGGAGCGACATGGTTGGCGGCTTCTGCTTCGCGGACAGCCAATCGGATTCGCCGCGTTCGATCAGAGCCGCCGTCGTCGGGTAGTCCCCTTCCAATGGCGATACGCCGGACCCGGCGACAACGCCCCATTTCGCCGCCCCATCGTTGTTAAAACGAACGAGATTTGTCGCCATCGCTATTTCTCCCTCTTGGATCAGTCGGTCCTTGTCGCCGAAGCGCCGTCTCGCGCCGGGACCATTTCTTGATCGATTTGCCGCAGGGCCCGATTGACTTCGTCCGCTTGAACGCCTAGCGCGCGCAAAATTCCGCCAACCACGTCCCGCACGTCGCGCCGGGTCAAGCGCGCATCACTCGCCGAGCGCATGGCCTCGAGAACGACGCCGAAGACAAAGTCGGACCCGACTTCCATTGAAAAGGGAAAGAGACGGCCCTCGCCTCCCGCGAGCTGCAGGCTTGCCTTCAGCCGCTCGCGAGCAGCGCTCGTGACGACGGGAAAAGCGCAGGCCCCCCGAGCGAATAGAGCGCCCCAGTCAGGGTCGCGCCGAGCTTCGCCGATAAACTCGGCGCAGCCGGCCGCGATACGCGCCACCGGATCGGCCGCGCAAACGCCGGTTGGGCTGAAGTCCTTGATGGCTGAGGCGAGCTCCCCGGCGACCTGAGCCCAAAGTTCGTCGAGGCTGCGAAAGTGGGAATAGAAGGCGCCCCTGGAGAGCTGCGCCTGTCGTGTCACGTCCTCGATGGTGACCGAGGCAATCGGCCTGTTTGTGAAAAGGACCCGGGCTGCGTCCAGGATCCGAGCCCGACTCCTGGCCCGTCGCTCGCAGCCGATTTCCGCCCGGCGCCGCCGATCGATCTTGACCAAAACTAATTCTCGCTCAAGAGCACACAGTCATATTGACTCTCAAGTCACTTTGACGTAGCAGCGCAACAGGAAATCGCCGATCGGGCGATCGGAGGGCATGGAGCAAGTGCGATGGTCGAAATAGCAGGTTCGGCAGCCGGAGGTGTGTCGGAATTCGACATTGCGGTCGTGGGGGCTGGCCCGGTCGGTTTGATGACCGCCAATTTGCTCGGCGCGGCCGGTCTGCGGGTTGCCGTCTTCGAGCGCAATGCCGGCCTCCTGGGGCTGCCGCGCGCCATCGCCTATGACGCGGAGACCCTTCGCCTATTCGCTCAGATTGGGCTTTTTGACGAGATCGCCGCGGGACTGGTGCAGGACCCGCTGGTTCGCCACCTCAATGCGAGGGGCAAGGCGCTTATGGAGGCGAAGTTTCCCCGCAGCATCTATGGCCACTCGCCGCTCGGAACCTTCTACCAGCCCGAGTTTGAGCGCACCCTGCTTAGGGTGTCTTTTTTCATGGAATAGGGACCCCGCTACGGGGCTGATTTTCATCCAATCGGGACCCCGTGGCGTCGGGTCCACACTGGCCTTCCGAGATCTGGGAGGCCTGGATTGGAATGCTGGTTGTGGAGACGATCGCCAAGATACGCCGGGCCTATTTCACGCTTGGGAAGCCGATCAAGGAGATCTGCCGCGAGCTGCGGATCTCGCGCAAAGTGGTGCGGAAGGTCATCCGCTCGAACGCGACCGAGTTCCATTACGAACGGTCGCGGCAGCCGCAGCCCCGGATTGGTCCGTGGCGAGAGCGGCTTGAAGCTCTGCTTGAGGAAAACGAGAGCAAGGCGACCCGAGAACGGCTGACGCTCATCCGGATATACGAGGACCTGCGCGACCTTGGTTACGAAGGCAGCTATGCCGCCGTTCGGCGCTACGCAATCGCCTGGCGAGAGAAGCGCGCGAGTGCGATGGCGGACGCCTATGTGCCGCTGATGTTCGCGCCGGGCGAGGTCTACCAGTTCGACTGGAGCCACGAGATCATCGTCATGGACGGTGTGACGACGACCGTGAAGGTCGCGCATGTCCGCCTCTGCCACAGCCGCATGATGCTCGTGCGCGCCTATCCGCGCGAAACGCAGGAGATGGTGTTCGACGCGCACGAACGCGCCTTCGCGTTCTTCAAAGGCGCGTGTTCGCGCGGCGTCTACGATAACATGAAGACAGCGGTTGAGACGGTCTTCGTCGGCAAGGATCGCCAATACAATCGCCGCTTCCTCCAGATGTGTTCGCATCATCTCGTCGAGCCCGTCGCCTGCACCCCGGCGTCGGGCTGGGAGAAGGGCCAGGTCGAGAACCAGGTCGGCCTGGTGCGCGAACGCTTCTTCACGCCGCGGCTGAGATTCAAGAGTTACGACGAACTGAACGCCTGGCTCTTCGACAAGTGCCTTTCCTGGGCGAAAGCACACGCCCATCCCGAGCGGCCCGATCAGACGATCTGGGAAGTCTTCGAGGAGGAGCGGCCGAAGCTCATTCCGTATCGCGGCCGTTTCGATGGGTTCCACGCGCTGCCGGCCTCGGTGTCGAAGACCTGCTTGGTCCGGTTCGACAACAACAAGTACTCGGTCAACGCGAGCGCTGTCGGCCGCCCTGTCGACATCCACGCCTACGCCGATCGGATCGTCATCCGCCAGGACGGGCGCATGGTAGCCGAGCACCGGCGCTGCTACGGCCGAGGCGAGACGATCTACGATCCCTGGCATTACGTGCCGGTTCTGGCGCGCAAGCCCGGCGCTCTGCGCAACGGGGCGCCGTTCAGGGACTGGGTTCTGCCAGCGGCGCTCGATCGGGTGCGGCGCAAGCTCTCCGGCTCCCACGACGGCGACCGGCAGATGGTCAAAATCCTCGCCGCGGTGCTCACCGACGGATTGCCTGCGGTTGAGGCGGCTTGCGTTCAGGCGCTCGCCGAGGGCGTCCATTCCGCCGACGTCGTCCTCAACATTCTGGCGCGCCAGCGCGACCCAGGGCCGTTGGAGCCGATCCAAACTCCAGCCTCGCTGCATCTGCTCCATGCGCCAACGGCCGACTGCGCCCGCTACGATCAACTCAGGAGCGCGTAACCCATGGAACGAACCGAAGTCCTCGATATGATGAGCGGCCTCAAGCTCTACGGGATGAGGAGCGCCTACGACGAGACGCTCGCCACGGCGATCAAGCGAAAGCATGAGCCGCAGCGCTTCGTCGGCGATCTCCTGAAAGCCGAGATCTCGGAGAAGCAGGCGCGTTCGATCAAATACCAGCTCACCGTCGCCAAACTGCCACTGGCCAAGGACGTCGACGACTTCGGGTTTAAGAACACGCCGATCAACGAAGCTCTCGTGCGCGACCTCGCCGCCGGCGGCTTCATCGCCCAGCAGCGCAACGTCGTCCTGGTCGGTGGAACCGGAACGGGCAAGACGCATCTCGCCATCGCCATCGCGCGAAGCTGCATCCGCGCCGGATCACGGGGGCGCTTCTTCACCACCGTCGATCTCGTCAATCAGCTCGAGGCTCAAGCCCGCGCCGGCCGCCAGGGACGCCTTGCCGATTATCTCACGCGCCTCGACTTCGTCATCCTCGACGAACTCGGCTATCTCCCCTTCGCCCAGGTCGGCGGCCAATTGCTGTTCCATCTGATCAGCCGTCTCTACGAGCGCACCTCGATCATCGTCACGACCAACCTCGCCTTCGGCGAATGGCCGAGCGTGTTCGGCGATCCGAAGATGACGACCGCGTTGCTCGATCGCCTCACTCACCACTGCGACATCGTTGAGACCGGCAACGAAAGCTGGCGCTTCAAGAACCGCGCCTGACCTTCAAACCATCCGCGCTTTTCGCCACCGCGCCCGCCCCGGCTGCGCAACCCGAACCAGCTCCGCCGGGGCGCGCGCTACCGTCGTGAGCGAAACCTCAAAGGGGTTCCTATTCGGTGCAAATCCAGGGTCCCGATTCAGTGCTCATTGACACTTAGGGGCCTCGCGCGTTTTGGCAACGTCAGCGTCGCCTTCGCCCATGCCGTGGGAGCGCTTGCGCAGGACGAGCACGGGGTGACGCTAACGATTTCCGCGCCGGGCGGAAATCGCCGGGCGAGAGCGGCTTATGTTGTCGCTTGCGACGGAGGGACCAGCGGCGTTCGCGAAGGCCTCGGCGTGAAACTCGTCGGCTCGACCTATACGGAGCGCTGGCTCGTCGTCGATGCGATTGTTCCAAATCATAGCGTCAAGGGAATCACTTTCCGGTGCGATCCTCGCCGCCCAACGGTCGAGCTCCCCGCGGTCGGCGATCGCGTGCGTTGGGAATTCATGCAACTGCCGAGCCGAAGCAGATCGCGGACTTGATGCGCTCCGCCCGGGCTTCGGTCCTCGTCACGCTCGCGCCGGCTTTGAACGCGAAGGCGTGGCCGGCGCTCGCAAAGGAGCTGACCTCGCTTCGTGACCTCGGGGCAATCGCATTCGTCGACATGGCCGACTACCTCGACGGCGGGTCGCGACAGGCTGCATGCGTTTCCATCCAGGCGGCCGCATCGGGCTTGAGCCTGAAAGTCGTCAATTTCCGGGATGCAATGCGCGAGCGGCCCTCCGACCGGCTCGTCCCCGGCCGCGAGATCCACGGCGCCGACGTATCGTCCTATGTGTGCACAGGCGGCACGACGGGGTCGCCGAAGATTGCCGTTCGCACACACCGGAACGAGGTGTTTGACGCCTGGGCGGCAGCGAGCTTGACCGAGACGGACGGCTCGCCGCGAACCGTCCTCTGCGGCTTGCCCCTGTTTCATGTGAATGGACAACTGGTCATCGGGCTTCAACCGTGGATCCGCGGCGACCACGTCGTACTCGCCACCCCCGAAGGCTACCGGGAGAAGAACGTCATCGCGCGCTTTTGGGATATCGTGGCGCGCTTCCGACTCTCGACTTCTCCGGCGTGCCGACACTCTATTCAGCCGTCCTGGAAACGCCGATCCGCGACAACGATATCTGCAGCCTCGAGTTCGCGATTTGCGGGGCCGCCCCGATGCCAGTGGCGCTTGCTCACGCTTTCCAGGCCAGGACCGGCGTGAAGATCATCGAAGGTTACGGTTTGACCGAGGGCGCCTGCGTCTCGTCCGTCAATCCGCCCGAAGGCGAGCGACGCCCGGGCTCGATCGGTCTGTCGATCCCATACCAGCGCATGGCCGCCGTCGTCCTGGACGCCGACGGACGCTACGAGAGGATGGCGGGAATCGATGAGGTTGGCGTCATCGCGATCAACGGCCCGAACGTTTTCTCGCTCTACCTCGATCCAAGGCACAACAATGGCCTCTGGATCGATATCGACGGCGAACGCTGGCTCGATACCGGCGATCTCGGACGACGGGACGCCAACGGCTACTTCTGGCTGGCCGGGCGAAAGAAGGAGCTCATCATTCGGGGCGGACACAACATCGATCCGAAGGTCATTGAGGACGCGTTGCAGAGGCATCCGGCGGTGGCGGTGGTCGCCGCGATCGGATGCCCGGACGCCTACGCCGGCGAGTTGCCGGTCGCTTACGTCCAGCTAAAGCCGGGCCTCGCCGTTACGGAGGCGGAGCTCCTAGAGCACGCCGCCCGGACCATTCCGGAGAAGGCGGCGGTCCCGAAGCGCGTCAAGTTTTCGTCGGCCCTGCCGACAACGGCGGTAGGGAAGCTGTTCAAGCCGGCGCTAGTTGAACGAGAGATCGAGGAGACTATCCGCGCCGAGGCGACAAGGCTCGGCGCGGGCCTTTCGTCCGTGCGTGTTGAACGCGATCCACATCGCGGGCTTCGCGCGGTCGTCGCGGCCGCCGATTGCGCCGACGCCCTCCGAGAGGCTCTCGATCGCTATGCGTTCAAGTCAGAAGTGTCCGCCGCACGAGGCTTAAATCCGCGGTCGGCGGCCTTCGACAGCCGATGATCGCGAACTGGAGACCGAAGGGTGAATATCGATCAGACAGCGCAAACGACGAGCGTCTCAACTCGCTTCGTCGCCATGTGTCTCTCGCGTGAGGCGGGCGGCGGATTCGAGGTGCGCGAAGTCTCGCGTCGCGTTCCTGCCGCCGATGAAATTGAGATTGTGGTCGAGGCCGCCTCGGTCAATTTGATCGACGTGCGCCGCGCCGGCGGCTACGGCCGGCGGCTGCTTTCGCTCGTGGGAGCCTCACGATTTCCGATGACGCTTGGCAATGACTTTGCGGGAACGATCGTCGCCGCCGGGAAAGGGTGCGAACAAACTTTCGCGGTCGGAGATCGCGTTTTCGGAGTCAAGCCCGTTTCCCGGGACGGCTCGCATACCTCCCATCTTCTCGTGAAGGGCGCCTGTGCGCGGAAAGCGCCGCCGAGCGGAAAGATCCAGGATCTGGCTGCGCTGCCGTATTCCTTCGTGACATGTGGCTAGCGGCGAAGGCGGCCGGGCTAACCCGCGACAATGTGCGGGGAAAGACTGTTCTCGTACATGGAGCGGCCGGCGGTTTAGGAACGTTGGCCTTGCAGACCCTGTCGGCATGGGGAGCGAAAGTAACCGCCATCGCCAAGGCGACCGACCTCCCTGCTTGCTACGCCGCCGGCGCGACCGAAGCGATCGACTGCAACCAAAATCCATTCGCGACCTCGAGGGGCGCGTTCGACGCTACGCTCAACTTCGCCACATGGAACGACGAGTTAAAGTTGCTGTGCTGTCTGCGGCAGGGCGCGCTCGGCCACGCGACGACCGTTCATCCATTGATTCAAAACTTCGACGAATTGGGTTGGATCGGCGGCGTCGTCCGGACGACGACGCAAAAAAGGCGGATGCGGGCGATTTTGCCGAACGGGACGCGCCATTGCGCATGGGTTTTTGTTCAAGACGGAGGCGGAAGCGCTTTCCGAAATGGCTCGGCTCGTCGAGCAAGGACGGCTCTCTCTTCCGATCGGGATTAAGCGCCCGCTTCGCGACATTCATGCCGCCTTCGATCATGTTCGACTTCACGAGCGCGGACGGGCGCTCGTAGTCCTATGATCCCTGACCGCTGACCGCCGTCGAGGCTTCTCACGGAGCCCGATCAGGGGTTCGGCAAGCCGTTGGCGCGGTCCGGTGCCTCTCAGCAATGGCGCGGAAAAGTATGCCCCCCCTCCGACGGCGCGGGCGCCCCGGCACAACTGCGACGGCTGCGACTCCTGCGTCATAATGCCGCGCATTAGGCGTATCGCGGGCCGTCATCGCAATCCTCATCAGAAGGCAGGAGCGGTTTTTTTGAGGCGCTTGGAGACGATTCCTCTCGCGCGCGCTGAAGATTTTCGTCTCGACCGGAGCAAATCAAACGGCTCCCATCCTAATCTGAACGTAAATGTCATATTGACTTTCTAGTCAATTTGTTTCTAAAGCAACGGGCGCAGGCCGGCGCAGCCCTTAGGTGACTGCAAAGCTACCCGCAAGGAAGCGAGATCCGCCAAGTTGATTCAGGTCAAGGAAGATAGCGGCGCCTGCGCTCCAATCACTTGAGTAGCAAGGCGCGCCAAGTCTACGACAAAAGGCGACGTAACGATGAAGCGCTTCGGAAAGCTGCTGATTGCAGGGGTGGTGGTCCTCGCAGCCGCTGGCGCCGGTTATTACGCGTGGCTGAAGCTCAAGCCGCCGGGCTTGCCTGAGGGCATCGTTAGCATCAACGGCCGGGTTGAAGCGACGCAGGTCGATATCTCGACGAAGATACCCGGCCGCGTCATCGAGATTGTCCCGCATGAGGGCGACCTGGTTTCTCCCGGCGAGGTGGTCGCCCGGATCGATACCCCTGAAACCGGCGCCCAGCTGCATCAGGCGCAGGCGTCGGCCGAACTCGCTCGCCAGACGCTCGTTACCCGCCAGGCCGCGGTCGCAAGCGACGAAGCTCAATTGGAATTTGCGAACGAGGAGCTGCGACGCACCACGACGCTCGTCAACAAGGGCTGGTCAACCCACGAGATTCTCGACCAGCGCAATCAGCAACTGAAGAGCGCAGACGCGGCGCTCAAGGCGGCCCAGTCGCAGGTCGACGAAGCCCGCGCGGCTGTCAAGACCGCAGACGCCAGAGTTGAAGAGCTCCAGGCGGTGATTGACGACTCAACCATCAAGTCGCCGGTTCAAGGCCGGTTGCAGTATCGCCTAGTCGAGCCGGGGGCGGTGCTTCCGCCAGGCGGCAAGATCGCAACGGTGATCGATCTTGCGGACGTCTACACGACCGTATTCCTTCCCGCGCAGCAGGCTGGCAGGCTCAAAGTCGGGAGTGACCCCGACGCCTCGCGCCTCGTCGTGGACGCCTACCCGGAATACGTTTTCCCCGCCTCGGTCTCGTTCGTGGCGCCTGAGTCGCAATTCACCCCCAAGACGGTCGAAGTCCAATCGGAACGCGAGCAGCTTGTCTTTCGTGTCAAGCTGCAAAAGCCGCCCGGCGTTCTCAAAGGCATGGAGGAGCAGATCAAGTCGGGCATGCGGGCTGTCGCCTATGTGAGGCTCGATCCTACAGTCGAATGGCCTTCCGAGCTGGCGGTCAAGCTGCCGCCCTCCGAGCAGGCCGGCCAATAGGCCGCCGCGACGATGACTGTGCTCCTCGAGACGGAAAGGCGGCAGGATGTCGCCGCGGTCGCCGCCTCGCTTACGGGCGTGACGCATTGCTACGGCAAGACGGTCGCGCTCGACAACGTCACGCTTGCGATCCCGGCGGGCCGGATGACCGGACTCATCGGTCCGGACGGCGTCGGCAAATCGACTTTGCTGGGGCTGATCGCCGGCGTGCGCAAGATTCAGATAGGCGACGTGAAGGCGTTGGGGGGCGACCTGAGGGACGCCGCGTTCCGGCAGGACTGCTTCGCCCGCATCGCCTATATGCCGCAAGGCCTCGGGCGCAACCTTTACCCTACGCTCAGCGTGTTCGAGAATCTCGACTTCATCGGTCGCTTGTTCGGCCAGGGCGAGGCGGAGCGGAAGGCGCGCATCGACGATCTGACGCGGTCGACGGGCCTCGACCCTTTCCTCGCGCGCCCCGCCGGAAAACTCTCGGGCGGCATGAAGCAGAAGCTGTCGCTCTGCTGCTCACTGATCCACGATCCGGATCTCCTCATCCTCGACGAGCCGACGACCGGCGTCGACCCGCTCTCGCGGCGGCAGTTCTGGGAGCTGATCGACCGCATTCGTGCGCGCCGGCCGCAAATGAGCGTGGTGGTCGCGACGGCCTACATGGACGAGGCGGAGCAGTATGCCTGGCTCGCGGCCATGGACGGGGGCCATGTGATCGCGATGGGCTCGCCGGCGGAGATCAAGGACCGCACCGGCGCCAAAGACCTCGAGTCGGCGTTCATCTCGCTCCTGCCCGAAGAAAAGCGCAAGGGCCACAAGGCGATCGAGATTCCGCCACTGAAGCATGATGGCGGAATGCCGGCGATCGAAGCTGACGGGCTCACCAAGCAGTTCGGCGCGTTCACCGCAGTCGATCATGTGAGCTTTCGCATCGGGAAGGGCGAGATCTTCGGGTTTCTCGGCTCGAATGGCTGCGGCAAGTCCACGACCATGAAAATGCTGACCGGACTTCTGCCGCCGACCTCAGGCACGGCCAAGCTATTCGGCGAGCCGGTGAGCGGCGAGGAAGACATGGAGATGCGCCGGCGCGTCGGCTACATGTCGCAGGCGTTTTCGCTCTATGGCGAGCTCTCGGTCCGGAAGAACCTCGAGCTCCACGCCAAGCTCTTTGATCTCCCCGTCGCCGAGCGCGGCAAGCGCGTCGACGAGATGCTTGACCGGTTCGGGCTCAAGGAGGTGGCGGACGTCGAGCCGGAAAGCCTGCCGCTCGGCATCCGTCAGCGCCTGCAATTGGCGGTGGCCATCCAGCACCGCCCCGAGATGCTGATCCTGGACGAGCCGACGTCCGGCGTCGATCCGGTCGCCCGCGACCAGTTCTGGGAATACCTGATCGCCCTCTCCCGCGACGACGGGGTGACGATTTTTCTTTCCACCCACTTCATGAACGAGGCGATGCGCTGCGACCGCATCTCGCTCATGCACTCCGGCAAGGTCCTGGCCGCGGGCATGCCCCCCGAGCTGATCGAAGCCCGGCACGCCAAATCGCTCGAGGAGGCGTTCATCGGCTTTCTCGAGGACGCGGCCGGCTTGGCCCCTAAGGAAAAGAAATCCACCGAACCGGAGCCCGCGCCAGAGGCGAAGGTCTCCGCGCCGCCGAAGGTGAGCGTGAGCGGCTTCAGCATTGGCCGGCTCTGGGCCTACGCGCGCCGGGAAGCGGTGGAGATCATGCGCGACCCGGTGCGGATAACCTTCGCGATTATAAATCCCATCATCCTGATGTTCGCGATCGGCTATGGCATCTCGTTCGACGTCGAGCATCTGCGCTGGGCGGCTTTCGATCAGGACCGCTCGCTCGAGAGTCGGCAGTTCCTGGACAGCTTCGAAAACCGGAAGTACTTCGACCGTAAGCCCAACCTCGCAGCCGCCGATCAGATCGTATCCGGGCTGCGCAGTGGCGAGCTAAAATTCGCCGTCGAGGTCCCGACAAGCTTTGGGCACGACCTGATCACCCAACAGACGCCCGAGATTGGCGCCTGGATCAGCGGCGACATGCCGTTCCGGGCTGAGACGACGCGCAGCTATCTTGGCGGCGTGATGCAAAGCTACCTCGCCGATTTGTCGGCGCGGCTTACCGGCAAGCCCTCGTCGTTTTCGCTGGTCAATATCGAGGAGCGCTACCGCTACAATCAGTCGTTCAAGAGCATCTATTCCGAAGTGCCCAGCACGATCATGGTGATGCTCATCCTCATTCCTGCGATCATGACGGCGCTTGGCGTTGTGCGCGAGGTGGAGACTGGCTCGATCGCAAATTTCCGCTCGACTCCGGTGACGCGCTTCGAATTTCTGCTCGGCAAGCAGCTTCCCTATGTGGTCATCGGCCTCTCGAGCTTCGCTACGCTCGTTCTCCTGGCGATCTTCGTGTTCGGCGTGCCGGTCAAGGGCTCCTGGGCGGCTCTGATCGCCGGCGGACTCCTCTGCATACTCGCGGCGACGGGGTTCGGCCTTTTGGTTTCGACCTTCGTTAAGACACAGGTGGCCGCGATATTCGGCACGACCTGCATTGCGCTCATTCCCACGGCCAGCTTCTCCGGCCTGCTCGTTCCGGTCTCGTCCCTCTCGGGCGCCGGGCGCGCCATCGGTCTCGCGTTCCCGGCCTCATGGTTCCAGCAGATCAGCGTCGGCGCCTTCACCAAGGGACTTGGGTTTGCAGAGCTTTGGCCCAATCACCTGGCGCTTGCCGGGTTCACCGTCCTTTACATCGGCGTGGCGGCGCTCGTGCTCCGGAAACAGGAGGCCTGAGTGCTCAGGAAACTGCTGCATATCCTCGCACTCGGGTTGAAGGAGCTCAACAGTATCCGCGCCGACCCGATCCTCCTGGCGCTGACAGTCTATACCTTCAGTTACGCGGTCTACGCCGTGGCCACCGGGGCCAAGACCGAGGTCGATCACGTATCCACCGCCATTGTCGATGAGGACCGTTCCGAGCTTTCCCAGCTGATTCAGCAATCAATTCTTCCGCCTTTCTTCCGACCCCCCGTCGAAATCCCGGCGACGGAAATCGGTCCGTCGATGGACGCCGGCCGTTACGTGTTCGTGATCGAGATCCCGCCCAAGTTCGAGCAGGACGTCATTTCGATGCGCTATCCCAGCATCCAGATCAACATGGATGCGACGGCGGTCGCTCAAGCCGGCAACGGCGGCGCCTATCTGCAGCAGATCATCAATCAAGTGGTCCAGACCTATGCCACGCGTGCTGCCGGAACTCCGACGACGCCCAGCGGAACTGAAGTTCAGCCCCTCAACTTCACCGTTCGCGTCATGTTCAATCCTAATCTCAAGTCGGAGTGGTTCAATTCGGTGATGCAGGTGATCAACAACATCACCATGCTCTCGGTGATCCTGACCGGCGCCGCGCTCATTCGGGAGCGCGAGCACGGGACGATCGAGCATCTCCTGGCGATGCCGGTCGCGCCGAGCGAGATCATGCTCTCGAAGATTTGGGCGAACGGGCTGGTGATCCTGGTCGCGGCGTACCTCTCAGTGAAACTGATCGTACAAGTGTGGCTCGAGGTCCCCATCGCCGGCTCGCTCGGTCTGTTCATGTTCGGCGCTGTCGTTTACGCGTTTTCAGTCACGTCGATGGGCATTCTTCTTGCAACGTTCACGACCTCGATGGGACAGTTCGGGCTCCTGGTGATCCCCGTCCTCGTCATCCTGCAAATGCTGTCCGGCTCCGCGACGCCGATGGAGACCATGCCGGTTTGGCTGCAAGGAGCCATGCAAATCTTTCCCACGCCGCATTTCGTCAGCTTCTCCCAGGCCGTCCTCTACCGGGCGGCCGGCCTCGATATCGTCTGGCCCGAGCTGCTCGTCATGGCGATCATCAGCGCGGTGTATTTCGTCATCTCTGGAGTCCGCTTCCGCAAGACGCTTGTCGTCCTTCAATAGGCGCGGCAGCTCACACGACCAAGGATATTCATGCCCGACAACATCCAGCGCGAGGCTTTTGACGATGGACACGACACACACTGAGACCGACATCAAAGCTAAGAGTCAGTCCGCGATTGACGCCGCCGCGGAGTACTGGACGGATGCATGGCAGCGGAGCTTCCTAACCCTTGAGGCTCTGAACGAGCGCGGGAACATTCATCTGGCGCAGGCGGCCAAGGAAGTACCCAATGTCCTGAACTTCGGTTCCGAGCTTGTCCTTGACGGGCGCAAACTTGAGCGCCCGGTCAACTATGGTCTCGTCAGCATTGTTCCACCCGACGGCGCGGCCACCGATCCCTTAAAACCGCCGATCGTCGTGGTCGACCCGCGTGCCGGTCATGGGCCGGGCATCGGGGGCATGAAGCCGGACAGCGAGATCGGGGTCGCGATCCGCGCCGGCCACCCTTGCTATTTCATTGGTTTCTCGCCTGAGCCGATGCCAGGTCAGACGATCGAGGACGTCTGCCGCGCGGAAGCCCTCTTTATCGAAGAAGTGGCGCGCAGGCATCCAAAGGCCGAGGGTCGGCCGATCGTCATTGCCAATTGCCAGGCTGGCTGGCAGACGATGATGACAGCGGGGAGCCGCCCGGATTTGATGGGACCGATCCTGGTGGTCGGCTCGCCGCTCTCTTATTGGGCCGGGGTCCGCGGCAAGAACCCGATGCGATATCTCGGCGGCGTGCTCGGTGGAACCTGGCTCACCGCGCTTTCGGGAGACCTCGGCGCCGGCAAGTTCGACGGCGCGAACCTCGTGGCGAACTTCGAGCTCGGCAATCTCGCCAATACCTTCTGGACCAAGGAATACAACGTTTACTCAAAGGTCGACACGGAGAAGGAGCGTTTCCTGTCGTTCGAGACCTGGTGGGGCAGTCCGGTTCTCACCAACGCCGGCGAAATGCAATGGATCGTCGACAATCTGTTCGTCGGCAACAAGCTTTCCACCGGCCAGATTCGCGCCTCCGACGGGCTCCGGATCGACCTCAGAAATATCAAGTCGCCAATCGTTTGCTTCTGTTCCTGGGGCGACAACATCACGCCGCCTCAACAGGCGCTCGACTGGATTCTCGACCTCTACGACCACGTCGATGAAATTGTCGCTAACGGCCAGACCATTGTTTACTCGCTGCACCACACGATCGGACATCTCGGCATCTTTGTCTCCGGCAATGTCGCGTTGAAGGAACATCGTGAGTTCGTCTCGTGCATGGAGATGATCGAAGCCATGCCGCCGGGGCTTTATGAAGCGACGATCGTCGAGGTCACGGACAAGACCGAAAACAGGCAGCTGATCGAGGGCAAGTATCTCTTCCGTCTCGAAGCCCGGACGCTCGACGACATCCGCGCTTTCGGCGTCAATAGCGCGGACGACGAGAAGCGCTTCGCCGCAGTCGCGCGCGTTTCGGAGGTCAATCTCGGCCTCTATAGCGCCTTCGTGCAACCGTGGGTCCGCGCCGTGACGACGGAGAAGATGGCCGAAGCGTTGCGTCAGTTGCATCCGCATCGATTCCGGTTCCGGATTTTCTCCGATGAGAACCCGTTCATGGGGCCGGTCAAAGCGATCGCGGCCGAAGCGCGCCTGAACCGCAAGCCTGTGAGCCCCGACAACCCGTTCCTGGCGCTTGAGAAGGAAGCCTCAAATTGGATTACGACCTGTCTCGAGTCGATGGGCGAGTTTCGCGACGCAATGACGGAAGCGGCGTTCCTCAACGTCTATGGATCGCCGCTCATCCAGGCTGCAGCCGGCCTCATGGCCGAGCCGGACGTGGTTCCGCGTCACATTGAGCGCGATCTCGGCCGGGAGAGAGCTGCAGCCGAGCTCCGGAACGCGCTCGATCACCGGTATGAGGCAGGCGGCGCCGACGAAGGCGCGCTTCGCGCGTTGATCTACACCCGCAGGCCCGACGGCGCAGCTGACGAGCGCGGCTTTCGCATGCTGAAGATTATTCGCGACACGAGAAAAGCAAACACACAGCTGACCCTTTCCCAGTTCAGGGAGATGGCAATAGAGCAACTTCAGCTCGTCCTGCTCGATGAAGAGCGCGCGATCTCGGCGCTGCCGAAGCTCCTCCATCCCGGCGAGCCTGGGTCCGATGCGGCGCTGGACGCCCTGCGGGCGCTCCTGGTTGCGCCGGGACCTCTGACCAAGGAGGAAAAGAGCCGTGTCATCCGGGTCGAGAAGGTACTCGGCGTCAAACTCGTAAATGCTCAGGCGAGGAGCTGAACGATGGGCGAAGAGCCGAAGCCCGCAGGCGGCGAGAAATACAAGCGCCTGATCGCCGCTGCGCAGCGTCAGACGAGGATCAAGGTCGCCGTCGCGCACCCTTGCGACGAGGTCTCGCTGCGCGGAGCCATCGAAGCCCACAAACTCGGGTTGATCGAGCCAATCCTCGTCGCCCCGTTAGCGCGAGTCCGAAACGCCGCCGATGAGGCTCACCTCGACCTCGGCGCATTCGAGTTTGTCGAATCGGCGCACAGCCATGATTCGGCAGCGAAAGCCGTCGGCCTCGTTACGTCCGGCCGGGTCGAGGCGCTGATGAAGGGCAGCCTCCACACAGACGAACTCATGGGTGCGGTAGTGGCGCGGGAAGGCGGCATTCGAACTGAGCGGCGGATCAGCCACTGTTTCATCATGGATGTGCCGGGACATCCGGAGCCGCTCATAATCACCGATGCGGCAGTCAATATCGCTCCGGATTTTGACGCCAAAGTCGACATCATTCAGAACGCCATCGATCTCGCGCATGCGATGGGCGCGCCAGAGGTGCGTATGGCGATCCTGAGCGCTATGGAGACGGTGACGGCGAAGGTGCCGTCGACGATAGAGGCCGCTGCCTTATGCAAAATGGCGGAGCGCGGTCAGATAACCGGGGCGCTGCTCGATGGGCCGCTCGCGCTCGACAATGCGATCAGTCCGGAGGCGGCGGCGATCAAGAAGATCGTATCCCCTGTCGCCGGGCGTGCGAACGTGCTCGTCGTTCCTGATCTCGAAGCTGGCAATATGCTGGCCAAAAGCCTGTCGTTCCTAGCCGGGGCCGACGCCGCGGGAATTGTGCTCGGCGCGCGGGTGCCGATCATTCTGACCAGCCGGGCAGACTCGCTGCTGAGCCGCCTCGCGTCTTGCGCGGTCGCCGTCATGGTGGCGGCGGCGCGGCGGAAGGCAGCGGGTTCGCCCCTTCAGTGAAAGGTGCTCGAGGATGAGCGACATACAGTTGCGCCCAGTGCTTGAGGGACAAAAAGCGCTCGTAATCGGAATCGCCAACAAAGATTCCATCGCCTACGGCTGCGCCAAGGCGTTCCGCTCCGTCGGGGCCGACCTCGCCGTTTCGTGGCTGAACGAGAAGGCGCGGGGCTTTGTCGAACCGCTCGCCCGAGAGCTGGAAGCCTCGATCACGGGCGAAGTTGACGTTTCCGACCCGGGACAATTGGAGGCGATCTTTGACCAGATTCGCAAACGGTGGGGAAGGCTCGACATTCTCGTCCATTCGATCGCCTTTGCGCCCAAAGAGGATCTTCAGGGCGGCCTTCTCAACTGCTCGGCCGATGGCTTCGCCAGGGCGATGGACATTTCGTGCCATTCCTTCGTCAGGATGGCCAAGCTCGCGGCGCCGTTGATGACAAACGGCGGCGCCATGTTCGCCATGAGCTATGTTGGCGCGAACCGAGTTGTCGGGAACTACAACGTCATGGGCCCGGTCAAGGCGGCGCTGGAGGCTGCCTGCCGCTACCTCGCCTTTGAACTCGGACCGCAGGGCATCCGCGTGCACGCGATTTCGCCGGGCCCGCTCAAGACGCGGGCCGCTTCGGGCCTGAAGAATTTCGAGCTCATGCTGGACGAAGCCGCGCACAAAGCGCCGCTCGGCGAGCTCGTTGACATCACGGACGTCGGCTACGCCTGCGCCTATCTGGCGACGCCCTTCGCCAGGCGCGTGACGGGTGGGCTCGTCTACATCGATGGCGGCGCCAACCTCATCGCCTGACTTGAAGTGGTGCGCCATGTCAAATTCGATCGCAGTGATCAACGCCGGCTCCTCAAGCGTCAAATTCGCCATTTACCAGGCGACGAAGGACGAGCGCTGCCTTTTCCGCGGACAAGTGGAAGGAATCGGCATCGCGCCGCGGCTTAAGATCGAGGACGGCAAAGGTAACGTCGTCGAGGAACGAACTTTAAGCGCGCAAGGCTTCGACCACGGCGCTGCGACCCGCGAGATCATTCAGACCGGAAGCACGTTGCTCAAGGGCGAATCTGTCATCGCCTTCGGTCATCGCGTGGTCCACGGCGGCATCAAGTACGGCGCGCCTGTGCGGGTGACAGAGGCCGTGCTTGACGACCTCGCTAAACTCGAGCCGCTTGCGCCCCTGCATCAGCCGCACAACCTCGCCCCGATCCGCGCGATCACGGAGCTTGCGCCGCAGATTCCGCAGATCGCCTGCTTCGATACGGCGTTCCATCGCGCCCAATCAAGTGTCGCTCAGGCGTTCGCGCTCCCGCGCCGTTTCGCCGAGGAAGGCGTGCGCCGATACGGGTTTCATGGACTTTCCTATGAATATCTTGTCTCCCGCCTAAGGGAGCTCGCGCCCGATCTCGCTGGCCGACGCATCGTCTTCGCACACTTAGGCAATGGCGCGAGCCTTTGCGCCGTGAGGGACGGACGCAGCGTTGCTTCGACCATGGGCTTTACGGCTGTTGACGGTCTCATGATGGGGACGCGTTGCGGGGCAGTCGATCCCGGCGTCATCCTGTACATGATGCAGTGTCACGGGATGGACGCCGCGGCTGTCGAAAGTCTCATCTATCGGCAATCCGGCTTGCTTGGCGTGTCCGGGATTTCTTCGGACATGCGCGCGTTGCGCGCCTCGTCCGATCCGGCGGCGAAGGAAGCGATCGCACTCTTCGTCTACCGCATTGTGCGGGAATTGGGGTCCCTCGTCGCGGCTTTGGGCGGCATCGATGGTCTCGTGTTCTCCGCCGGAATCGGCGAGCGCGACGCCGCGACCCGCGCTGAGGTCGTCGAGGGCTCGCGATGGACAGGAGCAATGCTCGATCTCGCGCGCAACCAGAAGAGCGAGGGATTGATCAGCGCCGACAACTCATCCGTTGCCGTCTGGGTCATCCCGACCGACGAGGAGCGTCTGATAGCGCGCCATGCGGCGGCGATGCTTCAATAAGATGGGCACGACGCATTTCTGGCGGAGATCGCCAACCTGCGCCGATCGTGAGCGAGGGAGGCATGATTCAATGGGCTATTGGGCTGGCCTCGGCTTCTGCGTCGGCTTGCTGGCGGTCTCACTAAGCGGCTGCTCGAACAAGGAGCTGCTGGCGCCGACATCCGCGGCTTTTGTTCCGCCTCAGAATCTACCGCCGGTCGAGGGCCCCCGGGAGGCCAGCCCGTCTGGACATCTCAATCTTCTTTACGTCACCGACCGGGCGCCAGCCTCCGATCCCCAGACGACGGCGCTATCCTACGGGTCCGAACGCTCGCTCACCATGAGTTTTGGATCGATCGACATTCGCATCGACCCGGATTCAAGCGGTGGCGCAGGAGACATGAAGCTTAACGGAATCGAAGAAATCGGACGATTTCCCGAAGTTCCCTACCCGGCGGTCGCGACGGCCTCTGGCTATCGCCGCGCGCCGGGCGTCTTGGCCGAGCACGAAGAGGCGGTCGCCTTGCTTCAGGAACAAATTCATCGTCGCTTGGCGAAGTCCGCACGCAAGGAAGTCGTAATCTTCATCCATGGCTACAACAACACTTTCGCGGACGCAGCCTTTGCGACCGGCAGCATTTGCCGCCTGCTCGGGCCGGATTTCGTTTGCGTCGTTCTGACGTGGCCGGCCGGCGGATCGCGCGGCGCTTTCATGGGCTACAACGTCGATCGAGAATCCGGCGAGTTTGCTGTCGCCGACATGCGCAAGGCAATTCGCGCGATCGGCGAAACCGAAGGTTTGCGCAGACTCGATGTCATCGCCCACAGCCGGGGCACCGATGTGCTGGCCTCGGTTTTTCAGCAGCTGGGCGTCGAGGCTTACTTCAGGCGCTCGTCAATCACCGACACGTTGAAGATCAGGAACATCGTCCTGTTCGCCCCGGATATCGACATCGACGTCGGCGCGACGAAAATCTTCGACGTGTTTTCCGACCCGGACACGCCCTACTTCGGCAAGGAAAACCCCAACGCAACGATTAAACGGGGCTCGTTTCATATGACGATCTATTCGTCTCCCGGCGACCAGGCTTTGGGCGCTGCGAGCAGCATCTTCGGCAGTAGGCTGCGCCTCGGGCAGCTCAATCTGAGCGGTCCGGAAGCGAAAGCCATGCGCGCTGACCCCGGACACATCGTTGACCTGATCGAAGTCGACGAAAATACCGGCGCCTTCGGGCACGGATACTGTCTGTCGAATCCCGCAGTCCGTTCGGACCTCGTCGCACTGATCCGTGACGGGTTGAAGCCGGGAGCTCCTGGCAGGCCGCTTACCGAGATCAGAGCTCCTTCGTTTTGGCGGATCGCGGGGACTCAAACGGAGCCGCGCTAACATAGCCATATTAAATTACCGATCGGAGCATCGGGACGGCGGCGACCATGTAAGTGGTTGAAATTACTGGCGCGCGTCCTGCACGTGCCGAAGCCGAAGGGCGGCGAGGTTAAGGCGTTCAGCATCCCGCTTTCACGGTCGATGATCCTCTGTTTGCTCCGGGTGTTTCGCTTAGGACGGATCCTGATTCCCGCGAAGCGCGAGAATGGCTATTTCCAGCCGAAAGCGCGAGCGGACACCTTGTTGGCCATAAGGAGAAGCGCGCCGCGCTTTCGAAATGGGGCAATGACTTACGGCAGACATATCGGACGGTTGCGCAGGCGACGGGCGTCCCAGAGCTTGATGTGCATCTGCTGATGAACAACTCGATCCCTGGCGTTAGCGCCGGTTATATTGGGGCGAGATGAGGATTTTCTGTCCAGCGGGATTTGCAGGGTGAAATGACCAAAACTGTATACGTCCTCAACGGTTCGAACCTCAATATGCTGGGGAAGCGGGAACCCCACATCTACGGGACGACCACACTCGTCGAGATCGAGGCAAGCTGCCTGCAGCTATCGCGCGAACTCGGCCTCGACTGCGTCTTCCGGCAGACCAATTACGAAGGTCAGATGATCGACTGGCTGCAGGAGGCATTCGAAAAGAAAGCCGCCGTCGTTATCAATCCGGCCGGGTTCTCCTTTCATTCGATTCCGGTTCTGGACGCTCTGAAAATGATCGAGACGCCTCTGGTCGAAGTTCATATCAGCAACATCCACAAGCGCGAGGAGACCCACCGCTACTCGAAAGTGTCCCTTGTCGCGGAAGGGGTCATTTGTGGGCTGGGTCCGGAGGGTTATCTTCTCGCGCTGAGAGCGGTCGCCTCTCGACTTAAGGACACGAGCTAGATGTTTGGTCCCGAGCTTTGATGGTGCATTCTTGTCGAGTGATTCGAAGGATGCGCTATGGGCCATGTTTTACATGCGAGCGCATTTGGTTGAATGCGTCCGATAGCTCTCGAGAGAGCCTTGCTGACAGCGTCTCGAACCCACGTGCAACTGCGTCGGCGATCTTCTGTTCGTCGTCTGTCATGGCTCAACTCCTTTCGAAAAAGGCTGTCGCAACCGTCGCTCGTCGTTCATTCTCGGGCTTGCCCTCTTTCATCCTGGGGACGGCGTAGTGGGCGCGATGAATACGACAACAGCATATCCCTCCAATCGCAATTGCTTGAAATACATGACACCCACTCTCGACGAATCGGGTATGTAAAGGCGAACTGCCTGCTCTGATCCAAACAATTCATGACGCTTTGACGGGGCTCTCCGTCGGGGTGGAGAACGCCGCCCCGAAAGTGGAGCCGAAACAACCGGCAGTGTCTATTCGCAAATCGATCACGCCGGAATATTTGATCTGCTTAGAAGATGGCAAAAAGTTCAAGTCGCTGAAACGGCACTTGGGGACGCATGGCCTGACGCCGGATCAATATCGCGCGAAATGGAATCTTCCGGCCGACTATCCTACGGTCGCGCCCAACTACGCCGCGACGCGGTCGGCATTGGCCAAAGCGATCGGTCTTGGACAATTGGGTGGAAAGGCCGGGGCGCGGAAGCGTGGACGCCCGCCGAAAGCCGTTCAAGCGTAACCCGCATCGCCGCTAGTTCGCGATGGGATCGAACCCGCCGCGTCCGCAAGCCGATAGGGGTTCTCGGTCATGACCTGCGCGGCATCCGCGCCGTAGGTCTTGAAGATGCGAACCGCCCGGGCGGTGACCGAGCGAGGTTCAGGATCAACTCGTTCCTCTCCGTCGCGCATGGGACGTGGCGCGGAATCCCTTTCTCGGCGCAGCGGTCCTTGATCCATCAGTTCGCGGCGTCGCTTACGGCCCTGGGAAAACAATATTCGCCCGAGTAATTGCACGATCTAGAACGCCAAATGTTCTTTTTGAGATACTTTAAAGTTTTCGGGTTGACTTTGATTGCGCAGAGACAACCGGCGCTGTTGACCTCATCTGGTGCCCATGATCTACGGTTCGCAGAAGTAGGACCACGCCTCCATCATTTCCCGCCGCTTTTCCAGTGCATCGCCGCGACGGTAGGCTTGTTCGGCTTTGTCGCCGATCAATGCGCGAGCGCGGCCTCCGCGACTTCCCGCGCGAAATGCGTTTCGTTGCCCGCCCAATCGCGGAACGCGCTGCGAAAGCCATGGACGGTCACGTGCTGAGCGCCCAAGCGGCTCATGACTTTGGCCATCGCCACATGCGATAGCGGCTTTCCGCGGCGGCGGCCGGGAAAAACAAACTCGCTGATCTTCACCTCGGCGAGCTCTTCCAAGATTGCGAGCGCTCGATTAGAAAGTGGAAGGCGGTGTTCGCGCGCGGCCTTCATGCGCATCGCCGGAATGATCCAGACCTTCCCGCCGAGGTCGATTTCGGGCCATCGTGCACCATAGACTTCGCCGGAGCGTCCGGCCGTCAGAACCGCAAATTCGAGAGCGCGTGCAGAGACAGTGTCAACGCCGCGCAATCGCTTCAGGAAGGTGGGAAGTCGTCGTAGCTCATCGCCGCATGATGCCCGCGAGCTAGCTTTGGTGGCCTTGGCAGGCGGTGCTCCAAATGGCCGCGCCAGCGTGCCGGGTTCTCCCCAGTTCGATGGCCGCTCGCCCTCGCGGCGTCGAGAACAGCTTCGATGCGCCCGCGTAGTCGGTCGGCGTTTTTTGGCCTTTCGAGCCACAAGGGCCTAATGAGGGCGAGGACCGCCTCGGTGTCGATTTCGTCCACTGGCCGCGCCCTTAGCCCCGCAACGCCCTCGACAAGAGAGGCGCGCCATTGATCGATACTTCTCTTACTACGTAGTTCGCGGACCTTGCTTTCGAAGAGCCTGTCGGCGATCGCACCGAATGTTTGGCGGGCGCTCGTGGCCAACTTGGCCGTGCGACGTCCCTCGATGGGGTTGCGACCCGACCGCAATGCGAGGCTGGCTTCGTCTCGCAAAGCTCTAGCTTCGGCAAGGCTGACATCGGGAAAGCGGCCAAGGCCCATTTCGGGGCGACAGCCGTGCCAGCTGAACCGATAAACCCACGAACGGGACAGAGACGGCGCGACGCACAAATACAGGCCGCTCCCATCGAGATAGTCACCCGGGGTTGCCGTCGCGACGAAACGTGCGGTCAATCGTCCCACGAACTTTCTAGTCCCCCAGGCAGTCCCCCAAGCTGACGCGGATCATAGCGAACGTCACCGATCACGCAAGAACGAATTGGTACAAAATATCTCACAATTGCAGCGCGTTCGCGGACGTCTGCGAGCGCTGGCGAACGTCAGGTGGCGGGAATACCTCCCCCAT
>CAWANG010000052.1:0-138907 GCA_963783175.1 uncultured Alphaproteobacteria bacterium
CGACCTTTGAGGCTGGTTGCCGGGGCTCGCAACTGCTTTGGTTTGCTCCTCGTCACTTGAGTGCCGCTTCTGGCGGACTGCTCGCACCTTTTTCGACTGTTAATCGAATGGTAGCAGGGCCGAGTCCTGCTCGGGGGCCAGATATTCCAGACACTTAGCGACGCTTTTGCAGACCGGGCGGCGGGCAGTTCCGCCTTGGGACATATGCAGGGCATTTCGACTGCCAGGTCCATCCGCCAATGAAACCCTTCCCTAAGGGTGCGTCTCGCCCCAGACATCACGACGACTCGCCATCCGCGCATCGGCCCGCTTGACGGCCCCGCTTGGGGTTCCCTATATGTTCTCATGCAGGTCGAATCCTCGGCGAGGCCCTTACGGCGGGGCGGCGCGTGCACGCGCGCTGGCCAGCGCTGTCGATTACACGCGTTCAAGAGCCAAGTGCCACTATCAGGGCGAACTAGGCCTTGAGACGCTTGTTTGGACGCGAGGGCGCAACATGTCGCTCGCCGGACTGCGCGATCGAATGATTTGTCCGAGGTGCGGTAACCGTCACGTTAATCTGATTTTCGAGCCGCCGCCAGTCGCCGCGCGCGCTCCGATAGCTTAGAGCTTCGCCGGCAATGTGCAACCTCTACAGTCTCACCAAAGGCCAAGCGGCGATCCGCGACTGGTTTCGCGGAGTGCGCTGGCGGAAGCAGTCGGGAGCGCGCCTGAGAAGAAGACCGCTGACCATCGCCCTTTTGAGCTTCAATCGACCGCACTATTTGCGTCGAGTTGTCCACTCGCTGTTTGCGCAGCTCATTCCGGGCGACGAGGTCTTCCTCTTTCAGGACGGCGGTTGGAACCCTTTCTCTGGCAATTGCAAGGCTGCGGAGGACGCCCTCGACGCGTGCGTCAACATCTTCTCCATTCCCCATCGCAAATTGTTGTCGGTCGAACGGCGCGTCTTTCGCTCATCGACAAACCTTGGCATCGCGGGCAATTACCGTCGAGCGGAGCAATACGTCTTCCAGTCCCTTGGCCGCGACGCCGCGGTCCTACTCGAGGATGATCTCGTGCTCGGGCCGCATTATCTGGAGGCTATCTCTGATCTCCTGGAGCTTGCCGCTGAAGATCCGAGGATCGGCTACGTCTCCGCCTACGGGGACTTCTGGATGCCGCTTGATAGACAGCTTACTCAGGCGGACCAGCTCATCCCTATGCACGAGAACTGGGGCGCGGGCCTAACGCGCGCGTCATGGCTCGGACAGAAGCCTATTCGCGAGCGATATTGGGAATTGGTGAAGGATGCGGACTACAGCCTGCGCGACAACGAAACCATCCGCAATTTCTACCGTGGCCTTGGCTATAGCTGCGTCATCTCCAGTCAGGACGCCTCGCGCTGGATCGCCTGCCGTGCCGCCGGAATGGTACGGCTGACGACGGCGACCTGTCACGCCCAGTACATTGGCGAGGTCGGCGAGCATTTCCGCCCGGACCTCTATAAGCATTGGCACTTTGGGCGGGCGAAACTCTTTCCCGAGCGGCCGGTTGTCCGGCGGGCGAGCGACAAGCAATTCGACGAATGGTTGCGAGCCGACGCGGCGGCCTTCGCGGAAGGCTACGTCCATTCCTATCAGAAGGAAGGCGCGCCCATTCATCCGAAGGTGCTGTGACCCCCGACATTGATCCAATTCGGGCTAGAGTCGCGGGGTTGAGTTTGGCGCAGGAGCGCCGGCGGAGCAACGGGCGATCGGCGCAACTGGTCGGGGTTGCGGAGCCGATCGCCCGTTGCGGTGAAGGCTCCCGCGAATTCTGCGGGAGTGAGATAGCCGAGCGCTGAGTGAGGGCGCTTCTGTTTGTATGCGGCGGTCCATCGAGCCAGCGTCGATCGGGCGTGATCGAGGTCGTGGAAGATCGTCTCATTGAGCAGTTCGTCACGCATGCGGCCGTCGAACGCTTCGCAGATCCCGTTGCATCGGTTTTCCCGGCGCAATGAAATGGCCAAGCGATCCGGCTGCTTTGAGCCCAGGCGAGCGTAGCGTTGGAGGTGAACTCGGTTCCGTGGTCGGAGACGATCAGATCGGGTTTGCCGCGCCAGGAGACGATGGCGTCGCGCTCGCGCGCGACCCTCCGGCCGGAGATCGAGGTGTCGGCGATCGCCCCAGCAGCCGGCGATAAGCGCTGCTCGGCAAGCGGCCGCGCAAGGCGTCGTCTCGCAGTCGACGCGATCGCTAGGTGCGCCGACTGCGCCGGCGCGCGAAGTTACGCACGACCGAAAGCGTCGCTTGGACCTAATGCGACCAATCGATCGATTTGCCTTGCGAGTCCCTCGAGATTAAAATTGAGTGCGCGCGAAGTGCCGGGCCGTCATCGTTTGACCGACGGGACACCGCAGCTTCATAGCGAGGTCATTGGGCATGAACTCGGATAGGAGGATCGAAACTTTTAATGGCTCGTCGAATGAGGATTCTCCTTCGATAGAGGATTCGCAACGCGTCCGAACTTCTGAGGCGCCCTCCATGCTCGCTGAGCAGCGTTTGGAGAAGATAGAACAGATTGACCCCCGCTTTGCCGACTCGGAGATGCCGCTGACGCGCCATATGCTGATGACTTGGCACAAAATGGGGCTCCGCAACTCCTGGCAGATCAATTCCGCGGCAGGGCGTCTCCGGTATATCGTACGGTACATTGTTGACGCCCCTACCCAATCTTTAGCGATCAGCCTGAATAATCCTCAAGTGATAAAATACCTAAACGCTGAGGCGAACGCGTTTCTCCCCTTGACAGTATTCTGGGTGGAAGTCTGGAGACAGCACTTCATCGATCGAGCCGACTGTCATATTTTCAGGGAGGATGGTTATTATCAGTTTATAACTGAGGCGTCGCGGCTTCTGTACGATCGCAGATTGTCACTAGCTCTTTTCCCTCCGTCTATGCAAATACGCTTGTCGGATTTGCAGGTCGGCTTTGAGTTCCCACCCATTTCGCGTTGCTTCTACAACATTTGGGCGGCCTCCAAGCAAGGGGGTTGGGACATCAAAGACGCTGCCATCCGCGACGCGGTCGTATTCGACCTGCTGTTGCGTCTGGTCGCTGAACAAGGCCGCTTGCTCTATCTCTCGGCGGATTACCAGCGGTATTGGTGTTCTCAACTTTCCCCAGGAACGCCGTATTTGAATCGCTTTTCCATGACGCTGGCGGCCCTGTCGGAGCGGTACGGAAAGGTCTTTGAAAGCGGCCGAGTCAGCGCCGCACGGCTTCGAGAGGTCAATGATTGGCTGAGTAGCGAAGTCTTTCCGCAGATGCCCGGGCTTGCGCACCTCGTCCCCAAACTTCTACCTGCTGAAGGACAAGTGATCTACGACGAGGCCACTGCGACGAGCTTTGGAAAAGCCGCTGCAGCGCCGAATGGACAGTATTCCCATCGGGCACTGTTCGATACGGCGCGGGCCGACGAAGCGATAGATGTCTTAGTCGTCGGGCCGGGGGGCACCGCCAGCGGACTTGGCGCCGGGATGCGTCGGTCCGTTGCGGCGTTGAAACGGACAGGCGTAAACTTTCGAACGATCGAATGCAGCTTCGACACACCGGTGCTGAAGGGAAACGGGGAGGACTCGACTCTCGTCTATCAAGGCGAGAAGCCCAAGATCGTTCTCTGGCATTTCAACGCCGAGTACATCCCAGACGCGATGGTGAAGATGCGCGAGTTACTGCAAGTCGGGCGTCAGATTGGTTATTTCTTCTGGGAGACGGAAGCGATGCCCGTCGCTCACGAATTGGGCTGTAAGATGCTCGACGAGATTTGGGTTCCCTCAGCGTTTTGTCAGCGGACGTACGAGGGTCGCGGCCGTCCGACGATCAACGTTGGATCGTCAGTGGAACTGCCGCAAGTCGGGCCGTATCTTACGCGGAAGGACTTGGGTTTGCCCCTAGGCGCCTTCATCGTGATGTTCAGCTTCGATTCCCATTCAATTATTCACCGCAAGAATCCGGCAGCGGTCGTTCGCGCATTCAAGAAGGCTTTTCCTCGCGGTGACGAGAAAGCGATGCTGGTGATAAAAACGCAGAACCTTTCGACTGCGCCGTGGGGAAAGGTCGCGGGTCGCGGCGAGGAATTGCTGGAATTGTGCGCGTCCGACGCACGTGTCCTTTTCTTCGACCGCACGATGAGCCTGCGGGAACTCTATTCCCTCAAGAAGGCGAGCGACTGCTACATGAGCCTCCATCGATCCGAGGGTTACGGGTATGGCCCTGCGGAGGCCATGGCGCTCGGCAGGCCGGTCATCATGACCGGTTATTCCGCGAATACAGAATTTGCGACCGATGACAATTGCATCCTCATTGACGGGCCCTTGATTGACGTCCAGGAAAAGGAGTACTTATACTGGGTTCCGGGAATGAAATGGGCAGATCCCGACGTCGATCGCGCTGCCGAGTCCCTGCGGCGTCTCTACGACAATCCAGAATTTGCGGCGTCCCTTGGAAAACGTGCGGCGGAAACTATCAACGTTCAGAATGGTCCTGAAGCCATGGCCGCGCGCTACGCAAAGCGGCTCAATGAGCTGGGTATTGCGACGTCTGGAGGGTGGACAAGTGAGTCTCGACACTAATGTTCCAATCCTACTCTCAAAACGGCGAAGACATCCTCTTGCACCGATGTTTTGGCGATGTCGCCGTCGGTTTCTACGTTGATATCGGAGCGAGTGCCTCAGTCACGGACTCCGTGACCCAGGCCTTCTACGAGCGCGGATGGCGGGGCATTAACGTCGAACCGCTTCCTTGGCATGTCCGCGAACTGAACCGATACCGACCGCGGGACGTCAATTTTGCAGGGGTATGCAGGGAAGCGGAAGGGCCGTGTACGTTTTACGCGGCAGTCGGACTCGATGGGCTTTCCAGCCTTTCACACGAGGGGGCGGTACGAACCGTCGGTGAGGACAACGTCGTTTCGATGATTGTACAGGGAACGACCCTCGCTTCGCTATTTGACAAGCACGCTCCTTCGACTGTGAATTTTCTCAAGGTCGACGTCGAGGGTGCCGAGGCCGCGGTGCTGGCAAGCAATGACTGGTCACGGTGGCGCCCGCAGATAGTGCTCCTTGAAGCGACAAAACCACTGACCCAACTTCGTTCGGATGAAACGTGTCGCGCGATACTTGAGGCGTCGGGTTATCTATACGTGTACTTCGATGGCTTGAACGGATACTATGTAAGTTCCGAACGAAGCGACCTCGCCGAGCATTTTTCCGCGCCAGTCAATTTCTTCGACAACGCTAAGCGGTTCGGTTGCTATGGGTCGGTGTTCGACGACAGTCGTCATCCTGATTACGGCTGGGCTCGCTCATTCGCGGCGCGCTTCCTGAGATTCGGCGCGGCGCTCGGATCGGATGTGGATTTCGCTGTGCTCACCGCCGACTTGTCGGAAGACGAATTGAATCGCCCCTTAGGGATCCGGCAATTGCGCGACGCGACGATGAAGACGCTTTCGCGCCTACCGCGCGACGACGAATACGCGTATTGGCTGCCCGTGGACGAACCGGCTCCGCATCTGCGTGTCCTCTATTCGGCGCTTGTGCGCTGCGACGAATTTCTGAACCGGCGGGCGCGCGCCGCAGCTTCCGCCTGAACTTTACGACCGCGAGAGAATTCGTCGAGTGAGCAAATATCTTGTGACTGGCGCGGCAGGGTTCCTCGGCTTCGCTCTCGCGAAAGCGCTGGCGGAAAGTGGTCAGGACTTCGTCGTCGTCACCGACAATTTCGTCCGCGGGGAGCGAGACGTGCATTTCGCCGCCTTGTGCTCCCGCCCGAACATACAAGCTATCGACGTTGATCTGAACGAGTGGCATAACGTATGCGCCCTGCCGACTGACGTGGACGTGATCTTCCATATGGCGGCGCTCAACGGTACACAGAATTTCTACGAGCGGCCGTTCGAGGTTGTTCGGTGCTGCACCCTGCCAACGATGCATTTGCTCCAGGCCTACGGGGCCTCGAAGGCGCTGCGTCGATTTGTTTATGCAGGAACCTCTGAAGCCTATGCCTCGACCGTGACGCGGTTCGGCTGGGAGGTTCCGACGGGAGAAGACGTCCCTCTTAGCATCGACAACATCTTGAACGTGCGATGGTCCTACGGCGCCTCGAAAATACATGGCGAAATCGCAACAGTGGCCGCCGCCGCGCAGTATCGGACGCCGTATACGATCATTCGCTTTCACAACGCCTACGGTCCGAGAATGGGCGATAAGCACGTCGTGCCTGATTTCTTCAATCGCGCTCGCCGTGGGATCTTTGAATTACACGGCTACGAGGACACCCGCTCGTTCATTTACGTCGACGACGCCGTGCGGGCTACGATCGCTCTCGCCAGAACCGCCGAAGCGGAGGGTCAGATTGTCAATGTCGGCGGGGATGAGGAAGTTCGAATCGAGGACCTTGGCCGCCTAATGATGGAGGCCGCCGGCTTGGTCGGCGAGCTCGCGCTGAAGCCCTCTCCGGCTGGAAGTGTTCGCCGGCGGGCGCCGAAGTTGGACAAGCTGAAGCGACTGATCGGCTATCAGCCGAAAGTAAATCTTCGTGAAGGCCTACGCGAAACCGCCAAGTTTTATCTTTTCAGTGAGGTCGAGGCGCCTGCGGAGATGCTGCGGTGAAGGTTCGAGTCAATCCCGTTCTTGCATCTGCCTCCGACGAAGCTTTTATCGAGGCAGCTTATCAGACGGTCCTCGGCAGACCTTCGGACACGGGGGAGAAGCAATACCAAGCATCACGGCTCTCGCAAGGTGCGTCGCGAAGCCAAGTGATTAAGGACCTCCGCGAAGAGGCGACTAGGCACGGGTCGAGTGCGCCGACCGCCGAAACCGCCGTCGCGACCCTCCTTTTTACAGAATATGGCAGGTTTCTTGCGCCGGTCATCGCGGAATGCGCTTCCGCGGAACAACCCGACCGAATCTGGCGCGTTGCTGAAGAGGTCGCGGATAGCTCCGCTTCAATACTGTCTGAAGATCAGGCAAAGACTATATTCGGAGGTTGCCCAGGTTGGATCAATGAGTGCCGGATAATTTGGCTCAACGAGCGCCGGTGCGCGGAGATTTCGGGCTTCATCTTTGGTCTAGAGCCAATCACGGTTGCGATCTACGTCAACCGCGCGTTCGTCGGGTCAGCGGGCGCATTTTACTACAACGGGTCGGATAAGGCTTGGGTCCAAGCAGTGCGATTTCGGTTCGTGCTCGACGAGGCCCGCCTCGAAGATTTCAATCTGAACACCATCGCGGCTAAAATCGATGGGATCTCGCTCTGGCCCGCTGACCGCGCGCATATTCCTTGGCTCGCCCGGACCATATGGGCGATGACAGCGCTGCGCGTCACCGACACGGGATTGGCTGAGCTGCACGCATTTCAGAAGTGGTTCTAAACAAGCTGCCGTCGCCTGAACTGAAGGCCGGGTCCCGGCGATGAAAGGCTTCAGAAGCGCCCTGCGCTCTACGCTCGGCAAACCGGCGCTATCTCGGCGGTCGATGTGCAGAAGATCGAACGCGTAGTAGACTGGCAGGCCATTCCCACCGAAACGCGCAAATTGATTGATGCGACCCCGACCGCGATACGATTGGCGGCCGAGCGCTATTTCCTTAGCAACCGCCCAGACTAGTAGGCTAAGCAATGCGGTCGCCGCCTATCAAGCGGGCTTGTCGCCGCTCTTGCGCGGAAGCGGCGTCGCGCCCAGCGCACCGAGGCCGGCGAGCATCATCGTCCGGGTCGACGGCTCGGGAACGTTTTAAGGTGGCTGATCGCGATGCCGGCCATCAAATTCGCTTGATGGCTTTTTCACGCAGCGCGGCCGCCTTAGTTTCGATCAAGGCAAGCTGGTCGCCGAGACCGGCGTGCTTTCCCATTCGGATCGACACGCCCAGAGTCGACGTTACATTGTCCTCACATTGCAGCGCGAAGCTGTCGATCTCTCGTTCCAGGTCAAGAAACTCACCCGTTAAGGGGCTAGCCCGGCGGATGCAAGCGGCGCGCAATTCCGCGAAGGCGCCTTTGGTGATGCAGTTGCGAACTGCGAGAGCGGCGAGAGACACGCCTGTCTCCTGCGTCAAAATCTGCGGATAGGCCTTTTTCGCCCCAGCCGCCTCGGCCAGGACGCGTTCCATCGCTGCTTTGAGCATGGCCTGAAATGCGTCGCTCGTCCGTTCCAAATAATTAGTCGAGGTCTGCTCGCGAATCGCGGCGATCTGCTTATTGGCGTAGCGGCGTGTCGACCTGATAGTGATGAAGGCCGCTACGAGCGCAAAAACGCCAGCGATGAGCGTCTGCCAGTGGTCGAGCAGGTCGAGCCATGTGGTGAAATGCCACGGTGTATCGACCGGGGTCATGTCCGGGCCCTTCGAAGCTCGTCCCCGCCGCCGAGCCGCATGATCACATCGCTCTAGCTCTCGCCAGGTCCGCGCAGCAAGCGCAACCGGTCGACCACGGTTCGGCACGAATCATACGCGACACTGAGCCTTGGCGTCGAGTTCCTTCCGGATCTAAACGCCGACAGTTTTGGCAATGGCCGTCAGCTATAGTGCGCTACGGTTTTGAGACACCCGGCTGCGCCTGCTCAGGCGGCCAAGGGTAAGGTGGCTGCGAGCGTCGCGTCAATTGGGATTCGTGGCATGGTTTGGTCCTCCCTGACCCTCGCTGGCGTTTTGTATAGATGCCGCGCGACGAGCCAAGTTTCATCGTAGCGCCTGGCGAATACGACGAGCTCGGCGCGCGGTCGGACCGTGGCGACGGACGATCGCAGGCGAGGTCGGTTCGCTTGAGAAACGATATACGCCGGCGCGCGAAACACTCCACGCGCGCGAGACCCGCGCCAGGCCATAAGAACGAGACGTCGAAGGCGAGACCATCTGGCTCATCGTCTCACCTCCTTTCTTTTAGCCGCCATGGCGGCGATCTTGGCGGACAGCAATTCGTTCTCCATGCTGATCTCGCCACCTTGGATTTCAGTCGGGCGATTTCATCCTCGCGATCGTCGCGCTCGCGTTCCTTCAGGGCTGACGCCGCGCCGGCGAGCGCTCGGTCCCGCCATTCGGTCAGCTTGGCCACAGAGACATTCGCTTCCCGGGCGACGACATCCAACGGTTCGCCCCGCAACAAACGCGCCACCACCGCCATCCTGCGTTGGACCGAATAGCGCTTCGGTCCTGCATCGACGCCCGAGGCGGCGCCTGCGCCAGCTATGGGGGGAGCGCTCCGGCGCCCCTCGGGCTTCAGCCCTGCATCAATCGCCATTTCGAAACCTCCGGTTGCGGTTCAATTACCGCAGCCAGATGTCTCAGCTAACCGTGACGCACCCCACCGCGCAACACGCTCGCCTCACGGGCCTCGTTCCTGAATGCCAGGAACTTCGTCCCGAGCCCGAAGTACCTGATCGAAGATGACAAAGCGAGTGTATCGAACTCAAATTGGTTCCAGAAGTCATAGATCAAGCCGTGAGGACTCATCGTTCGAGACAATGTCGACAGGTCAAGGGTTTCAAAGCGTGCATTGTTAGTCTGAAAGATCACGCAGTCTGAGTTTTCGAATACCTGCTTCACGCTCTCCGCAACCTCAATGTTGAGTGAGCGCGCGTCTGACGTCTTGACCGCCGGATCAAAGCCGAAAATCCGAGCGCGCGGGAAACGGCGCTTCAAACTCGCAATGAGCGGTATCGCGACGGTACCACGGAGATCGGACGTTTCAGGGCGGCCTTTAAACGCGAGTCCCGCAACCGCGACCTTGGCTACGTCATGCGACTCGAGGGCCTGCGCGATCAATTCAACCGCTCTTTCGGGGATCTGTTCGTTAATCTCGCGCCCAAGCAAGCTTAGTCTAGCATGCCCGCCCATTGCCCTCACGCCGTCAGCGAGAATATACGGATCCTTCTCGAGACATGGGCCTCCAACGGGACCCGGCAGCGGTAAGGAGGATCGGCTATAGCCCATGTTCCCCGTTTGAATTACCTCAACGGCAGACACTCCGACCGCGTCACACATGTCCGCTACCTCGTTAGCGAATCCGAACAAGAGGTCGCGGTGCGTGTTGTTTATCAACTTGATCATTTCGGCAGTTTCGAGATCGCGGACTCGGATCGTGGTTGGCGTGATGAAGTTGAACATTTGGCACGCGCGCACAACCGAACGCTCGTTAAGTCCGCCAACAATCTGAGGAAGCGTTTTCAGCTCCACCAACGCCTTGCCTTCTATAGTTCGCTCGGGACAAAACGCTAAGTCGTACCGCACACCTCGGTTATCGAGGATTGGCTTAACGACTTTTCGACTCACTCCGATCCGCACGGTTGATCGAAGAACAACCAAATCTTCGTCTCTGAGCAATTTCGCCAATCTTGACGAGACTTCACGGATCGCGTCGAGGTCAGTCGAATGGTCCGCCGCAAGCGGCGTCCCGACCGTAACGATGTGAACGCTCGACTCACCTGGCCGCGGCCACTCCGAGGAGGCGCTGAGCCGACCGGCCGCCACTTGCGTCGCGAGCCGCGCTGCCAGGCCGGACTCGGCGAAATGGGGTTCGCCTCTGCTTACGCAATCGACAATTCCAGGTTCTCGCTCGATTCCCCGGACCCGGAATCCTGCCTCCGCCATCGCAACAGCGAGGGTCAAGCCGACGTAGCCTAGCCCAATAACCGAAACGTTCGAATCTTTATGAGAAAGGCGGTTTTCGAGAAGCTTCACTGCGAATGCACCTGAATTGAGATACCGCGATGTTACAGCGGACCGTTCTGCCCAGATGTCGCCGCTGCGACACAACATCGGCATGCGATTTTCTGCGTTTAGAAGCCTATCCGCTCAGAATCGAATGCCCGACCGCCAAACCTTGGCGATTTATCCCAGAAAGTTTCGCAAAATGTCTCTGCCTTGCCCCTAATCTCATTTAGCGATGTCGGCTGTCAACTGGCTTCCATCTGGCACCCACAGTCTCGAGTTCAAGCGTCAGGTCGCAAAGGAGCTTCTCGCCGGCGAGACGCTTCACGGCCTGGCGAAGCGCTACGCGCTATCGCGCAATCTGATCCAGAGGCTCGAGGCCGGCGCGCTCGACGAAGACGCAGTCGCCCCTGATCTGATCGAACAATACGATGCGCGGATCACCTATACGTGACCTGCCTACACCGAAGGCTTCAGCCATTTCGTCACCTCCATGACTGCTCCGGTTGCTTCCGGCTGCAGCGTTCGCCGGGTGGGGCTCTCACCCACTGGAAAGCGCCGCCTTCTCACGGAGCACGCAAAGAGCGGACGTTCCCCGGTGATGGGCGAACCAGTCAAACCGAGCCAAAGCGACAACACTCGACGCCCGGAGCAGCCTTCCAGCGCCCGCGCAGCATCTCGTCGACGCATTGGCAGTCGTCGGAGCTTTCGAAGATCCCGGCCTACGAGTATTTCGATTAATATCGGTCGGCGGCGGGAGAGGCCATGAACGCCAGCGCCGACTTGCAGTTCCCGCTGACCTCGCCGAGGCGCGGTCGCATGCAGTCGGAGACGTTGCCGAATGTGGCGGTACGACAAAATTGATGAATGTCCCCCGCGCATTGCTGCGCGGTCCAGATGGCCTTCGAAAGAATGGTCGAACAGCCAACGGAGAGCTCGCCTACATGGGACTGCAAACAGGCGAGAACGCGTCCTCCGCCGGGCTTGACGTCCGCGCACAGGGACTGGACATCGGTGGTGCAATCCCGCTCCGAGGTGAACAACCCTTCCTGCGCGTTCGCGCTACAGGTATCCGCGAGCAGCAGCGCTGCGCCGAGCGCGATCGTAGTAACGAGCGCAATCGTCAGGATGATTTCAACATGATCGCCTTCCTTTGCGTTATCCCCCACCCCGCCGGCCGATCAAAGCGGCCAGGCCGTTTCTTTTCCTCTTTTTGGCCTCGTTCTCTCACACAGGGAACAGCGCTTATTATTGGTAGGCAAGTACAGCAAATTGAAACACTGACGCAAGTCAAAAATCAAGACCGCGACGCAGCTGGATTGACATAAGCATTCAGCCCAACGCAGTATCCAAAGATACTCAATTGATTCTTCTCAAATGATGGGGCAGAATAAAATATACGAGCGCCGAAAGAGGAACGCAGCTCTCCACGACTAATTGCCGGCGACTCGTCGAGCGCACAAGGTAGCGCAGCGGCCGGAAATGGCGGTTGAAACAGGAGAGCGCAAGCGCGCTGGGGCCGCCCGTGGTCTTCGTGCCGATGGAAGGGGATGACAACTCGGCCTTCCGACCGAACCCTCGTCCCAATCTTCGTGCATCGAGGTCCGCGTATCCATGACTGCGATCAACAATGACCGGGTTACGTCCATACGCGACGTCGCCTTCGCGCAGATACCGTTGATAAAGTCGGCGATTGATTGTCGTCAGAGGCGCGTCGTGATTCATTAAGTCCCGCTAATTTGCGGGAGAGACGGCGATGATGGGCTTTCAGGGAACGCCTGCGCGGCTGTTCTACGATTTCTGCCTTGAGGAACACGTCCCTGCCGATCACATGCTCAGGGGCATTGACCGACATCTCGCCCTCGATGACCTCCGCCAATCGCTGAAGCCTTTCTATAGTCAGATGGGCCGACCTTCGGTCGATCCGGAGCTGATGATCCGCATGCTGATCGTCGGCTACTGCATGGGCATCCGGTCCGAGCGTCGCCTTTGCGACGAGGTTCATCTCAATCTCGCCTATCGCTGGTTCTGCGGACTCGGACTGGACGGCAGAGTCCCCGATCACTCGACGTTCTCGAAGAACAGACACGGGCGCTTTCGCCAGAGCGACATGCTGCGCCGCCTTTTCGAGACCGTCGTTCACCGGTGCCTGGCGGAGGGTTTGGTCGGCGCGGACGGATTTGCGGTCGACGCGAGTTTTATCGCTGCGGACGCGAACAAGCAGCGCTCGGTTCCAAGCCGCGAATGGAAGCCTGAGGAGGTCAAGGAGAACGCGGTTCGCGCCGCGCGCGAATATCTTGCGACTTTGGACAATGCGGCATTTGGGGCAGCGTCGCCTGTGACGCCAAAATTCATCTCGCGATCCGATCCGGCGGCGCAATGGACCGGCGCACACAAGGGACACGCCTTCTTCGCCTATGCCAATAACTACCTGATCGACACCGATCATGGGGTGATCGTCGATGTCGAAGCTACGCGCGCCATCCGGCAGGCGGAAGTCGGAGCAGCTCGAACGATGCTCGAGCGGACCGAGATACGCTTCGGCATGAGGCCGGCATCCTTGGCCGCCGACAGCGCCTACGGCTCGGCGGAGAGCTTAGCTTGGCTTGTCAAACACAAGGGGATCGTTCCGCACATTCCGGTCTTCGATAAATCAAATCGAACCGATGGTACGTTCTCCCGGGCCGATTTCGTCTTTGACCCCGAGCACGACCGTTACACCTGTCCGGCGGGCAAAGAACTGGTTCAGTTCCGACGAACCTACGCCATTCCCAGAAGCGGCGTCACAGCCGAGGGCACAAGACTCTATCGCGCCAGCAAATTGGATTGCGATGCCTGCAAACTCAAAGCCCAGTGCTGTCCGAACGCGGTCGCCCGCAAGATCCCGAGAGACCTTAATGAAGACGCCCGCGACGTGGCCCGTGCGCACGCCGCAACTCCGGAATACGTGGAGGCCTGTCGTCGGCGGAAAAAAGTCGAGATGCTGTTCGCACACCTCAAGCGTATCCTTCGCCTTGCGCGCTTGCGGCTCAGGGGTCCGAACGGAGCCAACGACGAATTTCTCCTCGCGGCCACCGCCCAAAACCTGAGACGACTCGCCCGACTAAGACCGATGAATATGCTTCCGGAAATGCTGGCCGCCTAACGCCCGGCATGGCGGCCAAGAGACGTCCAAAAGACCCTAGCCCATCCTTCTCGAAATCCGACGAGCTTCCCACCAGGGCGAATACTTGACGGCTTTTTCAACGGTATCTGCGCGAAGGCGACCTCTCGAATCGACGGTGAGCGGACATCGCGGGTCTCGACCGCCAACGTCGCGGGCGCGACGGCAAGCGGGCTGCGGCGACCGCGGTCGCGTCTCCCTACCATAGCAGCGCTGCCGCTGGCAGTGCGCCGGCGCGGACGTTCGACATGACGTCGGCTTCCCCATACAACTGACTTTCGCCGGATTGGTGAGCCCAGACAAAAGGGAGGAAAAGGGATGAACAGACGGAAGTTCCTTGCGGCAAGCGCGCTGGCCGCGGCGGTAAGCCTGACCGCTGTCGCGGCGTTGGCGGACGACACGGTCAAAATCCCTTGCGTATGCGAGCTCTCGGGCGCAGGCGCGGTGGCCGGGACGAACTTCCACGACGGCGCGCATATGGCCGTCGACGAGATCAACGCCGCGGGCGGCATTCTCGGCAAGAAGATCGAGATGACCGACATGGACACTCAGACTGACCCGATGACCTCGCGCGCGCTCGTGCAGAAGGCGATCGACTCGGGTGCCTTTGCAATCATGGGAACGATCTATTCAGGCTCCACAATCGTGAACATGATCGTAGCGCAGCAGGCGGGCGTTCCACAGTTCACGGGCGCCGAGGCGCCGAACATCACGGAGAGGCACAACCCCTTTATCTTCCGCACCTCGTCTGGCGCGGAAAAGGGAGTGCCTTCGTTGACGCCTTATTTCAAAGACCAGCTGAAGGTGAAGAAGATCGCCGTCGCATGGGTGAACAACGACTTCGGCAAGGGGGGGCATGACGTCTTCCTCGCCCAGATGGAGAAGGCCGGGATCGAGGTCGTGGCTGACGTGCCCAGCGAACAAGGGCAGGCGGATTTCTCCGCCGATGTCTCGAAGATCAAACAGTCCGGCGCGCAAGCAGTCTTCGTCTATTTGAACGAGGAGGAGGATGCGCGCTTCCTGAAGGAGGCCAAGAAGCAGGGGCTGACGGCGCCGCTCGTCGGCGAGGTGACTTTGACGGGGCAGAAGGTGATCGATCTCGCCGGCGGCGCGGCCGAAGGGGCTATCGCCCATGTGGGCCTGGCGACTTCAGCGCCCATCCCGTCGATCGAGAATTTCGTGGCGAAATTCAAGGAACGCTATAGCCGCGATACCGACCACAACGGTATCAAGGGCTACATCGGCGTTTACGCGATCAAATACGCCACCGAGCTCGTCGGCAAGTTCGACCGCAAGGCGCTCGCAGACAAGCTCCATGGCCTGACGCTCGACGTCGCGAAATATCCGAACATGCTGCTGACGACCTCGTGGGACATGAACGGCGAGTTGAGCCGCGAGAGCTTCATCACTCAAGTGAAGGACGGCAAGCAGGTCGTGACCGGCACGGCGCCGGCGAATTGACGGAAAGTCGGCGGCAGCCTCATCGACCGCCCCTGGTCGGCCTCCATGGCCCAGTTCCTGCAAGTCTTGCTGTCGGGCTTGTCGACCGGAGCGATGTACGCGCTCGCCGCGATCGGGTTCACGCTGATCTGGCAGGCCGCGCGGACCGTGAACTTCGCCCAGGGCGAGTTCGTCATGCTGCCAGCCTTCTTCGTGTTGGTCGGCGTTCACTGGCTGCATATGCCCCTCTGGCTGGCTTTTGTCTTTGGGCTGATCGTGGCGGTGATCGTGCTGGGCGTCTTGTTCAAGAAGGTGGTCGTCGAGCCAATGCTGCCTAACGGCGGCCTGCCCCTGATCATCACGACGATGGCGCTGTCGATTCTTCTGAAGGAAGGCGCGAAGCAGTTCTACGGCGCCGAGGCGCAGCCCTTCCCGAGCCTCTTCCCGCAGACGACACTGAATTTCGATGGGGCGGTCGTTTCGGTCCAGGACTTGATGAACCTCATCGTCTCGCTCGCCGTCGTCCTGGGACTGACTCTGTTTCTCAACCGCACCCGGACCGGAAGGTGCATGCAGGCTACCGCGCAGAACCCGGGGGTGGCGGAGATCCTCGGGGTGAACATCAAGCGGATGGTTCTCTATACTTTCCTCGTGAACGCGGCGCTGGCGGCGCTGGCATCCTTCCTGATCTCGCCGATCTATCTCGCCAAGTTCTCCAACGGCGAGACCCTTGGGCTCGTCGCCTTCATCGCGGCCATCGTCGGCGGCTTTAGCCAGATCCGTGGGGCGCTCGCGGGCGGTCTGCTGATCGGGGTGCTGGACAACCTCACGGCCACCTACGTGACGACGGAATACCGCGCGGCATTGCCGCTGGTGCTGTTGATCGTCATCATCCTGTGGCGGCCCCAGGGGCTTCTCGGCGTCGACGAGGGGAGGAAGGTCTGATGAAGGGCCGGCTGAAGCCGATTCTCCTCCTCCTCGGCCTCGCCGCGCTAATCTTGGGCCCGCTGGGGCGGACGGATTATGTCATCTACATCCTCTGCTCCTGGCTGATTTATTCAATCGCCGCGATGGGGCTGAACCTGACGCTCGGCTACGCGGGACAGATTTCGTTGGCGCAAGCCTCGTTCATGGGGATCGGCGCTTATACGACGGCGCTGCTGACGCTGACGGGCGTTCCGTGGTTGTTGGCGATGCCCGCCGGGGTGGCGCTGTGCTTCGTCGTCGGGCTGGCGCTGGGCATTCCCGCGTTGCGTGTGCAGGGGCATTTCCTGGCCTTCGTGACGCTCGCGTTCAACACGCTATTCTTCCTCGTCGCCCGGAACGAGGAATGGCTGACCGGGGGCCCGTATGGGCTTTCAGGGCTGCCGCGTCCGGATTTCTGGGCTTTCGACACTGCGAAGAACCTGCCGTTCTACTATTTTACGCTGATTGTCTTCGTGGCTTCAGCCGCGCTGATGTGGGGCGTGGTGCGTTCGCCCTGGGGCCGCGCGTTCAAGGGCTTGCGCGAGAACTCGATCCGGGCCGAGAGCCTCGGCGTCGACACGCGTCGGATCACGCTTCTCGCCTTCGCCATCGGATCAGCCTACGGCGGCCTTGCTGGGGCGCTGATCTCGCCGCTCGTGCAATATATCGAGCCGGCCTCTTTCGCCTTCACCCAGTCCCTCAAGGTGCTGCTGATGGTGGTGGTCGGCGGTACCGGCCTCTTCTTCGGGCCGGTTCTGGGCGCGGCGGTAGTGATCTTGCTGCCCGAGTTTCTGCGATTCGCCGAAGGCTATTATCTGATGATCTACGCCGCCGCGGTGATCGCGCTAATGGTGTTTTGCCCGACCGGCCTGATCGGCGTCGGGCAGCGGCTGCGCGACCGGTTCCGGCCGAAACATGAGGTGCGCGCGGATATGAAGGTCGGAGCTCAGTTATGAGCGCTCCCGTGCTTTCGGTGCGCGACATTTCCAAGACGTTCGGAGCGATCCGCGCGGTGGACGCCGTGAGTTTCGACGTGCGCACCGGAGAGATCCTAGGACTGATCGGTCCGAACGGCTCGGGGAAGTCGACGCTCTTCAACTGCATCCTCGGCCAGCTGACTCCGGACCGGGGGAAAGTGGAGGTGAACGGGCGGTGCGTTTCCGGCCGTCGAGCTTGTGAATTGAACAAGCTCGGCGTCGGACGGACGTTCCAACAGCTCTCGGTATTTCCGCAGATGTCGGTGCTCGACAACATCATTCTTGCCGGGCAGGAGCACCACGGCGGCCTGCTGTCACGGCTCTTCGGCGCTCCGGACGCCGGGCTGACCGCAGAGGCCGACCAAATGATCGAATTCTTTCGCCTGACCCATCTAAGGAACGAGATGGCGGGCTCGCTGTCCTACGGGCAACAGAAACTGGTCGACGCCGCGATGGCCTTTATGGCGGGGCCCAGCCTCGTTCTTCTGGACGAACCGGCCGGCGGGGTGAACCTGACCATGCTTGCCGGGCTGAAAGAGCGGTTGGTGACCTACAACCGCGAGCACGGGACCACCTTCGTGGTGATTGAGCACAACATGGAATTCGTCATGTCGCTCTGCTCTCGGATCATCGTTCTCACGGAGGGTCGGATCATCGCCGAAGGTCCTCCGGACGAAGTGCGCGTCAATCAGACCGTCATCGACGCCTATCTCGGAGGATGACTTGCTGGAGCTGAAGGACGTCTACGGCGGCTACGGCAAGATCACCATCCTGAACGGTGTGAACTTTTCGATCCCGCCCGCGTCGATCACGACCGTGATCGGGCCGAATGGGGCGGGAAAATCGACCGTCTTCAAGGCGATCTTCGGATTGCTGGACATCCATTCCGGAAAGATTCTACTCGAGGGGAAGGATGTGACCGGCTCCAAACCCGCTCAGATGATAGGCCATGGCGTGACCTATGTGCCGCAGGGTCGCAACCTGATCCCGCAGCTTTCGGTTTGGCACAATCTCGAGCTCGGCGGCGTGACCTCGCCCGATCAGCCGAAGGTTCGCGCGCGAATCGAGGAAGTCATGGAGCAGTTCCCGATGCTGCGGTTGCGTCAGCATCAAAAGGCGATCGCGCTCTCCGGCGGCCAGCAGAAGCAGCTGGAGATCGCCCGATCGCTGATCCTCGACCCAAAGCTCATCCTGATCGACGAACCCTCCATCGGGCTCTCGCCCAACTTGGTGCACGAGGTCTTCGTCACGCTGCAGAAGCTGCGCGACAACGGCGTGACGGTGCTGATGGTGGAGCAGAACGCCAAGGCGGCGCTGGCGATGTCTGACTACGGGCTCGTCCTTGAGTTGGGTCAGACCCGGATGCACGACCGAGCCGACACGCTTCTAGCCAATCGGCGAGTGGGCCACCTGTTCCTCGGAGGGAACATCGAGGAAGAAGCGGTCTGACTGTCTTTTTTCATGGAATAGGGACCCCGCTACGGGGCTGATTTTCATCCAATCGGGACCCCGTGGCGTCGGGTCCACACTGGCCTTCCGAGATCTGGGAGGCCTGGATTGGAATGCTGGTTGTGGAGACGATCGCGAAGATACGCCGGGCCTATTTCACGCTTGGGAAGCCGATCAAGGAGATCTGCCGAGAGCTGCGGATCTCGCGCAAAGTGGTGCGGAAGGTCATCCGCTCGAACGCGACCGAGTTCCATTACGAACGGTCGCGGCAGCCGCAGCCCCGGATTGGTCCGTGGCGAGAGCGGCTTGAAGCTCTGCTTGAGGAAAACGAGAGCAAGGCGACCCGAGAACGGCTGACGCTCATCCGGATATACGAGGACCTGCGCGACCTTGGTTACGAAGGCAGCTATGCCGCGGTTCGGCGCTACGCAATCGCCTGGCGAGAGAAGCGCGCGAGTGCGATGGCGGACGCCTATGTGCCGCTGATGTTCGCGCCGGGCGAGGTCTACCAGTTCGACTGGAGCCACGAGATCATCGTGATGGACGGTGTGACGACGACCGTGAAGGTCGCGCATGTCCGCCTCTGCCACAGCCGCATGATGCTCGTGCGCGCCTATCCGCGCGAAACGCAGGAGATGGTGTTCGACGCGCACGAACGCGCCTTCGCGTTCTTCAAAGGCGCGTGTTCGCGCGGCGTCTACGATAACATGAAGACAGCGGTTGAGACGGTCTTCGTCGGCAAGGATCGCCAATACAATCGCCGCTTTCTCCAGATGTGTTCGCATCATCTCGTCGAGCCCGTCGCCTGCACCCCGGCGTCGGGCTGGGAGAAGGGCCAGGTCGAGAACCAGGTCGGCCTGGTGCGCGAACGCTTCTTCACGCCGCGGCTGCGATTCAAGAGTTACGACGAACTGAACGCCTGGCTCTTCGACAAGTGCCTTTCCTGGGCGAAAGCGCACGCCCATCCCGAGCGGCCCGATCAGACGATCTGGGAAGTCTTCGAGGAGGAGCGGCCGAAGCTCATTCCGTATCGCGGCCGTTTCGATGGGTTCCACGCGCTGCCGGCCTCGGTGTCGAAGACCTGCTTGGTGCGGTTCGACAACAACAAATACTCGGTCAGCGCGAGCGCTGTCGGCCGCCCTGTCGACATCCACGCCTACGCCGATCGGATCGTCATCCGCCAGGACGGGCGCACGGTGGCCGAGCACCGGCGCTGCTACGGCCGAGGCGAGACGATCTACGATCCCTGGCATTACGTGCCGGTTCTGGCGCGCAAGCCCGGCGCTCTGCGCAACGGGGCGCCGTTCAAGGACTGGGTGTCTGCCGGCGGCGCTCGATCGGGTGCGGCGCAAGCTCGCCGGCTCCAACGACGGCGACCGGCAGATGGTCAAAATCCTCGCCGCGGTGCTCACCGACGGATTGCCTGCGGTTGAGGCGGCTTGCGTTCAGGCGCTCGCCGAGGGCGTCCATTCCGCCGACGTCGTCCTCAACATTCTGGCGCGCCAGCGCGACCCAGGGCCATTGGAGCCGATCCAAACTCCAGCCTCGCTGCATCTGCTCCATGCGCCGACGGCCGACTGCGCCCGCTACGATCAACTCAGGAGCGCGTAACCCATGGAACGAACCGAAGTCCTCGATATGATGAGCGGCCTCAAGCTCTACGGGATGAGGAGCGCCTACGACGAGACGCTCGCCACGGCGCTCAAGCGAAAGCATGAGCCGCAGCGCTTCGTCGGCGATCTCCTGAAAGCCGAGATCTCGGAGAAGCAGGCGCGCTCGATCAAATACCAGCTCACCGTCGCCAAACTGCCACTGGCCAAGGACGTCGACGACTTCGGGTTTAAGAACACGCCGATCAACGAAGCTCTCGTGCGCGACCTCGCCGCCGGCGGCTTCATCGCCCAGCAGCGCAACGTCGTCCTGGTCGGTGGAACCGGAACGGGCAAGACGCATCTCGCCATCGCCATCGCGCGAAGCTGCATCCGCGCCGGATCACGGGGGCGCTTCTTCACCACCGTCGATCTCGTCAATCAGCTCGAGGCTCAAGCCCGCGCCGGCCGCCAGGGACGACTTGCCGATTATCTCACGCGCCTCGACTTCGTCATCCTCGACGAACTCGGCTATCTCCCCTTCGCCCAGGTCGGCGGCCAATTGCTGTTCCATCTGATCAGCCGTCTCTACGAGCGCACCTCGATCATCGTCACGACCAACCTCGCCTTCGGCGAATGGCCGAGCGTGTTCGGCGATCCGAAGATGACGACCGCGTTGCTCGATCGCCTCACTCACCACTGCGACATCGTCGAGACCGGCAACGAAAGCTGGCGCTTCAAGAACCGCGCCTGACCTTCAAACCATCCGCGCTTTTCGCCACCGCGCCCGCCCCGGCTGCGCAACCCGAACCAGCTCCGCCGGGGCGCGCGCTACCGTCGTGAGCGAAACCTCAAAGGGGTTCCTATTCGGTGCAAATCCAGGGTCCCGATTTCAGTGCTCATTGACACATCAGGGATGGGGAGGGAGGCGGAGGCGAAGCAGCCATTCGACAAGTCTCGACTACCCTTGGGGGTCACACATGCGATAAGCCACGCGCGGGCCGCGTTATGCCGGGTCGCCCCATCGAGTTTAGGCCGCTTTCCAATTCGGCCGAGAGCATTCGGTTAGCCGCTTCCGGGCATCGGCTGTTTCGGCGTTCTTGCTCTCACCTCGGCTGGCAGGGTGAAGAGGTACTTCAGAAGGGTCTCTGTGAACGCGGCCATGGCATCGATGTCCTCTTTTGCAGGCTCATCGTGTTCATGCGCGGCCTCGTTCCCGATGAGACGGACCTGATGCGCCCAGTCCTTCATCGCTGGCGTAATGTCATGCTTTGCGGCCAAGGCATCGATGCGAGTGAAAAGGTCTCCCTTCACTGAAGGATCGAAGACTTTGAGGCCGACATCAAGCGTCTTGCGCAGGCCCATGCCAGCGACGTGATAGTGGCCTCTCGCGCGGGCCTCCTCCGCTTGCACGAAGAGCTTTGCCAGCCCTGGCTCAACGTGATCCGGAGCAACTTTCTTCCGAGGTGACGGGTAAATTGCGAGAACCTTGCTTCCGTTCGGAATAACGTCGTACGTGCTTCCCCGCCAATCGTGTTGCATATTTTGGGTTAGCGTGAAGATAGCAATGACTGGCTCAGAGCAGCGATTGCAGGTTGCGAAGACAACCCCCTGATTTCTCCTGTTGAAGCACCTATAGTGGCTCGCCATCCCCACATTTGACGCTTCGCAATGGGGGCAATCAAGAAAGACCTGGCTCATTCTATCTTCCCTACTAAGCCAAGGGGTCACACATTTGAGAGGCTATGCTCGTCCGCGTGACGCCGGGGTCCCCCCATTGACTTTGTAGAGAACTGCAATTGGCCAAGGCGCACACCAACAACGCACGAAGTAGAGTGAGAACTCTCGATTTACGTACCCACGCGCCTATCAAAAAGTCCGGAGGACCTCTTGGGCCCTAGCGTAGTCAGGTCGCAAAACTCTGATTGGGGTCCATTCTGTGTCGCCCGGGCGTTTCGCTTCCCAGTATATCCAACCGTCCAGGCGAGTGCGTTCGCCATTCTTGGTAAGTGCTACCCCGCTGGCAGCACCGGACGGCGATGCGAATGCCCTCCCCTCAATCACCCATTTTCCGTCAATGATCTCACCCTCATGTGTGCGCCCATTGTAGCGCATCCTTGCCTTCGTTCCATGCTGGAGGGTAACGCCGTCGCCAGACCATGAGCGGGTCCCCGAGGGGTCATCCGTCGCGGGAGCCAGATAATCCGTTGAAGGAGTTAGCCGGAGAAGGCGGCGAAGCGCCTCATTACGAGGCTCGTCAAAGCTCCGTCTCTCGGCCTCGATTAGCTTGTAGACCTCGAAGTCAATCTCAATGGTTGCGAAGTTCGGCATCGGGCTCTCCTTCCGCGCCCTCGTTATCATCTCCTCAAGTCGCTTGCAAGGGAATTAAGTAGTGGAGTGAGAGAACGAGTAGCCCCAAGCACTCGGTCCACTTAGGGTATGCTTCAAGGAAACCAGCCGAGTAGTGGTTCACAAAATGCCCGTTGACAATCCTAAGTGAACTAGCCATTGGAAACCATCCGAAGTGAACCGAAGGGTTTCCGCCATGTTTGTCCGAGCCTACCTCCGCGCCTCCACTAGCGAGCAAGACGCCACGCGAGCCCGTTCCCAAATCGAAGCCTTCGCCACCGAGCACGGGCTGAGGATCGCAGCCACCTATGCCGAGAATGAGAGCGGCGCTAAGCTCGCCCGTCCCGAACTCTTCCGCCTGATCGCTGACAGCAAGCCGGGCGAAGTGCTCCTCATCGAGCAAGTGGATCGCCTGTCCCGCTTGACCGAAGGCGACTGGCGCAAGCTCCGCAGCGAATTGGACAGGAAGCAAATCCGAGTGGTCGCCTTGGACCTGCCCACGTCTTGGATGCTGGTGAGCAAGGGTGACGAGTTCACTAGCCGCATGTTCGCCGCCGTCAACGGAATGATGCTGGACATGCTGGCGGCCGTCGCCCGCAAGGACTATGAGGACCGCCGCCGCCGCCAAGCTCAGGGGCAGGCTCGCGCTAAGGCCGAAGGCAAATACCGGGGCCGCCCCGAGGACAAGGCCAGGAACGGCGGGATTGCGGCGATGCTTCGGGGCGGGGCTTCATGGTCCTCCATTCAGGAAGCAACGGGCTGCTCGCGGGCGACTATCGCCAAGATCGCCAGGCGGGGGGTGGCGAAGACGGCTTAGGGGCCGGAACCGCCCTGCTAGCTGACGACACTGGGCACTGCGCCAGCCTGACTACTACCTAGTTCAACTCGCGAAGGTCATTCATCGCGTGCACCGCTTCAGGCACACACAGGCGCTATGAGCAACCTGTCGCGAAGATGGTCAATCGAGGGGCAGTCATCGAAGACGATGGCACAGTGACAACCTTTGTGGTCCCAACAGGGAGACTCAGTGCACCATCGCGTGGGCTGCTCGCCGATTGGAGGCTTGGTGGAAGATGAATTGCCACACTTCCTCGACCTTCTCGTCCCACAGGTCCTGCGGATACGGCTCTTCAGGCAGCTCGTTGAGCTTGAACCTAATCTCCGAGTGGACCGCCGCACGCGTCTGCTGGTTCTGCCGCCAATGTTCCACGCGCAGGTCCTGCAGCTTCTCAAGCAACTCGCGGGCGACCTTCTTGACCTCAACCTCCTGCGCCTTGGTCAGCTTCGGCTCCGGTTTGGTCAGGAGGTCGAAGATCGCCAACTCCGCCTCGGTCAGCCCCTCGCGGGCCGCCCGGCGCTCCTCCTCCTCCATCTCCGCGATTGGCTTCTTCAGCGCCTCGAAGAACGTCTCTGCGTCCACGGCGCCTGAGTTGTAGGCTTCGACCAACTCCTCCAACTTCTCGACCAAGTGGACGCGCGTGGGGTTGCGAGCGACAAGGTCCCGCGCCTGCCTCTCCGCCGCCGAGCGCAACTGCTCATTCGTCGTGCGTGGCTTCGACTGGAACAGCTTCGCGAGCTTCTCGAAGTCAATATCAGACAGGTCCACACGGCCGCCGCGGTCGTCACCGGAAATGATCGGCGCGGTGATCGCCACGCCTTCGACACGCTCGTCTAGCAACGCCTCGATTAGCGCGGAAATGGCCGAAATATCCACAGGTCCGAGCCTGCCGCGGATGGCTTCAGCGACCACGTGCAGCACCGCTACGGGCTTCAGATAGGGCGCGGCGCGATCATCGGGTAGGAGGGCCTTATAAGCGCGAGTAGCGGCGCCGGCCTTGCGGAGATACTGCCGGCGGCGTTCGTCGGGCGCGATGAGCGCCTCCACCGCATCGCTAATCAGTTTTAGACGGGCGAGCTTCTGCGCCGCGGCGATGGCGCCGAGGTCCACGCCCACATCCGTGCAGAAGCTCCGCGCCTCCGCCAACGCCTCCTCCAGCTCCTCGACCAGCCCGTTTTTGTTGTGGATCGGTGTGTCGCCACCTCGGGTCGCGGCGTAGATCGCGAGCGCCTTCTGAAGGTTCTGGAAGACGCCAACGTAGTCGACGATCACGCCCGCCGTCTTGCCGGGCGCTCGACGGTTAGCGCGAGCGATGGTCTGCATCAGGGTGTGGTTCTTCATCGGCTTGTCGAGATAGATCGTGCTGCAGGTCGGCACGTCGAAGCCGGTGATCCACATGGCGCAGACAAAGACCAGCCGGAGCGGATCGTTTGGGTTCTTGAAGCGGGCCTCCAGGTCCTCCTCCTGCATCCGCTTCCGATGCGGCAGAATGTCCAGGCCTTTGGCTTTCAGCTCGGCGATCTCGTTCTGACCTTGGCTCACCACTACCGCAAACTCGACGTCCCGCATCCAGGCTGCCCGCTGAGCCAATGCCTCGCGAATATCGGGCGGCGCACCGGCGACCCGCTTCTCCTCCTCGGCTAGCAGCGCCACCCATTGCGCCGACACCTTGTTGTACATGCGGACCGCAGTGGCCTTGTCGATGGCCACGAACATTCCCTTTCCGAGGTAACCGCGAGCGGCGAAGTGGCGTACGAGGTCGGCGGCGATCTGATCCAGCCGGTCGTCGCGGGTGATCAGGTGGTATTGCCGGGCAAACTCCCGCTGGAGCTTCTTCTCCTGTTCATCATCCAGCATCGCCGCGTCGAGCAACTCGTCCAGATCGTCGCGGAGCGCATCGGCGTTGAGCTGCAACTCCGGTTTCCGGGCCTCGTAGTAGAGCGGTACCGTGGCGCCGTCTGCGACCGACTGCGCGAAATTATAAATCGAGACGTAGTCGCCGAAGACCTCACGCGTCCGTTGCTCCTGCCCGGCAATCAAAGGCGTTCCGGTAAAGCCTATGAAGGCGGCGTCTGGGAGCGCCCGGCGCATGTTGGCGGCAAGCTGGTCGTACTGGCTGCGGTGGGCCTCGTCGGTGATGACGATGATGTCCCCCCGCTGCGACAGGACCGGCATCGGCTCGCCCTGCTCGGTCGAGAACTTGTGGATCAGCGTGAAGACGTAGCGCTCCTGGCCCGCCAGCAGTTCCCGCAAGTGAGCCCGGCTCTGCGCCTGAGAGTCCTTGATGTTCTTCGTCAGTGCTCCAGTGGCTGCGAAGGTTCCGGTGATCTGGTCGTCCAGCTCCTCCCGGTCGGTAACGATCACGAAGGTCCAGTTGCCGCCGAGACGACGAAGCACCTTCTCCGCGAACATGACCATAGAAAGAGCTCTTGCCGCTGCCCTGAGTGTGCCAGAAGACGCCGAGGCGCCCGCGGTTCTCCTCCAGCTTCTGGACGGCCTCGATGGCGCGGTTGACGCCGAGCACCTGGTGGTATTTGGCGGTCACCTTCCGCAGCCCACCCCGAGCGTCCTCGAAGAGCAGGAAGTTCTCGATGAGATCGAGGAAGCGTGCCGGCTCGCAGGTGGCGCGCAAGAGCGTGTCCAGCCCGACACTCTCCGGCCCTTCCTCCTCCAGCCGCTTCCACGCGGCGAAGACGTCGAAGGGGGCGTGCGACGGCCCCATCACCGCCTCAAGCCCGTTGGACAGGACGGTGAAACCATTAGGGTCGAAGAGGCGGGGAATAGTGTCGCGGTAGTCCCTCAGGTTGGCGTCGTAGGCTTCCTGGACAGGCTGCGTCGGCGCCTTCCACTCGCAGAGGAGAAGCGGGATACCGTTGACGAAGCCGATGGCGTCGGGCCTGCGCTTGTAGAGATCGCTGGCGATCCAGGTTTGCGAGGCCAGGAAGAAATCGTTGGCAGCTGGATCGGTCCAGTCCACCAGCCGCACCCGGTCGGGCTTGTGGGAGCCATCAGGTTGGCGCAGCTCTACCGGCACGCCGTCTCGCAGCAGGCGGTAGACTTCTCGGTTTGCTGCGATGGGCAGCATGGCGGAGCGGTCCTCGGTCAGCTTCGCCTCGGCCTGTCGGAGCGCCTCTTCGGGCAGTATCGGGTTCAGTCGGCGCAGCGCGGCCCGGAGACGAGCGGGTAGAACGATCTCGCGGAAGGATAAACGGCCGGTGCTGCTCATCGGCCCCGGCTCCTCGTCCATAAGGTCGTCATGCTGCCAGCCGAAGGACCGCAGCAACTCGACCGCCGGCCCTTCTACTAAAGCCCTTTCGCTGGCAATGATGCCAGAGAGGGAGGACGAGGCCCGGGTGGCGCCATCAGGCCGCGGCCTCCATCTCGCGATCAGCGGCGGCCACGGGCAGCTCCCCTGAGACGAGACGAGGAAGGAGAAGATCGCGCGACGCAGCCAATGCGACCTGCTGCCGCTCCAAGGCGCGTGCCAACTGAAGCCAGGCCATCGCCTGATCATCGAACTTCGACATAAGGTCCGCAGGAGGGCACAGCACGGGCAGGCCGTGTATGTGGTTGCGGTTCAGGGTGGGTACCGCAACCCCGCCACCGCGCGCCTTCAGATTGAGATGGCGAAGCAAAAACAGCGCATACGCGGGTGAGGCGCATCGGAACTCGGAAACGTAAAGGGTGGTGTTCAGCGGCCAAAAATCCTCAAACACCAGCAGGACTGAACCGAGCGTGCCTGACCTGCCGGTGGTGACCCCTGGCCCATTCACCTTCGCCTCTATGTGCGTCCCGTGAGGTCCGGTAGAAGCGATGACAGGATAGGGTCCCGGTGTCCGCGCCGTAGTCGGAAGATCGAACCCTCTATGCAGAACAAGCATCACTTCTAACGGGACCTTTCGCCAACCCAATGGCAGTTCCCTTGCCGGTTCCGCTGCTTCCTGCCCATGGCCGGGAAAGCGAAGTTGGACGAACCATTCCTCGAACAGTCGCCGCGCCATCTCCTCCAGCAGCGCAATCCGCCGCCGGTTCACTTCGATCAGGTCGTCGTAGGCGCCGAGGATGGAGGCGATGCGCCGCTGTGTGGCGAAGGGTGCGACCGTCAGTCGCTGGGACAGCATTTTCTCAATGCTGAGGTTGTCCTGTGTCGCGCCGAGGGAGATATCTGCAAATCGCCGTTTCGCATGGTCCAAGGCATACTTTAGGAACACAGCATCCGCGAGGCCTGGTGTCGGCGTGAAGCCGACGATGCTGTCCGGAAAACAAGCGGGTATTCCGAGGATGGCCGTGTCGCAAATATTGGCGGCAATTGTGATGCAGAGTGTTCCGGCAGGCCACATACGCGACTGTGCAAGCCCCGCCTCGCTGTAGGTTTGCGTGTAGTTGAAAAGCCTGAGGCCAGCAGCCTTGATGTCCCCCGTCTGAACGAACGGATATGGCCCACCATAGAGGGAAGGGTCATTCCGCGGTCTGTGTCGCGACCGCCCGCGCTCTACCGTCCCAAGTTCGTTAAGGCGCAGAAGCTGCCACCTGTTGGGCACCTCGTCAGGCATTGAGCAGCTCCGCCACGTTCTGGGCGATTTGCGCCTGAAGCTGCGCGGCCTCGGCATTCAGCTCTTCAAGTTCCTCCTGCAACGCCCCCAGTCTCGCGCGGAACTCCTCGTCCTCCTGCTTCTGCCCCGGCGCCACGCCGACATAGCGACCGGGGTTTAGGCTCCAGTCCTGGTCGGCGATTTGCTTCCGCGTCGCCACGCGGCAGAGGCCTGGCACGTCGCTATATCGCCCCTCGGGGAACGCCTCGGCCATCCGCGCCGCGCTTCCCGCCTCGTTCTCAACCGCCTGACTCCTCCAGAGACGGGCGATGTTGGCTAGGAATTCGATCTGGTCGGGGTCGAAGACGCGATGCGCCCGCGTCACCTGCCGGAAAAGGTGTCGGGCGTCCACGAACAGAACGTGGTCGCCGCGAGGCCCTTTTGCCTTGCCCTTGTCGAGGAACCAGAGGGTCACTGGCAGTATGACCGTGAAGAACATGTTTGGGCCAACTGCGACTATGCAGTCCACAGCGCCACTCTCGATCAGCCTCCGCCGCAACTCCCGCTCGCTGCCGCCCGCGTCGCTGGCGCTGTTGGCCATGACGAAGCCCGCCCGGCCGGTGGGCTTCAGCGCCGCGGTGAACAGGCCGATCCAGAGGTAGTTGGCGTTGTTGACGGTTGGAAGGCCGAAGGGGAAGCGCGCATCCACCTGCCCCGCCTCGTTCACCAGCTTCGCCCGGTCCACCTCCGGTTGGTTGAAGGGTGGATTGGCCATAACATAGTCGAAACGACCGACCAGCTTGTGCGGATCGTCATAGTAGGTGTTCGCCTCTCGGATGTCGCCCGAAAGTCCGTGAACCGCGAGGTTTAACCTGCAGAGCCGGAGCGTGTCCGTCATCTTCTCGACGCCGAAGATGCTGATCTCTCGCTCCGGTGTCTTGTGGTGGCGGCGGACGAACTCGGCAGATTGGACGAACATTCCGCCGGAGCCGCAAGCGGGGTCGAAGATGGCGCCGTGGTAAGGCTCGATCACCTCCACGATCAGCTTCACGATGGAGGCGGGCGTGAAGTACTCGCCGCCCTTCTGCATGAGGTTGGCTGCGAACTGCCCCATGAAGTACTCGAAGATCAGCCCGTAGGCGTCGCCCTCAATCTTGAGCGGCGCGAGCAGTCGCAGCAGCTCCCGCAACGTGGCGTTGGGCAATCCGGCGTAGCCCTGCGGGAGAACGCCAGCCAGATCTGGGTTTGCCTCCGCGATGGCCTTCATGGCGGCGTTCAGCTCGGCCCCGAGGTCCGTTGTGCCGGGAAGCGAGAGCAGGCGCGAGAAGCGGGCGTTGTCAGGCAGGAAGATGGCCCCGCGGGCCTGGTAGTCGGCGGGCTGAGCCTTGAGCCGGCCGGTGAACTTTGGCGCCAGCTCGGCGTGGACCGTCTCGAACTTGGCCTCCATCTGGCGCAGCGCGATCAGCGCGAGGACGGGTTGGGCTGGCCTGCTGCCGGTTCCGTGGACACCGAGATAGGGTGTTTGAGGAAGCCGGAGGCAAGCGATGCAGAGGCGCAAGTTCAGTCGAGAGTTCAAGATCGAGGCCGTCCGCCTGGTGCGCGAACGAGGCGTGAGCGTGGCGCAGGCGTCTCGGGACATTGACGTCCACGAGAACGTTCTTCGCAAGTGGGTGAGAGAGTTGGGTGCGGATCCGAAGCAGGCCTTCCCGGGGCACGGTCAGATGAAGCCCGAGCAACTGGAGATCGACCGGCTCAGGCGCGAGGTCGCAAAGCTCAAGGCGGAGCGCGACATCCTAAAAAAGGCCGCAGCCTACTTCGCGAGGGAGTCGACATGAAGTTCGGCTTCATTGCGAAGCACCGTTCCGTCTGGCCGGTGGCATGGCTTTGCGAAGCGCTCGGCGTATCGAGGTCTGGCTTCCATGCTTGGCTGAAACGCGGCCTCTGCGCGCGCTCGCGAGAGGACGAAGCGGTCATGCCGGCGGTAAGGGCGAGCTTCGTGGCAAGCGCACGCACCTATGGCGCACGTCGGGTCTGGCGCGACGTGCTGGAAGCCGGCTTTTCGTGCGGTCTGCACAAGATCGAACGCCTGATGCGCGCTCAGGCGTTGCGGGCGCGGCCGCGCAGGCGCGCTTTGCCAAAGGACGATGGCGAACGTTCGGCTTCGGCGATCGCGCCGAATGTGCTCGATCGCCAGTTTACGGCGTACCAGCCCAACCGTAAATGGATCGCCGACTTCACCTATGTCTGGACAGCCGAGGGCTGGCTCTACGTCGCCGCCGTAATCGACCTGTTTTCGCGCCGCGTCGTCGGCTGGTCGATGAAAGCCGAGATGAATGCGCAACTCGTCACGGATGCGCCGATGATGGCGATCTGGCGGCGCGGTCGCCCGGATGCGCTGTTGCATCACTCTGACCGGGGCAGCCAATATACGAGCGAGCAGTTCCAGCGGCTGATGGCCGACAATGGCGTTGATTGCTCGATGAGCCGTTCGGGAAACGTCTGGGACAACGCCGCCATGGAAAGCTTCTTCTCGTCGCTGAAAACCGAGCGGATTGGCAGCAAGTTATACCGGACGCGGGACGCCGCCAGGGCCGACGTGTTCGACTACATCGAGAGGTTCTACTGCAGTAGTTAAGACTTAATCTGACAGTTGGTGTCATAGCTGAGGCGGAAGCCGAGGCCGGGCGCGGAGCTGGTCGGGGGTTGCGCAGCGCCCGGCCTCGGCGTTTCGAGAGGACACCGAGATGACCAAGGAACAGAAGATCATCCGCGCCAAGGTTGGGCTGCTGGAGCTGGCCAAGCAGCTCGGCAATGTCAGCCAGGCCTGCAAGATGATGGGCTATAGCCGCGACAGCTTTTACCGTTTCAAGGAGCTTTATGACGCCGGAGGAGAATTGGCGCTGCAGGAACTGACGCGGCGAAAGCCGATCCTGAAGAACCGCACCCCGCCCGAGGTCGAGGCGATCATCGTTGAGCTTTCGCTGGACCAGCCGGCTTACGGCCAAATCCGCATCGCCAACGAGCTTCGCAAGCTCGGCCATTCGATCTCGCCAGCCGGCGTCCGCGGCGTCTGGCAACGCCGCGATCTTGAGACGATGAAGAAACGGCTCAAGGCGCTCGAAGCCAAGGTCGCCCAGGAAGGCCTGGTTCTGACCGAAAGCCAGCTGGCCGCGCTGGAGAAGGCCAAGAGCGAAAAGGAGGCGCATGGCGAGTTCGAGAGCGAATGTCCGGGCTATTGCGGGGCCCAGGACACCTTCTACGTCGGCAACATGAAGGGGGTCGGGCGCATCTACCAGCAGACGTTCATCGACACCTATGCCAAGGTCGCCTTCGCCAAGCTCTACGACCGCAAGACGCCGATCACCGCCGCCGATCTCATTAACGATCGCGTCGTGCCGTTCTATGACGCCCATGAGGTGAAGCTCTGCCGCGTGCTGACCGATCGCGGCACGGAATATTGCGGCAACCCAGAGCATCACGAATACGAGCTCTACCTGGCGCTCGAGGACATCGATCACTCGCGCACCAAGACAAAGAGCCCGCAAACGAACGGAATCGTCGAGCGGTTCCACAAGACCGTGCTCGACGAGTTCTACCGCGTCGCCTTCCGCAAGAAAATCTACGGCTCGATCAGCGAGCTGCAGAGCGATCTCGATGATTGGGTCAAGAGCTATAATGAGGAAAGGCCGCACCAGGGACGATGGTGCTTCGGCAAAACGCCGATCCAAACGTTCCTTGACGCAACGCCGCTGGCGAAGGAGAAAATGATCGCCGCCTGAGCAAAACATACAGGCGGACCCGAACAGACTCCGGACGCTGACCGTCAGATCAAGTGCCAGCTACTACAGCTTTCTGGCCCGCGAGCGTGACCCCTCCATAGAACGTGCGACCATGGCCGCAGATGGCGTCAAGCACGCTGTCCTCAATCCCGGCCTCTCTCCCCCTCGTCTTGAACGTGTGTCGAAAGCCATGGTTCGGTGACACGCCCTTGGCTATGACAACCTTTCGCGCTGACTCTCGCAATCTGTTCTTTCCCGCCCGCCACTTGCCGCGCATCTCCTCGCCCTTCGCGACATTGAGGAACAGGTATCCGTCCTTTGCGCAGTCAACGAATTGCCAGAAGCCAAGCTCCTCAAGGTGAGCATGGAGGACGACCTCGCGTCGCTCCTTGTCCTTAACGGTTCCAGCCTCAGGAGTGATGGTGATGACGAGCGCCCCTAGAGCATCGTCCTTGCGAACGTCTTGCTTGCGTAGCTGCACGATCTCCCCGACTCTCGCACCCGTATAGGCGCAGAGCCATGGAGCCCAGCGCTTCATTGCCGCTGTCTTCGCATGCTCTGTCTTCCCGCCCACGTAGCGGCTCGCTTGCATGAGGAGCGCATTGGCCTCCTCTGCGGCGAAGCCCCTGTCCCTCATCCTTGGCCGCTTCGATCCCGCAACCTTCACCCCCTCGGCGGGGTTTTCGGGTAGCTTCCTGTTCGCGACGCCCCAGCCGAACACAACCTTGAGGCCAACAATGTCACTCGCCTTGACTGTCCTCGGGCTCACTCCCTCTCCAATCCGCCAGTCCTTGAAGCGAATGATGTCCTCAGTTGTGATCCTCGCCGCGTCGTCATGCTTGAGGAAGCCCTTCAGCTTCCGCGCCGTGTTGCGGTAGCTCTCATAGGTGCTTCGCGACAGTCCCGCAGATGCCTCGCGCCACCATGCCTCAACGAGCCCCATAAGCGAGACGCGCACCTTGGGGGAGGGGGTGGAGGGCCACCGCTCCTCGCTCTTCGGCCTATCGAACTCCGCAGGGAACCGCTCGGCCATCGGGTCTGGCCGATAGTCGCCCTCCGCGTTGCGCTTCCGAAGATCAAACCCTTGGCGCAGCGCCTTCGCGACCTCAGCGTGCAACATCTCGCGGCTGGCGTCGTCAATGAGGCCGATCCCCTTGGACAGCAACAAGCGATCCGTCAACGGCCCGAGCTTGTCCTCGTCAATACTCCGCGCCAGTGCGGCCCAAGCCTCGGGCTCTGCGTCCGTTGTGTCGCGGGCGGGCCTCCAGGTCCATTGTGTCGCCGCTTCGCCGGGCTCCACTTTGCCGACAGGGACCCGCTCCAGGGCCGTTGTCGTTTCGCTGCGGGGATTGGCAGTCCACGCCTCATAGGCGCGTCCCGCCAGCGCGACGCATTGCATATGCGTGAGGATCACAGGCGCGGTTTGGCGCAGCGCCTTCCAATGCAACTCGGCTTGACGCGCTGCCTCCGCTTGCCGAAGCTTCACCTCAGCGGGATCGGACGAGCGGAGGGAGAATTTGACTGTTGAAGAGCGCTCTGTGACGGGGATGCTCACCGTCTCACCGCCGACTTGGAACTCCAAGCTTCGACCTATGGCATGCGGCCTCACGTCAGCCGGAATGCGTTGCTGAAAGTACCCGTTGCGAGAGTCCTTGCGCCTCATCGGCCGAACCAGTCGAAAGAGCATTGTGCCCCACCGTTGTATACCACCTCGGCGAGGCCTAACACCCTACAATCGCTTAACCTTTTGGGGATGCTTCAGAGTTGCTGAAGGATGGTGCCCAGGAAAGGACTCGAACCTTCACGGCTTGCACCGCTGGTACCTGAAACCAGTGCGTCTACCAATTCCGCCACCTGGGCACGGGCAGGTGTCTTAAGAGGGCGGGCGGGTCGATGTCAACGGCGCGCCGCGCCCCGAGCTCATTGGCATGACAACCGGCGTCGCGCGGCGCTAAAATCGGCGGAAATCAGCGCTAAGGTGCCCGACAGCGCCGGCGAAGGAGTTCCAGATGATCAGCGCCGCGCGCCTTTCCCTGCATGTGCCGGAGCCGACAGTGCGCCCCGGCGGCAGGCCCGATTTCAGCCATGTCGCCATTCCCGAGGCCGGTGAGGTTCCCCGCCCGCCGATCGACGTCAGCCCCTCCGACATCCGCGACTTCGCCTACACGATGATCCGCGTGCTCGATGACAAAGGCGACGCAGTGGGCGAGTGGGCGGGGGCGCTGACGCCCGACAATCTGCGCAAGGGCCTGCGCGACATGATGCTGACCCGCGCCTTCGACGCGCGCATGCTTCTCTCGCAGCGCCAGGGCAAGACGTCGTTCTACATCCAGTGTCTCGGCGAGGAAGCGATCGCGACCGCCCATCGCCAGGCTCTGTCGCAGGGCGACATGTGCTTTCCGACCTATCGCCAGCAGGGACTCCTCATCGCCTACGGCTGGCCGATCGTCGACATGATGTGCCAGATCTTCGCCAACGAACAGGATCGTCTCAAAGGGCGGCAACTGCCCGGGCTCTATTCGGCCAAGGAGGCTGGATTCTTCACCGTCTCCGGCAACCTCGGCACCCAATATCCGCATGCGGTCGGCTGGGCTATGGCCTCGGCGATCTCCGGCGACACGCGCATCGCCTCAGGCTGGATCGGCGAAGGCGCGACGGCGGAGAGCGACTTCCATTCGGCGCTGGTGTTCGCCTCCGTCTACCGACCGCCGGTCATCCTGAACGTCGTCAACAATCAATGGGCGATCTCGTCCTATCAGGGCATCGCCGGCGGCGAGAGCGCCAAATTCGCCGCCCGCGCGCACGGCTTCGGCATTCCCTCGCTGCGCGTCGACGGCAACGACTACCTCGCGGTCCATGCGGCCTCGCTGTGGGCGGTCGAGCGGGCGCGCGCCAATCTCGGCCCGACCCTCATCGAATGGGTGACCTACCGCGCCGGCGCGCATTCGACGTCGGACGATCCGTCGAAATACCGCCCCAAGGACGAATGGGCGGCGTGGCCGCTGGGCGATCCGATCGAGCGGCTGAAGGTCCACCTCATCCGGATCGGCGTCTGGAGCGACGAGCGCCACAAGCAGATGCAGGCCGAGGTCGAGGCGGAAGTGCTGGAGGCCGCTAAGGAAGCCGAAGGTCACGGCATGCTTCATGACGGACCGAAGCCGAGCGCGGCGACGATGTTCGAGCAGGTCTACAAGGACATGCCGCGCCATTTGCGCGAGCAGCGCCAGCAGCTGGGAGTCTAGCGCCATGGCGCGAATGTCGATGGTCGAGGCGATCCGCGACGCCATGGATTGCAAGATGGCCGAGGATGAGCGCGTGGTCGTATTCGGTGAGGACGCCGGGTATTTCGGCGGCGTGTTTCGGTGCACCGACGGACTGCAGCGCAAATATGGTAAGTCGCGATGCTTCGACGCTCCGATCAACGAATCCGGGATCGTCGGCGTGGCGATCGGCATGGGCGGCTACGGGCTTCGGCCGGTCGCCGAAATCCAGTTCGCCGACTATGTCTATCCCGGCTACGACCAGATCGTGTCCGAGGCGGCGCGGCTCCGCTACCGGTCAGGCGGCGAGTTCTTCGCTCCGATCGTGATTCGCATGCCGTGCGGCGGCGGCATCTATGGCGGGCAGACCCACAGCCAGAGCCCGGAGGCGCTGTTCACCCACGTCAGCGGCCTCAAGACCGTCATCCCGTCGAACCCTTACGACGCCAAGGGCCTGCTTATCGCGTCGATCGAGGACGATGATCCGGTTATCTTTCTGGAGCCGAAACGGCTCTACAATGGTCCGTTCTCGGGCCATCCCGACCAGCCCACCGTCCCTTGGGCGAAGCATCCGCTGAGCGAAGTGCCGGCGGGGCGCTATGTCGTGCCGCTCGGCAAGGCGGCGGTGCGGCGCGAGGGAAAGGGGGTCACTGTTCTCTGCTACGGCACGATGACCCATGTCGCCGAGGCGGCGGCCGAGGAGACCGGGGTCGACGCGGAAATCATCGATCTGCGTTCGCTCCTTCCGCTCGACATCGACGCGATCCAGTCGTCGGTCGAGAAGACCGGCCGGTGCCTCATCGTGCATGAGGCGACGCTGACCTCCGGCTTCGGGGCCGAGCTCGCCGCGCAAGTGACGGAGCGTTGCTTCTATTCGCTCGAGGCGCCGGTCGAGCGCATCGCCGGCTGGGACACCCCCTACCCGCACTCGGAGGAGTGGGATTATTTCCCCGGTCCGGCCCGCGTCGGCCGCGCGCTCATCAAAGCGATGGAGACTTGAGATGGGGGTGCGCTCGATCAAGATGCCCGACGTCGGCGAGGGGGTCGCGGAAGCGGAAATTGTCGAGTGGTCGGTCAAGGTCGGCGATCTCGTCAAGGAGGATCAAGTCGTGGCCGCCGTCATGACCGACAAGGCGACGGTCGAAATCCCGACTCCGGTCGCCGGCAGCGTACTCGCGCTCGGCGGCGCGGTCGGCGACGTGCTTGCGGTCGGCGCCGAACTCATTCGCATAGATGCGCCGGGAATGCCGGATTCCCTCTCTACTGCGGCTCCGAAATCGCGCTCGCCGCAGCGGGAGCCAACGCCGAGCGTCAAGCCGGCGCCCATCGAGGCGGCCCCGCAACTGCTGGCGGAGGCGACGCGCCGCACCGAGCCAGAGCGCGACGTTCCGCCGCCGCGCGCGCCTCGCCCGCAGGCCGCGCCGACTCGTCCTGCGGGCGAGAAGCCGGTCGCTTCGCCCGCGGTGCGCATGAAGGCTCGCGAAGCAGGCGTCGATTTGCGTTTCGTGCGCGGCTCGGGACCGGCGGGACGCATCACCCACGACGATCTCGACGCCTTCATCGCCCGCCCGCCTGAGGCGCCGTCGATAGGCTCGGGCAGAGCGCCCAATCAAGCGGTCGAGGTCATCAAGGTCGTCGGCATGCGCCGGCGTATCGCCCACAACATGGCCGAGTCCTCGCGCCGCGTCGCCCATTTTTCCTACATCGAGGAAACTGACGTCACCGCGCTCGAGGAATTGCGCGCTTCCCTCAACGCCCGCGCGACCGAGGGGCGACCGAAACTGACCCTGCTGCCGTTCCTCATGCTCGCGATCGTCAAGGCGGTCGCCGATTTCCCCCAGGTCAATGCGCATTATGACGACGACAACAACTTGATCCAGCGTTTTGGCGCGGTGCACCTCGGCGTGGCGACGCAAACTGCGAACGGACTCATGGTTCCGGTGGTGCGTCATGCCGAGATGCTTGGCCTCTACCAATGCGCGCGCGAAATGCGCCGCGTGAGCGAGGCGGCGCGCCAGGGCGTCGCGGCCCGCGACGAGCTTGCCGGCTCGACGATCACGCTCACTTCGCTCGGCGCGCTCGGCGGCGTCGCGTCGACGCCGGTCGTCAACCGGCCGGAGGTGGCGATCGTCGGCGTCAACAAGATCGTGGTCAAACCGGTCTGGCGCGACGGCGGCTTCGTTCCGCGCAAGACGATGAACTTGTCGTCGTCGTTCGATCACCGGGTCGTCGACGGCTATGATGCGGCGACTTTCATCCAGCGTGTGCGCGAACTGATCGAGGCCCCGGCGACGATCTTCATCGAGGACTGAAAATGGGAAGGGGGAGTTTGTCATGCTCGCGAACGCGGGCATCGAGATCCAGCCGCAACGTTTCCTCGGAAAGCCCGCGCCTCGTGATTCTGGACCACCGCTTTTGCGGGGGTGACAACCCGCCGGGCTTGGGAGCCAACGAATGAACGAGCTTCGCTGCAAGGTTCTTGTCATCGGCGGCGGCCCCGGCGGCTATGTCGCGGCGATCCGCGCCGGCCAGCTCGGTCTCGACACGATCCTGGTCGAAGCCGACCGACTCGGCGGAACTTGTCTGAACGTCGGCTGCATCCCTTCTAAGGCGCTCATTCACGCCGCTGACGCGGCGCATGAGCTTCGGGAGCCCCAGGCGATGAACGCGATCGGGCTCTCGATCGGGCCGCCCAAGCTCGATTTCGCCAAGACGATCGGCTGGAAGGATTCGATCGTCGCCCGCCTCACCGGCGGCGTCGGCGCGCTGCTCAAGAAGGCGAAGGTGCGCACGCTTTTAGGGTCGGCTGCGATTGTCGACGGCAAGACCGTGATCGCCCGCGCCGATACCGGCGAGAGCCGCATTCAGGCCGAGCACCTGATCATCGCCACCGGCTCGGAGCCGGTCGAACTGCCGGCGCTGCCGTTCGGCGGCGACGTCCTGTCGTCGAGCGAGTCGCTGGCGTTGACCGAGATTCCAGGGTCGCTGGCGGTCGTCGGCGCCGGTTATATCGGGCTCGAACTCGGCATCGCCTTCGCAAAGCTCGGCGCGCGGGTGACGATCGTGGAGGCGCTCACAAAGATCCTGCCGCTCTACGATCAGGAGCTGACGCAGCCGGTCGCGCGGCGTCTCGCGGACCTCGGCGTCGAGACGCTCGTCGGCGCGAGAGCGACTTCGTTCGCCAATGGCTCCCTGCGGGCGACGGAGGCGGACGGCAAGGAGCGGGCAATCCCTGCCGATAAGGTCCTGGTCGCCGTCGGCAGGCGCCCGCGCGCCAGCGGGTTCGGACTGGAAAAGCTCGATCTGACAATGAGCGGCCCATTTGTACGCATCGACGACCAATGCGCGACTTCGATGCGCAACGTCTGGGCGATCGGCGACGTGACCGGCGAGCCGATGCTCGCCCATCGCGCGATGGCCCAAGGCCACATGGTCGCCGAGATCATCGCTGGCGAGAAGCGCGCCTTCGACCGCATCGCCATTCCTGCGATCTGCTTCACCGACCCGGAGATCGTCGCCGTCGGGCTCGCGCCCGAGGCCGCCAAGGCGGCGCATGGCGAGATCCGCATTGGCCTGTTTCCGTTCCGCGCCAACGGGCGGGCGATGACGCTGCAGGACGACGAAGGGTTCGTGCGCGTCGTCGCCCGCGCCGACAGCCATGTCGTCCTCGGCATTCACGCAGTGGGCGCCGGCGTGTCCGAACTCTCGGCCGCCTTTTCCCTAGCTCTCGAGATGGGTGCGCGCCTTGAAGACATAGCGCTGACCATCCACGCCCATCCCACGCTAGGCGAGGCCTTCCACGAGGCGGCGCTGACCGCGCTCGGCGCGCCGCTGCACATGTGAGCGAAACGATCGCGCGTCGCCCAATTTTAACGCTTTGTTTCTGTAACTGTCGTCCAAGCCCAAGGAAACGCCTTCCAAGTCCGTGGAAGTCTTTTCAAAGCCCAGGGAAGCGAAATCCAAGCCGAAGGAAGGAAAAAGCAAATCCACTCTTTCGCGGATTATAGCCTTTTCAAAGGGTTGCGCCGACTTCTGGCGAACTTTCCCGCTTGATCCATTCTTCCCGGCGTTTTCAGCCGCCGCGCGGGACTCCTGGGACTTGGCAATATCATATCACGGATTCTGATTTTCGAAAAGGATTTGCTGAAAGCCGACGACGGGCTCCGCCCTTTTCACGGGCCTCCCCATTCGCTAGTCCTGCCCTCGCCCTTCGAAGGAACCGCCCCATGACCTACGCCAACGTGATCGCCGAGACGCATGGCCGCGTCGGCCTCATCCGGCTCAATCGGCCGCAGGCGATGAACGCCCTGTCGACGCCGCTGATCGAGGACCTCAACGCGGCTCTCGAAGCCTTCGAGGCCGACCCGGCAATCGGCGCGATCGTGCTGACGGGCTCGGAGAGGGCGTTCGCGGCCGGCGCCGACATCAAGGAAATGCAGGACAAGACCTACGCCGAGGCTTTTCTCGGCGACTTCATCTCGCGGTGGGAGAATCTGACCCGCCTCCGCAAGCCGGTCATCGCCGCCGTCGCCGGATTTGCGCTCGGCGGCGGATGCGAGATCGCGATGATGTGCGATCTCATTCTCGCCGCCGACACCGCCAAATTCGGCCAGCCTGAGATCAAGCTCGGCGTGATGCCCGGCGCCGGGGGCACGCAGCGTCTGACCCGGGTCGTCGGCAAGTCAAAGGCGATGGAGATGATCCTGACCGGCCGGATGATGGACGCCGCCGAAGCCGAGCGCTCGGGCCTCGTCTCCCGCGTCCTGCCCGCCGACAAGCTCATTGAGGAGGCGTTGAAAGTCGCCGCGACCATCGCCGCCTTGTCGGCGCCGGCGGTCTACGCCGCCAAGGAGAGCGTCAACCGGGCCTACGAGACAACGCTCGCCGAGGGGGTGCGGTTCGAGCGCCGCATCTTCCATTCGCTGTTTGCGACCGAAGACCAGAAGGAAGGGATGAAGGCCTTCGCCGAAAAGCGCGCCGCGGCGTTCAAGAACCGGTAGCGGCGGGCTGGGCTCCGCTCTCAAACCACCGCAGGCGCGCCCTTCGTCGGCGGATTGCCCGGCTCGCGCTTGAGCGCGCGATCGATGTCGAGCGTGCTCTCGACGCCAATCGAGTCGAAATTCTCTTCCAGCCACGTCTTGGCGTCGAGTCGGCCGAGGTCGCGCAACTGCTTGAGGAACGGCCACGAGGCGTCGAGCTTGGTCTCGGCGTTGAAGGACTCGAGCTTGCCGGCGCCGCCGATGCGATGCAGTCGCTCAAGCCGATAGTTCTGATTTTTCAGCACGCCGGATTTGATGAGCCGGGCGACGAAGTCGGCGGCGCGCAGTTCCGCCAACAGACTGGCGTTGAAGGTGATTTCGTCCTCGCGATCCGCGATTTCCTCCGACGTCCTCGGAATCTCGCTGCGTTCGATGGGATTGATCTGGACGATAATCGCATCGCGGCATTGCGTTTCGTAGAACAAGGGCCAAAGGGGCGGATTGCCGGCGTAACCCCCATCCCAATACGCCTGGCCGTCGATTTGCACCGCCTGGAACAGTCGCGGCAGGCAGGCCGACGCCATGACATGGTCGGCGGTGAGAATGTCGCGGCGGAAGATCTCGCCGTGTCCGGTTTTCACGTTGGTTGCGGCGATGAACAGCTTCACGCCGTCGCTGCTGCGCAGGCGCGCAAAATCAACGGCCGCAACAAGATGGGCGCGCAGCGGATTGATGTTGAGCGGGTTGAACGCGTAGGGGCTCATGAACTGAGATATTGCGTCCGTCCATTCGGCCGCCAGCGCAGCCCCGGGCAAAATGCCGTTCCAGGCGGCGAGCCAGGCGTCGATGTACCTGCGCTGGGGACGGTCGAGGGACCCCTCCGTCGAGACGGAAAGCCAGAATTCTTCCAGCTTCTTACGGGCGCCGTCGCGTCCGCCTTCATCCAGTCCGGAGGCGAAGACGGCAGCGTTCATCGCGCCGGCGCTCGCGCCGCTGATCGCGGAAATCTCGATCCGCGTGTCTTCGGCGAGCGCGTCGAGCACGCCCCAGGTGTAGGCGCCATGGGAGCCGCCGCCCTGGAGGGCGAGGTTGACGGTCTTGACCCCTTGCCGCTGAGGGGCGGGCTTCGGCGCGGCGGAGCGGACGGCGCGCTTCATGCGGCGGTCCATCCGCCGTCCATCGACAGATTGGCACCGGTGATCTGCGCCGCCCCGTCCGAGCAGAGATAGACCGCGAGCGAAGCGACCTGATCGACGGTCACGAACTGCTTGGTCGGCTGGGCGGCGAGCATCACGTCATTGAGCACCTGCTCGCGGGTCATGTTGCGGGCCTTCATCGTGTCGGGGACCTGGCGCTCGACCAGCGGCGTCCACACGTAGCCGGGCGAAATGCAATTGGCGGTGACGCCGAACGTGGCGAGTTCGAGCGCCACTGTCTTGGTGAGGCCGGCGAGGCCGTGCTTGGCTGACACATAGGCCGACTTGAACGGCGAGGCGACGAGCGAGTGGGCCGAGGCGGTGTTGATGATGCGGCCCCATTTCTGCGCCTTCATGCCCGGGACGGCGGCGCGGATTGCGTGGAACGCCGAGGACAGGTTGATGGCGATGATCGCGTCCCACTTCTCGGGCGGAAAGTCCTCGATCGGCGCGACGTGCTGGATGCCGGCGTTATTGACCAGAATGTCGAGCGACCCCATCTTGCTTTGTGCGTCGGCGATCATCGCCCCGATCTCCGGCCCTTTGGACATATCGGCCCCGTTGTAGAATGCCTTGACGCCGAACTCCTTCTCGATCCTGGTCCGCTCGTCCTCGATCGCCGCCTTGTCGCCGAACCCGTTGATGACGATGTCGGCGCCTTCCTTGGCGAGGGCGCGCGCGATCGCGAGGCCAATGCCGCTGGTCGAACCGGTGACAAGGGCGTGGCGTTTGGCGAGGGACATCCCGCTTTCTCCCATAAGCGCGGAAGATCCGCGTCCTGTTGCACTGCGATGAAGTTCTATATTGCATCGCGACGAAGGTTTCGAGGGCCCATTTGGGGTGATGATCGGAGGCGTTCGCTCGCGCCGGCGGCGAAGATAGGATGACAAACTTTCAGTCCGCGCTTAGAACCCGCCCGGCGAAACTGGCTCGATCCGCGATAGTGAAGGGGTGACGGCGATGAATCCTGCGATCACCGAAGCGCCATGCGGGCCGCGGCCTCGCCGCCCGACCGTCGGCGTTCGCGTCGGCGAAGGCGGCGCGGCGGTCACCGTCGGCTCGGGCGCGCCGATCGTCGTTCAGTCGATGACCAACACCGACACCGCCGACATCGAGGCTACCGCCCGTCAGATCGCGGCGCTGGCGCGGGCGGGCTCCGAACTGGTGCGCCTGACCGTCGACCGGGACGAGGCCGCCGCGGCGGTGCCGCACATTCGCGATCGCCTCCGTGCGAAGGGCGTCACGGCGCCGCTGATCGGCGACTTCCACTATATCGGCCACAAGCTGCTCAGCGATCATCCGGCCTGCGCCGAAGCGCTCGACAAATATCGCATCAATCCGGGGAATGTCGGCTTCAAGAACAAGCGTGACCTGCAGTTCGGCCGGATCATCGAAATCGCAATCCGCAACGGCAAGCCTGTGCGCATCGGGGCAAACTGGGGTTCGCTCGACCAGGAGCTCCTGACCTCGCTCATGGATGAGAATGCGGCGAGCGCCGCGCCGCTCGAGGCCGGCTCGGTCACCCGCGAAGCGATGGTCCGGTCGGCGCTCATGTCCGCGGCGCGGGCGGAGGAGATCGGCCTCAAGCGCGAGCGCATAATCCTGTCGGCGAAGGTTTCGTCGGTTCAGGACCTCATCACCGTCTACCGGATGCTCGGCGAGCGCTCCGATTACGCGCTGCATCTCGGCCTCACCGAGGCCGGGATGGGCTCGAAGGGCATCGTCGCCTCCGCCGCCGCGCTCGGCGTCTTACTTCAGGAGGGTCTCGGCGACACGATCCGCATCTCGCTCACCCCCGAGCCGGGCGGCGACCGGACGCAGGAAGTTCGGGTGGCGCAAGAGCTATTGCAGACCATGGGGTTCCGCAGTTTCGCGCCGCAGGTCGCCGCCTGTCCCGGCTGCGGGCGCACCACCTCGACCGTGTTCCAGGAGCTGGCGCGCGACATCCAGGGCTATCTCGCCCAGTCGATGCCGCAGTGGCGCGCGCTCTATCCCGGCGTCGAGAAACTCAACGTCGCGGTGATGGGCTGCATCGTCAACGGGCCGGGCGAGAGCAAGCACGCCGACATCGGCATCTCGCTGCCCGGGACGGGCGAGACGCCGGCGGCGCCGGTGTTCGTCGATGGCGTCAAGACCGTCACCCTTCGCGGACCGCGCATCGCCGAGGAGTTCAAGGCGCTGGTCGACGACTATATCGTCAGACGATACGGGCCGGGCCGGCGGGCGGCGGAATAGGGCCGCGTCGGCGGCGCAGCGCCGATCTCGGGCGCCCGTTTCATCCCGAACGCTTCAAGGTAGGAACTTATCCGCGTCATCGAACCGGGCGTGAATCAGGCGGTTGACGACGGCGAAGATGAACGCGGTCGAAATACCGAACATCAACATTCCGTCCACAGCTTCAAAGGGTCCGAGCAGCCTCCATTGCGGCGGCAACACGATGTCGGAGCCCGAAGTCGTATAGCTGCCGGCGGATGAATAAATGGCCGCGCCGATGTCGACGACCGCGCCAGATGCGTCGAGCACGAACCCCCAAAGCACGATCTCCGCGAGATGCCCGGCGAGCGCAAGCAACGTTACGGCCATTATGAATGTCAAGTTCAGCCAGATCCGCGCGCCAAGCCGGCCGAGCTGCAGATTGCGACGCAAACGCATGATGATCGTGTGGAGGACGACGCCATGAATCGCGATCGTGGCGACAGTCGCCGCGAGTCCGACGAGGAGAGGAATGAGTATCGCGATGTGACTCGGCGCCATCTCGCCCGTCCGAAGGTGCGTGAAATCAGTGTTGCGGCATCTTGCATAGGACACGAATGAAATCAACTGGTCGGATGGCGATGAAATCCTGCTTCTCCACCCTTCCGCGACTTAAGCTTCAGCGTTAAACGACACATTTCAGCCGCGTCGCGTGGCGATCCCGCTCTTCACATTCCCGCAGAAATGGCCCACATAAGCGGTTGACGAGGCCGCCTTGTACGAACCCCCTTTGCACCGAAACGAGAACCTGCCGGAACTGCATGCGCTGATCAAAGAGCGCGTCTTCGGCCTCCTCATCAGCAACGGCGCCGAGGGGCTCGTCGCCAATTCGGTTCCGTTCGTTCTCGATCCCGCGGCCTCAAGGCTCGGCACGCTCAAGGTCCATGTCGCGCGCGCCAACAGCCAATGGCGCGACCTTGAAGCGTCGCCAGACGCGCTCGTCGTATTCCAGGGCCGCGACCATTACATTACGCCTTCGTGGTACGAGACCAAGCGGGAGACCGGCAAAGTCGTGCCCACCTGGAATTACACGATGGTTCAGGCGAAAGGCCGCGCGAAAGTCATGGACGACGCCTGGCTCGCCCGGCAGATCGAGGAATTGACGCAGACGCTCGAATCGCGTCGCGAAAAGCCGTGGGCGGTCGGCGACGCGCCCGCCGATTTTATCTCCATGCAGAGGCGCGCGATCGTCGGGATCGAGATCGAGATCGTCGACATACGCGGCAAATGGAAGACGAGCCAGAACCGCAACGCCGCTGACCGCGCCGGCGTCGTGGCCGGTCTCGACGCCCTCGGCGACGAGGAATCGCGGGCGATGGCCGAGATCGTGCGGGAGACGAGCCAGGACTAAGCCGGCCCCCCGCGCCTGTCGTCTCACAAACTCGCCTTAGCGCTCGCCCGGCCAATAGGCGACGCATTCGACCTCGACCTCGCCGCCGAGCGCGAGTCCGCTCGCGCCGAAGGCTGAACGCGCCGGGAGCCGGTCGGGGTCGAAATAGCCGAGATAGACGGCGTTGAACTCCGCCCACCGCCGCATGTCGGCGAGCATGATCGTGAACTTGACCGTGTCGGCGAACCCAAGCCCACAGGCGCCGAGGACCTCGCCGATGTTGTCCATCGCCTGTCGGCCTTGCGCGGAAACGCCGCCCTCGACCAGCGTCATCGTGCCCGGCCGGTTGCCGATCGCGCCCGAGAGGAAGAGGAAGTCGCCGGCGCGCACCGCCGAGCAGAACGGCAGTCCAAGCGCCTTCGCCGAAGGCAATGTGATGTGCTGCATGGTCGTCTCCCTTATGGCGTCCCGGCGACGCTTCGTAAACGAGGCGGATCAAAGCAAAATGGCGAGCCGTTCGACCTTCGGATGGATTACCGTCTCTCACCCGCGGCAGGGGCGACGCAACGGCAATTTGCGCGGTTGCACCAGGCCGCGCCCTCTTCCGCCGCCCGTCCTCGCGGAAAGACGCGGACAGTCAACGGTTTGCTAAGCCTGTCCGACGGTCCGGCTTGCTCATGACCGATCGTCATTGGGTACGATTGCGGGCAGGCGCGGCGCGGTGATTCCCGCTCCGAACGTCTGTTGCGCGCCGGCGCGGCGCGCGAGAAAGGTGTGAAGCGGCGATGATGGAGACTGCGCCACCCGTGATCGAGGCGACGCCGCTCGACCCGGGCCTGCGCGCCCTGTGCGGCGTCGCGGCCTATTACCGCATCGGAGCCGACCCGGTGCAACTGGCGCGCGAACTGGCGCTGGGCCAACGCCAGGCCGACGAAGCCGACCTCATTCGCGCCGCCCGGATGGTCGGACTCAAAGCCCGGCTGGTCAGCAAGGTGACCGCGGAACGTCTGGCTACGCTGCCTGCTCCGGCGATCGTGCGGATGACGAACGGCGCACTCATGGTGTTCGCCGGACGCAATCCGTCGGGGCTCTGCCGCCTCGTCGATCCGATCAGCCATGCCGCCCAGGAGGCGCCGCCCGAGAACGTCGCGCGCGAGATTGGCGGGCGGGCGCTGCTCGTCGCCCGCCGGATCGGCGGCGCCGGCGTCGATCCGCGCCTCTTCGGCATGCGCTGGTTCCTGCCGACCATCTGGCGCTATCGCCGTCCGCTCGGACACGTGCTGGCGGCGTCGCTGTTTGTGCAGATTTTCGCCCTGACGACGCCGCTCTTCTTCCAGGTGGTCGTCGACAAGGTGTTGACCCATCGCGGCTACGAGACCCTGTTTGTGCTCGTCGGCGGCCTCGTCGTCATCGGCCTTTTCGACGTGGCGCTGCAGTACCTGCGCGCCTATGCGCTCTCGCACACCACCAATCGGATCGATGTTGAACTCGGCCAACGCCTGTTCGCGCATCTCCTGCGCCTGCCAATCGCCTATTTCGAGACCCGTTCGGCCGGGCAGACGGTCGCGCGGGTGCGGGAACTTGAGACGATCCGCAATTTCCTCACCGGGCAGGCCCTGTTCTCGGCGATCGACCTCGTGTTCGCCTTCGTGTTCATCGCTGTGCTGTTCGCCTATTCCTTGCCGCTTACCCTGATCGTGCTCGCCGGCGTCCCGTTCTATCTCGCGATCGGCTTTTCGGTCCGGCCGCCCTTACGCGAGCTCGTCAGCGAGAAATTCAACCGCGGCGCGGCGAGCCAGCAGTTCCTGGTCGAGACGATCGTCGGCGTGAACACGGTGAAGAGCGCGGCGGTCGAGCCGATCATGCGCGCACAATGGGAGGAGAAGCTCGCGGCTTACGTGAAGACCAGCTTCTCCGCCGCGATGCTCGGCTCGGGCGGGCAGCTCGCCATCCAGTATGTGAGCAAGCTGACCACCGCGGCGCTGCTTCTGTTCGGCGCCAAGGCGGTCATCGACGGCGAATTGACCGTCGGCGCACTCGTCGCCTTCAACATGATCGCCTCGCAGGCGATCCAGCCGATCCTGCGCCTGTCGCAGATCTGGCAGGATTTCCAGCAGGTCCAGATCTCGATCGAGCGCCTGGGCGACATCCTCAACGCGGCTCCCGAATCCTCGCCCGCGACCCGCCTTTTGCCGCCGACGCCGCGCGGCGCAATCGAATTCAGCCGCGTCAGTTTCCGCTACCGCCCGGGCGCGCCGGAAGTTCTCAAGGACGTTTCGCTCGCCGTCCGGGCGGGCGAGACGATCGGCGTCGTCGGCCCCTCGGGCTCCGGCAAGTCGACCCTGACCAAGCTCATTCAGCGACTCTATCTGCCGGGCGAGGGGCAGGTGATGCTCGACGGCGCGGACTTGAGCCACGTCGATCCGGCGTGGCTGCGCAGCCACATCGGCGTCGTGCTGCAGGAGAACCTGCTGTTCAATCGCACCATTCATGAGAACATCGCCTTCGCAAATCCTGCGATGGCGCGGGCGCGGGTGATCGAGATCGCCCGCCTCGCCGGCGCAGAGGAGTTCATCGACAAGCTGGCGCAAGGCTATGACACGATGATCGAGGAGCGCGGCGCCAACCTTTCCGGCGGCCAGCGCCAGCGCATCGCCATCGCCCGGGCGCTGGCGACCAATCCGCGCATTCTCATTCTCGACGAGGCGACCTCGGCGCTCGATTACGACAGCGAGCGGATCGTTCAGCGCAACATGCGCCGCATCGCCAAGGGCCGCACCGTCATTATCGTCGCCCACCGCCTGGCCGCCGTGCGCGGCTGTGACCGCATCGTCTGCATGGCGGATGGCCGCATCGTCGAGGTTGGGACGCACGACGAACTCGTTCGCCGGGCCGGGGGCCTCTACGCCTATCTCTGGGGGCTCCAGAGCCAGCCGGCGGAGATCGCCGCATGACCGCGATCCGCGCCGTCGCGGCCGCCGACCCGGCGCCGGCCGCCAAGAAAGCGGCCTCACGCGCGCTCGCGCGGTTCATGACGCCGGGGGCGAACCTCAGCGACCGGGAGTTCCTGGCGCCGGCGCTCGAAATCCTCGAAACGCCGCCGTCGCCCGTTCATGTCGCCTTCCTGTGGATCATCTGCGCTCTTGTCGTGGCGGCCCTCGGGTGGGCCTATCTCGGCCGCGTCGACATCGTCGCCGCCGCGCAGGGCAAGTTCCAGCCGACCGGGCGGGTCAAGGTCGTCGAGCCCTTGGAAACTGGCAGGGTCGAAGACGTTCGCGCCGCCAATGGCTCGCTGGTGAAGGCGGGCGACATTCTGGTCGAGCTCGACCGCTCGGCGGCAGAGGCCGACGTCGAGGGCCCGCGCGCCGAACTTTCCTCCGCCCGGGCGGAAATCCTGCGCCGCAAGACCGCGCTGAGCGCGGCGCGGGCGCATCAATTCGATCCGACCCCGAGAATCGACTGGCCGGATGACGTCGCGCCGGGTTTACGCGAGCGCGAGGACCGGGTTCTCGCCGCCGATCTCGGGCAACTGGCCGCGACCCTCGCCTCGCTCGCCGCCGAGCGGGCGCAAAAGACCGCCGAGCGAGACAAGCTCGCCGACGCCATCGCGACCCAGAAGAATCTCGTCGCAACCCTGCAGGAGCGCGTCGACATGCGCACGAAGCTGGTCGAAGCCAAGGCCGGCGCCAAGGCCGCGGTCATCGACGCGACCGAAACCTTGCAATATCAGATCACCCAGCAGGCGAAGCAGGAGCAAGAACTCGCCTCGCTCTCCGCCGGGCTCGAGGTCGTCTCCCGCGACGCGGACAAGGCCGTGCAGGCCTTCGTCTCCGACGACGCCGACAGGCTCGACGACGCCGAGCGGCGGGTCGACGAGGTCGAGCAGCGCCTCGCCAAGGCTGAGGCCGAGCTCGATCACCTTACGCTTCGGGCGCCGATCGCGGGCCGCGTGCAATCGTCGATCATCACCAATGTCGGCCAAGTGGTCGCCAGCGGCCAGGAGATCATGCGCATCGTGCCGGAGGCTTCCGGGCTTGAGATCGAGGCCTACGTGCGCAATCGCGACATCGGCTTCGTCAGCGTCGGCCAGGAGGCGGTGGTCAAGGTCGAATCCTTTCCCTTTACCCGCTATGGCGCGATTCATGCCCATGTCGTCCGCATCGCGAAGGACGCGATCCCCGAGCCCGACGCCGCGGCGATCGAGGGCGATCCGGCCCGTGTCTCCGCGGCTGCGGGTTTTGCCGGCGGCGAGCGCACCCAGAACCTGGTGTTCCCGGTCGTGCTCAAGCCGGACGTCGCGACAATTGCGGTCGACGGCGTCGCGGAGCCGCTCACCTCCGGAATGGCGGTCACGGTCGAACTCAAGACCGGCGCCCGCCGGATGCTCGAATACCTGTTCGCCCCCCTGGTCGAAGTGGCCTCGAAGGCGATGCGGGAAAGGTGAGGGAGGCTATACGCTTTTCCTCCGGGTTACTTGATCAATTCCCAAAAGAGTCCGACGACGCAAACGAAGGCCAGGGTAAACAGCAACGTTCTCAGGAAGGGGATGGCCGCCCAATAAACGGCGGCATGCGCCAGCCTGAGCCAGAAGAAGCTCGCCGCCCAGAAAGCCGTCATGCCGTTCGCCCTGCCGGCGAGTTGAGCGACAATCACCAGGGCGGCGAAGGGAGCGAAGCATTCGACGGCGTTGAGATAGGCGCGATGCGTGCGTTGACCCCATAGCGGGACCGGACGAGGCGCTGGGTCAACGTAGTTTTCGGGAGCCAGCAAGCCGTTCGTCATCACCTGGCAGGCGATATACGGAATCCACAGCGCCGCCGTGAGCATTGCCGTCAACGCGAGGTACCAAAGGTCGGTTGTCATGGCGTTTTACTCCCTCCGATTCGATTGGGCTCGAGATTGTGGCGATCAGACCACGCACGGCCTTGAGACGCGCCCACCCGAGCGCCAATAAACAGAGACGAACGAGAGACGCCAATTTCGACACGGCCGGCGTCGGAGCATCGCCGATTTTTCGCCAGGCGGCCGAGCGGCCGTAGACCCGATCTCGCGACCGCCAAAGCCCCCGCCTATATATTCCTCCGATCCCGGAGGCCGCCCCCATGAAACTTGCCGATCCTGCGCTGCTCAAAGACAAATGCCTTGCTAACGGCAAATGGGTCGGCGAGGGGGTCGATCCGATCGTCAATCCCGCGACCGGCAAGCTCATCGCCAAGGTCCCGCGCTTCGGCGATACCGAGGCGACGGCCGCGATCGAGGGGGCTGCGCGCGCGTTCGGCGCCTGGGCAAAAGCGCTGCCGAAAGAGCGGGCGCAAATCCTGCGCCGCTGGTTCGACCTTATCATCGCCAATCGCGACGACATCGCGCTCATCATGACCAGCGAGCAGGGCAAGCCGCTCGCCGAAGCGCGCGGCGAGGTCGATTACGCCGCGTCCTACATCGAATTCTTCGGCGAGGAGGCGAAGCGCATCTACGGCGAGGTCAACCCGACCTTCCGCGCCGATTCGCGCATCGTCGTGACCAGGCAGCCGATCGGCGTCGTGGCGGCGATCACGCCATGGAATTTTCCCGCCGCGATGATCACCCGCAAGGTCGCGCCAGCGCTCGCGGTCGGCTGTACTGTCGTCGCCAAGCCCGCACCGGAGACGCCGCTGACTGCGCTCGCGCTCGGCGAACTGGCGCTGCGCGCGGGGATGCCCGCCGGCGTCCTCAACCTCCTGACCGGAGACGCGCCGGCGATCGGCAAGGCGATGTGCGAGAATCCGGCCGTGCGCTTCATCGGCTTCACCGGCTCGACCGAAGTCGGCAAGCTCCTCATGCGCCAGGCGGCGGGAACGGTGAAGAAGGTCGGGCTCGAGCTCGGCGGCAACGCGCCGTTCATCGTGTTCGACGACGCCCACGTCGACGCCGCGGTCGAGGGCGCGATCGTGTCGAAGTTCCGAAACATGGGCCAGACCTGCGTCTGCGCCAACCGCATCTACGCGCAGGAGGGGATCTACGACGCGTTTGTCGCCAAGCTTACCGCCGCCGTCGGCAAGCTCAAGGTCGGCGACGGGACCCAAGCCGGCGTGACCCAGGGGCCGCTCATCAACGAGGAGGCGGTCGAAAAGGTCGAGGCGCATGTCGCCGACGCTTTAAAGAGGGGGGCCAAGGTCACTATCGGCGGCAAGCGCCACTCGCTCGGCCGCACCTTCTTCGAGCCCACGGTGATTTCGGGCCTTAACCCTTCCATGCTGATCGCCAAAGAGGAGACCTTCGGCCCCGTCGCGCCGATCTTCCGCTTCAAGGACGAGGCCGACGCGATCCGGCTCGCCAACGACACCCAATACGGGCTCGCGTCCTATTTCTACGCCCGCGACTTGGGCCGGGTGTGGCGGGTCGCCGAGGCGCTCGAATACGGCATGGTCGGGATCAATACCGGCGCGATCTCGAGCGAGCTCGCGCCGTTCGGCGGCGTCAAGGAATCCGGCATCGGCCGCGAGGGGTCGCGCCATGGGGCGGAAGAGTTCACGGAGCTGAAATACATGCTGATGGGCGGGCTTGATAAATAATACATGGCCGAAGCCGGGAAGAAAAGGCGCGCAAGCTATTGGAATGGCCCGAAACCGGATGAAACCCGCGCCCGGGCCCTATCCCTTCGCCGCCTTCGCCGGCGCGGGCGACTCCCGCTCGCGGACGATGTCGCGGAGCGCGACAAGTTGCGTCTCCAGCGCCTCGAGGTCGGCGTCCGCCATCCGGCCGAGCGTCAGGGAGATCCAGCGGTGCTGGACGGCGATCGCCCTTTCCGCCATCCGGCGGCCGGCCTCGGTGAGGTAGATCGCGTGCTGGCGACGGTCGACGGCGGTCGAGCGGCGCTCGACCAGGCCCGCCTCGGCCAGCCGGTCGATCAGGCCCGAGATGTTGCCCTTGGTGACATAGAGCCGCGTGGCCAATTCCTGCTGGCTGACGCCCTCCTGCTCGGTCAGCGTGGTCAAGACGTCGCATTGCGGGATCGAAACGCCGATCTCGCGCAGCCGTTCGCCGACCGCCGCCTGCATCCGCGCCTCGAGGCGGATCAGACGGAACCAGACCCGGACGGAGCGGTCGGAGTTCTGACGGTCAATCATCGGGCTCCTTATCCTTAAGGTGGATGGGATGAGGGCGCGGGCCCCCCGGGAACTCGGGGAGTTCCACTTGCGGCGATTGCAAAGCGCCGCACGCGGCGCCAAGGTGTATCTCCATGAACACTCCTTGCGCCGCAATCAAGCGCCGATAAGCGAGTCGGGAGGAAACGCATGTTGGGACGGATGCAGGAATGGCCCCTGCTCATGCACAAGGTCATCGACTTCGCCGCCATCCAGTTTCCGGAGCAGGAAATCGTGTCGCGGACGGTCGAAGGGCCGATGCATTACACGAATTACCGCGAGATTCGGCACAGGGCGCTCAAGGTCGCCAAACGTCTGCATCGCGACGGAATCAAGCTCGGCGACCGGGTCGCGACGCTCGCCTGGAACGGTTATCGGCATCTTGAGAGCTGGTATGGCATCACCGGCGCGGGCGGGATCTACCATACCGTCAATCCGCGCCTTTTCCCCGATCAGATCGCCTGGATCATCAATCACGCCGAAGACCGGATGGTGCTGACCGATCTCACCTTCGTTCCACTCATGGAGGCGATGGCCGACCGCCTGCCGACGGTTGAGCGCTTCGTCGTTCTCACCGACCATGCGCATATGCCGGCGACCAAGCTCAAGAACGCCGTCGCCTACGAAGACTGGATCGGCGAGGTCGACAGCGACTTCGCCTGGCGGGAATTCGACGAGCGCACCGCGGCCGGCCTCTGCTACACGTCGGGCACGACCGGCAATCCCAAGGGCGTGCTCTATTCCCATCGCTCGAACATCCTGCACTCGATGATGGCGAGCGCGTTCGAAAGCCTGATGGTGACCGCTTACGACACGGTGCTGCCGGTCGTGCCGATGTTTCACGCCAATTCATGGGGTCTCGCGCTCTCCTGTCCGATGCGCGGCACGCGCATCGTCATGCCGGGGCCACGGCTCGACGGCGCTTCGGTCTATGACCTGCTCGAGAGCGAGAAGGTGACAATGACCGCCGCCGTGCCGACGGTCTGGCTCGGCCTCTTGCAATACCTACGCAAGGAGAACAAGCGGCTGACGACGCTCAAGTTCGTCGGCATTGGCGGCTCGGCCTGCCCACCGGAGGTAATCCGGGCGTTCGAGGACGATTACGGCGTCACCGTCCGCCATGCCTGGGGGATGACGGAAATGAGCCCGGTCGGCTCGTGCGGCGCGGTCAAGCCGAGCATGTTGGGGCTTCCGCATGAGCAGAAGCTCGCCCTTCAGGGCAAGCAAGGCTGGGCGCCGTTCGGCGTCGAAATGAGGATCGTCGACGACGAGAACAAGGAGCTGCCCTGGGACGGCAAGCGGTTCGGCAGTCTCAAGGTCAAGGGTTTCGCCGTGGTCAAGAGCTATTTCAGGGACGAGGGCGGCGAGATCCTCGACGAACATGGGTTCTTTGACACCGGTGACGTCGCCACCATCGACCCCGACGGCTTCATGCAGATCACCGACCGCGCCAAGGACGTGATCAAGTCGGGCGGCGAGTGGATATCGACCATCGACATCGAGAATCTGGCCGTCGGCCACCCGGATGTCGCCGAGGCGGCGGTGATCGGCGTCGCCCACCCGAAATGGGACGAGCGCCCGCTGCTCGTGGTCGTACCGAAGGAAGGGCACGCGCCCAAGGCCGAAGAAGTCCTCGACTATCTGAAGCCCCGGATCGCCAAATGGTGGATGCCCGACGATATGCAGGTGGTGAAGGAAATCCCCCATACCGCGACCGGCAAGATCAACAAGCTCAAGCTGCGCGAGTCGTTTAAGGGCTACAAACTGCCGACGGCCTAGAGGCGGCCCCCCGACCCCTCGCTTTGAGGGCCGCTGCCATCTTGCGCCGGCGCTCGCGAGCGTCTATATAGCGCCGGTAAGCAGCCTCATAGCCCTCCGTCTTGATCGATGAAGGGACTTTTTGAGAGTGGGCCCCCGGCCGGGACCCGCTCTTTTTTATTGCCGCCAAGGTCGCATGGTCGAAGCGCCGCATCGAACCATCGCCGAGCCCGACGAGGGGCTCGACGAAGCGCGCCTGATCGAGGATTTCAGGCGCAAGCCAGCGCGTCGGCCGCATCGCGGCGCAGGTAGCGCGCGATCTGGGCTACCGGCTGGTCCGGGTCAAGATTTCATCCGCCGCGGGCGCGACGGTTCAGATCATGGCGGAGCGGCCGGACGGGACGATGTCGATTGCCGACTGCGAGCGCCTGAGCCAGGCGCTGTCGCCAGCGTTCGACGTCGAGGAGCCGATGAAGCAGGCGTACCGGCTGGAGATTTCCTCCCCCGGCATCGATCGCCCCCTCGTCCGCGAATCGGATTTCGCCCGCGCCGTCGGCCACGAGGCGCGTGTCGAGATGGCGGTCGCGATCAATGGCCGCAAGCGTTTTCGCGGAGGCCTCATGTCCGTCGCGCCCGGTCCCGACGGGCCAACGGCGCGGATGAGACTGGTCGCCGAGGACAGCAGCGCGATCGAGGTCGATCTGCCGATCCGCGCCATAGCCGAGGCGAGGCTCGTGCTGACCGAGGATCTGGTCCGCGCCGCGCTCAGGCGCGAGAAAGCGGCCCTCAAGGACGCGAAGCGATTGGGGAGCCGCAGCGCGGGAGCCGGCCGGAAGAGAAATCTGGGCGTCGCGTCCCGAACGAATTCGAACGAACGCAAAGCCGCGGCCCGCGGCGCGGAGTCAAAGCCGTTCGGGCCTGATGAAGGAGATGACAATGGCCGTTAGCGCCAACCAACTCGAACTGTTGCAAATCGTCGACGCGGTCGCGCGGGAAAAATCGATCGATCGGTCGATCGTGCTCGCGTCGATGGAGGACGCGATGCAGAAGGCCGCGCGTTCGCGCTATGGGCAGGAAACTGAGGTCCGCGCCGAGATCAATCCGAAAACCGGCGAAATTCGGTTCTCGCGGCTGCTTCTCGTCGTCGACGAGGTCGAGAACGATGCGACCCAGATGACTCTGGCGGAAGCGCAAAAGAAGAACCCCTCGGCCCAGATCGGCGACTGGATCGCTGAGTCGCTGCCGCCGTTCGACTATGGGCGCATCCCCGCCCAGGCGTCCAAGCAGGTGCTGGTGCAGAAGATCCGCGAAGCCGAACGCGACAAGCAATATGACGTTTACAAGGACCGAATCGGCGAGATCATCAACGGCCAGGTCAAGCGGGTCGAATACGGCAACGTCGTGGTCGACCTCGGCGGCTCCGGTGCGGGTGAGGCGGTCGTGCGGCGCGACGAAATGATCCCCCGCGAGATGTTCCGGCCCGGCGACCGGATCCGAGCCTATGTCTACGACGTCCGGCGCGAGGCCCGCGGCCCCCAGATCTTTCTTTCCCGCACCCACCCGCAATTCACCTCCAAGCTGTTCGCCCAGGAAGTGCCGGAAATCTACGACGGCATCGTCGAGGTGAAGTCGGTCGCCCGCGATCCCGGCTCGCGCGCCAAGATCGCCGTCGTGTCGAATGATTCGTCGATCGACCCTGTCGGCGCCTGCGTCGGCATGCGCGGTTCGCGCGTGCAGGCGGTCGTCAATGAAATGCAGGGCGAGAAAATCGACATCATTCCCTGGTCGTCGGACGCCGCGACCTTCATCGTCAATGCGCTCCAGCCGGCCGAGGTGATGAAGGTCGTGCTCGACGAGGATTCGACCCGCATCGAGGTCGTCGTTCCCGACGATCAGCTTTCGCTGGCGATCGGCCGGCGCGGACAGAACGTCCGCCTCGCCTCGCAGCTCACCGGCTGGGACATCGACATCCTGACCGAAGCCGAGGAATCGGAGCGCCGGCAGAAGGAATTCGCGGAGCGCACCCGGAACTTCATGGATGCGCTCGACGTCGACGAGACGGTCGCCCAGCTCCTCGCCTCGGAAGGCTTCCGCACGGTCGAGGAAATCGCCTATGTCGAGCCGCGCGAGCTCGCATCGATCGAAGGCTTCGACGCCGACACCGCCGCCGAAATCCAGGCGCGCGCGCAGGGGCACCTGTCCAGGATCGAAGCCGAGTTGGACGATCGGCGCAAGGCGCTCGGCGTGTCGGACGATCTCAAGGAGATCGCTGGCGTCACCACGCCGATGCTGGTCCAGCTCGGCGAGAACGGGGTCAAGACGCTCGAGGATCTCGCCGATTGCGCCAGCGACGACCTCGTCGGCTGGACCGAACGGGGCGAAGGCGGCGAGACGGCGAAACCCGGCTTTCTTAGCGGCTTCGACGTTTCGCGGGCGCAGGCCGACGCCATGATCCTGGACGCGCGCGTGCGCGCGGGCTGGATCGAGGCGCCCGCGCCTCAGGACGCCCCGAAAACAGAGGAAGGCGAGGGTGCCTGAGCAGCGCGGGGATTGTTCGATTGCGGACCGGGAGCTTGAGCGACGAAGCGGGGTCGGAGCGGACCTGCATTGTAACGGGGACCAAAGACGTCCCCGAGGCGATGCTGCGCTTCGCCCTTGCTCCCGACGGGTCGGTTATCCCCGATATCCGCCGCAAGCTGCCCGGCCGGGGAATGTGGACGCGGCTGAGCTTCGAGGCGGTGAGCCGGGCGGCCTCCAAGCAGGCGTTCTCGCGTGCGTTCCGCGCCAAGGCGGACGCTCCCGGTTCGCTCGCCCAGGCGGTCGATACGCTCCTCGAGCGCGACGCGCTCCAATCGCTGTCGATCGCCAACAAGGCTGGCCTCGTCGTCGCCGGCGCGTTCAAAGTCGATACGGCGATCGAGTCCGGCGGCATCGCGGCGCTAATTCAGGCGAGCGACGGCGCGCCCGACGGAGCAGCCAAGCGAGTCCAGGTCCTGGCCGCCAAACTCGGACCGGAGGCTGAAGCCGTCGCGCGCATCGATATGTTCACGTCGCGGCAATTGGATTTGGCATTGGGGAGGGCAAATGTGATACATGCTGCGCTCAAACGGGGCGCGGCGAGTTCGGCCTTTCTCGCAAGGGCGGATCGTTTGCGCCGCTATCGCTCGAACGGAGCGGACGCGACAACCGGGACGCAGCGGCCCATAAAATTGGCTGAGAAGCCAATCGGTTAGGAATAGGCATGAGTGAAACGAGCAATAGCGACAAGTCTGTGGGCGCCTCACCGCCGAAGGCTACGCTCCACCTGAAGCGCCCGGTTGAGCAGGGCTCGGTGCGGCAGAGCTTTTCGCATGGACGCAGCAAGACGGTCGTCGTCGAGAAGGTGAAGCGGCGGATTTTGGCGCCGGGCGAGGTCGTTGGCGCCCCGGCGCGCCCGTCGCCGGCCGCGCCGCCGGCCGCCGCTCCAGCCCAAGGCGCCGCGGCGCCGGCCAACCCGATTCTCGCCGGCGTCAGGGCCGCCCCGGTCGCGCCGACGAAACCCGCCGCGCCTCCGCCGCCCAAGACCGGGGTCGTCCTGCCCACTTTGACGGCCGAGCAGCGCGAGGCGCGGGCCCGGGCGCTGATCGACGCGCGGGCGCAGGAAGAGGAGGACCGCCGCCGGCAGGAGGCGGACGCCGGGGCTCGGCGCGACCGCGAGGCGCGCGACCGCCTCGAACGCGAGGCCGCCGAAGCGCGCAAGCGCGACGAGGAGCTCCGCCGCGCCCAGGAGGCCAATTTCAAGCGCCAGTCGGAGGACGAGGCGCGGAGGCGCCTGTCGGGCGGCGAGCCGGCGCCGTCCCCCTCGATTCCGCGCGCCGCGCAGGGAGCGCCCGTCGCCGCCGCGTTGCCCGGAGCGTTGGCACGCGCCGGCGGCGAGGAGGAGGAAGCGCGACGATTGGCCCGGCGTCCGGCGTTGGTCTTGCCTGGACAGAAGATCATCGTCCCCACTCCGCGCCCGCCGCGCGGCGGCGAGCAGCGCAATCGCGGCCGCCTCACGGTCGCCAGCGCGACTTCGGGCGAAGAGGAGCGCACGCGCTCGGTCGCCGCGTTCCGCCGGCGCACCCAGCGGCTGAAGAGCCATGGCGCGCAGGAACAGAAAGAGAAAATCGCGCGCGAGATCGTACTGCCTGAGGCGATCACGATCCAGGAGCTCGCGAGCCGCATGTCCGAGCGCGCGGTCGACGTGATCAAGCTTTTGATGCGCCAGGGCCGCATGGTGACGTTGACCGATGTGCTCGACGCCGACACCGCGCAGCTTGTCGCCGAGGAAATGGGGCATTCGGTCAAGCGGGTCGCCGAATCCGACGTCGAGGAAGGCCTATTTGATCGGCCCGACGAGGAAGGCGCGCCCGTGCCGCGCCCGCCTATCGTCACGATCATGGGCCATGTCGACCACGGCAAGACCTCGCTCCTCGATGCGATCCGCCACGCAAACGTGGTGGCGGGCGAAGCCGGCGGGATCACTCAGCACATCGGCGCCTACCAGGTCGTTGCGCCCGGCGGCCAGATGATCACCTTCATCGACACGCCGGGCCACGCGGCCTTTACCGCCATGCGCGCGCGCGGCGCGAAGGTTACTGACATCGTCGTGCTGGTCGTGGCGGCCGACGACGGCGTCATGCCGCAGACGATCGAAGCAATTCGCCACGCCAAAGCGGCCAAGGCCCCGATCATCGTCGCGATCAACAAGATCGACAGGCCCGAAGCCAATCCCCAGCGGGTGATGCAGGAGCTGCTGCAGCATGACGTGCAGGTCGAGGCGTTCGGCGGCGATACGCTCGCGGTCGAGGTTTCGGCGACCAAGAATGTCAATCTCGACAAGCTGCTCGAGGCGATCGCGCTGCAGGCCGAGCTGCTTGATCTCGTCGCCGATCCCGACCGCAGCGCAGAGGGCACGGTCATCGAGGCAAGGCTCGACCGTGGGCGCGGGCCGGTGGCGACGGTGCTCGTGCAACGTGGCACGCTTAAAGTGGGCGCGCTGGTCGTCGCCGGCTCGCATTGGGGCCGCGTCAGGGCGCTGATCGACGACAAGGGCGAGACCGTCGACCAGGCAACGCCCTCGACGCCGGTCGAAGTGCTTGGGTTCTCCGGCGCGCCGGAAGCGGGCGACCGGGTCGCCGTCGTCGAGACCGAAGCGCGCGCGCGTGAAATCACAGAATATCGCGACCGCCAGAAGCGGGAGAAGCTCGCCGCGCGCGGGCCGTCGGTCAGAACCTCGCTCTCCGACATGATGAGCAACCTGAAGGCGGCGGGACACAAGGAGCTCCCGATCGTCGTCAAGGGCGACGTGCAGGGATCGGTCGAGGCGATCATCGCCGCGGTAGAGAAGCTTGGGAACGACGAAGTGGTGGCGCGCGTGATACACAGCGGCGTCGGCGGCGTGACCGAATCCGACGTGACGCTGGCCGAGGCCTCGAAGGCGGTCATTCTCGGCTTCAACGTTCGCGCCCATAAGGAGGCGCGCGATCTCGCCGAGCAGGCCGGCGTCGAGATTCGCTACTACAACATCATCTACAATCTGGTCGACGATGTGAAAGCCGCCCTCTCCGGGCTGCTCGCGCCGACGCTGCGCGAGACGATGCTGGGCAACGCGCAGATTCTCGAGCTGTTCCACATTTCCAAGGTCGGGACCGTCGCCGGCTGCCGGGTGACGGACGGTGTCGTGCAGCGCGGCGCGCATGTACGCCTCATCCGCGACAGCGTCGTCGTGCACGAGGGCAGGCTCTCGACGCTCAAGCGCTTCAAGGACGAAGTCGCCCAGGTGCAAGCAGGCCAGGACTGCGGCATGGCGTTCGAGAACTATCAGGACATGCGGGTCGGCGACGTCATCGAGTGCTACAACGTCGAGGAGATCCGCCGCACCCTGTGACGGACCGTCGACGGAACGGGAAGACATGCGAACTCTCGTCTCCCGCGTCGCCGGTCCTTGAGGAGGTGCTGACTCTGTAGGCGCTGCTTGGTTTTTCGGCCGAGCTCGAGTCGATCTAACCAGGCGTCAGAGGTGACGAAAAGGGCGTGGCCGGCCGCGCCCGGGCCCGAGTTTGCCGCGCATGCCGCACGCACCTCTCACCGCGCCTCGTCCTAAAGGAAAGCGCAATGCCCCGCTCCTTCTCCAAGTCCCATAGCGCCAGCCACAGGCTCGAACGAGTCGGCGAGCTGATCCGCCATGCGGTGGCCGAGATTCTGGCCCGCGGCGAAGTGCGCGACGACGCGCTCGATCGCCATCCGCTGACCGTGCCTGCCGTGCGCATGTCGCCGGACCTCAAGCTGGCGACGGTTCTGGTGATGCCGCTCGGCGGCCGAGGCGCGGGGGCGATCGTCGAGGCGCTCGATCGCCACCGGAAGGAGCTGCGCGCTCTCGTCGCGCGTCGCGTCAACCTCAAGTTCGCTCCCGAATTGCGCTTCGCCCTCGATACGAGCTTCGAGGCGCAGGCGCGCATGGACGCGCTCCTGAGATCGCCGGCGGTGGCGCGGGATCTCGAGAGTCGCGGCGACGAGGACCAGGGATGACCGACGACGCCCGCGACGGCGGACTTTTCCGTTCCGAGCAGCGCGAGCGGGAAAAGCCGCGGCAGAAGCGCTCGTCCCGGGTCGAGATCGACGGTTGGATCAATCTCGACAAGCCGACCGGCGTCTCCTCAACTCAAGCCGTCGGACGGCTCAAGTTCCTGTTCAACGCCAAGAAGGCGGGCCACGCCGGCACGCTCGATCCACTCGCATCGGGCGTGCTGCCGGTGGCCTTCGGCGAGGCGACCAAAACCGTCCCGATCGTCCAGGACGGCGCCAAGGCTTACCGCTTCCGTGTCCGTTGGGGCGAGGAAAGCGCGACCGACGACGCCGAAGGGGAGATCGTCGCGCGCTCCGATCGGCGCCCGGCTCCAGCGGATATCGAGGCCCTGCTGCCCCGTTTCGTCGGCGCGATAATGCAGACGCCGCCGACCTTTTCGGCCATCCGAATCGACGGAGCGCGCGCCTACGACCTCGCGCGCGAAGGCGAAAGTTTCCAGATTCAACCGCGCCCGATCAACGTCTACCGGCTCGACCTGATTTCGGCCGAGCCGGAAGCCGCGGTGCTCGAGGCCGAGTGCGGCAAGGGCGCCTACGTGCGCGCGATAGCCCGCGACCTCGGCCGCGCGCTCGGCTGCTACGGACATGTGGTCGAATTGCGCCGGACCCGCGTCGGCCCCTTTTCCGCCGATGCGGCGGTTGGGCTCGAACGATTACCGGACGACGCGGGCCTGATGGCTACCGCGCTTCTGCCAGTGCAGGCCGGTCTCGCCGAAATTCCGCTCTTAACCATCGACCGCGCCGGCGCCGCGACGTTGAGGCGCGGCCAGAAACTGCTTCTGCGCGGTGAGGCGCCGATGCAAGGGGCGGCCTACGCCGATTGCTTCGGAACGCCAGTCGCGTTCGGCGTCATCCACGACGGCTATTTCGTGTCGACCCGGGTGTTCAACCTGCGCGGATAGCGCCGCCGCTCATTTCCACGCCTCGAACGCCTTCTCCAGCATCGCCTGGCCATCGGCGGATTTCTGGAACACGATCTTGGCGATACGGTCGTCGTTGAGCAGCAGCGGGAAGTCGAACCAGGCGCGCGTCCGCATCAGGTCGAGGTTGCGGGTCGTGTCGGATTCGCCCTTGGCCAGCGCGATGAGGAAATAAGTGTCGCTGATCTTGACCTTGACGCTTGTCAGCGCTTCGGCCGCAGTCGAATCCTCCATGCGCATCTGCGGCAGGCCAACGTCCTTGAAGCCGGTGATCGGGGCGCCTTCGGCGAAGGAGAATTTGAGATCGATCGTATGCGTCGCCTGCAGGGTCGGATCGGTGTTTTTCCTCAAGGTCATCGTGCCGTGCATCTTGAGGTCGGGGATGTCGGCCTCAGCCTTCACCGCGACCGTCGCCGGCTGGCCAGGCGCCGCAGGTATCAATGACCAGACCGTCGAGCCCAGGCTGACCACCGGCTTCTGAGGATTGTCGGCCGAAGCGACAAGCATCGCCGCACGGCCCGCCGACGGCGCGGGCGCTGCAGAGGCGGCGGGCGGGTTCTGCGTTTCGGCCGCCGGGCTCGCCGGCGCCGCGCCCTGAGCGGCCGATTGGCCCGCTTTCGGCTCGCTCGCTGAAGCAGCAGGCGCAGCAGGGGTCGACGGAGTCGCCTCGACGCGCTCAGCGATCTTCGCCTGGGGCTCGGGCGCGGCGGGCGCCGCCGCTTCGGCGGGCGGCTTGATCGCCAGGTCCTGCGGCTTCTGACGCATCAGGATCGCAGCGCCCGCCACCGCCAGGACGACGCCGAGGGCGACCGCCGCCGCGATCCATAGCAACGGCTTCGGCTTGCTTGCGTCAATGCCCGGCGCGATCGGGCGCTGGCCTTCGAAATCCTGTCTTGCGCCCGCGCCCGGGCGATCGATCTCGCTCGGCACTTCCGGCGCCGCGGCGGATTGCACCAGTTCGTCAGGGCGTGTCACGACGATCGGCGGCGCGCCGGAACCGTGCGCGTCGTCCGGCCTGGTCGACCGAACCGCCTTGGCGAGGTCGAGCGGCGCGAAATTGTCCTCCCTGGCGTCTCTCGCTCCCATCGCAGGAGTGGTAGCGGCGCCCTTCGATCCGAGGGGCGGCGGCGGCCTAGCGCCGGCGACGGCAGGTTGAGGCCGACCGGACGGGGGGAAGGCCGCGGCAGGCGGCGCAACGACGGCTGATTTTCCCGCAGACGCGGCTGGCGCGGACGGCGCGTTCGAGGCCGATTGGGTCCGCGGAGGCGGCGCTCGCGATGGAACGGTCGGTTGACCGGACGCGCTTGGCGCCGCCCCCGGCGCGCTTGGCGACCCCGCTTGGGACGGCGGTCGCGGCGGGCTCGCGGACGCAGCGGGAGACCCCGCCTTCGGGGGGCCTTGCGGAGGAGACGTAACCGGGCGCTGGAAGGCCGCGGGTTGAAGCGGCGCGGCCGGCGCGGCGGGTTTCGACGACGGCGGCGGGGCGCCAGGCTTGCCGCCCGGGGGCGAGGGAGACGCCGCCGGGGGCGAAGGAGCGGAGGACGGAGCCGCGTGTTGCGGCCCGTATCTCGCCTCGATCTGGGCGATCGCGGCGTCGAGCGCATTCGCCTCGCGCGCGATATCGCTCTCCGGCAACGGCGGACGCAGGCTCCTCAGTTGCTCGATCAGGGCCATGCGGGCGCGGCCATAGATCGCCTCGCGCGTCGCCGGCGTACCGCCGCTCGGCAAATTGGCGACGGCGCGCGTGAGCAGCGAATGATAATCAGCCATAAAGCGTCCGCTCAACCGCTCAGCAGGAACCCGCGAACGGTCCCTTAGTCCTGAAACGGATCATGCACAAGAATCGTATCGTCGCGCTCAGGACTCGTCGATAATAAGGCGACGGGCGCGCCGACCAACTCCTCGATTCGGCGCACATATTTTATCGCCTGCGCCGGCAGGTCGGCCCACGACCGAGCTTTGCTTGTCGCTCCGTTCCAACCTTCGATCGTTTCATAGACCGGCTCGATCCGCGCCTGCGCGGATTGGGAAGCCGGCATATATTCGATCTCCTCGCCGTTCAGGCGGTAACGCGTCGCCACCTTGATGGTCTCAAAGCCGTCGAGAATGTCAAGCTTGGTCAGCGCCAGGCCGTCGATGCCGCAAGTGCGAACCGCCTGGCGCGCGAGCACGGCGTCGAACCAGCCGCAACGGCGCGGCCGGCCGGTGTTGGTGCCGAATTCGCGGCCGCGCTGGCCGATGAGACGGCCGACATCATCGTCAAGCTCGGTCGGGAACGGGCCGCCGCCGACGCGCGTCGTGTAGGCCTTGGCGATGCCAAGCACATAGCCGATCGCCCTCGGCCCCAGCCCCGATCCGGTCGCTGCGTTGGCCGCGACCGTGTTCGAGGACGTCACATAGGGATAGGTGCCGTGATCGACATCCAGAAGGGCGCCTTGTGCGCCCTCGAACAGAATACGTTTGCCAGCGCGCCGCTCGCTGTCGAGAATTTCGAATGTCGGCGCCATGAACGGTAGAACCTTGGGCGCGACCGCGACCAATTCGGCGCGAATGGCGGCGAGGCTCGGCGGCGGGAGCCCGAGGCCGCGGCACAGCGGATCGTGATGAGCAAGCAGGCGGTCGATCTTGTCGTCGAGCGTGTCCGGATCGGCGAGGTCCATCAGCCGGACCGCGCGCCTGGCGACTTTGTCCTCATAGGCCGGGCCGATGCCGCGCTTGGTGGTGCCGATCTTGGCCCCGCCGGCGTTGCCCGACTCGCGGTGGGCATCGAGTTCGCGATGCAGCGACAGGATCAGCGGGACGTTCTCGGCGACCTTGAGGTTTGCCGGGGTGACCTCAACACCCTGGCCGCGCAATTTCTCGATCTCCTCGACCAGATGATAGGGATCGAGGACGACCCCGTTGCCGATGATTGACAGCTTTCCGGGGCGCACGATGCCCGAGGGAAGCAGCGCCAGCTTGTATGTCTTGCCGTCGATGACCAGTGTGTGGCCGGCGTTATGGCCGCCCTGAAACCGCACAACAACGTCGGCGCCGACCGACAGCCAATCGACGATCTTGCCTTTTCCTTCGTCGCCCCACTGGGCGCCGACAACGACAACATTGGCCATCGTCGATTGCTCTTCCGCCTTTGTTTAAAACGAGCGAAGCCCCGGCGCAGCGACAAGGAGCCGAGCCGGGGCTATAGCGGCCTTCGCCTAGACGATCGGCAGGCCTGAGTAAAGGCGCGCCGATCGGCGCGGTCGCCGAGGATTGAGCCGCAATGGAGCGAAAAACCCTTTTCGAAGCCTTGGATTGGCCGCACGCGTCGCTATATGCCGGGCGCGGGCGCTCCGCCTGCAGGGAGAGCGACATGACCCCCGAAGAACGCCAGATGCTCGGCGGCCTTTTCCAGCGCGTGAACGCCGCTGCGCCTGCGCAGCGCGACCTCGAGGCCGAATCCTTCATCAACGACGCGGTTCGCGCCGCGCCCCATGCGCCCTATGTCCTCGCGCAGACCGTCCTTGTTCAGCAACAGGCCCTCGAGGCCGCGGCTCACCGGCTCGCTGATCTTGAGGCGGCGGCGCGCCAGGGCGCCGAGCAGAGCCAGGAACATGGCAGTTTTCTCGGCAATCTCGGCAAGACGATTTTCGGCGGCGGTCCATCCGCGCCGCCGCGGCCCGGCTATGACCAGCAGGCCTATCAGCGGCCGCCGTCGCCCTACGCGCCACAACCGTCGCAGGGTTATCCGTCGCAGCCGCAGGGCTATCCCCCGCCGCCCCCGCAAGGCTATCCCCCGCAACCCGGCCCGTGGGGCGCGCAGCCCCAGCCGCAAGGCGGCGGCGGAGGCTTCCTGCAAAACGCAGCTTCGACCGCGACGGGCGTGGCTGGCGGCGTCGTCCTTGGCAATCTGCTCGGCGGCCTGTTCGGCGGCCACGGCGGCGGCGGTCTCTTTGGCGGCGGCGGAGCCAGCGCAGCCGGATTGGGCGGCGCCGGTCTGTCCGGCAATCCAACGGAAGTGACGGAGATCAACAACTATTACGACGGCGCGAAAGGCGACGGCGCCGCCAACGCCGACTTCCAGGGCTTTGACCCCGGCGCGCCGGGCGTCCAGGACGCCAATTTTGACCAATTGGACGATTCGAGCTTCGACGGCTCGGACGGCTCGTCCTTTGACGACAGCGGCGGCGGCGGCTTCGACGACGTCTGAAATCGGTCAAGCGAAGGGACTGCGCGGCCTGGACCGCGCGGGCTCTTGGATGACAGATCAGAGAAGCCTCTTGCGGTAATGAAGCCGCAGCCATTCTCATCGCGCGCCGATGCGTCAACAGACGCATTTGGCTCGCTTTGGACGCGTAAATCTGCTAGCGCTGCGATAAGTTAGCGCCTTGTGGGCGCGATTCTATCTTAGGCGCTGGATCGATGTCGCGAGATCGACCAGGCGAAATCAAGCCTCGTCTCGTGCGCCCACTGACGCACGAGCGGGAGGGCGACGACCGCGATCGCCGGAACTTCGCTAACATGGCCGGGCTCGTCGCGGCGTTGGCGCTCGTGATCCTCAGCTACTGGGTTTTCGAGGCTCTCGACCACAGTCGGAGATTTCAGCGCTGCCTTGATTCCGGCCGCCGCAACTGCGTTGACTTCGTCACCCCGGAGAGGTGAGCCGGAATTCCCCGGATCGCGGGCGGGCGGAGAGAGCCTCACCCGCGGCACGGCTCCCGCTCAGCGGGTTGTCCGGGTCCCACCGGTAGCGCAGCGTCTCGAACCGCATGGCGCGGGAATCGATCATCAAGAGCCGCCCGACCAGGCCCTCGTCGCCGTCGCCGAAGCCGCCGACAATCGTACGGATCGCCTCGAGCGCCATCAGCGAGCCGAGCACGCCGCCGAGCGCCCCCAGTACGCCGGCCTCGGCGCAGGTCGGGATGGTCCCCGGCTCGGGCGGGTCGGGAAAGAGGCAGCGATAGGTCGGGTTCAGCTTGCCGTCCGCGCCATTCTCGTAAGGCTTCAGCGTCGTCAGCGTGCCGTCGAACTCGCCGAGCGCGGCCGAGACGAGCGGGCGGCGCTCGAAGAAGCAGGCGTCGGACAGCGCGTAGCGGGTGGCGAAATTATCCGAGCCGTCGAGCACGACATCGAAGCGCTTGACGATCGGCCGGGCGTTGGCGGCGTCCAGCCTCACGGCGATCGCCTCGACCGCGACATGCGGATTGATGCGCTGAATCGCCGCCGCCGCGCTCTCCGTCTTCGGGCACCCGACGTCATTCGTTCCGTGGATGATCTGGCGGTGAAGGTTGGAAAGCGCGACCTCGTCGTCGTCGACGATCCCGAGCGTCCCGATCCCGGCGCCGGCCAGATACTGCAGCGCCGGCGAGCCCAGGCCGCCCGCGCCGACAACGAGCGCGCGCGCGGCCTTGAGCTTGTTCTGACCCGGTCCGCCCACGCCCCGCAGGACGATCTGGCGCGCGTAACGCTCGACTTCTTCGCTCGAAAGGCTCATGGCGAAGCGAGTTTACATCGCCCGCGCACACGCGCGATAGTGCCGCGGCAGACCAGGAAGGATCAATGGCCATGACCGCGTCGGACGCCATCGTCATCGTCGGCGCAGCGCGTACGCCGATGGGCGGCTTTCTCGGCGACTTCAAGGACGTGAGCGCCCCGTCGCTCGGCGCGCGAGCGATCTCCGCCGCGGTCGAGCGGGCAGGGATCGCGGCGACAAGCGTCGACGAAATTCTGATGGGCTGCGTATTGCCCGCGGGCCAAGGCCAGGCGCCGGCGCGCCAGGCGGCGATCGGAGCCGGATTGCCGCTCGCGGCGGGCTCAACGACGATCAACAAGATGTGCGGCTCGGGCATGAAGGCGGCGATGGTCGCCAATGATCTTTTGCGCGCCGGTTCGGCGGACGTCGTCGTCGCCGGCGGAATGGAGAGCATGAGCAACGCGCCCTACCTGCTTGACCGCGCGCGCACCGGTTACCGCATGGGGCACGGCCGGACCATCGACCACATGTTCCTCGACGGCCTCGAGGACGCCTACGACAAAGGCCGCCTGATGGGGACGTTCGCCGAGGATTGCGCGGAAAGCTATCAGTTCACCCGCGATGCGCAGGACGCCTATGCGCTCGCCTCGCTCGAGCGAGCCAACCGCGCGATCAAGCACGGCGACTTCTTCTGGGAGATCGCGCCCGTCACCGTGAAGGCGAGCAAGTCGGAGACGCAGGTTGCGACCGACGAGCAGCCGCCCAAGGCGCGCCCCGAAAAAATTCCGACCCTGAAGCCCGCCTTCCGTGAAGGCGGCACGGTGACGGCGGCCAATTCGAGCTCGATCTCCGACGGCGCCGCCGCGCTTGTCCTGATGCGCGCAAGCGAGGCCGAGAAGCGCGGCGCCAAGGCTCTCGCCCGCGTCGTTGCGCATACGACATACGCCGCTGAGCCGAGCAAATTTCCGACCGCGCCGATCGGCGCCCTCAAGAAACTGTTCGACAAGACCGGCTGGACCCAGGATTCGGTCGATCTCTACGAGATCAATGAAGCCTTCGCCGTCGTCGCGATGGCGGCGATGCGCGACCTCGGCCTGCCGCACGACAAGGTTAACGTCAACGGCGGCGCCTGCGCGCTCGGCCATCCGATCGGCGCCTCGGGCGCGCGCATCCTGGTGACGCTGATCGCCGCACTGCGCGCGCACGGCCTCAAGCGCGGAGTCGCGTCGCTCTGCATCGGCGGCGGCGAAGCAACCGCGATGGCCATCGAGGCGGCCTGAGCTGCTCTGTCCCGGGCCGCTTGCCTCAATAGCCCAGCATCGTCGCGACGCGGTTGGCGTGAAACGCGGCGTCGCCGAACAGAACCGAATCGACCCGCGCGCGCTTCAGATAAAGGCCGATGTCGAACTCGTCGGTCATGCCGATGCCGCCGTGCATCTGCAGGCATTCCGCAGTCGCCGCGCAGGCGGTCTCGCTCGCCTTGGCCTTGGCGATCGCGACGTCGAGCGCGGCGGAATTGGCGCCCGCCTCGATCGACTGCATCGCCTTGAGGGTCGCCGACCAGGCGTTCTCGATCTCGATATGCATACGCGCGGCGCGATGCTGAAGCGCCTGGAAGCTGCCGATCCGGCGATCGAACTGGCGCCGCTCCTTGAGATAGCGCGCCGTGCGCGCGAACGCCTCCTCGGCGACGCCACAGAGCGCGGCGGAGACGACGGCGCGGCCGATGTCGACCACCTCCTCGATCGTCGCCGCGCCGCCCTCGAGGCGCGCGCCAGCATCGACCGAAACGCCGTCGAGCGTGAGACTTGCGACGCGCCGGGCGTCGACGAGCGTGCGCGCGCCGCGGGAGAGGCCCGACGCGTCGGCCTTGGCGAGGAAGAGCGCCCTCTCGCCGTCGGCCTCGGCTGCGATCAGTATCGCGTCCGCGGCATGGCCGTCGAGCACCAAGTGCTTGGCGCCGTCGAGCCGCCAGCCCCGGCCCGTGCGAGTCGCCTTGGTCGCGATCGCGCCGGGCCGCGCGCCTTCGTCGAGCGCGAACGAGACGATCGCCTCGCCGCGCGCGATCCGTGGCAGCCACTCCGCCTTCTGCTGCGGTGAACCCGCGCGGGTGAGCGCGCTCGCCGACAGAACCGACGTCGACAGGAAGGGCGAAGGCGCAAGGTCGCGCGCCATCTCGCGTGCGATCAGTCCGGCGCCGACGACGCCGAAATCGAGGCCTCCGAATGCTTCCGGCACGAGGACGCCGGTCCAGCCGAGTTCCGCGCACGCGCGCCAGAAGGCGGGCGAGAAGCCCGGGCCGTTCGGGTCGGCGCGCAGCTTGCGAAACTCGGCGATCGGCGCCTTCTCGGCCACCGCGCCGCGCGCGCTCGCCATCAGGAGTTTCTGGTCTTCGCTGAGCAGCAGCATGGCCGCTCAATCCGCGGGCAGTTCGAGCAGCCGCTTCGCGACGATGTCGAGCATGATTTCTGACGTCCCGCCCTCGATCGAATTGCCCTTGGAGCGCAGCCAGCCGCGCGCGACGTCCTGCGCCGGCCCGAGATTGCCGTCGAAATAGAGCCCCTCTGCGCCGGCGAGCGCCATCAAGAGCTCGTGCCGGCGTTTGTTGAGCTCGGTGCCGTCATATTTGAGCAGCGCCGAGCGGGCGCCGATCTCCGCCCCGTTCGCAGCCTCGGCGAGGTATCGCTGCCGCGTCGCCTCGGACGCATAGGTGTCGATCGCCGCGCGAGCGATCTCGGCGCGCAGAATCGGATCGTTGAGCTTACCACGTTCGGCCTTCGCCGCCGCCGCCCGGTCGAGCGCATGGATGTCGAAGAGGTTGCCGCCGCCCGCGATCATCTCGCGCTCGTGGGTCAGCAGATATTTTGCGACGTCCCAGCCGCGGTGGAGCGTCCCGACCAGGTTTTCCTTCGGAACCGCGACATTGTCGAAGAACGTCTCGCAGAACGGCGACTTGCCCGAGATCAGCACGATCGGCCTGGTCGAGACACCGGGAGTCGCCATGTCGATGAGCAGGAACGAAATGCCCTTCTGCTTGACGGCCTGCGGATCGGTCCGCACCAGGCAAAAGATCCAGTCCGCCTTGTCGGCGTAGGACGTCCAGATCTTCTGCCCGTTGACGAGAAAGTGATCGCCGCGATCCTCCGCTTTGGTTCGCAGCGAAGCGAGGTCCGAGCCGGCGCCCGGTTCGGAATAGCCCTGGCACCAGCGGATTTCGCCGCGCGCGATGGGCGGCAGATGGGTCGCCTTCTGCTCAGGCGAGCCGAATTTCAACAGGGCCGGGCCGAGCATCCAGATGCCGAAGCTAACGAGCGGCGGGCGGGCGTGAAGGCGCTTCATTTCCTCTCTAAGGATCGCCGCATCCTCGCGCGAGTAGCCCGCGCCGCCGTATTCCTTCGGCCACGTCGGGACAGTCAGGCCGCGCTGGGCGCAGCGCTCGAGCCAGAGCTTTTGCGCTTCCGACTGAAAGGCCCAGCGCCGGCCGCCCCAGCAGATGTCGTCCTCGCCCACGGGCTCACGCATCTCGGGCGGGCAATTGGCTTCGAGCCACGCGCTGAGTTCAGCGCGATCGATCGTCATGGGGTCTCCTCCTCATGCGCTGCGCCCGCCTCGGGTCCGACGGCGCGTCAATGTCTGCTTTCGGCCGGACTTTGTCGAGCGGCGCTACGAATGCGCCCTTGTCGACAAGCCGGATTTCGGACATGGTTTGGCCTCCGCCGGCTAACATGTCAGTCCGGCGCAAGGGAGGATAATCCATGCGCATCACCCGCCGAATTGCGATCGCGAGCTTCATGGCGATCGCGCTCGCCGCGCCCGCTTTCGCTGCAGACAAACCGCTGATCCTGCTCTCCGTTCCGGGGATGAACTTTCCGTTCTTCGTCCACATGATGAACGACGGACTGAAGGCCGAGGCGGATAAAGACGGGCTTAGCTACATCGAAAGCGACGGCCAGGATCAGTCGCCCAAGCAGACCGCTGACATTGAGGCGGCGCTGGCTAAAGGCGTCAAGGGGATCGTGATCAGCCCGAAGGATCAGGACGCTCTCGCGCCAGCTCTACAGGAAGCAATCGACGCCAAGGTGCCAGTGGTTACCATCGACCGGCGGGTGCCTTCCGTCACCAGTATCGTCGGCCATGTTGGCGCCGACAATGTCAAGGGCGGCGAGGCTCAGGGCAACCTCATCGTTAGGATGTTCCCGAACGGAGCGACGATCATCAATCTCCAGGGCTCACCCGGCGCGAGCCCGGCGATCGACCGCAACAAGGGACTGCACAACGTGCTCGACAAGGCCGGCCCCAACTACAAGATCGTGGCGGAGCAGACCGCCAACTTCCACCGCGACGACGGCCTCAAAGTCACTGAATCCCTGCTCGCCGGGATGAGCGCTCCGCCCCAGGTCATCAACGCCGCAAACGACGACATGGCGCTCGGCGCGATCGAAGCGCTCAAGGCGCGTAACCTCAAAGGCGTCGTCGTCATCGGCTTCGACGCGCTGCCTGAGGCGCTTGGGAAGGTGCGCGACGGCGAACTGACCGCAACAATCGAGCAATTCCCCGCGAAGCAGAGCGCGACCGCCGTCGATATCATGGCCGAGTACCTCAAGAGCGGCAAAAAGCCGGAGCAGCAGATCACATTGCTGACTCCTGTCGCGATCACCAAAGACAATCTGAAGGACGCCGAGCGCCTCAACGAAGTGAAGTAGCCGAAGGCGAGGCCTCAAGGGCGCGCCATGCGCGGCGCGCCCTTTTCCTCAACTGCCCACCCGGATAAGCGAGCGCTCCTGAATGGCTAACGCGCCTGCGGCGCTTTCATCCGCTCCCGCCACGCTCAACCGTCCGATCCTCAAGATGACCGGGATCAGCAAGCGCTTTCCAGGCGTGCTTGCGCTCGAGGACGTCCATCTCGAAGTCGGCCCGGCCGAAATCCATGCGCTTTTGGGCGAGAACGGCGCCGGCAAGTCGACGCTGCTCAAGGTTCTATCCGGCGCCCACAGCGCCGATACGGGCGAAATCGAGCTCTACGGCGAACAGGTCGCTTTTGCCTCGCCCCACGACGCCCAGCGCGCCGGCATCGTCACCATCTATCAGGAATTCACCCTCGCCCCGGACATGACGATCGCCGAGAACGTGTTCATCGGCCGCGAACCGGGCTCGAGGCTGTTCATCAGCTGGCGGCGCCTCGCCGAGATGACCCGCGCGATCACCGACAAGATCGGGCTCAAGCGCGACCCGATGACGCCAGTGCGCGATCTCTCGGTCGCCGAGCAGCAATTGGTTGAGATCGCCCGCGCGCTCTCGATGCGCTCGCGGCTTATCGTCATGGACGAGCCGACCTCGGCGCTCAGCGAAGCCGAAGTCGCCAACCTCGCCCGCATCGTGACCACCCTCAAGGCCGAAGGCCTGTCGATCATCTTCGTCACCCATCGGCTCGAGGAGGTGTTTCGCCTCTGCGACCGGTTCACCGTTTTGCGCGACGGCCACTATGTCGGCGCCGGGCGGGTCGCCGACGTCACCGTCGACGCGATCATCCGGATGATGGTCGGGCGCGAGGTCGGCGCGCTTTACGGCCAGCGCCCGATCCCGGAGCGCGGGCCGGTCGCGCTCGAGGTCGAGGGGCTCACCCGACGCCGCAACGCCCGCGATCCCCACGCGATCGAGCTCGTCGACGTCTCGCTCAAGGCGCATAAGGGCGAGATCCTTGGCCTCGCCGGGCTGGTCGGGGCCGGGCGGACCGAGACCGCGCGGGCGATCTTCGGCGCCGACGCGTTCGACTCGGGCGAAATCCGGATCGACGGCCGGAAGGTCAGGTTTCTCCGGTCCCCATGACGCGATGCTGGCACGGGGTGGGCCTCGTGCCGGAGGACCGCAAGAAGCAGGCCTTGTTCCTGCGCCTCGCCATCCGCACCAACATCACCATCGCCTCGCAGGAGCAGATCAGCCGCGGGTGGTTCATCGACGAGGGCCGCGAGGACAAGCTGGTCGAAGAGTTCCGCCGCCTGCCTCAGCATCCGAATGGCGAGCCCCGATCAGCCCGCGGGCCTGCTCTCCGGCGGCAATCAGCAGAAGGTGGTGCTGGCGCGCTGGCTGGCGCTCAGGCCGAAGATCCTCATCGTCGACGAGCCGACGCGCGGCATCGACGTCGGCTCGAAGGTCGAAGTGCACAATCTTCTGATCGAGATGGCCAAGTCCGGCATCGCCGTCATCGTCATCTCGTCCGAATTGCCGGAGATCCTCGCGGTCTCCGACCGCATCGTCACCATGCGCGAGGGCCGGGTGACCGGCGAGATCGCCCGTAACGATGCGACCCAGGAAATCCTGATGTCGATGATGACTTTCCATGACGGCGCGGCCGACGGTCGCGCTCGGGTTTCTTGAGGCGTGCGATGACTGACACGAGAGCAGTGGAACCGAGCCCGGCTGGCGGCGTCGACGTGTTCGGCTTCATCGCCAGATTCGCGCCGACGCTGTTCCTCATCGTGCTTATGGCGCTGTTTGCGGCGATCGAGCCCAGGTTCCTTTCGGAACTCAACCTCTTCAACGTCATGCGGCAGGTTTCGATCACCGGCCTGCTCGCTGTCGGCATGACCTTCGTGATCCTGACCGCGGGTATCGATCTATCGGTCGGCTCGCTGCTCGCCTTCGCCGGACTTGTCGCCGCGGCGGTGGAAAAGGGCGGGCTCGAGAACCGCTTCACCGTCGGCGAGGGCGGCGTCGGCTACGGCTGGGGCGCCGCCGCCCTGGCCGCCATCGCGGTCGGGATCGCCGGCGGCTATCTCCAGGGCCTCGCGATCACCCGGCTCAAGGTTCCGCCGTTCGTGGTCACGCTCGGCGGCATGTCGGCCTTTCGCGGCGCGGCGCTCCTGTTCGCCGCCGGCGGACCGATCTCCGGCTTCCAGCCCTCGTTCACCTGGTGGGGCCAGGGCAAGATCGGCCCGGTCCCGATCCCGGTCATCATCTTTCTCGCCGCGGCGGCGCTCGCGCATATCACGCTGCGCTACACCCGCTATGGCCGCCAGGTCTACGCGGTCGGCGGCAATCCGGAGGCGGCGCGGCTCTCCGGCCTCAACGTCAACCGGGTCATCGCCAGCGTCTATGTCATCATGGGATTCTTCGCCGGGCTTAGGCGCGTTCGTGCTCGCGGCGCGGCTCAATTCGGCCGAGGCGGTCGCTGGCACTGGCTACGAGCTCACCGTCATCGCCTCGGTGGTGATCGGCGGCACGAGCCTCTTCGGCGGCTCGGGAACGATTTTCGGCACCGTCATCGGCTCGATCCTCATCGGCGTCCTGCTCAACGGCTTGGTGCTGATGAACGTCTCCTCCTATATCCAGCAGATCGTGATCGGCGTCATCATCGTGCTCGCGGTGGCCTTCGACACTTTCGCCAAGTCGCGCCGCCGCAAGGTGTAGGCAAGCGACGATTACGCGCCGCTCATTTCGCCGACAGCGAGTCGCCGCCGTTTTCGGACGGCGGCTCCTCCGCGCTCATCAACGGGCGCGGGTCGATCCACTGGCTGCCGCGCCGCAGCTCGAAGCTCAGCTCGGCCATCACGCCTTCCGGCGCGCGCATCGTGGCGATCGCCTGGCCGGTCTGGACGGAATCGTGCCTTTTCACACGAAGGTCGCCGACGTCGTCGCCGTAATACGCTGAGACGAAGCCGCCTTCGTGCTTTATCAGAACGACATTGCCGTAACGCTTCAATTCGCCCGCGAACGCGACCACCCCCGATTGCGCAGCCCTCACCTCGGCGCCATTGCGGGCCCCGATGGTGACCATTTCCTTGTCGTCTATCCCGCATCCGTAGACGATCCGGCCGCGTACGGGCCAATCGAATTTCAGCTCAGCCTGCCGCGACGCGGCCTGTGGCGGAGCCGGGTCGGCCTCCGCGACCTGAGTCTGGGGACAAGCGGCGGCGGGCGCGCAGGCGAAGAGCGCCGCTATGATGAACCCGAGCGCGCCGAGTCCGTAACGCATCTTGCAATCCAACGATCGGCCCATTGCCTGAAACATTACCCCTCCGCAGCGAGAGGACGCGCGCGAGGTGCGCAGCAATGTGAGCATCCTTGCCGCCCTTGTCACCCCAATTCCCCCCGCCCCGGCGCGAGCGCGACCGCCTTGACCTGCGCGTGAACGCTCGCGCCCTCGGCAAGCTCCAGCGCTTCCCATGACTTTCGCGTCAGCCGCGACAAGAGGCGCGCGCCGGCGCCGTCGGCGCCCAGCGCCAGCACGGCGACGATCTCGTTCGCATCGACCGGCTTCGACGAGACAATCCGCGCCGGCAGCACGTTGAGAATGGAGCTCAGGCCCGGCGGCTGGCGCGCAAGGCTTACGTCGCCGGCGATGACGCGAATGCGGCGATGCTCGCCGATCGCCGCCTTTGGCGCGGGCGCGATGAGCAAGCCGCCGCGCACCCGCAAAGTGAGGAGGCCATAGCGGCCGTCGTGGGCCTCGATCACGCCGTCGAGCGTGACCGCGGCGTCACGCGCAATCGCCAGCGGCAGGGTCGGGTCGCTTTGTAGGTCCTCGAGCGGTCCGGCGCCGATCACGCGGCCCTTGTCCATCAGCACGATCTGATCAGCGAGCCGCTCCACCTCGGCGATCGCGTGGGTGATGTAGACAATGGGCAGCGACAGCCGATCGCGCAGCCGCTCGAGGAACGGCAGGATCTCGTCCTTGGTCGTCCGGTCGAGCGCCGACAGCGGCTCGTCCATCAAGAGGAGCTTGGGTTGCGACAAGAGCGCCCGGCCGATCGCCACCCGCTGGCGCTCGCCGCCGGAAAGCCTGCCCGGAGCGCGGTCGAGCAGTGCGGTGATGCCGAGCAGCTCGACGACTTCGTCGAAGGCGATTTTCCCTTTTGCCCCCTCGTCCACGCCGCGCGGCGCGCCAAACATGAGGTTGCGACGGACCGAGAGATGCGCGAACAGGCTCGCTTCCTGGAAAACATAGCCGAGCGGACGTCTGTGGGTCGGCAGGAACCCGCCGTCCCGGTCCTGCCAGACGTCGCCGCCGACGACGCACATGCCGTCGGGCAGCCGCTGCAGGCCGGCGATGCAGCGCAGCACCGTGGTCTTGCCGCAGCCTGACGGACCGAACAAGGCAGTCACGCCCTTCGCCGGCGCAATGAAGCCGGCATCGAGCGAAAAGGAGCCGAGCGTGCCCTTGAAGTCGGCCTCGATCGTCTCGCCTTCGCTCATGCGCGCGCTCGCGCGAAGCGCTTTTCCAGGAAAATCATCGACAGGATGACCGCGAAGGCGAACGCCACCATGCCGCCCGCGAGCATGTTGGCCTCGCGCCAGCGCATTGTCTCGACGAAGTCGAAGATCGCCGTCGACATGACCCTGGTCCGGCCCGGAATATTGCCGCCGATCATGAGGATAACGCCAAACTCGCCGACCGTATGGGCGAAGCCGAGCACCGCGCCGGTAAGCAAGCCGGGGCTCGCGAGCGGCAGCGCCACGGTCCAGAAGGCGCGGCGGGGCGACGCGCGCAGCGTGGCCGCGACCTCGAGCGGCCGGTCGCCGACCGCCGCGAAGGCGTTGCGGATCGGCTGCACCACGAACGGCATCGAGGAGACGATCGAGCCGATGACGAGGCCGGTGAAGGTGAAGGCGAGCGTGCGCGCGCCCCATAGGGACGCGATCGCCCCGCCCGGCCCGTCAGGTCCGAGCAGGATCAGGAGGTAGAAGCCAAGCACCGTCGGCGGCAGCACCATCGGCAGCGAGACGATGGCCGCCACCGCCTCCTTCCACCGGGCGCGCGAGCGGGCGAGCCACCAGGCGAGCGGAGTCGCAACGACGAGCAGCGACAGCGTCGTGATCGCCGCAAGTTCGAGCGTAAGTTGGATCGGGACCCAGATCTCGGACGAAAGGCTGAGCACGGCGCGCTCAGTTCAGCGCGTAGCCGAACCGCTCGATGATCGCGTGCGCCTCCGGACCCCTGAGGAAATCGAGGAACGCCTTGGACGCCTCGCTGTCCGCGCCTGTCTTCAAGAGCACCGCGTCCTGCCGGATCGGCGAATAGAGCGTCGGCGGAACGTCCCAGCGCGTTCCCGCCGTGACGCCGTAGAGCTGCGAGAGCGCGACGAAGCCGACCTCCGCGTTCCTCGTGTCGACGAACTGGAACGCCTGCGCAATGCTGTTGCCTTGCACGATCTTCGGCCGTAGCGCGTCGTAGACGCTGAGCGCCTTCATCGTTTCGACCGCCGCGGTCCCATAGGGCGCTGCGACCGGGTTGGCGATCGAGAGCTTCAAAAAGTTACCCGCCTTCAGCGCCGCTTCGCCATCCGTCACGTCGACCACCCGGCTCCACAGCACGAGCTTGCCGATCGCATAGGTGAACAGGCTGTCGGGAACGGCATACCCGCCGTCGATCGCCGCCTTCGGGCGATCGGAATCGGCCGACAGGAACACCTCGAACGGCGCGCCATGGGTGATCTGGGTGAAGAACGCTCCCGACGCGCCGAAGATCAGCATCGCCTCATGTCCAGTCTTCTGCTTGAACAGAGCCGCGATCTCTTTCGCCGGCTCGGTGAAATTGGCGGCGACCGCGACGTGAGTTTGGCCCGCCTCGGCCGGCGCTGCGAGGGCGGCCAGAAGCGCGCCAAGCGCCGCGGCGAGCGCAGTCAGCCTCAAGGTTGATCTCCCTATGGTTTCGACGACTCGCCAGCCGTTGTATGCCGTGATACATACCGCGCCATTACCAACCCGGCAAAGCCCAAAGTGGGGGAAACGCATGAAAATCAGCGCGCGCAACAAGCTTCATGGGACCATCGTCGACGTCACCAAGGGCGCGACCACGGCGCACGTCCGCATCGACGTGGGCGGCGGGGCGGTCGTGACGGCGTCGATCACCAACGAGGCGGTCGACGAACTCAAGCTCAAGAAGGGCGATAAGGCCTATGCAGTGGTAAAGGCGACCGACGTGATGGTTGGCCTCGACTGATCAACAAGGGTTGGGCGCGACGCTGATTTGCTGCGCGACGGGCGGGCAGAGTCGGGCGTGTTCTGGCGCCATAAACAAAATATTATCCGGGACCCTATTTGTCGCTTCGACGCAATCCGCTGAAAGGATAATTATCTAGCGCCGTCGGCGAGCCGATCGGAGGCTCACGGCATGCGTGTCGCCCGGGAGGGTGAAGTGAAGACGTCGACACCTATCGCGCTGGCGCTCGCCGCATCGCTGTCGGGTTCACTCGCGGCGTACGCTCAGACCGAGCAGCCGACCGTACACCACCACTATCCCGTCCATCACCACCATCATTATGTGGCGCACAGTCCCGCCCCAGCGCCCGCGCCGATCGCTCAGCGGCCGGGTCAAGAGAGTGCGCCTCCTGAGACAAACCAGATGTTCAAGCCGTATGCGCATCCCGGAGAGGGCGACAACGACGGGCTTAGCCGCGATCCGGACGATTGCATGAAGGGCTGCATCGGCGGCAACCCTGGCTGAGCGCGCTCAGAAGCGAATGCGCATGCCGACGGTTGGCGCGACGTTTTCGGTGTGCAGGAAGCCGCTGGCGACGCCGCCGTAGACGGTTGACACCAAAATTCCGCCGTAAAGGCTCACTCGCGGAATGGGCCTGTAGTCGACCAGGAACGAATAGGAATAGCGGCCACCGGCGCATCGAGCGTTGCTGGTCGCCGACCCCGAGCCGGTGCAGACAGCGGGCGCGGCCAGAAAGTCGTTCTGGGATTCCCAGTAGACGCCGCCTGCGAGGTCAAGGTTGGACCAAACCGAATAGCGCAGGCCCGTCCAGACCGTGTTGAGATTGCGCGGAACCGTGTAGGCGTTGACGGTCACTGAACCGGGAGGAACGATGACGCCGGGCGCGACCGTGCCCACCCCGTAAGGATAGCTTGTGTCGCTTGGATTGACGGAGAGCGAGTAGAGATATCCGGCGTAGAACTTGAATTTGTCCCACTCGTAGCGGCCGAGCAACTCGACGCCGCCGGTGTTCATGACCGTCGCGCGAACGATATCGTAGGGGTTGTAGCCGATCGGAGTGGTCGCTCCGCCAAAACTCTGGAAGGTGAGCGCGTTCTTCGCATAGCCGGCGATGGCGTCGAACGAGAAGCCGTTGAAATCCGTTCCGATCTGCGCCTGATATTGCTCGGTCGCAGCATTGAACTGATCGTAGCCGCCCACCTGTGCCTGGGCCGCTACGCGGAAGCCCTGGTAAGTGAGACGATAGGTGAACGCCGTATTGATGCGCGAGGTGGGGCTGGCGCCAAACGTGGCGTAGAGCGCGGTGAAGCCCAGTTGGGAGAATGCAACCGAGGCCACCGGATCGTAGGCGCTGAGCGCCTGCATAGACAGAAGAGTGGTCCGGCCGAAGGTCAGGGTCCCGTAAGTGGGATTGCTGATTCCAACGAACGCTTGTCCGTTGTCCCACGTTCCGCCCCGCGCCGAGTCAAAGGCTGTCCTCTGGAAGGCTGTCGTGAAAGGATTGTTTTCGGCCTGCGATTGGGGACCATTGACCAAACGCAGCGTATAGGGATTGAACCCGGCTTCGACGGCGCCGATGATCTCCCAGTTGTCGCCGACCTTTTGCGACAATCGGACGCCGACGGTTGAGGTGCTCAGCGCATTCGGCGACCATAACCAGTGGGTGTCGCCGCTGTTTCGCTGGATGGCGTAGTTGGCCTTGTCGGAGTAGGCGCCAAGGCGGGCGCCCCACTGCTCGTAACCGAAGCCTCCGTCGAGCGTCCCATAAAGCGTGAGCGGGCCGGCGCTCAGCGGGCAATCCCTCACTGAGGACTTGAGATAGGTCCATAGACTGCTGAAACAATCAGCCTTGGACTTTTCGGCCTCGGCCGGCTTCGTCGTCGGCAGATCGGCAGCGTGGGCAAGGCTGGCAAGTCCCCCCGCGATCAGGCAAATCCCGACTCTCTTCATCAGCTTCCCCGCCCGAAGCTCAGTCGCTTTCCAAAAGCGCGAACCTCTTTGTCCGTCGTCGCCCCAACACGGCTCGGGAAACTCACTCTTGCTATTGTCGACCAGCCGCCGGGCCGAACCCAAGGTCGCAGTCCCGCGGAAAACCTGCCGGCCACTCAAATCGTCAATGAGCCATATATCGCCATGTATATATCGATGTCAGTCGCCCCGCCAAACAGCAAATCGCCCGCAAACGCTTAGGTAGTTGTCTCCAGTTTGCACTTGCTCCCGCGACGATCGTCCGCGCGAGCCGAGCACTCAACCGCGCGCCGGGCGCCGGGCGAGATGGCGCTCGCCCCAGTCGCGAATGACCGCGATGATCGGCACGAAGCGCTCGCCTGCCTCCGTCAGCCGGTATTCGACCTTGGGCGGAACGAGGCCGTAATCCTTGCGCGCGATCATCCCGGCTTCGGCAAGCGCCTTCAGTTCCCGGCTCAGCACGCGGGGCGCGATTTCACGGGTTCCCGCCGCGCCAATGAGCAGGCCGGTCCTGATTTCGCTGTAGCGCCGGGGTCCATTCTTGAGGTCCCACAAGATGCGGATCTTGTATTTGCCGCTGATCATGGCCTGAAACGCCATCACTGGGCAGCTGCGCAGCTGGGCCGATTCCGTTGTCGGCAACGTCGTCGCCGCGTCGATCCGCTGAACGCTCATCGAAGATTCCCACGCTCCTTACGATTGTTCTACACTATCATTTTTGTCCATACTTGCGCGAACGCCACCTCAAGCGCAAGTTTGACCTCGCGCCCCGGCGGCGAACCGCCCGTAGGCAAAGCCGGGCGAGCGACAGTCCGGGAGGAGAGATCAATGAAACACTTTCTCATCAAATACCGCTTCCAGGACGGGTCGGAGGCGGCGTGGCGGGAGCGCATCGGGCGGTTCATCGCCGCGGTCGAAGCCGATGCGACCTTGAACGGCCGGATTTCCTATCGCTGCATGAAAGCGGAGAACGGTTCGGGCGAGTACTACCACCTCGCCGCCACGGCGGACGACGAAGCCGGGAAGGCGCTCCAGAGCCTCGACTTCTTCAAGGCCTACACTGAGGAGACGAAGCGGGTCTCAGGCGGAACGGTCGAGGTCCTGCCGCTCGCGATCATCGCCGAGACTTCGGCGCGGCCATAGATTAGGGCAGCGCTTCAGGCCGCTATTTCTTGACCAGTGGACAGGTCGAGTCGGCGAGGGATCCGAACGCCTCTTCGCCCGACATTGTTTTGACCAGCTTGTAATAGTCCCACGGCCCTTTCGATACCGCGGGCGTCTTGACCTGCATCACATACATCGAGTGCTGCAGCAGTCCGTCGGGGCGGATGACGCCGTCGCTCGTGTACATGTCGTCGACCTTGGTCTTGCGCAGCTCGTCCATCACCTTGTCGGCGTCGGTCGCGCCGACCGCCTTGACCGCGTTGAGGTAGGTCATCGTCGCCGAGTAGTAGGCGGCCTGGTTGTAGGTCGGCATCGCGCCGGTCTTGTCTAGGAAGCGCTTGCCGAAAGCGCGGCTCTTGTCGTTGAGATCCCAGTACCAGCCGGCGGTTAGGTAAAGACCCTGCGCCGTCTCGAGGCCGATCGCGTGGATGTCGGTGATGTAGGCGAGGAGCGCCGCGGGCTTCATTGTGTTGGTCAGGCCGAATTCATGCGCGGCTTTGAGCGAATTGCTGAAGTCGCCGCCCGCGTTGGCGAGGCCGACCACCTGCGCCCCGGACCCCTGCGCCTGCAGCAAGTAGGACGAGAAGTCCGATGTCGAGAGCGGCGCCCTCACTGAGCCCACGACCTTGCCGCCGCCCGCTTCGACGACTTTGGTCGCTGCCTGCTGCAGTTGGGTGCCGAACGCATAGTCCGCGGTGATGAAAAACCAGGATTTGCCTCCTTGATCGAGGATCGTCCTGGCTGTGCCGTTGGCGAGCGCCGTCGTATCATAGCCGTAGTGGATCGTGTAGGCGTTGCAGTCTTTGCCGGTCAGCGAAGCGCCTGCGGCGCCGATCGCGAAGAAGGGAATTTTCCTTTCTTTGGCGATTGGCGCCATGGCAAGGCTCACGCCAGTGTTGGAGCCGCCGAGCAGCATCGTCAGCCTCCCGGTGTCGGCCCATTCGCGGAACTTGCTCGCGCCGATGTCGGGCTTGTTCTGATGGTCCGTCGTCAGGAGCTCGATCGGCTGGCCGAGCGCGGCGCCGCCGAAGTCGGCGATCGCCATCTTGATCGCCTCGACTGCCCTTGGGCCGTTCACGTCGGCATAGAGCCCGGACATGTCGTCGATGTCACCGATGACGACCTTGTCTGCCGCCTGCGCCGCGAACGGCGCGAGCAAGCCGAGCAGCGTGGCCGAAAGCGTCGTGAGCCTTTTGGCAAAAGTCATTCTTCTTTCCTCCAGCCTAATTGTGCTCGACAGCGCAAGAGGAATTGCCCGCGCCGTTCGGGGCTTCGCCGCCGTTGTACCACGCTTTCCGTGGATGAAGTGAAGGCGCGGCTTTTCGCCTGATCGAGGTCGGCCTTCGTCGGGCGTGCGCGGCCGGGCCCTATCGCCCCATGCAGGCGTCGGCGAGGCGCTTGAGTTCGGCCCTGCGCTCCGCGTCAACCGACGCCAGCCGGTCGGCGTCGCCTGAGCGCCCGACAGCGTCGGCGACGCACCGGCAACCGGTCGCGCAGTCAGGAGCGGCGCGCCCTTCAGCGACGCAGGCGCGCTGGCACGACGAAAGGAAGCCGCTCATATCCGCTTTCGGCGCGAGGGGGCCCCAGGCGGTCAGCGCGGTCAGAAGTCCGATCAGGATCGGCTGATGCACGAGATAGACGGCCAAGCTGTACCGGCCGGCGAAGCATATCGCGCGCGATGCGCGCGACGCCGCGCGCGAACGCTCGGGCGACATGAGCCTCGCCATCGCGCCAGGCGCCCGCGCGAGGCCAAGGCCGAGGAAGACGACTCCCGCCCAGGGCAGGAGGGGGTACCAGTCGAGGGTGTCGGGCAGCGCTTCGCCGAGCCCAAGCCACAAGAGCCAGGGCGGATCGAACAGCGTCGAGTGGATGAGAAACGGCGCAGCAATCGCCGCGAGACCAGCCGCAAGGCTCGCCCAGGCGGGCGCGGTCGTGAACGGCCCGGCAATGAGGCTCGCGGCCGCAATGCAGTGCAGGATGCCGAAGAAGATGCCCTCGCCCGGAGCGAAGACGACGCTGCCTGCGGTCACCAGCGCCGCCGCGCCGGCGACGATCGCGAGCCTGCGCCAGAAGGCGCGCGGGTTGAACCCTTTGCGATGGGCGAGCGCCAGCGACACGCCGACCAGGGCCAGAAACGCGGTCGCCACTCCATGTGACAGGAGCCGCAGTCCCGGCGTGAACGGCAGATCGGAAGAGACAAGACGAAAGTCGGCCAGGTCCCAGGTTAGGTGGTAGGCCACCATTCCCATGATCGCGAGGCCTCGGGCGCAGTCGACGGCGTCGACGCGGCCCGAGCGTTTGCCCGCGCTTTCGTCCGCGATCCCGCCGTCGTTCACGGCACCGCGGCTTCAAGCAGCGCGTCGTCGAGAATGAACGCGCCCTCGTATTCGACCGGGCCGGTCATCAGCACGTGATCGTCGGCGGCGCGCCATTCGATGATGAGCTCGCCGCCCGGCAGGCGCACGGTCCCCTTGCGCTCCATCAGCCCCAGCCGGGACGCCGCGACCACGGTTGCGCAGGCGGCCGAGCCGCAGGCGAGCGTTAGCCCAACTCCGCGCTCCCACACGAGCGCCTCGACCTCGTCACGCGCGATGATTTGAGCGAAAGTGACATTGGCCTTTTCCGGGAACAGCGGGTGGGCTTCGATCTCGGCGCCGAGCTCCGCCGCATCGATGCGGGCGAGGTCGGCGACGAAGAACACCGCGTGCGGATTGCCCATGTTGACGAGCGAAGCGCGCCCGAGCGCCCAAGGTCCGCCTTCGGGCCAAAGATCGACCCGCCGCGTGTCGGCGACCGCGCGGGCGAGCGGAATGGCGCGCCAGTCGAGCCGCGGCGGTCCCATGTCGACCCGGTAGGACCATTCCCCCAGCCGCTCGCAGGCGATGACGCCGGCCTCGGTCTCAATTCTGACGGCGCTGACCTCAAGCTCACGGCACAGCCGGTCGGCGACGCAGCGCGCGCCGTTGCCGCAGGCGCCGGCGAGCGTGCCGTCGTTGTTGAAGATCATGACGTCGGCGGCGGTTTCCGCCGTCCTCGGATCGCAGATGACCATCATCTGATCGTAGTCGAGATGAGGCGCCCGGTGGATGGCGCGCGCGTCCGCCGGCGCCGGCCGGACGGGCGCGCCCCGCATGTCGAGCACCAGGATCTTGTTGCCGGCTCCGTTCATGCGCGCGATCGCGCGCCCGGCCAGCGGATGGCGGGAGACCAAGCCCTCAGTCCCCCTTCACGGTCCGGCCGCGTTGCGGCCCGGGCAGGCGCGCCGACCTGTCGATCGCCCGGGCGCCGAGCCGCGCGACCGCCTCGCGCAAGTCTTCATCCTCGATGGGCGCGGCGGCGGCGCGCGCGGCGGCCTGAGCCGCGTCGGAGGGGGCTGGCGCAAGGCGGCGCCGCTTCTCGAGCGGCGGCAGCGGGCCCTGCCGGAACGCGATCTTGTCGATGCAGCGCCAGCCGAGATGGGCGTTCACCCGGGCGACGATCACCGGCGCGCTGTGCTGCGCCTCGAGCGCGAATGCCCCTTCGACCCTGAGCACCAGGGTCGCCGGCCTGGCCGGCGCTTCGGGGTCGCGTTTGGCGGCCCGCGGCGGCCACTGGAGCTCGATCGGCCGCGCATGACGGGCGAGGGTCTCGCCGACGATCGCCGGCCAATCGGCGATCAGGCTCCCTTCGCCGAGGCCGCGCGCGGCCAGCGCCTCGGAAATGAGCCCGGAGGTGAACTCGGCCAGCGGCTTGGCGCCGCGACGCGCGGGCTTCATCATCGCTTCGGCAGGGAGCATAGGATCAATTGCATGAGCGCCAATGTAAGCGCGCCGGAAGGGAAGGCAAAGCGAAAGGCGATTGTCGCGCGAACGCTTGGCTGGTGGGACCGCCATCGCCGCGCGCTCGCCTGGCGGGCGGCGCCCGGGGAGGCGCCCGATCCTTATCGGGTCTGGCTCTCCGAAGTGCTCTTGCAGCAGACGACGGCCCAGGCGGCGACGCCCTATTACCGATCCTTCATCGCAAAATGGCCGCGGGTCGAGGATCTGGCCGCCGCCCCCCTCGAAGCGGTGGTCGGCGCGTTCGCCGGTCTCGGCTATTATTCGCGGGCGCGAAACCTGCACGCCTGCGCCCGGGAAATCGCTCGCCGCGGCGGATGCTTTCCGAGCGCGGAAGCGGAGTTACGCGACCTCCCCGGCGTCGGCGCCTATACTGCGGCGGCGATTGCGGCGATCGCCTTTGGACGCCCGACCGCGCCGGTCGACGGCAATATCGCACGCATCCTCGCGCGCCTGCTTGCGCTCGATGAGCCGATCGCGCGGGCGCGAGACGAAATCGAGACGGCGGCGCGGATGCTTGCGCCAAGCCGGAGAGCGGGCGATTTCGCCCAGGCGCTGATGGATATCGGCGCGATGATCTGCCGGCCCCGCAATCCCGATTGCCCCTCGTGCCCGCTGCTCCCGGATTGCGCGGCGTTCCTGACCGGGGATCCCGCGGCCTATCCGCGCCGCGCCGAGGCCAAGGCCAGACCGCGCCGCGAGGGCGCGGTATTCTTCGCTTGCCGCGCCGACGGCGCCTTTCTCGCTCGCCGCCGTCCGGCGCACGGGCTTCTCGCCTCGACGGTCGAGCTGCCGGGTACGCCGTGGACCCTCGAAGGCCCAGGCGTCCGCGTTGCCGGCGCCGCTCCAGTCGTCGCGGGTTGGCGCCGGTTGCCTGGGGCTGTGGAACAAGCCTTCACCCACTTCGCGCTCAAGCTCACGGTCTATGCGGGCGCGTTCGAAGGCGGCGCGCCGGACCGGCATTTCTGGGTGGCGCGCGAGGCGGTGGGCGAAGCGGGTTTCTCGAACGTGATGCGCAAGGCGATCTCCCACGCCTTGAGGCAAGAATGAGACCTGGCTTCGACGGGGCAGAGGGAATTTGGGTGGCCAGCCAATTTCGAGGAATACCCAAATCGATACGGCTTGATTTTGAGAAAATTTGTTGGTCAAAGACTTCAAACTCCCAAACCTATGCGAAGCGGGAACAGGGAAACCGGCCTCGGCGGTCACGATCGCCTCGAGAAAGAGACGCTCGGCCTCAGGGGTTTCCGACAAAATTTGATCAAAACCGCAGCGCGCTAGTTCGTTGGGCCTTTGGCGCAAGCTTATCGCGTGGGGTATGTTGCACAATATTCACGGGGTATATCGGCAATGCTGACAAATTCACAGCTCAGGCGCGTTCCCGGGTTGGAGAAGGCCTACAGGTTTGCAAGGACGAAGTTGCATCCCGATGGCTTCGAGCAATGGCAGCGCGTCGTTATGAATCGGGAAACGGATCGCCTCATTGGCGAACTGGACGTGGAGCATTCCTCCGCGCTGGAAATCAGCGGTCTAAAGTGGAAGGACCGCGGGTTCGCCAGCTATACGACTGTTGGTTTCCCCGGTTATGACGTCTGCTCGAATGCGCTTGAGGAGAAATTTGACGTCATTATCGCTGAACAAGTCTTCGAACACGTTCTTTGGCCGTATCGCGCGGTGCGCAATGTATTCCAGATGCTCAATCCCAACGGCGTGTTCCTTATTACGACGCCATTTCTGGTCAGGATCCACGGCCATCCGATAGACTGCTCACGCTGGACGGAGCTCGGAATTCGACATCTGCTTGCGGAGGGTGGGTTCGATATTGATAGAATCACCACTGGGTCATGGGGCAACCAGGCGTGCGTACGCTCGAACTTTCTCCGATGGACGCCTTACAATCGTTGGCTGCATTCGTTGAGGAATGAACCGGATTACCCAGTCGTCGTGTGGGCGCTGGCGCGGAAATGAGACAGCCCGCTTCCGGACGGTCGAGCCCACCGAATGTGACCCGCCCGGCCCGAATTTTATGGAAGAATGAAAGCATCGCCGCTAGTCTTTGTGCTTGCGCGCGACGGAGAAACGAGTTGGCGTATGAACCCGCACTGCGGCCATGGCGCCATTGATCGCGCCGGCTGAGTTCCGCCTGTCGTCCGACGAGGCGTTGCGGGCGCGGTTTCGGCACGTCACGACCTGGGTGTTCGATCTCGACAACACCCTATACCCTCCCGACAGCGGAATTTGGCCCAGCATCAACGAGCGGATTACCCTGTTTCTGATCGCGCTTTTCGGCATCGACGGCCTCTCGGCGCAAGCGCTGCACCAGCATTACTATTCCCGCCACGGCACGACCTTGCGCGGACTGCTCGAAGAGCGCTTCGACGAGACTGAGCGCTTTCTCGAATTTGTCCACGACATCGACCGCTCCGGCCTCAAGCCTGATCCGATCCTGGCGCGCGAAGTCGGGCGACTGCCGGGGCGCAAGCTGATCTTCACCAATGGGTCGCGAAACCATGCGCTTCTCACCGTGAGGCAACTCGGCCTCGACGGGTTGTTCGAGGATGCGTTCGACATCGTCGCGGCAGGGTTGACGCCGAAGCCGACCGAGGCCGCCTATGACGCCTTTCTCGAGCATTGCCAGGTCGACCCCCAAACCGCGGCGATGTTCGAGGACGTCGCCAGAAACCTCGCCGTGCCGAAAGCCAAGGGCATGATGACGACCCTGGTGACGACCAAGGCCGGACGGCTGGATCACCGCGAAGCGCACGACCGGGCGATTTTTGACGCGCCCGGCGTCGCGGACTTCGTCACCGACGATCTCTCGGAATTCCTCGGCCGGCTGAACTCGCATCTGGCGGACTAGGGAATCCTGTTCCGCCTCGCGGCAACCAAAGTCAGATGAATTCTCTTTGCGAAAATCAGAATTCGTGGTACCTTGGCCTGTCGCGCCGATCGAAGCGCGCCGGTGGCGCAAGGGTCTTCGGCGCGGGAAATGGAGCCCAAGAGAATTTTAGCCCCGGGGTCGCGATAACCCGTTGAATAGGCTCGTTTCGGACAAGGAAATCCAAGGAAAACAAAGCATTTTCCGCAGAAAAATTTGGCTGGCGCTTGGTCCGGCTTGGCTCGGCTTTGATAGATTTGGGTTTGGCTTGGAAACACCATGCCGCGGCTGCTCACCGACTCCCGCGGTTGACGTGACGGCGGCGTTCATGATTTCAGTGTCGCCGCTCCTCTTGAGCGCGGGCCACGGATTTTACGTGAGAGGAGCGGGAACGCCCGCTGATTATTGTGGCATAGGCTGCAACATTTTGTTGTTGCAGATGATCAATTCTAGCGCCGGCGGCGAAACGGCCAAGGACTTCGACGCCGCCGCCGGGCGTGAACGTCGCGGCGAACAGCGCTAGTGGGCGTTTGGATCGCCAGGGACGAGATGCAGAGGCGGTTGCGGGCTTCGGGAACGATCGGGAGTTCGACAGACATGACAACTCGGATCGGGAACCGCTTCGCCCTGTCCCGAATCGCTTCGGTCGCGATGGCGGAGACAAGACTCGCCGCGCGAGCCACGCCGAGTGTCGTTCGCCGCCTCGCGCCGATCGTCGCATGGGCCGCAGTAGCGATAGGTCTTGGCGTCCTTGTCGGGTTCGCCGCCGTCGTTCTCCCGCCAATGGGCGCTTTCGGCATTGTTGCGGTGGTCGCCGTGGTGTTGCTCTGGGCGATGCCGGAGGCGCCGCTTGCTTACCCGGCGCTGATCCGCAAGGCGTTCTTGGTCATGCTGGTCGTCAATCTCTGCGTGCCCTATTATTACATGATTCAGGTCGGCGATCTGCCGTGGATCTCAGCCCGCCGCATCACTGCGTTTGCGCTTATCGCGCCGTTCCTTCTTGCTCTTGCAAGTTCGTCAGAGATTCGGCGACGAGTTGTGGACCGTGCCCGCTCTTCACCGCTCATTATTATCTGCGTGGCCGGCTATCTTATTATGGCGGTCCTCTCGCTTCCTGAATCGCCGCTTTTTGGGGAGTCCCTATCGGCTTTGGTCGACAGTGTATTGACGTGGTATGTGCCGTTCTTGGCGATGGTTTTTATAGTAGAAGATGAGACTGACGTGATTTTTATATTAAAAATCATATGCTTTTGCGCGCTATTTAACACCGCGGCCGGGGTGTTGGAATTTGCCTTTCATCATCGTTTTTTTGTCGATATTTTCCCGAAGAGCATGTTAGCTTCCATCATTGAGAACAATCCATCGCTCAAAGCTCTGACAGGTGACGGCTCCGACATCTATGGGTTTAGAGGATTCAGAGCGGCATCGACATTTGTTGTCTCGCTTTCGTTTGCAGAGTTCGAGATTATTGCTGTCCCAATTGGACTATTCTTCGCTCTGCACCGAGAGAATTTATTTGAGAGGTGCCTCGGCTGGGCGCTCGCGATCGGCGGAATCGCCGGAATTTTCGTTTCGGGCTCACGCGGCGGCTGGGTCGGACTTCTCGCTTCTTCGGGGGCGTTCGTCCTCATCTGGTCGATTCGGAAGGCGCTGAATCACAGGGCGAGTTTGGCGCCGGCGCTTGTCGGCACGATGGGGACTATCTTCTTCGCCATCGCGATCGTTCTGATCCTTTTTTGGCCGAGAGCCCACAATATGGTGCTGGGCGGCGGCGCGGAGCAGGCCAGCACCCAGGCGCGATGGGCGCAATGGGCGGCCGCCTGGCCCCTCATCAAGGCAAATCCGATCACCGGGCACGGTTTCATAACTGGCGGCTTCGATATCGGTTCGTCGATCGACAGCTACGTCATCTCGCTCCTCGTTGAGACGGGCGTTCCCGGATTTGTGTTCTTCAGCGGGATGGTATTGCTGCCGATTTGGTATGGCGTCCGAGGATACCTGACCGACATGTCGGAATCGGGCGCGGTTGCGGGGGTGCTGGCCTGCAGCTTCATCGCCTTCACCACCTATAGGCTAGTTCTGTCGCAACGAGAAAACAACGGTCTGATATTTTGCCTGCTGGGTATCGTCGTTTTTCTGAACTACGAATATGCAAGGAAACGTGCTAAAGAACCACGAAACTATAGAGCGCAACGAAGATCGTATTCGCATCCGGATGAACGCGGGCTCGAGGCGGCATGACCACAGAGAGAGTCGTTTTGACGCGCTTCAGTCTCCAGCAGACCACCTATTGACCAGCGAGTCGCCGCGGCCTTCTTCGAACGAGCGGAAATTGTGGCCATGAGATATTGCATTGTCGGCGCCGGATTCAGCGGCGCCGTCATCGGCCGCGCGCTCGCCGAGGCGGGACACAAAGTCCTGATGATCGACGAGCGCTCGCATGTGGCCGGCAACTGTCATTCGCAACGCGACCCTCAGACCGGCGTCATGACGCATGTCTATGGCCCCCACATTTTCCATACCGGCGACGAGCGCGTTTGGGCTTATGTCCAGCGATTCGGGGTCATGCGGCCCTACCGTCACCGGGTCCAGGCGGTCGCTGGGGGGATGGTATATTCGCTGCCGGTCAATCTTCTGACCATAAACCAATTCTTCCGCAAGGTGATGGGCCCGGAAGAAGCGCGCGCATTCGTCGCCTCGAAGACCCGGCGCATTTCAAACCCGGCCAATTTCGAGGAGCAGGCTCTCAGCATGATCGGAGCCGAACTCTACAAAGCCTTCTTTCGCGGCTACACCCGGAAACAATGGGGCCTCGATCCGGCGCAGTTGCCGGCGTCGATCCTCAAGCGGCTGCCCCTTCGCTTCAACTACGACGACAGTTATTTCGCCCATCCTCATCAGGCGATCCCCGAGCGCGGCTACACGGAATTGGTTGCGTCCATTCTCGACACTCCGAACCTCGAATTGCGTCTGGGCGCGCGGTTCGAGGATCTTACCGAGCCGTTCGCTCACGTCGTTTACAGCGGCCCGATCGATCGCTATTTCGGCTACGATCTCGGCAGACTTGGTTACCGGACGCTGGATTTCGAGACCTTCCGGGCGAAGGGCGATTACCAGGGCGCCGCAGTCGTCAACTATTGCGACGAAGCCACGCCTTACACCCGGGTGACCGAGCACAAGCATTTCGCGCCGTGGGAGAAGGATCAGTTCGAAGGCACTATTCTCTACCGCGAGTTCAGTCGATCCTGCGGCCCCAACGACATTCCTTACTATCCCATTCGACAGACCGACGAAGAGGCGATGCTGAAGAATTACGTCGAACGGGCGACCGCCGCCCACGGCGTCACTTTTGTCGGCCGGCTCGGCTCGTATCGCTATTTGGATATGGACGTGACGATCGGCGAGGCGCTGTCCGCCGCGGACGCGATGCTCAAATGCATCGCTGAGGGGGCCGATATTCCGGTATTCTTTTCGCCGCCGCTCACGGCGCATTGACGAGGCTCAGCGGCTGGCGATGTTTGAAAGCTGACGAAACGAGCCGGCCCCTCACTCTTGACCCAAAACCGTGGCTTTCTGCGCCATTCGTATCGAAAATCCTATTCCCGAGCATAGACCATAAGTAATCGCCTTCCACCTCGCCAATATGCATTTACCGTCGCGAATAGACAAAAACATATCTCTGAAAGATCTGAATATGAATTTGATCATTGGCGTCGAGAACGCTCCGCTATATTTTATAATAATATATATCCTGTTGCGATAGAACAATCGATATTGCCAAATTTTGTCATAGTCGTGCTCCTTGTATATGCTTTGAGACGCGTCTCCCGATCTTAAGTGAATTATTTTGCTTTTTCCAACCTGATAAAGTCTTGCAAAGCGAGCGATACGGAGCGAATACTCCGTATCGTCGCCCCAAATGAAGAATTCCTTCAACGGCAGCCCCGCTTTATGAACCAAGCTTGTCGGGACGAGGAAGGAAACGAAAGTCAGGGTTGCCATTTCAAGCAGGCCATAGGCCAAATGGAGGGGATATTGTGGCAGCCCGTTCGCTCCCAAGCGCAATGCCACGGGTTGAACATTGATGCTCTCGCCATTGAGGTCAAAGACATTTCCTCCAAGAACCGCGTCCTCTCCGACAACGGCAGCCGCGGCGGCCAACTCCGCCAAGGCTTGCGAATCCGGTTCACAATCGTCGTCCATTAGCCACATATGCGTGCAAGGAAGGGAAAGGCAGGCACGCATTCCGAAGTGAAACCCGCCGGCGCCGCCGGTGTTTTCTTCGAGCTGGATGAAATGGAATGAGGCATCGCGACGCCTGACCTCGGCGGCGAGCAGTTGGCGCGTCGGCTGTTCTGAAGCATTGTCGACCACCACCAGATGACTGGTAGGATGAGTCTGCGCATCGATCGCGGCAAGACATCGCTTGAGCAGCGCCGGACGATTCCGCGTGACCACGACTGCGGCGACAGTTATCACAAGGGACGTCCTTGACTTGCTAAAACTTCGAAACTATTCTCCGCCGGTTCCGTCTCTAGCGGCTGCCCGGATTGGCGCGAGGACGAACCATGCCGCCGCCCATGTTGTCAAGCACGCCCCGGCCGTGTGGGAGTCCGCCCCTGAGATTCTTCGGGATTGCGTTTACCTCTAACCAAACCAGCTTCGATGGACCATAAGACCTTGACCCGGAAAGATTGGAAACGAGGTCCAATCCGGATGTGCCGCAGAGAACTCACGCGCCGCCTTCACAACGCCGTGGGCGCCACGAAGATAGTCGTCAAATACGACGATCGACTGATCGATTAACCTCGGTCGCAAATAATTCAGCGCATTCGCTGTGGACTCGTAGATATCGAGATCGATGTGCACAAAAGAAATGTTAGCAATTTCTATTTCCGCCGCGCTCTCGGGGAAATATCCTTTTACCCAACGTACGTCTCTCCCCTTGTTAGCCCATTGGGTTTTGACGGATTCAAAACTTGTGTCGCGAAATCGCTCTCTTGCGAATAAGTGATCAAGGCTCGGATCCATTGGTAAGTCCCCGAATCCTTCGAACGTGTCGCACACGAAAATGGTGCGCCCTGGGCAACTGTTGGAAATATGAAGGGCTCCGCCTCCTTTGTAAGAACCGATCTCGATAAGCGATCCGGACGGATTGCTGATGCGGGACAGTTGCCATAAATTGGCCAATCTGGCTGTGTCCAGAAGCGTTGTGTTCTTGACTTCGTCGACGGACGCCTGAAAGGCCTGGTCTGTCAGCACCTCGAGGTACGATTCATCCATCGGCTTGGTTATTTTGCTGTTCCTGTACTTGACAATGTCGAGCCCGAATCTGCGAAAAGTTGACTTGATAAGACGTTTCATTCCTGCGATTTCCCGTCCGGGGCGCCCGTTGGGCGTGGATAGAAGCACCCGGTCTTGCTGGCAAGGTGCAACTCTTTCTGCTGCCGACAACCGAAAATCGCGTCCACGCCCGTAGGCTGCTGCGCCGCACTCGCGCCTTTGACGGTACCGGAATGGGGGCATAATGTCTTGTTTGCCTCGCGAGGCGCCCGAGCGCGATCGACCTATAAGCGGAGAACTGGAAAAGGAGCGAAGAGCCGAAGGGAGTTGTCGAACGCGCGCCGCCAAGAACGTGGGCATGGAGCGACCCAAGTTGCTGTAGTTTGAAATTGCCTAAGCATCATTCAGGTTTCACCAGATATCGCGGGTCGCAGGGCAGATATGTCGACAAGGCCTCTCAAGTTCAATTTTGTCGTTAATCTCGTCTCTCCCATAGCGCGGATCGCGGTCGCGCTTGTGACGGTTCCGATCTTTCTTCGCCATATCGGCGATGCGCGCTTCGGCGTGATGACGATCGTATGGATTCTCCTCGGAGTTTTCGGATTTCTCGATCTTGGGCTTTCGCGGGCAGTGACCAACGCGCTCGCGAAGCTGCGCGGGGCGCCTCAAGCCGAGCGTGCACGCGTGCTGCTCACAACGCTATTCATCAGCTTCGGCATCGGCGTGATCGGCGGTGTCGCTCTGTACGTTTTGGGCGGATTTTTGCTCGAGCACGTCATTTCCATTCCAGCCTCGCTGAGGCCGGAGATCGGCGGCTCCTTTCCCTGGATTGCTTGCCTTCTGCCTCTGGCGCTCCTTGCCAGTGCTGGGGCGGGCGCGCTGGAAAGTGGCGAGCAGTTTGTGCTGGTCAACACAATCCAAATCATTGGAATGAGTCTCACCCAGATTGCCCCGGTCGTCATGGCTGTGGCCGTCGGCCCCTCGCTCATGGTCATTATACCGACGGCGGCGGCCGCTCAGGCATTGACGGCCATTGCTATTCTCGGCGCCGTCTATCGCCTCGAAGGGCCGTTCCCCTTACGCGCCGTCGATTGGAACGAAGCCCGGAAATTGCTCGGCTATGGCAGCTGGATGTTCGCCACGAATGTGGTTAATCCTCTGCTGGTCTCCGCCGACCAATTTCTCATTGGGTCGGTGCTGGGCGTGGCCGCGGTGGCCCATTACGGGGTGCCGATGAACCTGGTCTTGCGGAGCGGCGCGATCCCGGTGGCGTTCGGGCGCACGTTCTTTCCGCGGATGTCCAGCGTGCCCGGCGAGGCGGCGTACGCGCTTGGCGCGCGTGCGCTTTCAACGATGGGATATGGTTTTGCCGCCATATGCGCCCCAGCGATCATCCTCTCGCCGATCTTCTTCCGGTACTGGATCGGCGCCGATTTCGCGCTGATCGCGGCTCCCGTAGCGCAAGTGCTCTTCCCCGGAATGTGGATTTCCGGGCTATCGTTTGTCGCTTTCACCCTCCTTCAAAGCCAAGGCAGGGCCGATCTGACCGGCAAATTGCACATGATCGAATTCTTACCGTTTCTCGCTCTTCTTTGGACTTTGACCTTGGCTTTCGGGATTATCGGTGCGGCAATCGCTTGGAGCATACGGTGCGCGGCAGACGCTTTTGCACTGTTCTGGCTGTCTGGAATACCGAGAAGAAGTGTCTCGTCTGCGCTTCTTCCGGCTGCAATCCTGGCGGCGAGCTATCTCGCATCGCAAATCCTCGGCTCAGGCGTTGCGGCCGCTCTCGTCGCCGCGATTGTAGCCGGCTCGGTGTCCCTCGCTCTTGCCTATAGTTTCTGTGAAGATTGGCGGCGGCTGATGCAGACGGCGTATGCTCGCGCACGCCGGCTCGGCGACACTCTGATCCTTGGCTTCAGATGAGCAGCGGACACGACGATACAATGCCGTTGAGCGAACCCTTAAACGCGCTGCTCTGCGCGTGAAACCCGAGCGCCGATAGGGCCGCCGTGAACCAGCCTTCTGCCGATTGCGGCGCGGCTGGCGGCGCTTCGAGCTCACGGACGCGCCCGCGCCGCGGATGGAACTGGCGCTCGCCTTTGCGCCTCCGATGTCGCTCGCTTCAAGCGGTGACAAAGGCGGACGGGTCTACTCCACCGAAGCAAATCAGTTTTTCGGCTGGTCTTTCTCGTTCTCCCCGGCCGGTTTCTCGGTCTCTTGCGAAGCGCCGGATGGCGCCTCGCCGCCCGGCGCGGCCGCCCCAGCGCCGCCAGGGGCAGGGGTCGGCGTCGCCATGACGCGGCCGTAGTCGCCTTCGTATTTGGCGGTCGCCAGCGCGGCCTGGGAAATCTCTTCCGCGCTCTTGCGCGCAATCTCCGCCCGCACCTCGCGTTTTGCGAACTCGTTGGCCTCGTCGCCTGTCAACGGTTTCGGATCCACTGAGGTCACCTTGAAATAGCTGCCGCTCCCCCTCGCGCGGATGAAAAAGACGTCGTCTGGTTTCCTGGCGTCCAGCGCCTTCAGCATCTCCGGGGGAAGGGTCGCGCTATCCAGAGTTGCGTTGCCGCGGCTGAATTTTATGTTCAATTGGTTGAGCTGCGCTGCAACCTGATCCAGCGACTTGGCGTCTTTGGTTGCCGCGGTCAGACCCGTGATGTCCTTCGGCGGCGCAAATGAGATCTGCTCGATCTGGAACAGCTCCCGCTGGTCGAACTGCTTTGGATGGCTTTGGATGTAGCTGTCGATCTCGTTTTTTGAGATCGTGCTCATCTTGGACGACAGGTCCCGCTGCACGAAAGCGCCGGCGAGGATCTGCTCGCGCGAGCGCAATATATCGAGATGGACGGTTGGTTCGCGGTCGAGTTTCCCGGCGAGCGCCTGCTGGACGAGATATTTGCGTTCGATCACCCGCGACAGCGCCGCCTTGACGATCGCGTCCGTGCGCTTGTCGGCGGAGACGCCGGCAAGGCGAAGCTCGTTTTCCAGTTCCTGCTGGGTGACGTCGTCCGGTCCGACATGAGCAATGACTTGCCCGACCACGGCCTGCGCCTCTTGCTTTTTGCCGCATCCGGCAACAAGCGCCGCCGCTGCGAGCGCGCACCCGATCGCGACGATGCGCCAGCGGCGGTGAGAAATTGGCGTGTCTTGCAGCAAAACTGTTCTCCTGAATTTACAACGGGGGCGCGGTCTTGATACGCGCTATCGCGGAATACTGACAATTGATCTCGACGGCCGGGGACGAGAAGCCGCGCTCGGCGCCGCCAAGCCTCGTTCCCTGCGCCGGTGAGGCGCATTTGCATCTGCTAGCACATCTTTCGTGGGCTTAGCATCCGATGAAAGTGTCGAGCATGTCGAACACTATTTTACATATGTAGTACGAATTATGGAAGGGCTGATTGAACGATGCGATCCGTTCGCCTTGGCTGCCGCGCAGCCCGACGTGGCAAGCTCACGGCCGCGCCTAAGCCGCGCGCGAGCCGATGAAGGAGATCCGTGGAATTCGCTTCCTTTATGAGATCCTTATTCCGCGCCCCTCTATTCGGGATCGAAAGCTTACGCGGCGCGGCAGTAAGGAGCGCCTCGACAGGAGTCGATCATGCTCGACATTGCGTTCGTGGCGCTCGGTATTGTGGTTCTGGCGTTGATGGGGGGCTATGCGCTCGCCCTCCGGCAGCTTTAGGAGCGTCGCGCCATGACTGAACCGATTGTCGGACTGGTCGTCGCCATCGCGCTCGGCCTCTATCTCCTCTACACGTTGATCCACCCTGAAAAATTCTAGATCGAAACGGTGACGCGATGACGCTTGTCGGCTGGGCGCAGATCGCCCTTGTGCTTGCGCTGGTGGTGGGGTGCGCCATTCCGCTCAGTAGATTGATCGCCGGCCTGTACGCCGGCGAAAGAAACTTTCTTACCCCCGTTTTCGGACCAGTCGAACGCGGCTTCTACCGCCTGGCCGGGGTCGATCCGGAGCGGGAGCAGGATTGGTATGCCTATACGATCGCGATGGTCGTCTTTTCCGTCGCCGGATTCCTTTCGCTTTACGCGATTCAGAGACTGCAAAACTTTCTTCCGCTGAACCCGCGCGGCTTCGACGCCGTGGCGCCGGACCTCGCCTTCAACACATCGACCAGCTTCATCACCAACACCAACTGGCAAAACTACGGCGGCGAGACGACGATGAGTCATCTCACCCAGATGCTCGGCCTCACCGTGCACAACTTCCTTTCGGCGGCCACCGGACTGGCGATGGCGTTCGCGCTGGTTCGCGGCTTCGCCCGCTCCTCGGCTGCGACCGTCGGGAATTTCTGGGTCGATGTGACCCGCGTCACGCTCTACCTTCTCCTGCCGATCTCCATCGTCGGCGCGCTCGTCTTCGTCGCCCTCGGCATGCCGCAGACGCTCGCCGGCGCGGTTGACGCGACGACGCTCGAAGGCGCGAAACAGACGATCTCGATCGGGCCGGTGGCGAGCCAGGAGATCATCAAGGAGCTCGGCACCAACGGCGGCGGTTTCTTCAACGCCAACGCCGCTCATCCGTTCGAGAACCCCAACACCTGGACCAATCTCCTTGAGATCTGGTCCCTGCTCCTGATTCCCATCGCCTCGGTTCTCGCCTTCGGCCGCGCGGTCGGCGACAAGCGCCAGGGGTGGGCGATCCTGGCGGCGATGGCGGTTTTTTTCATCGTCGGCGTCGGCGTCGCCTATTGGTCGGAAACGGCCGGAAACCCGATTCTGACAGCGCTGGGCGTCGACCCGGTTAGCGGGCAATCTCGAAGGCAAGGAGGTGCGCTTCGGCCAGGCGATGTCCGTTCTTTATGCGACCGCCACGTCCGGCACCAGCACCGGCGTCGGTCAACACGATGCACGATTCGCTGACCCCGCTCGCTGGCATGGTCCCGATGTTCAACCTTCTCGCCGGCTGCATCTGGCCAGGCGGCGTCGGCGCAGGACTTTATGGTTTCCTCGTGCTCGCGATCATCGCGGTGTTCGTCGCCGGGCTAATGGTCGGCCGCACGCCGGAATATCTCGGCAAGAAGATCGAGGCGCGCGAAATGAAATTCGCGATGCTGGCGGTGCTGATCTATCCGCTTACGGTGCTCGGGTTCACAGGCGCCTCGGTGCTGTTGCAGACCGCCCTCGACAGTCTGGGCAACAGCGGCCCGCATGGACTCTCCGAAATCATCTATCTTTTCGCCTCGAGCAACGCCAACAACGGCTCGGCGTTCGCCGGGATCAACGGCAATACGCTCTGGTTCAACACGACGGGCGGGCTCGTGATGCTGCTCGGCCGCTTCGCCTATGTCGTGCCGGTGCTGGCGATGGCCGGCTCCCTGGCCGCGAAGAAGAAAGTCCCGGCCTCGGCCGGCACCTTCCCTACCGACGGTCCGCTGTTCGTCGGCCTGTTGGTCGGCGTGATCGTGATTCTCTACCTCTTGCAATATTTCCCCGCCCTCTCGCTCGGGCCGGTCGTCGAGCACTTCCTGATGCTCAGCGGCAAGACTTACTGATCGGAGATCGATCCCCATGGCTTCGAAAGCTAGGTCGCAGGGCCTGTTCGACGGCAAGATCATCGCCGCCGCGGCGATTGACGCGTTGCGCAAGCTCAACCCGCATGCATTGGCGAAGAACCCGGTGATCTTCGTCACCGAGGTGGTGTCGCTGATGGTGACACTGTTCTTCATTCGTGATCTCGTGACCGGCAACGGCTCTGCGATGTTTTCGGGCCAGATCGCCTTCTGGCTCTGGTTCACGGTGCTGTTCGCCAATTTCGCCGAGGCGGTCGCCGAGGGGCGGGGCAAGGCGCAAGCCGACGCCTTGCGCCGCACGCGCAGCGACACCCGCGCCAAGCGCTACATCGAAGCAGAAAAACTGAACGGTCCCGTCGAAGGGGTCAACGCGCTCGACCTTCGGCTGGGCGATGTCGTGCTTGTCGAGGCCGGCGACATTATTCCCGGCGATGGCGACATCGTCGAAGGGGTCGCCTCGGTCAACGAATCGGCGATCACCGGCGAGTCCGCGCCCGTCATCCGCGAGGCCGGCGGCGACCGCTCGGCCGTGACCGGCGGAACGACCGTGCTGTCCGACTTCATCAAGGTGAAGATCACCTCCGCCCCTGGCTCGACCTTCATCGACCGGATGATCGCACTCGTCGAGGGGGCGGAGCGGCAGAAGACGCCGAACGAGCTCGCGCTGTCGATCCTTCTGGCCGGGCTGACCATCATCTTCCTCATCGTTTGCGTCACCTTGTGGCCGATCGCCAGATATTCAGGAACCGACCTGTCTGCGACTGTTCTCATCGCGCTGCTCGTTTGTCTCATTCCAACGACGATCGGCGGGCTGCTATCGGCCATCGGCATCGCCGGCATGGATCGGCTGGTTCGTTTCAACGTCATCGCGACCTCCGGCCGTGCGGTCGAAGCGGCCGGCGACGTCGACACGCTCCTGCTCGACAAGACAGGCACGATCACGTTCGGCAATCGGATGGCGACCGAGCTTCTGCCGGTAAATGGCGTCTCGACGCAGGAGCTTGCTGCCGCCGCGCTGGCCTCGAGCCTTGCCGACGAGACGCCCGAAGGGCGCTCGATCGTTGCTCTCGCTAAGGGTGATTTCGGTCTTGTCGAACCGAAATTCGACATTGGCAAAACCACCGTCGTCCCTTTCTCCGCCCAAACGCGCATTTCGGGTCTCGACGTCGCCGGCCGGTCGATCCGCAAGGGCGCGATCGATTCCATCCTTCGCTATCTCAAGCTGCCGATCGAACGGACGCCGCTGGAATTTCGTCAGGCGGTCGAGCGGGTCGCAATGTCGGGCGGCACGCCGCTGGCGGTCGCCGACGACGGCAGGCTGTTAGGCGTCATTCACCTGAAGGATGTCGTCAAGCCCGGAATCAAGGAGCGCTTCGCCGCGATGCGCGCGATGGGCATCCGAACCGTGATGGTGACCGGCGATAATCCCGTCACCGCGGCCGCGATCGCTTCCGAGGCGGGCGTCGACGACTTTCTCGCCGAGGCGACGCCCGAGGACAAGCTTGCGTTCATCCGCAAGGAGCAGTTCGGCGGCAGATTGATCGCCATGTGCGGCGACGGCACCAATGATGCGCCGGCCCTGGCTCAGGCCGATGTCGGCGTCGCCATGCAGACCGGCACACAGGCCGCGCGCGAAGCCGGCAACATGGTCGATCTCGACTCCAACCCGACCAAGCTGATCGAAATCGTCGAGATCGGAAAGCAGCTTCTGATGACGCGCGGCTCCCTGACGACCTTCTCGATCGCCAACGACGTTGCGAAGTACTTCGCCATCCTGCCGGCGATGTTCGTGGTCACCTATCCGGCGCTTGGCGCGCTCAACGTCATGCGACTTGCTTCATCGCAGTCGGCGATTCTGTCCGCCGTCATCTTCAATGCCCTCATCATTATCGCCTTGATTCCCCTGGCATTGAAGGGCGTCGCCTACCGGCCCGTCGGCGCTGCGGCGCTGCTGCGGCGGAATCTCCTGATTTACGGCCTGGGCGGTCTCATCCTCCCCTTCGTCGGCATCAAAGCGATCGACATGATCGTCGCCATCCTGCATCTCGCCTAACCGTCAGGCTCAGCCATGCTCCAGCATCTGCGTCCCGCACTCGTTCTCATCATCCTGTTCACCGTCCTCACCGGCCTCATTTATCCGCTGGCGGTGACGGGAATCGCCCAGATCGCCATGCCCTACCAGGCCAACGGCAGCCTCATCGAGAAGGACGGCGCCGTTGTCGGGTCGGCGCTGATCGGGCAGTGGTTCAAGAGCGAGCGCTATTTCCACCCGCGCCCGTCCGCCACCACCGACACCGACCCCAACAATTCGACGAAGACGATCGACGCGCCGTACAACGCGGCCAATTCGTCCGGCTCCAATCTGGGCCCGACGTCGCAGAAGCTCGTCGACCGGGTGAAGGGGGGCGTCGAGGCGTGGCGGGCGACGGCCGGCCCCGGCCCGGTTCCCGCGGACGCCGTCACAACGTCGGCCTCCGGGCTCGACCCGCACGTCTCGCCGCAGAACGCCTTGGGCCAGGTCGCCTCGGTGGCGAAGGCGCGGGAACTCCCGGAAGACCGGGTGCGCGCCTTGGTCAACGGCGCGATCGAAATTCCATTTCTGGGGTTGATCGGCGAGCCGAGGGTGAACGTTTTGGAGCTGAATTTGGCGCTGGATCGGTTAAAGTCGTCATGACGACTGACGAGCGCCGATGGTCCAAACGAGCCGACCCGACGATGGACGCCCGGATCCGGACGCGCTTCTGGCTGCGTTCCGCCGGGAGACTGCGGGCCGGCTGAAGGTGTTCCTCGGCGCCGCGCCCGGCGTCGGCAAGACCTACGCCATGCTGCAGAACGCGCGGCGCCTCAAGGATGAAGGCGTCGACATCGTTGTAGGCCTGGTCGAGACCCATGGCCGCGCCGAGACGAGCGCGCTCGTTCATGGTCTCGAAGTCCTGCCGCGGCGCAATGTCGAGTACCACGGCCGCACGATCGAGGAATTCGATCTCGACGCGGCGCTGGCGCGCAAGCCCAAGTTGATCATCGTCGACGAGCTTGCTCACACCAACGCTCCCGACAGCCGTCATCCCAAGCGCTGGCAGGACGTCCAGGAGCTGCTCGCGGCCGGCATCGATGTCTGGACCGCGCTCAATATCCAGCATCTTGAGAGCCTTGCCGACGTCGTCTCGCGCATCACGGGGGTCGTCGTGCGCGAGACCGTTCCCGACCGGGTCTTGCAGGAGGCCACGGACGTTGTTCTGGTCGATCTGACACCCGACGAGCTCATTCAACGCCTGAATGAGGGCAAGGTCTATGTGCCGGAGACAGCGCGGCGGGCGACTCAGAGCTTCTTCACTCCCGGCAATCTGACCGCATTGCGCGAGCTGGCGTTGCGCCGCACCGCGGAGCGCGTCGACGACCAAATGGTCGACTATCTGCGCCAGAAGGCGATCGAAGGGCCGTGGGCGGCGTCGGAGCGCTTGCTCGCTTGCGTCGGGCCCGACGAAGTGTCGGAGCGCGTCATCCGGCGCGCGAGCCAGCTCGCGACCGGACTCAACGCCCCCTGGACTGCAGTGACGGTCGAGACCATTGGCCAGGCCGCCGACGCCAAGCGCGCCAACCAGCTCGCCAAGGTGTTCAGTCTCGCTGAACGTCTCGGCGGGGACGCGATGCGGCTCCAGGGCAGCGATTACACAACCGAACTGCTCAGGCTCGCGCGGCGCGAGAACGTAACTCAGATCGTGCTCGGCCAGTCACGGGCAGGATTGTTGCGACGCATTTTCGGCCGGTCGTTGCCAGAGGCGTTGATGCGAGACGCCGGCGGGATCGAAATCCATGTCGTCCCCGGCGAAGAGGCGCAACCATCGCTGTGGCGGCGCATGAGGCCTTTTTTCGCCCGCAAGGGGCTAGGCGTCGAACTCGCCGGCGCGCTCGCTTCGGTCGCCTGCGCCGTCGCGGTCGGCCAAGCGCTCACCACGGTTCTGAAGCTTCCCAATCTGTCGATGATCTTCCTAACCGCGGTGCTCTTTACAGCCGTGCGTTTCGGCACCCGCGCCGCGGTCATCGCCTCGCTCGCCTCCTTCGTCGCCTACAATTTCTTCTTCATCGAGCCGGTCTACACGTTCACGGTGGCGCAGCCGCAGGAATTGTTCGCCCTGCTAATCTTTCTCGCCGTCGCGGTGTTCGCCGGATCGCTAACCGGACGCATCCGCGACCAACGGGAGACGGTGATCAGAAACGCCGAGGTGACGCAGTCGCTCTATGACTACTCGCGCAAGCTCTCCGGCGCCTCGACCCCCGACGACGTGCTGTGGGCGGCCGCGGCGCATTTGCACTCGACGTTCGGCGGCCGGATCGTTCTATTGGTTGCGGAAGGCGACGAGCTCCAAATTCGCGCCGCCTGGCCGCCCGACGCCCAGCTTGACCCCGCCGCTCTCGGCGCTGCGCATTGGGCGCAACAGAAAAAGGAGCCGGCGGGCTGGGGAACCGGCACGCTGCCGCGCGTCGCCTATCAGTTCCGGCCCCTTGTCGCCGCGCGCGGGCCGATCGCGGTCTGCGGCTTCGAGCCCCATTCGGCGGACGAGCCAATCACCGCGGAGGATGAGCGCGCGCTGACGGCGATCCTCGATCTGACCGCGATCGCCCTCGACCGGGCCCTACTGGCGCGCGAGGCCGTGAACGCGGCGACAATGCAGGAAAACGAGAAGGTGCGCGACGCCCTTCTCGACTCGCTCTCGCACGATCTGCGCACGCCGCTGTCCTCGATCGCCGGCGCGGCGACATCGCTGCGCGCGTTTGGCGACAAGATGAGCCCATCCGAACGGCTCGAACTCCTGTCCTCGATCGAAGAGGAGACGGCGCGGCTGGCGCGCTTCGTCGCCAATCTGCTCGACATGTCTCGGATCGAAGCCGGCGGGCTCAAGGTCAATCGCGATCTGGTCTCCATCGCCGACATGGTGCAGGGCGCGGTCGAACGCAGCCGGAAGGCGTTCCCGGGCCAGCCGGTGCGCGTCAGCCTCGCGCCGAACCTGCCGTTCGTGCGCGGCGACGACAAGCTGCTCGAGCAGGTGCTGTTCAATCTGCTCGACAACGCGCACAAATATGCGGGCGACGCCGGCGCGACCGTCCATGCCCGCCAGGAGGGCGCGGAGGTCGTGATCAGCGTCACCGACGAGGGCCCCGGAGTGAAGCAGGGCGAGCTCGAACGCATCTTCGAGAAATTCTACCGCGGCGGGCGCGCCGACGGGCGCAAGGCGGGCACCGGCCTTGGTCTGTCGATCTCCCGTCGGCTGGTCGAAGCGATGGGCGGCACGATCGTCGCGCAGAGCCCGGCGGTCCGGCGGCGCGGAACCCGGATTGTCGTGCGCCTTCCCGCCGCGCAAGCTACGACCGCCGCGCCGAGACCCGCCGCATGAAGGAGCCTCGCGTTCTCGTGGTCGACGATGAGCCGCAGATTCAGCGGTTTCTCAGCGTTGCCCTCAGCGCCGCCGGCTTCCACGTGCAAACGGCGGAAACCGGCGCGCAGGCCCTGCGGCTGGCGGCGACCGGCGCGCCCGATCTCATCGTGCTCGACCTCGGCCTTCCCGATCGGGACGGCAAGGATGTCCTGCGCGACATCCGGCAGTTCTCGCGTACGCCGGTGGTCGTCCTTTCCGCGCGCGATCGCGAGGCGGAGAAGATCGAGGCGCTCGATCTCGGCGCCGACGACTATGTGGAAAAGCCGTTCGGCATCGGCGAACTGACGGCGAGGCTGCGAGCCGCGCTCCGACACGCCGCGTACGCTGCTCAGCCCGCTCAGCGGGTGGAGATCGACGGCGTCGCGATGGATTTCGACAAGCGGCTGGTAACCCGCGACGGGGCGCCAATCAAGCTGACGCCGAAAGAATACGACCTGCTCGCCGTCTTGTTTCGAAATGCCGGTCGGGTCGTCACCCATCGCCAAATTCTGGCGGCGGTCTGGGGTCCGGCGCATGGCGAGGACACGCAGTATCTGAGGGTCTTCATCGGCCAGCTCCGCGCCAAGATCGAGCGCGATCCGACCGCGCCGACGATCGTCAAAACCGAGCCGGGCGTCGGCTACCGCGCCGCTGAGCCCTGAGGCGAACAAGCGTCCGCCGCCCAACGTTGTTGATTAATTCTTCGGCGCCGCCGCTTAATTTTTGGCGCCTAGCCACGCGAATCGTTGGAGAATCGCTGGCACGCTCGTTGCGAAGTCGGGCCTGGCTCCAGTTGGGGTCGAGCTTTCGCCGCCCTGCTCAACGGGCGCAAGCGACGAGGTTGAACATGTCGTTGACGAGACGGATTTTTCTAAGCGCGGCCGGCGCAGCCCTGGGAGGGGCGCTTGCGTTCGGCGCGCCCGCGGCCATGGCGGCAGACGATACGATCAAGATCGGCATCCTGCATTCGCTGTCGGGCACCATGGCGATCAGCGAGACCACGCTTAAGGACGTGATGCTGATGCTGATCGACGAGCAGAACAAGAAGGGGGGCGTGCTCGGCAAGAAGCTCGAGGCGGTGGTCGTCGATCCGGCGTCGAACTGGCCGCTGTTCGCCGAGAAGGCCAAGGAACTGATCGAAAAGGACAAGGTCTCGGTCGTGTTCGGCTGCTGGACCTCGGTGTCGCGCAAATCAGTGCTGCCGGTGTTCAAAGAGCTCAATTCGATGCTGTTCTATCCGGTTCAGTACGAGGGCGAGGAATCGGAACGCAACGTCTTCTATACTGGGGCGGCGCCCAATCAGCAGGCGATTCCGGCCGTCGACTATCTGATGAGCCCGGACGGCGGCTCGGTTAAGCGCTGGGTGCTCGAAGGCACCGACTACGTCTATCCGCGCACGACCAACAAGATCCTCGCCGCTTATCTGAAACTCAAAGGCGTGCCCGACGAAGACGTCATGATAAACTATACGCCGTTCGGGTTCTCCGACTGGCAAACCGAAGTTTCGAAGATCAAGGCTTTCGGTTCGGCGGGCAAAAAAACGGCGGTCGTCTCGACCATCAACGGCGACGCCAATGTGCCGTTCTACAAGGAGCTCGGCAACCAGGGGATCAAGGCGACCGACATCCCGGTCGTCGCCTTCTCCGTCGGCGAGGAAGAACTCGCCGGTCTCGACACCAAGCCGCTCGTCGGCCATCTCGCTGCATGGAATTACTTCGAATCGATCGACACCCCGGCGAACAAGGACTTCATCGCCAAGTGGCATGAGTTCACCAAAAAGCCGAACCGCACCACCAACGATCCGATGGAGGCGCACTACATCGGCTTCAACATGTGGGTGAAAGGAGTTGAAAAAGCAGGAAGCTTCGATGCCGACAAGGTGATACCGGCAATGATCGGCATCGCGGTGCCCAACCTGACCGGCGGCATTTCTACGATGATGCCGAATCACCACATTACCAAGCCGGTCTACATCGGCGAGATCCAGGGCGACGGCCAGCTCAACACGGTCTGGCAGACGCCGACGACCGTCGTGGCTCAGGAATGGTCGCCTTATCTCGAGGGCTCGCGCGACCTGATCGCCGACTGGCGTCCGCCAATGTCCTGCGGCAACTTCAACGTCAAGACCGGCAAGTGCGGCGGTTGACGCGACGCTGAAAAGAGTCGACCCTCCCCCTTCTCCCGCGTGGCCCGTTCTTTGGAACGCCTCGTGCGGGGAAGGGGCATGGTCCCCTTCCGATGATCGAGTGCGGCCTCATCGGACTTCATGCCGACCATCGCGGGCGCGAATTTTTCCGCCGGGCTCCGCCGCCAGATGAGAGCCGACCGAAATCGAGCGCCGCAGTCGAAAGGAGAGTCATGACGTCGTCGAACGCCTGTCGTCTCGCCGCCCATGATTTCGCGCGCCGCTTTGCGCTACGCGCCCTGCGTGCGCTCGGCGTCCTGGCGCTGCTCGCGTTCGCAACCACCGCACGCGCCGACGCGGTCGACGACACACTGGCGAAATTTCTCGACGACAAATTTCCGCAAACCGCTGCGGCAATCAGCGAGTTGGTCGCCGAGGCGCCGCCACAGGCCGCAGCCATTCTGGAGGCGCTCGGCGATAATCGCCTGCTGATCGATCCCGCCGATCGTCTCGTCGCCTACAAGACCACCGCTGGCGCGCTGCTCAACGCCAAGACGGGCGCGCCGGTTGAAGGCGTCGACGCCGCCGCTTTCAAGAAGGTCCGCGTCAACAACGCTCTCAGAAGCACGATCGAAGGCGCGATGGGGTCGCTGACCCTCGCCAATCCCGACCCAGAAAAGCGCCTCGCTGCGGCCGAAGACGTATTCAGGACCCACGACGCAAAGGCGTTGCCGGCGCTTCAGGCCCAACTCGGCAAGGAAAGCGATCCGCGTGTCGTCGCCGCTTTGAAGCTCGCCCAGGCGTCGATCTTCGCCACCAGCGACAGCGCTTCGCCGCAAGACCGGCTGTCCGCGATCGCAACGCTGAAGGAGCGCGGCGACCAGGACGCGCAAAGCCTGATCGACGGGATCGCCCAGAAGGCCACCGACCCGGCGGTGAAGAGCGCTGCCGCTTCCGCTCTGAGCGCGATCCATACCCGTCTCGCCCTGTGGGGCGTGGCGCAGAACCTCTGGTATGGGATTTCGGCGTCGTCGGTCCTGCTCTTGGCGGCGATCGGCCTGGCGATCACCTTCGGCGTGATGGGCGTCATCAACATGGCGCACGGCGAGATGGTGATGCTCGGCGCCTATTCGACCTATGTCGTGCAGACGCTCCTGCCGCCCTCGTTGCAGAATTGGTCGCTCGCTTTCGCCATCCCCCTCGCCTTTGTGGTCGCGGGCGCGGTCGGCATCGCGATCGAGCGTCTCGTGATCCGCTTTCTCTACACCCGCCCGCTCGAAACGCTGCTCGCGACCTGGGGCGTCTCGCTCATCCTGCAGCAGTTGGTCCGCAGCCTGTTCGGCGCCAACAATCGCCTTGTCAGCAATCCGCCGTTCATGTCGGGCGCGTTTGAGATCGGCGGATTGTCGATCACCACCAACCGGCTCTGGATCATCGTGCTCTCCGCGCTCGTCTTCATCGGGCTGCAGCTCGTGCTGCGCGCGACGCCCTTCGGCCTGCAGATGCGGGCGGTCACTCAGAACCGCCGCATGGCGGCTTCGATGGGCATCTCGACCGCGCGCATCGACATGCTTGCGTTCGGCCTCGGGTCCGGGGTGGCGGGGATCGCCGGCGTGGCGCTCTCTCAGATCGACAACGTCTCGCCAAACCTCGGCCAAGGCTACATCATCGACAGTTTCATGGTCGTGGTGTTCGGCGGCGTCGGCAATCTGTGGGGCACGGCGTTCGGCGCCCTGTTGATCGGGCTCGCCAACAAGCTGCTCGAGCCGCTCATCGGCGCGGTCCAGGGCCAGATCGTGCTCCTCATCTTCATCATTCTCTTCATCCAGAGACGGCCCAGAGGGCTCTTTGCCCTCCGCGGCCGGGCGGTTGAAGCATGAGCCCACGGCTCGATCAGCTCGGCCTCGCCTTCGTCGCGATCCTCGTCATCGCGGCGATCCTGGTGCCGCTGCTGTCGCTCGCGGTATCGCCGGACTCGGCCTTCTATCTGCCGCCCTATCTCGTGCAGCTGCTCGGCAAATATCTGTGCTACGCGATCCTCGCTGTCGCGCTCGATCTCGTCTGGGGCTATTGCGGCATCCTGTCGCTCGGCCATGGCGCGTTCTTCGCCCTCGGCGGCTATGCGATGGGCATGTATCTGATGCGGCAGATCGGGACCCGCGGCGTCTACGCCAATCCGATCCTGCCGGACTTCATGGTGTTCCTGAACTGGAAAGAGCTGCCCGTCGCCTGGTGGGGGTTCAACTGGTTCCCTTACGCGATGCTGATGGTGGTGCTGGTTCCCGGGCTGCTCGCGCTCGCCTTCGGCTGGTTCGCCTTCCGCTCGCGCGTCACCGGCGTCTATCTCTCGATCATCACCCAGGCGATGACCTTCGCCCTGTTCAAGGAATTCTTTCGCAACGACTTCGGCTTTGGCGGCAACAACGGCCTGACCGATTTCAAGGACCTGCTCGGCTTCTCGCTCCAGTCGGCCTCGACCAAGGCCGCCCTGTTCTCGGCCAGCGCCGTCGCGCTGATCCTTGCCTATGTGGTCTCGCGCGCGATCATCGGCTCGAAATACGGCAAGGCGCTGGTCGCCGTGCGCGACGCAGAGAGCCGGATGCGCTTTCTCGGCTACCGGGTCGAGAACTATAAGCTCTTCGTCTTCGTCGTCTCGGCCGTCATCGCCGGCATCGCCGGCGCGCTTTACGTGCCCCAGGTCGGCATCATCAACCCGAGCGAATTCGCGCCCGGAAACTCGATCGAAGCGGCGATCTGGGTCGCGGTCGGCGGCCGGGGGACGCTGATCGGCGCGGCGCTCGGCGCGATCGCCGTCAACTTCGCCAAGACATATTTCACCGGCGCGTTTCCCGAATATTGGCTTTACGGGCTCGGCCTTCTGTTCGTCCTCACCACGCTGTTCCTGCCCAAGGGCCTGCTCGGTCTTGCCCTCAGAGGCAGCGAGCCGAAGCCGCGCGAGGTCGTGTCGGTCGACGCTGTCGAGGAAGGCGCCGAGCCGTGACTCTAGCGGAGACCACCAATCCGAGCCTGACCCAGACGTTGCTCTACCTCGACGGCGTCAGCGTTTCGTTCGACGGTTACAAGGCGCTGCGCAGCCTGTCGCTGGTGCTTTTGCCCGGCGAGATGCGGGCGATCATCGGCCCCAACGGCGCCGGCAAGACGACGATGATGGACGTCATCACCGGCAAGACCCGCCCCGACGAAGGCGAGGTGATGTTCGACGGCCGGCATGATCTGACCAAGCTCGACGAAGCCGAGATCGCCACGCTCGGGGTCGGGCGCAAATTCCAGAAGCCGACGGTGTTTGAGAACCACACTGTCGAGGACAATCTCTTGCTGGCGACCAAGGCGCCGCGCAGCGTGCGCGCCACCCTGTTCGGGCGCGAAGACGCGAAGACCCTGCAAACGATCGACGCCATTCTCGCCACGACGCGGCTCACCGATCATCGGGCGCGCATCGCCGGATCGCTGTCGCACGGACAGAAGCAGTGGCTCGAGATCGGCATGCTGCTGGCGCAAGACCCGAAGCTCTTGCTGGTCGACGAGCCGGTCGCTGGCATGACCGACAGCGAGACCACGGCGACCGCCGATCTCTTGCGCGAAATCGCGCGCGATCATTCGGTGATCGTTGTCGAGCACGACATGCATTTCGTCCGCGAGCTTGGCGTCAAGGTGACGTGCCTGCACGAAGGCTCCGTCCTCGCCGAAGGCACCCTCGATCAAGTGAGCGCCGACCCGCGCGTCGTCGAAGTCTATCTGGGGCGTTGAATGCTCAGCGTCGATCGCATCGACCTCTATTACGGCGCGGCTCAGGCGCTGCGCTCGGTATCGCTCAAGGCCGAAGTCGGACGAATCCTCGTGCGTTCTGGGCCGCAACGGCGTCGGCAAATCGTCGCTGTTGCGCGCCATCGTCGGCCAGCACGGCGTCGCTTCCGGCTCGATTCAGTGGAACGGCAAGGAGATGCGAACGCTCCCGCCCCATCAGCGCGCCCGGCTCGGGTTCGGCTATGTGCCGCAGGGACGCGAGATTTTCCCGCTGCTGTCGGTCAAGGAGAACCTGCAGACCGGATTCGCCGGTCTGCCGCGCGACGAGCGCGCCATCGACGACGAGATTTTCAGCCTGTTTCCGGTTCTCAACGACATGCTCGGTCGCCGCGGCGGCGATCTCTCCGGCGGCCAGCAGCAGCAACTCGCGATCGGCCGCGCGCTGGTGACGCGTCCGAAGCTCCTCATTCTCGACGAGCCGACCGAAGGCATCCAGCCGTCGATCATCAAGGATATCGGCCGGGCGCTCGTACATTTGCGCCGCAAAGGCCAGATGGCGATCCTGGTGGTCGAGCAATATTTCGAATGGGCGCGCGATATCGCCGACGACTATGCGGTCATGGACCGCGGCGCGGTCGTTCTCTCGGGCACGCGCGAATCCATGAACGAGAGCGAGGTCCGGCGGAAGCTGACGGTGTGAGGCGCAGCCTTCGAGACGTTGGATCCGTCGCCAGGCTGATTTGCGTGGGAAGCTTGCAAACCTGTGCCTGCCCGCGAACGCGGGTATCCAGATTGGCGCTCGTTCAATTCAATTGAAGCGGGCGACCAGTCGGCCTGGCCCGGGCGTCATTTGGCCCCCGCGCGCTCGAACACTTCCGCCTGCGCTTCGACGATGTCGTGGATCGCGCCTTCAGCGGCGAAGGGCGCGAGCGCCTCGCGCATCGCGCTTCTCATCGCAGGCACGTCGTCGCCGAGCCGTTCCGGCGACGAGGTCGACATCGACAGAATGCGGTCGGCGAGGCGTTCGACGGGAACAGCAGCAGCCGTCTCGACGCTGATCGTCCTGCGCGGGACAAACGGTCCGCCGGCGAAAAAGAGGTCGCGATCATAGGCGGGGCGATCGTCCCTCCAGCGGTCGCGGATCGTGTTGAAGGCGCGAAGCCAGGGGTTGCGGCCGTCGTCGACGCTCGAGGCGTGGCAGACGAGAATCCTGCCGAGCGGCTCGACCACGCGATCGAGAGCCTTTCGCGACGGCTCCGGGTCAAGCCAGTGGATCGCGCGGCCGATCGTGACGACGTCGAACGCGCCAAGGGCTGGGCCGCATGTCCTCCAACCGGCCCTCGATGAATTTGACCACAAGGCCCGCGCGCGCAGCCGCCGACCGGGCGGCCTCGACCATCGCGGGCTCTGGATCGACACCGACCACTTCGCCGCAATAAGGCGCAAAGCCGATTGCGAGAATCCCCGGCCCGGCGCCAATGTCGAGCAGGCGTTGGCTGCGATCGAATCCGAGTTCGCGCGCGATAGTGGCGAAGAAAGCCGCGCCATAGGGCGGACGGGCGCTCTCGTAATAGGCGACAGTGGAAGCGAAGCGTCCCATGACGGTCCTCGCGGCGTCGAACGGATCGCCTCGACCACAGAAAGGCACGCGACCGCGGCCTCAAAATGGCGGCTTCGCGCGGATTGTTGGCGGGGACTATCTCCAGTCATCGCCGATCGTCGCTCATGATTCTTGAAATAAAATTCAGAGATGGATGGAGTGCTCGCCCACGAGGGGGCCCTCAGTTCAACTCCGCGCGATTCCTGGAACCGATCCAAGGCTCAGCGATTAGTTTGGCAGGGCTGATAACCCCCTTGGAGGACATCCATGTCAAACGCACGCATTGCACTTCTCTCGACCGCCGTTTCGTTGACCCTCGTGGCGACGCCGGTCCTTGCACAGACCTTTAACGGTTATGACAACCAGGACTCGGCGGTTACCCAAGGCTACGCTCCATTCGAGGGCGGCGGCTATCCCAACGGCTCCAACTACGGCATTCCGGTGGTCGGACCGGTGTTTGGGGTCCTGACGGCGCCGTTCACCGTAGCCACGGGCGGATGGGCGCAGCCGAACACGGGGTGCTTCCTCGACCGTGACTTCAACGGCAGATACACAGCCAAGTGCGGAATGTAATATCCGTGCGAATGCCTGAGCTCGCGAGCCGCCCAACGAAAGTAGGGCGGCTCGCCGGCTGCGGCATCACCCATTTCGGAAGGCGTAGGCGTAGCCGTTGAGCGCCGGCGCGCCGCCGAGATGGGCGAACAGCACCTTCGATCCCTTGGGGAAGAAGCCCTTCTTCACAAGATCAATCATGCCCTGCATCGATTTGCCCTCGTAGACGGGATCGGTGATCATGCCTTCGAGCCGCGCCGCGAGCCGGATCGCCTCCTTCGTCTCCGCCGACGGCACGCCGTAGAGGGGATAGGCGTAGTCCTCGATCAGCACGACGTCGTCATTGACGATCGCCTGGCCGAGTTCGACCAGTTTCCCGGTCTTCTGGGCGATGTCGAGCACCTGCGCCTTGGTCTGTTTCGGCGTGGCGGAGGCGTCGATGCCGATCACTTTGCGCTGCCGCCCGTCCTTGGCGAAGCCCACGACCATGCCGGCATGCGTTGAGCCGGTCACCGTGCAGACGACGACGTAGTCGAACTTAAACCCGAGTTCGCGCTCCTGCGCGCGCACCTCCTCGGCGAAGCCGACGTAACCGAGGCCGCCCAATTTGTGCACCGAGGCGCCCGCGGGTATGGCGTACGGCCGCCCGCCCTCGGCTTCGACGTCCTTCAGCGCCTGTTCCAAGCTCTTGCGGATGCCGATGTCGAAACCGTCATCGACAAGCCGGACGTCGGCGCCCATGATCCGGCTCAGCATGATGTTGCCGACCCGGTCATAGACCGCGTCCTCGTGCGGAACCCAGGCCTCCTGCACCAGCCGGCATTTCATTCCGATCTTGGCCGCGACCGCCGCCACCTGGCGGGTATGGTTCGACTGAACGCCGCCGATCGAGACCAGCGTGTCGGCGTTCGAGGCAATCGCGTCGGGGATGATGTATTCAAGCTTGCGCAGCTTGTTGCCGCCAAACGCCAGGCCCGAATTGCAGTCCTCGCGCTTAGCGTAGAGCTCGACCTCATCGCCGAGATGCGCGCTCAAGCGGCTGAGCTTCTCAATCGGCGTCGGGCCGAAGGTGAGCGGATAGCGTTCGAATTTTTCCAACATGCGAGCGAGCCTGGCGCCTTCGGGATGCCGGCGATCCTAGACCAAGATGTAATTGGCTGGAATTGTCCTCGCGAGGAGCATGAACGTCGAAGGACCCCTGTCATTGCCAGAAGCGCCGCGACGAAGCAGTCCAGGGACCGTAGGGCGCCCTGCGTTCCCCTGGATCGCTTCGCTTACGCGCGCGATGACGATGTCGGTTCGACCGCATCGCATCGATCACGATGGCCGCTGGCGCATTTTTAGTTGACGAGGAAACTGTTGTCTTATAGTTTCCGCGGCTACTGACGGAGGCCACATGACGCGCCGAATGGAACTCAGTCCGCTTGAGCAGCACTTCGGCTACTGGCTGCGCTACGTGTCGAACCACGTCTCGCACGCCTTCAGCCTCAAGCTCGCGGCGCGCGGGGTGACAGTCGCCGAGTGGGTCGTCTTGCGCCAGCTCTTCGACGCCGAAAGCGCTCCGAGCGCACTCGCCGACCGGCTCGGCATGACGCGCGGGGCGATCTCGAAGCTCGCCGACCGGCTGATCGCCAAGGACTTGATCACGCGCCGCCCCAGCGCGGGCGACCGCCGGTTCCAGACGCTTGCGCTCACCCGTCAGGGGCGGCGCTGATGGAGGTCGGTCGCGCTGCCGATCGTCGCGGACGGAGCCCATCTCAAGGGCGAGGACGAGGGAGGCACGGCGCGGGCCGTGCGGGATCATCGCGAAGGCGGCAGCGCCGATTGTCGCGACGCGCGGCGGGCGGATCGTCAAGACGATGGGCGACGGGTTCATCGTCGAATTCCCGCAACCCATCGAAGTTCCGGTTCGGCCGAATAAACCAAGCAAATCAGAGCGATTTTATTTGGATTGGCTTGTTTTGCTTGGCGCTATTTGGCCGTCAAGCCGAGCCCGCGAGGGCTGGCGAACGGCTGCGGCTGTGCCGCATGCGCCGCGCGGCGCCGCTCAGGGACAGGCTTCGTCGATCAGCGTCTTCTCCCCGTCCATCGCGGCGAGCGCGAACGCCGGCAAGGGCTCTTCCGCTACCCCGCCCGCCGAGGCGCCGCGAACCGGTTCGATGGCGAGCCTGCCGGCGTTGACAAAGGCGCAGAAGCGCTCGCGCGGGATGATCGAGTGCGCCGGCGACGCTCCGGCCGTGTTCAATCGCAGCGGGTCGGCGCCGGCCGCCGTGAGCGTGAGGCTCCAGTCCGGCGCGGGCGGATCGGACGGCTGTCGGGTCTCGGCGCCGCGCGCCATCATCTCCACTTCGACCGCGCCACCGCCGCGGCGATAGCGGAACGCGATCTCGAGCGTCGCACCGCGTCCACCGATCGGTTTGGCGAGGCTCGCCTGCATAAAATTGGCCCGCGGCGGATCGCCTTCGAAAGCCCGGCCGTTGAGGCCGTTCGCGCCGCTGGCCACGATCGGCTCTTCAGCGTCGAGCGCCGAGGTCGCGAGATGCGACGCCTTGAGATCGGCGAGGCTCAGCCAGCGAATGCTGGCTGCCGGCGTGCTGCGCATGAGCGCCATCACCGGATCGCCGACGCCCATCGCAGCCAGGTATGTGCTGACCTCGGCGTCGACGCCCAGCTGCTCGTAGAACTTCCGCGTCGAGGTCAGATGCGCCAGGCCTTCTGTCTCTCTCACCACCGTCGTGATCTGATGCACGCCGATCAGCGGCGCGGGGCCGACGAGCCGCTCGACGCCGCCGGCGAGCACGAGCGCGCAGGCCGAGGCGCACATTGCGCCGCCGGTGATCGCCCTGCCCGGACCGCTCGGGCATTTTGGCGCCCGTTCAGGACAATTCACGATCAGCGTCCTGGCGACGGCGACCGCGAGGCCCCTGGCTCGAATGAGTTCGCCCATCGCCATCGCGTCGGGCACCGAGCCGCCCGGAGAATGGATGAGGATCGGCAATCGGCGGCCGTTGAGCCCATCAAGCGCTTCGGTGAGGTCTCTCGCCGCGCCCGGTTCGATTCGGCCCTCGGCCGAAAGCCACTCCGGGCAATTGGGCGCGCACGCCGGGTCGGCGCTCACGACACGCACGAAACGCATCGGCGGCTCGCCGCGCACCCGGGCCGGCGGCCTCAAGTCCGCGGTTGCGCGCGCCCCCGCCGCCAGCAAGCCGAGAAGGGCGAGCGCCAGCGCGCGGAAGGCCGGCGCGGAGCGTCGTTTCCGTTGAGGCGGTTGGCCATCGTCCATCGGCGCGATCCGTTCCTCGCGATCCTCGCATGCTCGCGCTAGGACGCGGCTTTTCGGCGTTCGCCGCGCAAGCGCTGATATTCGAAGGCGACGAGGTTCGGGCCGTGCTGGCGCTCCAGCCGCCGGACGATGAAATGGCCGCGGGCCAGCGTCTGGAAATGATCGGCGAAGGCGGCGTTGACTGTCGCGCCGCCGATCGCGCCGAGGATCGGCGCCGCCTGCGCCGCGGCTTTCTCGCTGACCACGACGCCGAAGCGCGCGGCAATTTGCGAAATCAGCCGCGCGACGACCGGCGCGGATTGGGCGCTTAGGCCTTCGTTGGCGACGAAGCGCGCACTGTCGCTCACCGACTTGGCGAGCGCAGCGCGGACGGCGAAATAACCACTCTCGAACGCCGCTTTCTCGTCCGCCTGGCCGCCGAGGGCAAACACTTCGACGCAGGCGAAGGCAGCGTCGGGGGCGCTGAGATCCTCCCCTTCGTCGCGCGCGATCTCGGCGATCGAGCGCAAGAGGATGGTCGTCGAGATCGGCAACTCGACCGGCAGCGCAGCCAATCCGAGCGCGCCGCCAACCGCACCGGATGCGGCGGCGGCAAGCTTATGGGCGCGGTTGGCCGGCCTCGCCGCCGCTTTGAGATCGAGGGTGCGCAACGCCAGCTTCAGCGCGCCGCGAAGGGCGGCCTCGCTGGCGTGCGCGACCGCCCGCCGAGCCGATTGCGGCAGTGCGTTGCTCAAAAGCTCGACCGGGCGTCCGATGACGTCAGTCAGGCGCTGCGCGAAGCTCGCGCCTTCCAGGCAAGCGACCGCCCGCCTCAAGTCGTCGTTCTCCTCGCGCGTCAATCGCGCCGGCATGACCTCGATGGTCGACATCGCCGCCTCTCAAGACCCGGGACATTCCCGCGGCCAGCGAAATATAGGGCGCGAAGGCTCAGCGCCAAGCTCGGACAAAGCCATAAGGTCAAACGAAAGCGATAATCGCCAGGCTGATGGCGCCTGCCGCCCAGCAATAATAGGCGAACGGACTCAGGGCCTCGAACTCGTTCTTCTGAAAATAGCGCATCAGGAAAGCGAGGCTCAAATAGGCGACGATCCCGGCGACCACCGCGGAAAGAAGGGCCATGGAACCCAGCGTCGCCCCTTCCTTCATGAGCTTGGGCGCCTCGTAAACGTTGGCGGCGAGAATGATCGGCGCGCCCATCAGGAACGAAAAGCGCGCAGCCTCCTGGTGCTTGAGCCCCGCGATGACGCCGGCAACGATCGTCGAACCCGAGCGCGAGATCCCGGGAATCAAAGCCAGGATCTGGGCGCAGCCCACCGCCAACGCGCCCTTCCAGTTGAGTTGATCGAGAGCGCCAACCAACTCTTCGCCAATCCGGTCGCCGAGATAGAGGATGAAGCCATTGACGATGAGAAAGATCGCGGCGATAGCAGGGGCAGCGAAAGCGTCACCGAGCAGCTTGCGGAACAAGGCGCCCGCGACGACCGCCGGGATAGTCGCCAGGACGACGTAGAAAAACGTTGTTCTGTCCTTCGCCCCGCGGCTGCCTGAGGCGCCGACGAGCGAGAGCCCAAAATTGAGCCAGTCGCGCCAGAAGAAGGCGAAAAGCGCGATCGAAGTGCCCAAATGCATGACCGCCAGATATGCCAGCCAGTCCGGGGCCTTCTCATCGACTCCCCAATTCAACAGCCGCGGCAGGATCACCGCGTGGCCCAGGCTGCTGACGGGGAAAAGCTCCGTCACGCCTTGCAGCACGGCCATCACGATCGCTTGCAGTGCGGTCAACGAAGAGCCTCGCCTGTCAGTGTGAATGACGCCGGACAGGCGCGCTCAAGGTCGTCCCTCCCGTCGCCGACTGCCGCGGTTGCCTTCAGCAGGTCGCGTGGCCGCACTTGTGCACGGAATCGAGCTTGTCCTTGAGCTGGTCGTAACCGACCGCGCCGATCACGACATCCTGCCCGACGACGAAAGTCGGCGTGCCGTTGATTTGCAGCGCATCGGCAAGCTGCATGACTTCGTCGAGGCCCGCCTTAACGTCGGGGCTCTGCATGTCCTTGGCCAGCCTGTCCATGTCCAGGCCGAGGTCGCGGGCGACCGCCAGCGCCTCGGTCTTGCCGACCGGTCCGTGGGTCGCCAGCAGCTTGGTGTGGAACGCCCAGAATTTATCCCCCGGCAATTGATTGCGCGCGGCGCTGGCGACCTTCGCCGCCTCGACCGAGCCAGGTCCCAAGACCGGATAATCTTTCAGGACAAGTTTGAGGTTGGGATCGTCCTTCATCAGCTTGGTGACGTCGGGCAGCGCACCCTTGCAGAAATGGCAATTATAATCGAAGAACTCGACCAGGGTCGCGCCCCCGTTCGGATTGCCAATCGTCGCCTGATACTTCGAGCTGAACAATTGCGCGGCCTGCAGTGGCCACCGTCTTCTGGCGCTCCTGGTCCGCAGCCTCCTTGTCATGCTTGTCCAGCGCTTCGATCGCCGCGCGCAGAACATCCGGGTTGTTGACGAGATAGTCCTTGATGAAGGCGCCCAATTCCTGCTTCTGCGCCGGCGTGAACTCGTCGGCGCGCGCAGGAGCGGTGAAAAGGGCGGTTCCGGCCAACGAGGCGGCAAAGCCAAGGGCGATGATCAGCTTCATGCGGCTCTCCAAACTTAAGGCGTCCGCCCCGGCTGCGGCGCGATTCGCGATCGGCAACCTATAGGGTGGACGATTGCAACATTGTTGTGTCCTCTGGGAGCGTTCTTAGCGGATTTCGGCGATCGTGTCTTCTCGCGCGATGGCGCTGAACCGGGTGACCTCGGCGTCGAACTGCAACTCGACCGTGCCGGTCGGCCCGTGGCGCTGCTTGCCGATGATCACCTCCGCCCGGCCGTGGGCGTTTTCCATCTGCGCCATCCAGTTGATATGCTCTTCCGTGCCCGGACGGGGCTCTTTGTTCTTGAGGTAGTATTCCTCGCGATAGACGAACAGCACGACATCGGCGTCCTGTTCGATCGATCCCGATTCGCGCAAGTCCGAGAGCTGCGGCCGCTTGTCGTCGCGTTGCTCCACCTGCCGCGAAAGCTGGGAGCAGGCGAGGATGGGAACGCCAAGCTCCTTGGCCAGGGCCTTGAGGCCTGTCGTGATCTCGGTCAGCTCCTGGACCCGATTCTCGAGCCGAGACCTCGAGCCTGACAGCAGCTGAATATAGTCGACCACGAGAAGGTCCAGTCCCCTCTGGCGTTTCAGCCGCCTGGCGCGGGCCGTCAATTGGGCGATCGAAACCCCGCCGGTCTGGTCGATGTAGAAGGGAATTTGCTGCATATCGCGCACCGCGTCGGCAACGCGATGGAAATCGTTCTCGGTGATATCGCCGCGGCGGATCTTGTATGAGGCGACGCCGGATTGCTCGGCGATGATGCGGGTCGCTAGCTGTTCCGCCGACATTTCGAGGGAGAAAAAGCCGACCACGCCGCCATTGGCCGCCTCGATCAAACCGTCGGCGCGCGTTCGCGCCTGATAGGCCTTGGCGATGTTGAAGGCGATGTTGGTGGCGAGCGCCGTCTTGCCCATGCCGGGACGGCCGGCGAGGATGACGAGATCGGACGCTTGCAGGCCGCCCATATAGCGGTCGAGATCGGTCAGCCCGGTGGCTATGCCGGAGAGCGACCCTTCGCGCTCGTAAGCGCGAGCCGCCATGTCGACAGCGACTTTCAGCGCTTCCGAGAAGCGCTGGAAGCCGCCGTCGTACCGTCCGGCCTCGGCGATCTGGTAGAGGCGCCGCTCGGCCTCCTCGATCTGTTCGCGCGGGCTTGAATCGACCGGCGCGTCGTAAGCGACGTTGACGACATCCTCGCCGATCGAAATGAGCTCGCGCCGCATCGCGAGGTCGTAGACGCTGCGGCCATAATCGTAGGCGTTAATGATGGTCGTCGCTTCGCTCGCCAGGCGGGCGAGATATTGCGGCACGGTGACGCCGCCGAGATCATGGTCGCCAAGGAACGTCTTGAGCGTCACCGGCGTCGCCAGCTTGCCGGCCCGGATCAGCGACCCTGCGATTTCGAATATGCGGCGATGAATCTCCTCGACGAAATGCTCGCTCCTGAGGAAGTCCGAGACGCGATCGAACGCGTCATTGTTGATGAGGATCGCGCCAAGCAGCGCCTGCTCGGCCTCGAGGTTGTGCGGCGGCGTGCGATAGGCGCGTTCTTGAGTTTGGCGTTGCGGGAATTGTTCGACGGTCGCCATGGCGAAGTGCACGTCTCTCGTTTTTCGGGGGATGCCGCGAACGCGGGCTGAAACGAATCACACGCAACGAGACTTATCCGCAGACTGAGTCGACAACGAGTCACCCTTGCGCTGGAGCGCGGCGAACGGCCATACTTGATCTTCGGCTGAGGCGGGTTGTCCCCGTTATCCACTTGGCGCGTGAGACCGGCTTGACGTCTTGCGCGCCTTAAGCGCAGACGCGCTTCTTCGCCTCAGCGTATTCGCGCGCGAGCCGCGCAACGAGCTCGGCCACGGGCTGCACGGATTTGACGGCGCCGATGCCCTGACCGCTTCCCCAGATATCCCGCCACGCCTTGGCTTCCTTGGCTTCTGAGGAGCCTCGTGAGGTGAAATTCATCGCCTTGGCCTCGCCCTGAGGCAGGCTGTCGGGGTCGAGCCCGGACTTGACGATCGAGGGTCTCAGATAGTTGCCGAATATGCCGGTGAAGAAGGTCGATCCGATGATGTCGGAGGCGTCGCCGTCGACGATCGCCTGCTTATAATCCTCGATCGCGCGCGCTTCCGGCGTGGCGACAAAAGCCGAGCCGATATAGGCAAGATCGGCGCCCATCACTTGAGCGGCGAGAACGGCCCGCCCGGTCGCGATTGCGCCGGAGAGCAGCAAAGGTCCGTCGAACCAGGCGCGAATGTCCTGGATGAGCGCGAACGGCGAGGTCGAGCCGGCATGGCCGCCGGCGCCGGCCGCCACGGCGATCAACCCGTCGGCGCCCTTTTCGATCGCCTTGTGGGCGAAACGGTTGTTGATGATGTCGTGCAGCGTCACCCCGCCATAGCCGTGCACGGCGGCGTTGACGTCCTCGCGCGCGCCGAGCGACGTGATGACGATTGGCGCCTTCCACTTGACTGTCAGCGCCATATCCTCTTCGAGCCGCGCGTTGGACTTGTGGACGATCTGGTTGACCGCGAATGGGGCGGCCGGACTTTCCGGGTGCGCCCGATCATGCGCCGCAATCGCTTCGGTGATTTCGTGCAGCCATTCGTCGAGCTGGGAAATCGGCCTTGCGTTGAGCGCGGGAAATGCGCCGACGATCCCGGCCTTGCATTGGGCGATCACCAGCGCCGGATGCGAGATGATGAACAACGGCGCGCCGACGACAGGCAATCGCAGCTTGTCCCTGAGAACGTTCGGCAGCGGCATCGATGTCCCCGCAAAATGATTGGTCCGACGCGAGTACCGCTCAGCGTCGACTCGGCGATCCGCGTAATAGTTCACACATAAACCGAATGAGGCGGCGCGGGCAAGGCCGTGGGCGAGGCGCGTTCACTTCGGCTTGGTCAGCCATTCGCAAAGCTGCCTTCCGCCTCCCGCGCGAGCAAGAGTTTGGGCGGCCCACGGCAGCAGCGTCCGCGCTTCGTCGAAAAGCGTATGCGGCGGATTGACGACGAGAAGCCCCGCGTGCGTCAGCGGCTCCTGGCCGTGCGCGCCGATCGGCCCTGGGCCAATGTCGAGTTCGAGTCGCAAGATATTTGGGGCGCCGAACGCGGCGACTGCATTGAGAAAGCGGGCGTCGGCTCGAGCGTCGCGAATCGGGCGCCAGGCGACGAAAGTCCCGGTCGGCCATTTGCCCAGGGCCCGCCCGAGAGCGCGCACGATGCTCTCGGCTTCATCGGGTGCCTCGAACGGCGGGTCGATCAGCACGACGCCGCGGCGCTCCTTGGGCGGCAGGTAGGCGTTGAGCGCCAAGTAGCCGTCCGTCCCGACAATGCTGAGCCGCCCGTCGCGCCCGAGCGCGGCGATCAGCGCTTCGCGTTCGTCGGCGTTCGCTTCGCAGAGCGCGATACGATCCTGCGCCCGCATGAGCGTCTGGGCGATCGCGGGCGATCCCGGATAGGACATCGGCCGGCCTTCAGAATCGTGGGGGCCGACCGCTTGCAGATAGCGGTCCAGCAGCGCCGCGACCGGCGCCGGCGGGCGCGCCGTCAGGACGCGCGCAATCCCGTCGCGCCATTCCGGCGAGCGCTTCGCCTCGTCACCCTTCAGATCATATCGCCCGGCCCCCGCGTGCGTGTCGACGAAGCGGAACGGCGCTTCCTTGCGCTTGAGGTGAACAAGGATGCGCGCGAGGACCGCGTGCTTGAGGACGTCGGAGAAACTGCCGGCATGAAAGGCGTGGCGATAATTGATCGGATCCCCCAATTGCCGCGCAGCCCAAGCGATCTCAGGCCAGCGGCGGTCTCGGTCGCGCGGCCAAAACCATCCGGGACAGACGCGGCGTCCTCACCGCACCGGCGCGATCGCGATCGACCCGCGCTGGCAGCTGTGGCGCGCGACTTTGCGGCAGATCGCGTAGGACGAGAGGTCCTTCGCCAGGCAGAAGCGCACATCCATCAGTTCGCCATTGCTGCAGGTGACCGCCATATTGTCGGGGCGCAGATTCTGGTTTGCCGCCATGAAGGCCTGCTCGATGTCGCCGGGAGCAAGATGCGCCGCCTCATGCGGAGCCTGAAACATCGGGGGGATGATGAGCCGCTGGCGGACACTGCGCACGGTGGCGAAATAGTCGTGCGCGCTCAATCCGGTGCAGGTCCCGTGCTTGCGATATTCGTAGGCCGCGAGGCTATCATTCGGGTAGAGGCCATGCTCCTCGGCCAAGTCCGCCGGGGTGGCGTCATGGCCGAGGCAGCTCTCTGGATTCGGACGGTAGTCGTTGTCCGGCCACAGGCCGTGGACGACAAAGCCGTCGCCCGACCCGACCGCGCACTCCGGCGAGGGCGTCTCTTGACCGCCGAGGTCGCAGAAGCCGGGGGCCCAGGACAACGTCATCACGTAATAGTCGAACTGCGTGCTCGCGACCGGAGGGGTGGTCTGGGCGACGGCCACAATCGGCGGCCCGATCGCCGCAAGCGCCAAACTGATGATTTTGAGAGCCAACCGCCCCATGGCGCCACCGCCGCTCGCTCGCGTCTTCTAGTCGCGCGCCTTGAGGCCATATTCGCCGAGCCATTTATAGTTGCCGATCTCGCGCTCGATGATGGGGCGAAGGATGGTGCAGGCGGGCGCGTAGGCGAAGTTCGGGTCGAGGCCGACGACACACCATTCGACGCCCCAGGTCAGCCCCATAAGGCCGAAGTCCGACCCGACATTATAGATGACGGTTCGCTCCTTCGAGTCGCTCATCGCGACGCGCGCGATGCAAAAACGACGCGGGATGTAGGCAAGGCCATTGGCGCGGAACCCGATTTCGCGCACACGGTCGAAGCCGCCGATCCATAGCTGCGGATTCCAGAACTCCCGTTGGGTCTGCGCGAACCGGCCGCTGATCGTCGCCAACACGCCGTTGTCGTCGCAGGCGGGCATGTTGGCGATGAACGGCGCCCAGCGCGCCTCGGCCGGGACGTCATATTGATTGAGCTCGGCGGGGCCGCCGGCGGCGCGCGCGAGGGAAGCGAAAAGGACAACGGCCAGCAGACCGAAGATCGCTCTGTTCAACGCGGTTGCTCCCTCTGGCGGACCCAAACCCCTGCCGGCGCACGAATCTTGACGGCCGCCACAATGAGGCGCGGCGCCCTGCAAATCAAGCGTCGACACAAAAATCCGCTTCGCGCTTCGGCCGCCGGCGGCGGCCGTGTGTCACGAGAGGCGGTTCTTGAGGTCGCGAATCTCGCGCGCGACAAGATCTGAGCCGGCGGAGCCGTGCATCTGGTCGGCGAGAACGATCTCCGCCGCCTTGGCGGCGTGGTCTGCCGCGGCGGCGCGGACCTCCGCGGTCGCCTGGGCTTCGGCCAGAGCGATCTTATCCTCGGCCTGCTTGGTGCGCCGGGCGACGAAGTCCTTCAAGCGCTCCGCCGCCTCAGCCGCCAATTGCTCGGCTTGGGCGCGCGCCTCGGCGACGATGGCGGCGGCGTTGGCTTCCGCTTCGGCAGTCTTCTTCTCGAAGCTCGCCAGCAGCGCGGTCGCCTCTTCGCGTAGCTTCGCCGCCTGCGCAAGTTCGGCCGCAATCGCTTCGCCGCGCGCGTCGAGCGCCTTCAGGACCAGACGATGGGCGCCGAAATAAATGAGGACGCCAACGAAGACGAGAAACCCGAGAAGGACGAAAAACTCCGCGTCGAACTCCATCATGCGGCTCCGCTGAGCGACTTGACTGAATTGACGGCGGCGGCGACCGCCGCCGGATCGGCCGGGCGTCCCGCTAGGCGCTCGACGATCGCCGAGGCGGCTTCGCGCGCGACTTCGGCGACATTGGCCATCGCTTCGCTGCGCGTCGCCGCGATCTCGCGCTCGGCCGCAGCGAGCTTGGCTGCGAGCTCATCCTCCAGAACCTTGCGCTTGGATTGGGCGTCGGCGGCGGCAGCGTCGCGAGCGGCCTGGGCGAGGGTCTGCGCCTTCGCGCGCGCCTCGGCCAGCGTCCGCGCGTGCGCAGCCGCGGCGGCGTCGGCTCGTTGCTGCATCGCGGTCGCGTCGTCGAGGTCGCGCGCGATTTGCGCCTTGCGGCCGTCGATCACCGCCCCGAGCGCCGGCAAGCCGCGCTTGGACATGTACCAGTAGAGGAACCCGAACGCGATCGCGAACCAGACGAGCTGCGAGGGAAACGTGCTCGGGTCGAACGGCGGAAAGTTCGAATGCGCGCCGCCTTCCTGACCGACCTGGGTCTGAGTCGTATCGGAAGGCGTTGACTGCGCGGGCTGTGCCATCACCGACCCTTAAAGAAGATAGGGAGCCGGGAAGGCGCCGCATGCGCCCTCCTTCGAGCAGCAGAAAGAAGTCTGACCCTCAGACCGCGAACAGCAACAGAAATGCGATCAGAAGCGCGAAAATGCCCAGCGCCTCGGTCACCGCGAAGCCGAAGATCAGACGGCCGAACTGGCCTTCGACGGCCGATGGATTCCGCAGCGCGCCGTTCAGGAATTGGCCGAACAGCGTGCCGACGCCAATGCCGGCGGCGCCCGTTCCGATCGCGGCAAGGCCGGCGCCGACATATTTGGCGGCGATGGCGAGCTCATGCGGTTCCATGCGGTACTCCTAGCTGGCGAAAAATCGTTCCGGGGTTGAGGGGTCAGTGACCGGGGTGAAGCGCGTCGTTGAGGTACATGCAAGTCAGCATGGCGAACACATAGGCCTGCAGGAACACGACCAAGAGTTCGAGGGCGTCAAGCCCGATTGTCGCGACGAAGGGCAGCAGCGCGAGCGCCTTGACCGCCGCGCCGGCGCCGAGCAGCATGACCACGAAGCTGCCGAATACATTGAGCGTGATATGCCCAGCCAGCATGTTGGCGAACAGGCGCACCGAGTGGCTGACCGGACGCGACAGGAAGGAAACGATCTCGATCGCCACCACCAGCGGCAGAATATAGATCGGCACGCCGGGAGGGACGAACAACTTGAAGAAATGGAAGCCGTGCTCGCTGACGCCAATGACGACGACGGTGAAGAACACGATCAGCGCCAGGGCGGCGGTGATGACGATATGGCTGGTTACCGCCATCGAATAGGGGATGAAGCCGATCAAATTGGCCAGCAGGACGAAAAAGAAGATCGAGAACACGAACGGGAAGAACCGCATGCCGGCCTCGCCGGCGGCGGAGCGCACCATGCCGGCGATGAACTCGTAAGCCATTTCGGCCATGGCCTGCATGCGGCCCGGCACGCCCGGGCCGCCGCGCGCGCCGATCGCGACCAGAAGGCATGTGATCGCCACCGCCAGCAGCATGTAGAGGCCCGAATTGGTCAGTGAGACGTCGTGGCCTGCGACCTGAATCGAGACGACCGGGTGAATGGAGAATTGATGGATCGGATCGATCGCCGGTCCCGACTCTGTCGCCACGTCCTCTAGTCCTCGTCGTCGTCCGCCACGCCGGCGGCTCCGCGCCCCCCCAACGAGGCGTCCCGTTCGGCTCGGGAAGCCGAGCGCCGCACGTCTTTATCCGGCGAGTCCGGGCGAGACAAGGACGAATTGCGGTTGGACGACGCCGCTTTGGGCGAAGTCAGCCGAATTACGTTCCACACCCCGGCCGCGACGCCGATGAGGAAAAATACAATCAGAAACGCGGGATTTGTGCCGAGCGCCCGGTCGAGAACCCAGCCTATCCCCGAGCCGACTAGGACCGCCGACACGAACTCGCTGCCGGCCCGCAAGCCAAGCGACATCGCCGACCCGACCCCGTCTGCCTTAGCCTCCCGCTTGGGCTCGGGAGCGGGCGGCGGAGCAGCCCGGCCTTTGAGCTCTCCCGACAGCCGATCGAGGCGTGCACGCAAGGCAGCCGGGTCGTCGCGATCTTCGGGGTCCGAACCCATCGGCCTCAGGCCCTCCCTTTGAAGCCAAAGAGGTCGAAGAATTCGCGTGCAGAGTCAAATGGGGCCCCCGACACCCCGCCGCGGACCCTCGCTCAGCTTTGCGGAGTCGAATTGTCGTCGATCTCGCCGATGGGACGGCCGTGCCGGCCGGCGCCGCCCCTGAAGAGCGCCGAGCCAGCGGACGCTTCGCCGCTGGCGAGAGTCTTGAGCAGCCCCCACGCGACCTCGTTGGCGGTCGCCGCCGGCCCGCTCAAGTCCCACTGCTCGATTGCGGACGCGCGGTCGTTGTGCATCGCCGTCTGCGGAAAGCCGCTAAGGCTTCGGGCAAGCGTCAGGGCGCGGACAAGCGCCTGGCCATCCTCGGTCACTTCGCTGATCAGGCCGATGCGCAGCGCCTCCTCGGCGCCGACGGCGCGACCGGTCAGGATCAATTCGAGCGCCCGGCCGTGGCCGATGATGCGCGGCAGACGGATCGTGCCGAGGTCGATGAGCGGCACGCCGAAACGGCGGTTGAAGAGGCCGAAGACCGCGGAGCGGGCCGCAATCCTGAGGTCGCACCACAGCGGGAGCTCCATCCCGCCGGCAACCGCGGGGCCTTCGATTGCGGCGATCACCGGCTTGCCTAGCTTGAGCCGCGTCGGGCCCATCGGGCCTAAGTCGCCGTCGGGCTGGATGGGCCGCGTCTCGCCTTCGGCGATCGCCTTGAGATCGGCCCCGGCGCAGAACGCGCCCCCCGCGCCGGTCAGCACCGCGACGTCTGAGTCCAGGTCGGCGTCGAAACGCTGGAAGGCGTCAAACAGGGCGCGCGCGGTCGCGAGGTCGACCGCATTGCGCCGTTCCGGCCGCTCGATCGTCACGACCGTGACGCGACCGTCGGCGCGCGTGGAGACAGTCTCGTGGCTCGCCTCTCGCATGGCGTCGTCTAGCACCGAACGGATCGTGAGATAAGAGACGAGAACCGCGAAGCCTGCTCCGCTTGACCCTCCGGGCCGCCTCGGGCAAGGCAGGCCTCGTCGGAACTGGAACGGCTTTCGCATGCCCAAACCGCCGCGCCCGCAGCCGCCGGCCCCGCCAAAACCGGCCCCGCCAAAAGCCGACAAGGCCTCAAGCGGCTTTCTGGCGACTTTCGCCCATCGACCGCGTCTGTTGGTCGGAGCGATCCTGATGGTCGCGGCCTATTTCGCTTTGCGCCTCGAAATCCGCGAGGCGACACGGCTTCTGATCGCCTGGAATGTCGGCGCCTGGGCGTTCCTGGTTCTGATCCTGCTCATGGTCCGCGACCCAAGCCGCGACGCGCGCGTCCAGTCGAGGCCCGAGGACGAGAACCAATGGGTGCTGGTGGCCCTCGGAATCGTCGCGGCCCTTGCCGCCATCGCCGCGATCGTGTGGGAGCTCGGGCCGGTGAAGGACATGACGGGTTGGCTCAAAGCGGGGCATCTGGCGCTGGTCGGGGCGACCGTACTCAGCGCCTGGACGTTCCTCCAGGTGATGTTTGGGCTGCACTACGCGGGCGTCTATTTCATGCCGCGGAAGGGCGGGGTCGCAGGCGGCCTCGAATTTCCGGGAACCCCTCAGCCGGGCTGGATGGAGTTCTTTTACCAGGCCTTCGTCATCGGCTGCACGTTCGCCTCTTCCGACGTCAATGTCACGTCCATGCGGATGCGGCGGATCGTCGTCATTCAGGGTGTCGTCGGGTTCTTCTTCAACGCCATCATCCTCGCCCTCACGATCAACGTCACCGCCAATCTCTTCTGACCGCCGGGCTCGCCGGACATGGACTCTCGATGACCGAAACCGACACTTCCCTTGTCCGCGCCGCGCTGCCGCGCGGGTTCGCCGACCGCGACCAGGCCGATCTCGCCGCCGCCGAGGCGATGATGGCGAAGATCCGCGACGTCTATAAGCTCTACGGCTTCGAGGCGGTCGAGACGCCGTTCGTCGAATTGACCGAGGCGCTCGGCAAATTCCTGCCCGACCAGGACCGGCCGAACGAAGGCGTGTTCTCGTTCAAGGACGACGACGAGCAATGGCTGTCGCTGCGCTACGACCTGACCGCCCCGCTCGCCCGCTATGTCGCCGAGAACTACGACCGCTTGCCCAAGCCCTATCGCAGCTACCGCGCTGGCTGGGTGTTCCGCAACGAAAAGCCGGGACCCGGCCGCTTCCGCCAGTTCATGCAGTTCGACGCCGACACGGTCGGCGCCGCCTCGCCGGCTGCGGACGCCGAAATCTGCATGATGGCGGCTGACTGCCTCGAGGCGCTCGGGATCAAGCGCGGCGACTACGTGATCAAGATTTGGAGTCGTCGAGCGCAGGACGGAATACTCGATCGTCCGGATATCCCCCCCGAGAAGCGCCTTGCAGTTCTACGCGCCATAGATAAAAAAGATCGCGTGGGCTTAGAGGGCGTTCAAAAATTGCTGGACGCCGGACGGCGTGACGATAGCGGCGACTTTACCACGGGCGCAAACCTACCGATCTCCGCAAATAACTACATAATGAGTACTCTTACCCCTTCTTTAGGCTTCGATTATATTTCCACAGGCCTGATACCTGTTGAGACGCTGAGACAAGCGGAACGTGCCAAACGAGAACCCTTCGATTTTGAAAAATTTCGGGCAGGAATCGCTCCTAAATTGGAAGGTGGAAAATTTCCCCATGGCTTACAAGCCGGTTTAAGTGATCTTGAGTTAATACAGGCTCTTATCGCGTCTGCGGGTTACCAGGATCGCGTAAATATCGACGAGACGGTCGTCCGCGGCCTCGAATACTATACCGGCCCGGTCTTCGAGGCCGAGCTCACGTTCGAAACGCTCGGCGAGGACGGCAGGCCGGTCCGGTTCGGCTCGGTCGGCGGCGGTGGGCGCTACGACGGGCTCGTGGCCCGCTTTCGCTCAGAGCCCGTCCCGGCGACCGGCTTTTCGATCGGCGTCTCGCGGCTTCTGGCGGCGTTGCGGGCGATCAAAAGCCCGATCGTAGCGGCGGCCGAGTCGCCCGGCCCCGTCGTCGTGCTCGCGCTCGACCGCGACGCCGCGTCGATGGCGAATTATCAAAGGCTGGTCGCCAAGCTGCGCGCCGCCGGGATCGCCGCCGAGCTCTATCTCGGCTCGGGTGGCATGAACGCGCAGCTCAAATACGCCGACCGTCGCGAAAGCCGCATTGCTGTTATCCAGGGGTCGAACGAGCGCGATGCGCCGGGCGGGCCGCAGGTCACGATCCGCGACCTCAAGCTCGGGGCGGAACTTGCCAAATCGACCAAGGACCGCGCCGACTATCTGGAACTGCGCCAGCGCGCCCAGTTTCTCGCGCCCGAGGCGGAACTCGTCGATCGGGTGCGCGAAGTGTTGGCGCGAAAATAGGCAATCCGGTCGCCTGCCCAGGATCAGGGCATGCGCGATTTATTTTCCGTTAACCAAATCAAAAGCCGGGTGTGAGACGTTCTGCCATTGGGAGGAACGTCGATGCGATTCGCCTCGATTGCGCTCCAGGCAATGGTCGTCCTGATGATGTCCGGCTCCGCGGTCGCCGGTCCTCGCGAGTTCGTTGGCTCTCCGGGCGACAGCGCCGATCTCGATCGCCTTCGCCGCATCATCTCTCCGCACATTGAGGGCGACACGCTGATCATCGAGGGCCGGATCGATTCCCACATTTACGACTACATCCAATATGAAGCGCCGAGGGTGGCGGCCGTTCGGGTGATCGAACTCAATTCGTTGGGCGGGAACGTCGAGTGGGCGCTCGAGATCGCGCGCAGGATCAAGGAGTTGGGCAAGACGACGCTGCTGAGATCGCAACACTATTGCGCCAGCGCGTGCGCCTTTGTCTTCGCCGCCGGCCGCGAGCGGGTCGCAGCCGAGGATACCTGGATCGGCATTCACGGCGCGCGCCTCGGGCCGGGTTACACGACCAATTTTCAGGGGCTCTGCTTCGAGGACCTCGAAGGGGGAGCTGTGTTCGAGCCGCGCAAGGCGGGCTGCCGGCAATTCCTCAATCATTGGTATGATGTGACGCTGGCGAGCACCAATGAAGCTTTCGCCCTCATGGAATCCAATGGCGTCTCACCCGATCTGCGTGAGACTTACTTCGCGATGCTTGACGATCCGGAATGGCCGGCGCAAATGAACGCCCTTCGCAAACCGGACTGGCCGATCAGCGCGCCTGACGCCGCCAGATACAACCTTGTGACCAGGGTGCTTGCGAAAACAAATTTCTAGAACCCTCGGCGATTTGGTCGAACCGCCGAGGGCTCTAGATTTTGTGGATTTCGCGCGCTTTTTCGCGAAAAACCGGTTCCCACTTTTTCGTAGCGCGCTCTAGGGTCGGGCCGCCTCACGGCTGCGCGCATTCGAACGAGGCCGCGCTCTCCGGATCGCCGCTCTTGTAGCGCGCATATTTCGGCCAGGGGCAGAGCGGGCGAGTGCGGTTCGGGCTCCAGGAGGCAGGGATTTCCTTGTTCGCGGGATCGACAGTGGCGATGATCCGATCCGGCGCCTTGCCCTTCTCGACCCAGTCGACGAGCGCGGTGAGGGCGTCGAACTTGTCGAGCGTGACGCCGTCGCTGCAATGGGTCATGCCGGGGACCGCGAACAGGCGGACTTCGGCCTCGGCCTTGCTGCCAAGATTGGCGTTCAGCTTGTCATACCAGCGGATGGTGTCGTCGATCGAAAACACCGGGTCCGCCTAGCCGTGATAGATGATCATCTTGCGGCCGAGCTCATGGAATTGGGCGAGCTTCGGATCGTCGACGTAGGGCGGCGTCATGAATTCCATCGCCGACTGAGGAAAGGCGTCTGTCCTGGCGTAGATTTTCGGCGCGTCCTTGTCGAAATCGAACGCGAGCAGCGACTTCATCAGCGCATCCGTCGAGCCGGCGACCGGAGTCGGCGGGGTGGTGAATATGTAGTCGAGCGAGGCTGCCCCCATCGTCGCGATGATCGGATAGTGATCCCAGGGCGGGATCGGGCTCTCGACCTTCCACATCCGCCAGTTGCCCGTGCCGACGCCGCCGTCGACCGGCCAGTCGGAATAGAGGGCCTCGCCCTTCGAATTCTTCGGCCCGGCGAAGCTCATCTTGAGCGCCTCGACCTTGGCCTTGGAAAGGCAGTCCGCAGTCGCGCCGGGAGCGCAGACGAGGCTGTCGAAATTGAAGGCCTTCTGGCAGGCGGCCAGATTTTCGGTCAGCCCGTCCTCGAGACCGTCGAGCTTGTCGCAGGCGGCGATGATCTTGCGCGAGACGAGCTCGCCGTCCGCCTTCGTGATCGACTTGCGGATGTCGGGATCGGCCTTGACGAAGGCCTGCGCGTCCCAGGCGTGCTGGATCGCTGCCCGCGGCAGATCGAAGCCGGGATCGCCGACAAGGAAGCCGTCATAGGCTTCGGGCATGCGCGTCGCCGCCACCATCGTGTGGCGACCGCCGTTCGAACAGCCGAACATGTAGGAAAAGTCGGGCTTGCGACCGTAATGGGCGGCAATGATCGCCTTGGCGATCGGCACGAGCGTCATGTCGGCCGAATAACCGTAGTCGCGACGCCCCTGCGGATCGGGGCCGAAGGCGGCGCCGGCGGCGAGGCCGAGCACTTTGTTTGCCGGATCCCCCATCGAGTGCCCGGCGTCCGACGACAGCACGGCAAAGCCGCGCGTCAGAGCCGGCTCGCCGCCGGAGGCCAGCGCCCCCGGGCCATCGCCGGTCGCGGGCAGCACGATGCCGTCATTGCCGCCGTTCTCCTGACTGAGGAACCGACCGTTCCAGTCGACCGGAAGCCTCATCTCGAACCGTATCGCGTAATGCTTGCCGTCGACGCCGGTTCGGTCGTTGACCTCGCCGGTCACGACGCAATGCTTCGGCAGGCCGCCGCCCTCCTCCTGCATTTTTGAGCCGTCGATGACGAGGCCTGGAATCGCGAGCAACTCGGTCGTGACCTTCGTGCAGCCCTCGCCCTGGGCGTTCGCGGCGCTGGGCGCGGCAAGGCCGAGCACGAGGGCCCCGCCAAGCGCCACCCGCCGGGCCAAATGCAGCGTGTCCGCGCGCTGCCGATATCCCATGCGTTCCTCCCCCCACCGCCGGCTGCGCGGCTCGCCATCGACCGCGGAGGATCACGCAGCGAGATGCGGAGTCAAGGAAGCGCCGCCCGCGCCTCACACGCGCGCGATGACCGCGACCGGGCCGCCTCCGGCCGGCCCCTGGTGCTCGGCGCCGCCCGAAACATAGACGGCGCCGGTTCCCGCGACGCCGCCGATCAATCCGCCGACCGCCGCGCGGGCGTGACGGGTGGCGTTGATATCGGAATCGTCGAGCATCGTGTGTCGGAGGTCGCGGATGACGCCGTTCGGGGAGGCCTCAGCCTTGGCGAAAACATTGACGATCCGGCTTTGCGACCGCGGGTCGAGCGCGCTCAACCCCACGCTCTCGAGCGCCTGGATGACCGCCGGAAGGTCGATCGCATCCTTCATCACTGCATGGCCGATCTTGAGCGGGCTCGCCGAGAATCGCGAGTTGCCAACCAGAATGACGACGTTGTGCATGAGTTCGATGCCGGCCGAACAGGAGGCGACGGAGGAGTAAAGGTCCCAATCCTTCAGGACCTGGGCCTCGCCGGGGTCGGCCCCGATCTCGCCTAGCGCCTTGGCGACCCCGAGCGCCGAGGCCCCGCGCGAATAGCCCATCGACGCATAGCCGCTCGCGGTGACCGTCGTCGTGCCGCGCGCGAGCGCGTCCTGGACGCGCTCGCTCGTCAGCAAGGGGCACTTGATCTGGACGAAGTGCACGTCGCTGACGGCGTCGATCCGGGCGTCGCGCATCGCCATCTCGACCGCCTTCATCGTCTCGCCGATCTGGGCGTCCCGGCCGATCTCCTCGGGCAGGAAGTCGCGGGTATGGGCGATGCCGACGCTCAGGCGCGCCTCGCCCGCGCCCTGGGCGCCAGGGATGCGCGCGAACACGGTCATGTGTGGAGACAGCACCCCCTCAGTGCCGCCCGACATCACGAATGCGATTCTGCTTTCGACCGCTTGCGGAGAGAGCGCCAAATGTGGCGCGAGCGCATTGCACAATGCGGCGACTGCATACTCCCTGGTGAAATCGTTCACCCCACCGTTGCCCTCGGTTTTCCCGAGAACCGCGAGAATCGACGAAGGCTAGAGCGCGCCGCTCTCGACGAGCGCCATCAGGCCGGAAACATCTCCGGGCCCGCTCGTCGGAATGCGAATGACGGTGAATGAACTCGGCGGCACGGTAGTTCGACTTCGCCTCTTGACCAGAAAATCAGCCGCCGCTCGGCGCGACTGATAAAGCGGGCGACCTTGAGGCCTCTTTAGACCGCCGGCCGGCCCCGAGCCAGATCACAAGGGCGACGCGCGTAGCGGCGGTCTTGGATCTCAGTTTTTATGGACGGCATTCGTTTGATAAAATCCAGAATTAGTGCTATGTTTTCGGAATCGCCGGATCGAGGCCGGGCCTCGGGCGGGGGCTCGCTGATAGGGAGAAAAGGAAACGATCATTTTGCGTCGAGAGTTGCTGTAACCCTTTGACAAATATCGAGTAACTAAGCCAGAAATCGTTTGGATTTCCTTCCTCCCGCTTGGATTTCCTTCCGTCTAGACATGGATTTCCTTCCGTCCGGCCTTGGAAAAGCTTTCCAAAGATTTGGAAAATCATCCTAAAGTTACGAGTGCACATTGTTTAATGGCGCGCGCCTGACCTTGACCGTCGCGAGCCTTTGCGGCCCGATGCGCCGACCCAAGGCGAGGCTCCTCATGGATCGGCGCGAGTTCGTCATCGGCGCGGCGGTTTCGGCCGGGGCGCTCGCCGCCCGGCCGGCGATCGCCAACGTTCCCGCGCCTTACGACTGGAGCGCTTCGCCGCCAAGGCAGAGCCGCGAGGCGTTCGTCGAATGGATGGCGCGCAACCGCGGCGAGGATCCGCGTTTTCTCGCGCAGCGCTTCGACCGGTTTGAGCAGCTCGTCGCCCATCACGACGTCTGGGACGAGGCCGACATGCGCGCCTTCCTCTTGACGCCGCGCGAGGAGTTCGTGACCGCGGAGAACCTCGATCGCGCCTACGAATGGCATCATCTCAACATCGGCTTCGGCGTGACCATCACCGGCCCCAATACGGTCGCGCGGATGACCAACACGCTCGAGATCAGGCGGGGCGATAAGGTGCTCGAGATCGGCACCGGGTCGGGCTACCAGTCGGCCTACCTTTCGAACCTGACGCCCAATGTCTGGTCGATCGAGATCATCCCCGCCCTGGCGCGACGCACGCGCGCGCTCTACGACGCGCTGATCGCGCGGGGCTACAGCGAGTACCGCGCCATCCGCACCCGCAATGCCGATGGGTACTACGGGTGGGAAGAGGCTCAACCGTTCGATAAGATCATCGTGACCTGCGGCATCGATCACATCCCGCCGCCGTTGCTGCAGCAACTCACGTCGGACGGGATCATGGTCATTCCGGTCGGCCCGCCTGGCGCACAGCATGTGTTGAAGGCCGTCAAGCGGCGGTCGCCGGACGGGGAGATGTCTGTTGTCCGCTCGGACATCTATGGCGGCGCGATCATTCCGTTCGTGCCGTTCACGGGATCGCACCCGTCCTGAGGCTGCGGGCCGCCCGTCAGCTCGAGCCGATCAGAATTCCCGCCGCCAGCACCAGCGCGCCGCCGATCATCACCTTGGCGGCCGCCGAGACCGGCGGGGTATCCATATACCGCCATTGGACATAGGAGATCGCCAATAGTTCGAACACGACCACGACGAAGGCGACGACCATGGCGGTATAGAACTGTGGGATAAGGAAGGGCAGAGTGTGGCCGATCCCGCCCGCCGTGGTCATCAGGCCGCAGGCGACGCCTCGCAGCAACGGCGAGCCGCGGCCCGAAAGCTTGCCGTCGTCCGCAAGCGCCTCCGCAAAGCCCATGGAGATGCCGGCGCCGACCGAAGCCGCGAGCCCAACGACGAACGCGTTCCATGGATTGTGGGTCGCAAAAGCCGCCGCGAACACCGGCGCGAGCGTCGAAACCGAGCCGTCCATCAAGCCGACCAGCCCCGGTTGGATGATCTGCAAGATGAAGCGCCGGCGCTGATCTTCGTCTTCGTTGCCGCGGGCCTCGGGCGTCAGCACCTCTTCTTGAAGGTGGGCTGCGACCTGGTCGTGCTGGTCCTCAACCTCAGCGAGATCGCCGAGCATCTTCCGAATCGAGGCATCCGTGGCGCGGGCCATTGCTTGCCGGTAAAAGCGCGCTGCGATGCGTTCCATATCCCTGGCCCGCTCGCGTACCGTATCGATGCGGAGCGGATGCATCTGCCAGACCGGCTTCTGCGGGATATAGCCGTGAATTTCGTGGCGACGCACGAGCGGAATATGCTCGCCGAACTTGGAGACAAAGAGATCGATCAGCCTGCGCCTGTGTTCGTTCTCCTCCCCGGCCATCCCAGTAAAAATCTTCGCGGTCGTCGGATAGTTTTCCGCGAGACCGTCAGCGAAATCCGCGTAGATGCGGCTGTCATCCTCTTCATTGCTGATGGCGAGGGCGAGCATTTCACGCTCGGATAAATCGTCGAAATTGCGCATGATCGCGTTCCTGGAATTCCCGCCTCGTCGATTGTTTTCGCCGCGGGCCACGCGACGAGACCGCACGGCGAACGCCGTGCAGCGCGCGGACATCCCTGACGCGGGCGTTCTAGGGCTGCCCCGTCGTGCGGGTCAAGTTATCTCAAGGCGCCAATGCGGCCCCAAGCAGGCGATCGCGTATGCGGTCTCGCCTCTCCCGACCGTCGCCTTGCCATCCCTGCTCCGCTGCACTAGACGAAAAACGCTCATCCGCCGCGGATTATCGGGCAGTTGGGCTTGAACTTCCCTCGCATGTCGGCGTCGTGGCCCAGCTTCCATCTCTCGACCGATTCAAACGCATCGTTGTCAAGGTCGGCTCTTCGCTGCTGGTCGAGGGCGCGCTCGGCGCGGTCCGGCACGCCTGGCTCGAGGCGCTTGCGTCCGACGTCGCGGCGCTGCACCGGCGCGGCGCAAGCGTCGTTGTGGTGTCCTCCGGCGCGATTGCGCTCGGCCGCACGATCGCCGGGCTGCCGAAGGGGGCGCTCAGGCTCGAGGACAGCCAGGCCTCGGCGGCGATCGGACAGATTGCGCTTGCCAGCGAGTGGTCGCGGGCGCTCGCCGAGAACGGCATTGTCGCCGGGCAGATACTGCTGACATTGCAGGACACCGAGGAGCGCCGCCGCTATCTCAACGCCCGCGCCACCCTCGGCCGTCTGTTCGCAATCCGAGCGATCCCGATCATCAACGAGAACGACACGGTTGCGACGAGCGAGATCCGCTATGGCGACAACGATCGGCTAGCCGCAAGGGTCGCCACGATGGCGAGCGCGGACCTCCTGATCCTGCTTTCTGACGTTGCCGGGCTCTACGATTCGCCGCCGCATCGCAATGCCCATGCCCAATTCTTGCCCGTCGTCGAGCGCGTGACGCCGGAGATCGAGGCGATGGCGGGGGGCGCGGCGTCCGAACTGTCGCGTGGCGGCATGCGCACCAAGATCGAGGCCGCCCGCATCGCCACGGCCGCCGGCACGCATATGGTCATCGCGGACGGGCGGGTCGCCCATCCGATCGCGCACATCGCCGAAGGCGGCCGCTGCACCTGGTTCTTGACCCCCTCGAACCCGATCGCAGCGCGCAAGATCTGGATCGGCGGATCGCTCGAGCTCAAAGGCGCCGTGTTCGTGGATTCCGGCGCCGCCGCCGCGCTGGCGCGGGGCAAAAGCCTGCTGCCGGCCGGGGTCACGCGTATCGAGGGCGCGTTCGCGCGCGGCGATTGCGTCGCCATCCGCGACGAGCGCGGTACCGAGATCGGGCGCGGGCTTATCGCCTATGACGCCGTGCACGCCGAGCGCGTTCGCGGACGCAACTCGCGCGACATCGCGCACATCCTGGGAACCTCCGGGCGGGCCGAAATGATTCATCGCGACGACATGGCGTTCGCCGGTCGGTGACCCGGGACGTAGGGTCGGCGAAACATCGCCACCCTTGGCATAGCCGGCCCCTCCGCGCATAAGTTCGACCATGCACACCCCGGTCGAACGCCGCACCCGGCTGATCTTCGTGCCGCGCCCGGCGCTGATCGCGCTGGCGACCGTGCGTGCGCGCCTGCGCGCGAGCGAATTGGGGATGGCGGCGCTGGCGATCGGCGTCGGCGTGCTGGCCGGCCTATGCGTGGCCGCGATGACCAAGATCGTCAACGTTGCTCATGTCGCGATCTTCGGCATCCCCTTCGACGTTCACCTCAGCGCCGCCGAGAGAATCGCGCCCCTCGCCGCCTTTGGCGCGCCGATGCTGGGCGGCCTCATTCTCGGTGCGATCGATACGTGGCTCGCTCGCAGGAAGGCGCCGCCGGCGATCGATCCGGTCGAGGCCAACGCGCTGCGGGGCGGACGCATGTCGCTCAGCCAAAGCCTTCTGGTGGCGACCCAAACCGTGATCTCGAACGGCTGCGGCGCGTCGGTCGGGCTCGAGGCGGGCTATGCGCAGATCGGGGCCGGCGTCGCCTCGTACCTCGGGGTGAGGTCGCGCTTGCGCCGGCAAGACCTGCGCATGCTTGTCGGTTGCGGCGCGGGCGGCGCGATCGCGGCGGCGTTCGGCGCGCCGCTGACCGGCGCCTTTTACGCCTTCGAGCTCATTATCGGCGTCTATTCCCTCGCCAACGCGATTCCTGTCTTCGCCGCCACACTCGCCGCGTCGCTCACCACCCAAGCCGTCATCGGCGCGCCCTACGACATCACCGCGCCCGCCGTCGCCCCATTGACGTTCCCGCACTATGGCGCGCTGATCGGGCTCGGCCTGGTCGCGGCGGCGGTCGGGGTCGGCGCCATGCGGGTGGCGGCGGTGATCGAACGGGTGTTCCGAGCGGCGATCCCCTGGCGCCTCGTTCGCCCCCCCGTCGGCGGGCTGATGGTCGGCGCAATGGCGCTCTACACCCCTCAAGTGCTGGGGGCTGGCCACGGCGCGCTCGGCCTCGACTTCTATTGGCCGCTCACAGCGGGCGAATTGGCGATCCTCATCGTGCTGAAACTGTTCGCCTGCGTCGTTTCGCTGGCGTCCGGCTTTCGCGGGGGGCTGTTCTTCGCTTCGCTGTTCGTCGGCTCGCTGCTCGGCAAGCTCTATGCCATTGGCATAGACGCCGTGGCGCCGTCGATGGATCTCGAAACGACCGCCTGCGTGCTGGTCGGCATGGGGGCGCTCAGCGCAGCCATCGTCGGAGGCCCGCTGACCGTGACATTTCTGGTGCTCGAGAGCACCGGAAATCTCGGCGTCGCCGGCGGCGTGCTCGCCGCATCGATTGCGGCCAGCCTCGCCGTGCGGGCGACCTTCGGCTACTCGTTCACGACCTGGCGTCTCCACCTGCGCGGCGAGACGATTCGCGGCGGCCAGGACGTCGGCTGGCTGCGTGATCTGACGGTCGGGCGGATGATGGCTCGCTCGCCCCCGGTCTTTCCGGCCGAAGGGTCGGTGCGAAAATTTCGCGAGGTTTATCCGCTCGGCAGCGCCAATGTCGTCGTCGCGGTCGGCGAAAGCGGGCGATATAAGGGGCTGATCCATGTTCCGGAGGCGCATGCGCTCTCTACTGAAAACGGCGAGGACGGCGGCCCGGTCGCCGTCATCGTCCATTGCCCCGAGACAGTGCTCAATCCCGACGACGACATCGGAACCGCGCTCGAGGCCTTCGGCGCCGCTCACGCGGACACGCTCGCCGTCACAGCGATCGAAACCGGGCAGGTGCTGGGCACGCTGGGCGAAGCCTACGCCGCGCGCCGCTACGCGCAGGAGACGAATCTGGCGATGAAGGGAGTTCTGGGCGGAGGGTAGGCTCCGGCCTAGTTCGATCGACAAAGGCTCTATTCCTGAATCCGATGGATGCGGTGCAGAAGGCCGTCGGGGCAGCCCTTGAAGAGGACATAGAACGCGAGCGCCAGATAGCCCCAAAGCGTCAGCTGGAGGAACTGGATAAGTCCGCCGTCGAACGCCGCCATGGCGCCATAGGTCGCGATCAGGGTGATGTTGGCCTGAAAGAGCGAAAAGAGGTTGAACGAGCAAAGCGCGAAGGCTCCGACTGCGACGCCCATGCCGAGAAAGGTAAGCCATGCCGGGCCATGAAACAGCCGATTGAGCAGCCTCAGGAGCGCCACTGCCTACCCCGATTCCCCGTTTTCGACGGCCGTATCTCTTCGCTCTCGACCTCTCAGCTTCGTTTTCGATGGCCGTTCCGTTACCGTTTTCCAATGCCGGGGCCTGAAATTGCCCGGACCGGTTCAAATCGTCGATCGCCAGTGTCAACTGCCGCCGAGGTCAGCGTCAGCTCGCTCCAGGACAGAGCCGATTTGCCGAAAGGTTGCGCTTCGCGTCGGCAGATGATTATGTCCGCGCGCGCTGTCGCTGGTCCGGGTCTCCCCGCAGATTAAGGGGTCATGCG
>CAWANG010000053.1:0-46618 GCA_963783175.1 uncultured Alphaproteobacteria bacterium
TCGGTTTCGCGCCGCGTAGCGATGCGTCATCTGCCGATTTTTCTCGAACTCAGCGACAAGCCCGCCGTTGTCGTCGGCGGCGGGGTCGTGGCGGCGCGCCGGACGGAAGTCCTCATCAAGGCCGGCGCTCGCGTGACCACTTTCGCGACGGCGTTGGGCGAGGATTTCCGTGGACTTCTCGACGCGCCGAACTTCCGGCACGAGGCCCGCAATCCTGAGCCGAAGGACTTCGTGGGATCGGTGCTCTGCTTCGTGGCGACCGAGGACGAGCGCCTCTCGGCCGATGCGCGTGCGGCGGCAAAAGCCGCTGGCGCGTTGGTCAACGTCGCCGACCGGCCGCGGCTCTGCGACTTCATCATGCCCTCTATCGTCGACCGAAATCCGCTCGTCATTGCAATTTCAACCGGCGGCGTCTCGCCGATTCTGGGCCGCATGCTGAAGGCGCGTCTCGAGACCCTGATTCCCGCTGCGTACGGCCGCCTGGCGCGGCTGACGGGCGGATTCCGTCTTGCGGTCGCAAAGGCGATTCCCTCGCCGACAATGCGCCGCCGATTCTGGGAAGCCGTCCTCGAGGGACCGATCGGAGAACGCGCGCTTTCTGGCGACGATCGCGGCGCGGAAGCCGAACTTGCCCGCGCGATCGAACGCGCGGCCGCGGACAGCGCCGAGGCGCCCGGCGGCGAGGTCTATTTGGTCGGCGCCGGGCCAGGCGATCCCGATCTCCTGACTTTCCGCGCTCTTCGCCTGATGCAGAAGGCCGATGTCGTGCTCTACGACCGGCTCACGGACGAAGGCGTGTTGAACCTCGTGCGGCGCGAGGCCGAGCGCATCTATGTCGGCAAGCAGCCCGACGATCACGAATTGCCGCAAGGCGAGATCAGCGCGCTGCTGGTCAGGCTCGCCAGTCAGGGCAGGCGGGTGTTGCGGCTCAAGGGCGGCGATCCGTTCATGTTCGGCCGGGGCGGCGAGGAAATCGAAGCCCTCGCCGAGCAGGGGATACCTTTCCAGGTCTGTCCAGGCGTCACCGCCGCGGCGGGGGCTGCCGCCTACGCGGGTATTCCGCTCACCCATCGCGACCATGCCCATGCCTGCCTGTTCGTGACCGGGCACGGGAAGGATGGCAAGATCGCCCTCGACTGGGGGATGCTCTTGCAACCGCGGCAGACGGTTGCGATCTATATGGGGCTGCGCAATCTGGAGACGCTGACGCGCGAGTTCATCGGGCACGGCGCGGACCCGGAGTTGCCGGCGGCGATCGTCGACAACGCCACCCGCGCGGCCCAGCAGGTCGTCGTCGGCACGCTCGCGACGTTGGCGGCGAAGGCGCGCGCGGCGGAATTGAGCGGGCCGGCCATCGTCATCATCGGGACGGTCGTGACTTTGCGCGACAAACTCGATTGGCGCCCGCGGGCGCTCCCGCCCTCTTCCGCAGGGGAAGATCTTTCGCCCGCGGCAAGCCAAAAGGACTAAAGAACGATGGTTTCCCGCGACGAGGTGATGGCGGCGCTGGCGCCGGTTCCCGGCCCCGACGGGCGCACGCCCCTGCCCGAATCGGGCGCGGTCTCCGGCGTCACCATTCGCGACGGCAAGGTCTTCGCCGCCATCGCCATCGATCCGGCAAGGGCGAAGGCGATGGAGCCGATGCGCGCCCGGGCCGAGGCCGCGATCAGGGCGATTTCCGGCGTTGCCGGCGCGGTGGTGACCCTGACGGCTGAGTCGGCGCGCGCCGCCGCCCCGCCGGCGCACGGCCATGAGACCGATGCGCAGCCGCGCCGGCACGGCCGTTCGAGCGAACCGCTGCCTGGCGTCAAGCATGTGATTGCGGTCGCCTCTGGGAAGGGCGGCGTCGGCAAGTCGACCGTCGCCTGCAATCTCGCCGTCGGGCTCGTGAAACTCGGCCTCGCGGTCGGGGTTCTCGACGCCGACCTGTTCGGGCCGTCGATGCCCAAGCTGTTCGGGATCGGCGCCAAGCCGAGCCTCGCCGCCGACGGGCAGAAGCTCGTACCGCTCGAGAGTTGCGGCGTGAAGATCATGTCGATCGGGTTCTTGATCGAGGAGGGCGCTCCGGTCATCTGGCGCGGCCCAATGGTGATGTCGGCGCTAAACCAGCTCCTGCGCGAGGTCGAGTGGGGCGAACTCGACGTGCTCGTCGTCGACATGCCGCCGGGGACGGGCGATACCCAGCTGACGATGGCCCAGAACGCGCCGCTCGCCGGCGCGGTCATCGTCTCGACGCCGCAGGATCTGGCGCTGATCGACGCCCGGCGCGGCATCGCGATGTTCGGCCAGGTCAAAGTGCCGCTGATCGGCGTGGTCGAGAACATGAGCTACTTCCTCTGTCCGCATTGCGGCGAGCGGACGGACGTGTTCTCGCACGGAGGCGCGCGCAAGGAGGCTGAGAAGCTTGGCGTTCCCTTCCTCGGCGAAGTGCCGCTCGACACCGCGATCCGCGCTCACTCCGACGACGGCAGGCCGGTGGTCGCCAGCATGCCGGAAAGTCCTCAGGCGAACGCCCTGCTCGAGATCGCAAGACGCGTGGCCGACACGCTCGCAGTCGGCGCGCCGGGGGCAAAGCCCGCGCCGCGCATCCGCGTCCTTTAGCGACAGGATCAAGCGCGATGTTCTGGCCAACCGACATTACGGCGATGGAGAGGGGACGCGTTCTCGAAGTCGCCTTCGACGATGGACGCACCATTCGCCTGACCGCCGAACGGCTGCGGGTCGAGAGTCCGAGCGCCGAAGTGCAGGGCCACTCGCCGAGCCAGAAGAGGACGGTCACGGGCAAGGAGAGCGTCGCAATCGTCGGGATCGAGCCGATCGGCAACTACGCCGTCAAGATCATCTTCGACGACGGGCACGATACAGGAATTTATACTTGGGAATATTTGCGTAAGCTTGCGACCTAGACGCGGCCATGGGCCGCCGGCGCTCAGAAGCGCGCGAGAACGGTGCCCGCGATATCGCACTGGAAGCCCTCCAGCGCCTTCGAGATTTTGTTGATGTCTTTGACCTTCGTCCGGTGCCGCCGGGCCGCGACGATTGCCGCGCCGACACGGGACGCCACAACGTAGGCGTCGGAGCTCTCCAACGCCGGCGGAGTGTCGTAGATCACCACGCCGTAATTGCGCTGGGCGTTTTGCGACAGGGTCAGGAATTCCTTCGAGCTCAACAACTCCTGCGGGTGGGGCGCGGTCGCCCCGGCGACGAGAAGCGACAAACCCGGCACGATATCGAGGGTGACCGGCGGCAATTCGGCGTCGCCATGGGTCAGCGCCTCGACCAGCCCCTCGGTCTTCGCATCCACCCCAAAGAGCGACGCAAGCCTGGGTTTCCTGAGGTTGGCGTCGACAAGAAGCGTCGGGACGGCCATTTGCGCGAACGACAGGGCCAGATTCGCCGCAAAATAGGTGACCCCGACCCGCGCGTGCGGACCAATGACGGCAAATGCATTCTTTCCCTGCGAGAGAGGGCCGGTCGCAAGCGCAGAACGGACAGAACGGAAGGATTCCGCGGCGGTGCTGAACGGTTGGTAGCCGACGACGAGTTCGCGCGAAAAGCGGGCCTCGTCGACGCCGAAGTTCAGTACCGGATAATTGTAGCGCTTCGATAACGCCAGAAACAAACTGTCTCGTCGCACCAGTCCCAGCGCGATCGCCGCCTCTCCAAACGTCAGCCCCTTGCGGCGCTGAAATCCGCGAATGGCCTCAACCTGAGCGTCGCTCAGATTGCCAGCCGCCAGGATCTGCTGCTCAATCGGATCCTTGGATGCCTGTACGGCGACGACTTCCGGCTCTTTCTGGTAATTTGACTTGATAGCCATTTGCTGAAGCTCTCAATATTCAACTAACGACCCGCCCCCGTGTCCGAGGCGAGTCTCGCCAACATGTTACCCCCGAATTGTTTCTTGAACCGTTTGTGGCTTTTTGGGCGGGGCGCCGTCGCCCAAACCGATTAGACGCTCAACCAATATCGACGAGCGCTTCGTCGTATGCTTATGCCGGCCGAAGAGCGCCACGTGAAGAGCCGACGCGCTTCCTCGCGCGTCGCACGGCGTCAAGACTGCCCAAGAACGGGGCCGAGGCAGCATATTCGAGATCGATCGGAAAGCGGACCCTACGATCGGTCGCCTCCGCGAGAAGCGCAAGCAACAAGCCGAGCACGAGGCCGGCGGCGATCCCGACCGGGATCACGACAAACGGTTTCGGAAAGGCCGGATCGAGTGGCGGCGTCGCCTTGTCGAGGACCGTCATATCCGAAAACGTCAGCTTGCTTTTCAGCTTTGCCTCCTCCGAGGCTCGTTCGCGAGCGTTGAGTTGATCGCCCCGGAAGATGACGTCGTGCTGCAACTGACCCAAACGATTGCGCTGTCCTTGCACGTTGATCAACGCTTTTTGCGCTTTCGATTGCTCGGTTTGGAGGGAGGCGATCTGTTCCTGGGTCGCGGCGATGCGCTCTGTCAGATGCTGCCGCATCTTCTCCGTTGCGTCGCCAATCTGTTTGCGGATCGAGGCCAGATTCGCGAATTCGGCCATCATCTTCGGATTGTTGGCGCCAATCATGCCCTTCGCGGCCTCAATCGACGTTTGAGAAGTCAAGAGCTTCTCCTTCAGATTCGCCAGGATCTGGAGATCGGGGTCCGACGGATCATTCGACAGCTCGGTGGAGCCGCTCGCCAGGCGGCTTTGCAAGGTGTTGAGCTGGGCTCTGGCGGCCGATAATTCCTGGCTGATCGCCATGTATTGGCTGGTCTCGCTATCCCCGCCGTCGGTCGGCGCCACCATGTTCGATTGGGCTTGGAAGGCCTCGAGCGCCTGGCGCGCCAACTCGAGATCCTTGCGCAATTCTTCGATCTGCGGCGCAAACCAGCGTGCAGTCTGATCCGCGGCGGCGGCCTTCATCGCGACAGAGCCGTCGATGGTCGATGCGAGAAACGCGTTTGCGATCAGCGCCGCCTGGTTAGGGTCGCCCGATTTGTATTTGATCGCGAGAACGTTCGTCCCCATGTTGAACTTCGGATCGACGTTATGCACCAGGGAGGAAGCCATCCATTCGTCGATGCTCTCGCGACCGAAGGAGCCCGAGTTCCGGAAACCCTGCTGGACCTGCGGATTGGCGGTCAAGTTCAATCGCTTGACGACGTCGACCGCCACCCGCTGACTGGTCACAAGCGAAAGAATGTTGCCTTGCATCAGCAAGATCGGCGCCGCGCCGCCCGACGTCTCGGAAATCGGATCGATGTTGCCGGGGTCGATGCTTGCGGTCGCGATCGCGTCGTACCGGCCTGGGACGAACAGCAAGACGCTTCCCGCCACGATCATCGTGGTCAGCAGCGCCAACAGAACGATCCACCCGCGGCGCAAGAGGATGACCAGAACCTGGCTTATGGACATGATCGGACTCCTATCCTGTCACCCGGTCAATGCGAACAAGAAACTTCTTGAAGTCAGCTACTAGAATATCCGCTCGTTGACCACAATAATGTCACCCCCCTGCACCTGGTCGTCGAGCGAAGCCGGGACTTCCATCGTCTCGCCATTCGCCGCCTTGCGCTTGATCCTGATCCGCCAATCTGACCCGAGCGGGGCCAGTCCGCCGCCGATCGAAATAGCTTCCTGCACTGTCAGGGGTCGAGTCAAAGAGAATTCGCCGGGATGCCCAACATACCCATAAATATAGTAGAATGGCGCCAGGTCCACGAAAATCTCGTCGTTGTTGGCGATCTGCAAAGTGGCGCCGGGCCCGCGGCCGGCTTGCACGTCCTTTGAGTCGAACCTGCTGACGATCGCGCCGTGGGCCCGGCGCACGGTGATCGTTGCGCCGACGCCCACATCCTTCAGTCCGCCGGCCCGAGACAACAGCTGGGTCAGGTTCGTTGGGCGGTCGAGTGTATAAACTCCAGGCGCGCCAACCTGGCCTTGGACGCTCGCCTGGGTGCCGAAAGTCGAGATTTCCACCAGCACATGGGGCTCGGTCACGATCTGGCGCGCCGCCAACCGCCTTTCGATGGCGCGCGCTAAGTCGTCTTCGCTCAGGCCCGCGGCCCTGATCCGACCGACGTAGGGGAAGCTGATCGTCCCGTCAGTTTCGACCCGCGTCGTGGTGTCCATGTCCGGTTGGTTGACGACCTTGATGGTCACGACATCCTGGCTCGTGAGGACCCGGCCGGCGGCGCGCGCCCCGAAGGCGGCGGCCGCCCCGATTGACAGGACGCAGAGCCCCAGCGTCCACAACCGAACCTTTCGCATAGTCGTCAGCATCGCTTCGCGCTCCAGCTCCGGAGGGTCAGTACGGTCTATAGTTCAGGCTTACAGTGATCAAGTCTTGAGGAGTAATGGAGTGGTCACCGACCCGCTCGGTATACGAGGCGTTCAGCGCGGCGCTGATGAAGGGGGTCATCGCATATGTCACGCCGGCAGTCGCCGTATAGAAATCCGTAGCGGCGACGAAGGGAGCGAAGGTCGTCGTCCCGACCACCGCGGGCGTGAAGGCCGCGCTGGTGTAACCGGCCGACGCGGAGGCGGTAAAGGCAACTTTGGGCGTCGCCTGATAGGTCAGATCGAGTTCCGTGAAATACGCCAGCTGAGCGTTAGCGATAACCGTCGTCGGCGGCGCGACCGTCCGGCTGGCGGTCGCGGTCAGCCTCAGCTTCGGCGTGATCGTCCATGAGCCCGCCAGCGAATAAGTCGGCAGGAGCGTCTTGGGCAAACCCACGCTGAACGCGCTGGTGACCCCGACCAGGCCCACTTGGCCGGTCACGGACAGGTTAGGATCAATCTGCCTGGCATAGGAAAGGTTGAAGTTGTGATAAACAACGGTGCTCAGCAGTCCGGCGGCTTGCGCCATCGGGCTTCGATTCGAATAGCTGGTGTCGGTAATGGTCGCCAGCGCGGTCAGATCGCTGGCGCCCTTCATATAGTCTATGCCGGCCGCAATCATTTGGTCTCGAGCATTATTGATTGCGTCGAGCGGGTTCGTGTTGGTTGTCTGGGTCACGCCGCCGTTGAAAATCACGGAATACCCATTGGAGACGGCGCATTTTCCGTTCTCGGTCAGCGACGTCGTGGTCGTATAGTTGATGCCGGTTCCGACCAGCTCGGTGAGCTCCGCGGGAGATTTGGTGAAGAGCCCGGCAACCGAGCCGGCGCATCGCGAGGTCAGCGTCCAGTTAACGCCGGGGCTGAACGAGTATATATTAGAGTCGAAAGCCGCGTTATGAAGATAGCGTATCACTCCGAACGTGCCGTCGAAGAAAAACTGTTGGCCATACCAGTTGGCCTTGGTCGACAAGCCATAGGACGACGTCGAGGTAAAGTCGCCTTGAGGGCCGCCATTCGGCTGGACCGCCCCGGTCGGGAGAGCAAAAATGTTGCTGTTGTAGGATATGGTTTCGGAAGCGGTCAGCTGGACCGGCAATTCGCTCCAATTCCAGTCGGCAGGGAGCGAGGGCAAAGCGAACACCCCGGGAGACGGCGCCCCGACCGAGCCCGATAGCTCGTCGCCCCGGCCGCCGCTAACGCCGCCAAGCATCAGGACCGCACCGAGCGTCAAAGCCTCGCTCCGCCTCATACCACCCCTTTGCTTCAGAACGCATAAACACGTACGAACAACGCTTAGTCTCCGTTGAAATGCTCCGTCAGGCTCTCCGATTTTCCGCGAGACCTCGTATGAGGAAGTCTCGATTGCACAAGCGATCCCTCTCCCCGCCCTCGTCGCCGTTACGTCCGCCACATAGCCCGCCCCACGGTCCACAATTGTTCATGAACCACAGCCATCAGGCCCTCGTTTTACCCCCCTGGCAGGGCTTATCGGGCGCTCAAATCCGCTCTACGCGCTTGCGGGCGTGGCGGCGAACGCAGATCGGTCATCCATACTCATATTCGACCTCCGGCGACAAGGCGACAAAAGCCACACTGCCGATAAAAACGGACTGTTCGAAAGCAGTCTAGACATGATTGTCTAGACTGACGCCGAACAGTTCGCTAGCATGCATAGAATGGCTATTCCGTTAAGGCGGCCGGGCATGAAATCTCATTATCGTGTTGTCGTTATTGGCGGAGGCGTCGTTGGAGCGTCCGTTCTTTACCATCTGACGAAATATGGCTGGAGCGACGTGGCGCTTGTGGAGCGCTCGGTGCTGACCGCAGGTTCGTCATGGCACGCCGCCGGCGGCTTCCACGCGCTCAACGCCAACCCCAACATGGCGATCCTCCAGGCGTACACGATCGACCTTTTGAAGGACGTGGAAGCCGAATCGGGCCAGTCGATCGGCATGCACATGACCGGAGGCATTCACGTCGCTTCGGCGCCCGAACGCTGGGAGTGGCTTCAGTCGTCCTATCGCCGTTTCCAGGCCATCGGCATCGAGGATGTCCGCCTCGTGACCCCGGAGGAGATCAAGGCTCGCTGCCCCATCATCAACGTCGACGGCGTGCTCGGGGGCATGTGGGCCGACCGCGAAGGCTATGTCGACACCACAGGGACGGTCTGGGCTTATGCCGGCGCGGCCAAGAAGCGCGGCGCGACGGTGATCGAGCACAATCGGGTGCTGGAGCTGAAGCAGCGCCCGGACTTGTCCTGGGACCTCATCACCGAAGCGGGCACGATCAACGCCGACCATGTGGTCAACGCCGGAGGCTTGTGGGCGAAGCAGGTCGGACGGATGGTCGGGCTCGACCTCCCCTTATCGCCGCTCGAGCATCACTACCTCCTGACCGAGACGATCCCCGAGATCGCGGCGTCGAAAACCGAGTTGCCGATGGTCGTCGACCTCGAAGGCTTCACCTACATGCGCCAGGATCAGAAGGGCATGCTCGTCGGCATCTACGAGACCCATCCCCAGCACTGGTCGATCGACGGCGCGCCGTGGGATTACGGCGTCGAGCTTCTGCAAGAGAACATCGACCGGATCGCCGGCGAGCTCGAACTCGTTCACCGCCGCTATCCGGTGTTGCAGACCGCCGGCGTGCGCAAATGGGTCAACGGCGCCTTCACCTTCTCGCCGGACGGCAATCCGCTGGTCGGCCCGGTCGCTGACAAGCGCGGCTTCTGGCTCGCCTGCGGCGTCATGGCGGGGTTCCTGCAGGGGGGCGGGGTCGGCAAGTCACTCGCTGAGCTGATGATCCACGGCGAGGCGTCGACTGACGTCTACGGCCTCGACATCGCCCGCTACGGCGCTTACGCGTCCAATCGCGAATTCATCAAGCAGACGACCGGCGAGTTCTACGCCCGCCGGTTCGTGATGACCTATCCCAACGAGCAATTGCCCGCCGGTCGGCCGCTCAAGATGACGCCGGCCTACGACGCGATGACCGCCGCGGGGTGCCGCTGGGGCAATTCCTGGGGACTCGAGGTTCCGCTCTATTTCGCGCCGGCGGGATTCGAGGAGAAGCCGACCCTCAGGCGCTCGAACGCCTTCGATATCGTCGGCGCCGAATGCCGCATGGTGCGCGAGGGCGTCGGGCTGCTCGATATCGCTTCGTTCTCGCGCTACGAGGTGACGGGCCCCGAGGCCGAGAGCTGGCTCGACGGGATGACGGTCGCGCGCCTGCCGAAGGCCGGTCGCGCGCGGCTCGCGCCGATGCTGTCCGAAACCGGCAAGCTCAAAGGCGACCTCACCGTGATCAATTGGGGCGACGGGACGTTCTGGATCGAGGGCTCCTACTACCTCCGCCAATGGCATACGCGCTGGTTCGCGAGCCATGCGCGTCAAGGGGTGAGCGTGCGCGATATTTCCGACGACGTGATCGGTTTCTCGTTGTCCGGCCCGAAGTCGCGCGAGTTGCTCGCGCGCGTCACTCATCAGGACGTGTCGAACACCGCGCTGCCGTTCATGGGCGCGGCGATTCTGGACGTCGGTCTGGTGCGAGCGAAGGTCGCACGCCTATCGGTGACCGGCGAACTTGGTTATGAGATCAACTGTCGGGCGCTCGAACATGCTGGCCTTCGGCGGACGCTGCTCGAGGCCGGTCGTGAGCTCGGCGTCAGGGAATATGGTTATAACGCCCTTCTGTCGCTCAGGCTCGAAAAGAGCTTCGGCATCTGGTCGGCCGAGTTCACACAGGCCTATACCCCGCGCATGACTGGCATGGACCGTTGGATCGCCTGGGACAAGGGGAAGTTCATCGGCCGGAAGGCGGTGCTGGCGGAGAGCAAGGGACCGCCGCCGGAGCGTGAGCTGGTCACGCTCGAAATCGACGCGGTCGACGGGGACGCAACCGGTTACGAGCCTGTGTGGCGTTCGGGAAGCATGGCTGGCTTCGTGACTTCGGGCGGTTATGGCCACACGGTGGGCAAGAGCCTGGCGATGGCGCTGGTCGCGCCGGAAGCGGCGGAGGTCGGCTCGGAGCTCAGCGTGCATATCGTCGGCGCCGAGCGGAAGGCGCGGGTCATCGCGCCCTCGCCGTACGATCCCCTCGGCAAGGCGATGCGGTCATGACGAACGAGGCGCCGTCTGGGAGCTGACCGATGACGGATTTCGCGACTGGGTCCCTGGCGTCGGGGGCGCCGCCGCAGCGGCCGGCGCAGTTGGGCAACGTCAAGGCGACGCGCGACGACTGGCTCGATCTGGCGCTCAGCGTGCTTGCCGCCGAGGGCGTGGCGCATGTCACGGTGCTCAACTTGAGCGAACGGCTCGGCGTGTCGCGATCGAGCTTCTACTGGTACTTCAAGAATCGCGACGAGCTTCTCGACGCCCTGCTCGACCGCTGGGATCGCCTCAACACGCGCTCGATCGTCAGCCAAGCGGATGAGCCGGCGGGAACCGTCAACGAGGCGGTCTGCAACGTCTTTCGCTGCTGGGTCAATGCAGCCATCTTCAGCCCGCGGCTCGATTTTGCCGTCCGGGAGTGGGCCCGCCGCTCCGCCGGTGTTCGCAAAGCCCTCGACCGGTCCGACCGCCTCAGGACGGAGGCTCTCAAAGCCCTGTTCGCGCGCTTCGGCTATGAGGACGAGGACGCGTTGGTGCGGGCGCGGGTGCTTTACTACATGCAGATCGGCTATTACGCGATCGACCTCAAGGAGCCGATCGAGGCGCGGCTCAATCTCACGCCGCATTATCTCAAGGCGTTCACCGGCGCCGCTCCGAGCGAGGCGGAGGTGGACGCCTTCCGCGCCTATGCGGCGCGGCATGCGCATGTCCCGGATTTCGGCTCGTCGCGAGGACGCGCATGAGCATGCGCTATTCCGCCTTCGCCCTCATGCAGCAGGGGTTCGCCGGCCACAAGGGATGGCCGCTGGCCTGGCGCAAGGCGAAGCCCAAGCCCGCCTATGATTTCATCATCGCCGGCGGCGGCGGACATGGCCTCGCGACGGCCTACTACCTCGCCAAGACCCACAATCGCCCTCGCGTCTGTGTGATCGAGAAGGGCTGGCTCGGCGGCGGCAACACTGGCCGCAACACGACGATCGTGCGGTCGAATTATTTCTATCCCGAATCGGTCGCCCTCTACGACCTCGCGCTAAGGCTCTATGAAGGCCTGTCGCGCGAGCTCAATTTCAACGTGATGCTGAGTCAGCGCGGCATCCTCAATATCTCGCACACGCCAGCCCAGCTCGAGATCGCCGCTCGGGTCGCCAACGCGATGCAGCTCAACGGCATCGACGCCGAACTTTGGGGTCCTAACGAAATCCGCGAGCGGCTGCCGCTCATGACCCAATCGCTCGATTCCCGCTATCTGCCGAACGGCGGCGTCTGGCAGCGGCGCGGCGGCACCGCCCGTCACGACGCGGTCGCGTGGGGCTACGCGCGCGCCGCCGACCGGCTCGGCGTCGACATCGTCGAGAATTGCGAGGCGACCGGTTTCGTCATGGAGAACGGCGCCTGCGCCGGCGTCGAGACCACGCGGGGCGAGATTCGCGCCGAAGCCGTGGGCGTCGCGGTCGCCGGCCATTCGTCGCAGCTGATGGCCAAGGCCGGCGTCAAGCTGCCGATTCATTCCTACACCCTGCAGGCGATGGTCAGCGAGCCGGTCAAGCCCTGCCTCGACATCGTTCTTCTGCATCTTGGGACCGGCGTCTACGCCAGCCAGTCCGACAAGGGCGAACTCGTGTTCGGCGGCGGCCTCGACCGCATTCCCTCCTACGGCCAGCGCGGCGCCCCGCCGATGCAGGAGATCGTCATCTCCGGTCTTCTCGACATGTTGCCGGCTTTCGGCCAATTGAAGCTGATGCGGCAATGGGGCGGGATCGTCGATGTCGTTCCGGATTCTTCGCCGATCATCGGCCCGGCGCCGACGAAAGGCATATTTTTGAATTGCGGCTGGGGGACCGGGGGCTTCAAGGCGATTCCGGCCGGCGGCACGCTGCTCGCGCATCTTCTGGCGACTGGCAGCCACCACGAGATCAGCCGTCCCTTCGACCTTTCCCGCTTTGCAGCGGGGCGCCTCATCGACGAGGCGGCGGGCTCGGGCATCGCGCATTGAGCGTGTTACGATTGGGTTGAACCCATGAAAGGGAGATCGCCATGTATATCGCCATGAACCGGTTCAAGGTCATGAGGGGCGCCGAAAGCGCATTCGAACACGTTTGGCTTTCGCGCGACACCCACCTCGACCGAGTGCCCGGGTTCCTGGAGTTCCATCTGCTGCGCGGCCCCGAACGAGACGATCACGTGCTCTATTCGTCCCACACCGTCTGGGCGAACAAAGAGGCCTTCACCGCCTGGACGCAGTCCGAACATTTTCGCGCCGCACACCGTGACGCGGGGGCCAACAAGCCGCTTTATCTCGGTCATCCCGAATTCGAGGGTTTCGAGGTTCTTCAGACGATCAAGAACTCGCGCGACGAGGCCGCCTGAAGGCCGTCCATGCAAATCTTCCCCTGCCCATTCTGCGGTCCGCGAGACGAGATCGAGTTCCACTATGTCGGCGAGCCGAAGGCGCGGCCCGAGCCGGCGACCTCGGTCAGCGACGCTGCGTGGGCGGACTACCTCTGGTTCAACGCCAATCCAAAAGGTGAAGCGCGCGAGATCTGGCTGCATCTTACCTGCATGGAGATGTTCGTCATGACGCGCGACACGGCGCTCAACGCAACGCTAAGCGCCAACACAGCAGCGAGCGGCGCGCGTTGAGCGGCCTTCGTCTGCCATCCGGCGGCGGCGTCGACCGTGGGCGGCCCTTGGCGTTCACTTTTGACGGCAAAGCTTACGTCGGCTTTGCGGGCGACAGCATCGCCTCGGCGCTATTGGCTAACGGCGTCGGCATCGTCGGCCGCAGCTTCAAATATCACCGCCCGCGGGGAATCTGGGGCGCGTGGACCGAGGAGCCGAACGCGATCGTCGACGTGACGAGGGATGGCGTCACCACCCCGAACCTTCGCGCGACCACCGAGGCGCTCGAGAACGACCTCGCCGTCCGCTCGGTCAATGCGGCGCCGACAGCGGCGGCCGATCGCGCCGCACTGCTCGATCGTCTGTCGCCGTTCCTGACCGCGGGCTTCTACTACAAGACGTTTCTCTGGCCGCGATGGGAGACCTATGAAGGCGCGATTCGCGCCATGGCCGGCCTCGGCCGAATCGATCCGGACAACCGCCCGGCGGCCGACAATCCGCAAATCAACGCCCGTTGTGATTTCCTCGTCATTGGCGCCGGCGCGGCGGGTCTCGCCGCGGCCGATGCCGCCGCCCGGGCGGGACGCGCGGTCATCCTCATCGACGACCACGCCGAAATCGGCGGCCAACTTTTGCATCGCGGAGGAACGATCGACGGCGGAGACTGGCGGGATTGGGCGCGCGGCGGCGCCCTCGCGGTCCAATCTACCGGCGGCCGGGTGATGACGCGAACGACGGCCTATGGCGTCTATGATGGCAACCTCGTCTGCGCCTGGGAGCGGCGGACGCCGCTGCCCGACGCGCTCTGGCGCATCCGGCCGAAACAAATCGTGGTTGCGGCCGGGGCGATCGAGCGGCCGCTCGTCGTCCCCGACAACGACCGGCCGGGCGTGATGTCGTCCGATGCGGCGCTCATCTATCTCCGCCGCTACGCGGTTCTCATCGGCAAGCGCATCGCCGTCGCGACCAATAACGACAGCATCTATCCGGTCGCCGAGGCGTTGGCCGAGGCGGGCGCGGAGATCGAGATTCTCGACACACGCGCGCATGGCCCTTCGTCCAAGTTGAGGGTAACGCATGGCGCGGCGATCGAGGGCGTCATCGGGACTCGTAGCGTCGAAGCGGTCCGGGCGAACGGGCAGACGCGCGATTGCGATGCGCTCCTGCTCTCGGGAGGATGGTCGCCGACGGTCCATCTCTACGCCCAGGCGCGCGGGCGTCTGCGTTATGACGACGCGCTGGCCGCGCTCGCGCCAACGGGCGCGATCGCGGGCGTCAGCGTGGCTGGCGCCGCTAATGGCGCCTTCACGCTCGACGAGGCGTTGCGCGAGGGCCATCGAGCGGGCGGGGGCGAGGGCGCCGCGCCTAACGCGCCTTCCGGCCAGTACCGGATCGAAGCCGCCTGGCCGAATGCGGACGACGAGGGCAGGAGGTGGATCGATTTCCAGAACGATGTGACGCTGAAGGACGTCGCGGTCGCTGCCCGCGAGGGCTATGTCTCGGTTGAGCACCTCAAGCGTTACACCACCCTCGGCATGGCGACCGACCAGGGCAAGACCGCCAATGTCAACGGCCTCGCTGCGATGGCGGCGCTTACCGGCCGCAACATCGACGAGACCGGAACGACCACTTATCGCCCACCCTTCGTCCCGGCGCCGATGGGGGTCATCGCTGGCCGGCGGCGCGGCGCGCTGATCAACCCGCTTCGGCGCCTGCCGCTCGAGGCCGAGCATCGGGCGGAGGGCGCGCAGATGCGCGAATACGGCGGCTGGCTGCGGCCGGCCTGGTACGGGCCGGACGATCCCGAGCTTGCGATCCAGCGCGAGGCCGCGCGGGCCCGCGATACGGTCGCGCTGTTCGACGGCTCGTCGCTCGGCAAGATCGAGGTCATCGGTCCCGACGCCGCCAGGCTCGCCGACTTCCATAGCTACAACCGCCTCTCGACACTGAAGCCGGGCAAGATCCGCTACGGGTTTCTGTTGCAGGAATTGGGCATCGTGCTCGACGACGGGGTGACGCTGCGCCTGGGTGACGATCGCTTTCTCGTTTCCTGCTCGTCGGGACACACCGATGCGGTGCGCATGCGCCTCGAACTGTGGCGGCAGGATCGCTTCGATCCGGCCCGGGTGGTCATTCACGACGCGACCGCTCAATGGGCGACACTGACCGTCACGGGCCCCCGCGCGCGCGATCTCGTCGAGGCCTGCGGTATCGAGGTCGCGCTCGACGACCAAAGCCTGCCGCACATGGCCTTCGCGACGGCTGAGTTCGACGGCGCGCCCCTCCGGGTCGCGCGGGTGAGCTTTACTGGCGACCGCTCCTACGAGCTCTCCGTTCCGGCGCGGCGCGCCGGGGCTTTAAGCGCGCGCCTCGTCGAGAAGTTGCGGGGGTGCGGCGGCGGTCTTCTGGGACTCGAGGCGCTGATGATCCTGCGGGCCGAGAAGGGCTTCATCGTCGTCGGCAAGGATACCGACGGGACGACCATGCCGCACGACCTCGGCGTGGCGGGGCCGCGCGACTCGAGGACGGACGAATATATCGGCAAGCGCTCCCTGTTTATGCCCGTCGCCAACGACAAGGGCCGCAAGCAATTCGTCGGCTTGAGCATCGCCGCGGGAGAAGCGCCGTTGCCGACCGGCGCACATGTGGCGACGGGCCCAGGCGCGGCGCGGCGGTCGCAGGGCTACGTGACGTCGAGCTACATGAGCCCGAACCTTGGCCGCCCGGTCGCGCTCGGCCTCGTCGAAGAGGGGCTGTCGCGGATGGGAGAGGCGGTTGGCGTCTATCATCTCGGCGCCGAGCGGCGCGCCACCATCGCGGCCGCGGTCGCGCTCGATCCGGAGGGAAAGCGGCTCCATGCGTGAGACGCAATGGCCGCCGGCGCGTGGGCGGGCGGGACTTCTCATCGACCGGCCTCGCTTGCAGGCCCGCGCGCTTGAAGAGCTCGGCCAGACCCTGATCTCGGGCGATCTCGAAGCGGCGGTCGCCGCGCTTGCGCCCCGTGCGCCGATTCTCGGGCTCCATGCGCTCGCGCCGGAGGGCGCGCATGCGCTGCGCATCGGCCGCGCCAGCGCGCTCCTCGTCACGCCCGCTCCGCTCGTAGGGCGTTCGGAGGAACGCCCGTCTTTCGACGGACTTGCGACCGACGGCTGGCGGGACGGCTGGTGCGCGACCAGCGTCGACGACGGCTGGGCTGCAGTCGAGGTTTCTGGCGCGGACGCGCCGCAAGCGCTCATGCAAGCGACCTCGGCCGACCTCGGCGCCGGTTCGCCCTCGGCCGCTGTCGTTGTTTTTGGCCTGCGCGGCCTGCTGGCGCAGATGCAAGCGGGCTTCCGCCTGCATGTCGAGGCGCCGTGGCTCGAGACGCTGCTGACGTGGCTGGACGGGGTGTAACCGCTACCGAGCAGCCCGCGCCTCAAGCGCTGTCGCGCGCTCTATGAGGCCGAGAAGGCGGCGCGGCGCTAACCGACCCGCCATTCGGCAACCAGATTCCCGACCGCGACGACCAGGATCTGGACGCCAATGCACATGAGGAGGAAGGCGGTCAGCCGCACGATCACCGCCTGGGCCGTCGGCCCAATGAAGTTGGTCAGCCGGTCGGCGGATCGATAGGAGATCCAGATGATCGCGGCGTTGGCGACCGCGGCGAGAGTCGCGCCGAGAAAAAAGGGGATGAATCCGACGTCGGTCGACTGACGTTCGGCGCCGACCGTGATCGCGACCGCGATCGTGCCCGGGCCGGTCGTGAACGGCAGGGTCAGGGGAAAAAACGCAAGCTGCATCGGATCGCCGTCGCTGCCCTGCTCCTCGGCGCGCTCGTGGCCCTTGCGGTCGGGGTGAGTGTCGCCCGAGGTCAACAGGCGCCAGCCGCTGAGCGCGACGACGGTTCCACCGGCGATCCGCAACGCGTCGATCGAAACGCCGAAGAAGCGGAGCACATAGGCGCCGGCCCAGAGCGCGCCGAACATGATGAGCAGCGAGTAAACGCCGACCAGGGCGGCGACCTTCTCTTTGTCGGCCGGCGAGAAATCCTTGGTCACGCCATAAAAGATGAGCGCGCCGCCGATCGGGTTGATGATCGAGAAGAGGGATGGGAACGCGAGCAGGAAGGCGCCATTCGCAGCCCCCACGGCGTCGCGCCAATCCGCGCCGATCAACTGTTCCATTCCGCCGCCGACCCGATGAGCGAGACTTCGTCCTTTATTCCTAACCTTTTGGGAAGCGTCGCGCGCTAGGCTTCTTGCTTCATCGATGAGCCGAGGAGAGAAGCCCGTGTCCGGCCCCGCCGCGGTCTGGGCCGCGCTGCAAAGCACGGTCCTCGAGCCGTTCAAACCCGCCTCGGCCTATGGCGCGCCGGCCCTGATCGGCGCGCTCGCGGTCTCAGCGCTCTATTACGCCGACCGCCGCCGGGCGCGCGGCCGGCTCTTGAGCATGAGGGGTTTCGCGCGCTCGATCTTCCCCAGGCGCATTCTCCTCCATCCCTCGTCGCTCGTCGACATGCGGCTGTGGCTCCTGAACGGGGTCGCGTTCGCTTCGGCCTACGGCATGCTCGGCCTTGGCCTATTCTTCTGGCGCGACGAAGTCGTCGCCGGCCTCACTCATGAATGGGGACCGCACGCGCCCGCGCGCTGGCCCGCCTGGACGGTCCTGACGCTCGCGACGGCGCTCCAACTGCTGGCCTCCGAACTCGCCTATTGGCTCGCCCACTATGGCTTCCACAAAATCCCGGCGCTGTGGGAGTTCCACAAGGTCCACCATTCGGCCGAGGTGATGACGACGCTCACCGAATTGCGCCAGCACCCGGTCGAGATCATCGCGTTCATGAACCTGATCGGGCTTTCCACCGGAATCGTGTTTGGCGTCATGACCTATGCATTCGGCCCCGGCGTGCGCCCGTTCACTCTTCTCAACGGCAATATTCTCCTCATGGCGTTCCTCCTCACCTACGGCCACCTGCGGCACAGCCACATGTGGATCGCCTTCACCGGCCTCGCCGGGCGCATCCTGCAGAGCCCGGCCCACCATCAGCTGCACCATTCCGCCAGTCCCGCCCATTACGATCGGAACCTCGGCTTCGCGCTCGCCGTCTGGGATTGGGCGTTCGGCACCCTCGTCATTCCCGCCAGCGCGCGCGAGCCAATCGTGTTCGGCGTCGGCCCCGAGGCGCCGCCCTTCCGCTCAGCCCGCGCCGCTTTCGTCATTCCCTGCGCGCGCTTCGGCGGCCATGTCGGCAGGTTTGCCGCTGGCTGGCGAAGGCGAACGGCCACGCCGGGGGTTGGGAGCGCTTCCGAGCCCCGCCGTTCGATTTGAGGCCGCGCCATCGCATTTTTGCGCGGTCGTGCGCCGTTCCCCTGCGGCGCGAATCTCCCTATTCTCCAGTTCGACCCCAAGCGAAATGGAGACGCCTCCGTGCCGGGCGAAAAGTCCGCGCGACGGCGCGGCGTGCTGCTGGTTCTCATCGCGACGGTCCTCTGGAGCATGGCGGGTCTGTTCGCCCGAATGCTCGCCCATCTCGACGTCTGGACGGTGATGGGCTGGCGGGCGCTCCTCGGGGCGGTCTCGATCGCCATTGTCGGCCTGATCGAATATGCGAGCGGTCGCCTCGACAACCCTCTCGGCTTCGGTCCGCTGTCGCCGGTCGTGGCGTTGCTCGCGATGATCGCGATCTCCGCCTACACCGCCTCGGTGATGACGACGACCATCGCCGACGTCATGGTGATTTACGCGACCCTGCCATTCGTCGCTGCGGCGATCGGCTTTCTCATCAACGGCGAGCGGGTCAGCCCACGCACCCTCGCCGCCTCGGGGTTGGCGCTCTTGGGCATCGTCATCATGGTCGCAAGCGGTCTCGGCTCGGGGCGCCTCTTGGGACAGGCGCTGTCGATGCTGATGACCCTCGCCTTCGCCGGCATGATCGTTCTCCAGCGACGCCAGCCCAAGGCGTCGATGATCGTCGTCAATTGCCTCGGCGCGCTCGGATCCGGAATCTTCGGCCTCGCCAATTCGCCGCTCGAGCTGATAGGGCTCCATGATTTCGTCATCCTGTTCGTGTTCGGCCTGACGACGATCGGCCTCGCCTTCGTCATCTTCATGGAGGGCGCGAAGTTCATTCCGTCGGCCGAAGCGGGACTCATTAGCCTGCTCGATGTTGTGCTCGGGCCGATATGGGTGTTTCTTGCCTTCGGCGAGAACCCGGGCGTGGCGACCATGGTCGGCGGCGCGATCGTGCTCGCCGCCGCCCTCTGGCGCATGGTGCCAGAGCTGAGGCGGGAACGGGTTTTGTGACTTCAAGGGAGGGACCCATGAACGGCGAGCGTTTTGCCTTGGTGACGGGCGCGGGCTCGGGAATCGGCAGGGCGTCGGCGCTGGCGCTGGCGCGCGCGGGCTGGCATGTGGCGCTCGCGGGGCGGCGGCGCGAGCCGCTCGAGGAGGCCGCGGGCGAGATCAAGGCGCTTGGCCGGCGCGCCGTCGCCGCGCCGTCCGACGTCGGCGACCCTGAGGCGGTGAAGGCGCTGTTTGCTTTGATCGAGCGCGAGTTCGGACGGCTCGATCTTCTGTTCAACAACGCCGGCGCCGGCGCGCCGGCCGTTCCGATCGACGAATTGACCTATGCGCAGTGGAAGGCGGTGGTCGACGTGAACCTCAGCGGCGCGTTCTTATGCGCCCAGGGCGCCTTCGGCCTGATGAAGCGCCAGCGGCCGCAAGGCGGACGCATCATCAACAACGGCTCGATTTCGGCCCATGTCCCGCGGCCGTTCTCCGCCCCCTATACGGCGACCAAGCACGCAATCACCGGTTTGACCAAGTCGATCGCGCTCGACGGGCGGGCCTACGACATCGCCTGCGGGCAGATCGACATCGGCAACGCGCTGACCGAGATGGCCCGCAGGATGACCCGGGGCGTTCCCCAGGCCGACGGGCGGATCGCGGTCGAGCCGACGATGGAGGCGGACGAGGTCGCCGCCGCGATCGCCCATATGGCGAGCCTACCGTTGAGCACGAACATTCTCACGATGACGATCATGGCGACCAAGATGCCGTTCGTGGGGCGGGGGTAGAACAATACAACCTCGCGGCGCGTTCGGCCCAAGCCGATCCAAATAAATCCAAGCAAAAAAGCCCTATACAAGGACGCTGGGACAGCCCACAATTTTCGCGGACATCCTGTTTTTCTGGAACATCCCGCGCGCCCTTCTGGAAATTGCGGTCTCGGTGAGATACTATAGCATTGCTGGCCACCGTGTTATTAATACTGGCTAGTCCAGTCAAGTTGCTTGTCACCACAGCGTTTCCTGCGTATGCGAGCATAGTATAGCGGCATCGGCGCGGACCGGACAAGCGGCCGACGGCGGCCAGTCTATTGGCGGGGAGTCCGCCGCTTTGTCGGCGTGGAATCGGACGGTGGCGAGCGGCGCGTCCACTGTCGCGCGCCCAACGGCTTTTCCGAAATTTCTTTGGGCAAATGCTTGTGTGCGTCAGGACGAAAAAGGCGGCACTTTCGCGAAGGGTCGCAGGCCATGACAGCGCAACGAAAACCCGCGCGGACTGTAATTTAAGGCTATTTTTTTGAGCAGAAAATCATAAGGTACACTGCAAACGCCCTCACAAAGGCGGCGAATCAATCGCCGCCTCAAACGCGCCAACCATGTTTCTACATCCTAGAGTCGAATATGAAGCTTGAGCGAATAGGCGTTTTCGCCACTATTTTGCTATCGAATCAGAGTGTAATGGCGCAAGGCTCTCTCGGTGATTGGGCCGACCTGGTGTCGTTTCGGCCTGACGTAACTATCCAAAGCTCCGTTCTGGCGCGTTCGGCAGGCGAAAGTCCGTTATGGCGCTTCCAACGAATAGAGGACGGTTGTGGACAGATTAACCTGGATTACTTTCCGATCAAAATCACTAAGTTCCCAATAGTCAGTGGACAGCAAGTAGACGCAGTCAGCTTCATTAATTATGTGAGACTACATCTAGATCAATTCTTAGACCACACAAGAGCAACTGTTTCACCCATGACGCCGGCGGATGCGTCAAAGTGGTCCAGTAGTGCTCCACTTGGTTCAGTTTTATCCTTTGATTTAAAGATTAAGGGTGTCGGATTTGAGGGAGGGAGCGTTGTCGTAACAAAATTTTCAAACAATGCGTGGCGCTTCTCAACGGCTCTTACGGGCAAGGATTGGGGGCATCCGGTCAGTGGCAACAGAGAGTTCGGATACGAACCTTCGGGGAACGGAGTAATCTTCTATACTCGAGGAGTTGACCGACCTAATTGGGCGTTAGCCGATTATTGGGTTGGTCAAAAGCTGTTTATGTTTATAAATAATATGCTTTCGACCTGGGGAGTGACAAGTTCACCGGTATTGCCAGTCTTGTTTTCCGAAGGAGACGCGATTTGGACTAATTTTCAGATATCACTCGCGGAGTTCGTTAATTCAAATGGCGGCTCGGCATCGGTGCTTACTCCAACGAAAATGCGACCTGCTTGGGATTCCGCTGAGGTCAATGCGATTTATAAGCCCGTCAATCTGTGGGTGGATAGTTACGGGTTTCAGCCACTTCCTGTTCCCTCAACCGCAGACCTGTTGCCTGTCGCTATAGGACCGCAGCAGCAGGTGGTCCTGGTCTCCGTGAAGCCGCCAACGCAGAGTTGGGTCTGGGAGGACGACAGCGGAGTTGCAATTCCTGAAGCAAACCAATTTAAACGACTGCAATATAGTGGACAGCCGTTGACAGCGACTGCTATCGGCCCGGCCGGGGAAATAGTCGGCTTCATCGGAGAGCGCTACTCGGGCACTGAGCTTCCGATCATCGTTTTCCCCGACGGGAAGATATCGGAATTTCCAATCTCTGGTTCAAAGGATGCAACCTTTGAATCCATAACTGCGGATGGAAGCATCGGTGGTACCGTGGAGTTTGAAACACAAGGAACCAGTGGGTCTTTTGTCTCGCGACGCGGGTTTGTCTGGCATTATAAAAATTCTGACCAAGTCATAAATATGCCGGACGTTCAGTTTGTTGGATCAGCTGGGCATGGTGACACTGAGGTTTTCTCCGTGGCGAACAATGGATGGGCGGCTGGCACTTTCGACGACGGCTCGCATATCGTTGCAGCTGAGTGGCATAACGGTGTCTTACAGACGAATTTATCTAGCGATAATGGGATCGCTTGGAGCGTGAATTCTCACGGTGGGTTGGCCGGACAGCAAGATCGCAGCGGTGGCGTGGAAGGGTTCAGGGTGATTGGTGGGACTTTCAGCGCGATGCCGACGATGGGAGGACATCTTGGGTTCGCCACTGCGATTAACGACAATGACGAAGTTGTAGGACACGTCAACAACATTGACGGAAAGGATCACGCTGTAATCTGGAGTTCGCTCGGGCTGCGGCTTCTTAATGACATCGTAGCGGTTCCACTCGGTGTTGAACTCGCCCAAGCAACGGCTCTCAGTAACTCGGGGTTGATTGGTGTTAAGTATAATAGCCCGTCCGGACCTGGCGTAGGCGTGGTGTACCGTTTTGATTTTTGGAGTAAATCTCTGTCGCAAATATTTCCCTATCTCTGCAAATGAAGGTGGACAACGATGACAAACAGAACGGATGAAGTGACAACGTCTGAAGGTGGTCGCCTCGGCGTAGGTTTAAAAGAGATGCTGACACAAATAGACGACGCGTGGACAATCTCTTCGGCGTCTATATGCGGAGGACCCAATAGCAATCACTTAACACTCGCAACAGAGCAGGGGGACGACGTGTTTACTGCCGACGAGGGCCCATTCGTGGATGAGGAGGGTCCTTCATTTGTCGATATTGTTCGAGACCCCCCACCACCAGAGCCTGAAAATAGGTGAGGATTGAATTATTGTGGCGACGACGCAACTAGTTGTTAAGCTGTCAAAATTCTGCAATCTACGCTGTAGTTATTGCTATGAGTATGCTGAACTAGGTGATGCTACAAGAATGTCACTTGACGTTCTTTATAGCGTTTACGAGCAGGCTTTGGCGCTTGTTAACGCAGGACGTCGCATTCAGCTGATTTATCATGGGGGTGAGCCTTTGGCTCTCCCCTACTCTTACTGGTGTGAGCTACTCGCACTTCAAAGTAGGGTTCTTGCGGACGCCCAGCGTTTTGTGACTACTCATTTGCAGACGAATTTGTACCATTTTGATCCAATGAAGATCTCTTTACTTAGCAATAACAATGTTACGATTGGTGTATCGATAGATTTCATAGGGTCTGAACGGCGGACGGCAAGAGGGCAAGCAACTCAATCGCAAGTTGTTGAAAACATTGGCCGCCTGAAACGTCTCGGAATTTCTGTCGGCGCAATCTGTGTGTTAGGTCGACATAATCATTATCGAATTACCGATGCGTATCGATTTTTTAAGGAACTGGGAATTCCCGTACGATTTTCTCCAATACACAAAGACGCATTTGCAGGACAGAATCGTGACCTGCGGCTTTCGCATGACGAGATCTTATCCGCATTTTTGCGCCTTGGTAAAACCTACTGGTGCGAATTACCGCAGATACGCGTGCGTCCTATCCACAATGTTATACGTAATTGTGCAGTACGGATGGGTCTGATAAAACCATCTGTGAGGGGTCCACGTTACACCAACTATCCGCAGCCGGCCCTCGTAATAATTAATACAGATGGTGGAATATATAATCATAGTGATGTTCCTGGCGCGCAAGAGGCACAGGGTTCCATAGGGTCGACCCCGCTCGATCGACGGCATACGACGTCAGCCGGCAATATTGCCTATGCCACCACTGTTAAACGACAGTATATGACTTGCCGGCACTGTGCATATTTCGGGGCTTGCGACGGACAGTATATGGTTGAAGGAACAACCGCCGAATTAACGAATACCGACGGCGAGATTGGCTGCCATGTCTACGGTCCGCTGCACGCGGCTTTTTTGGAAATGATGCAAAGTGATTTGAATGCCTATAATAAATGTTGCCGTCTATTTACTCGCCACTAATTCAGTATGGCCAACTATCCAAACCGCAGATGTTTCATCGGAGCTTGAGGTTATTCGCGTCTTGCATCAATACCATGAGCTTCTTTTTGCCAACATTCTCTTCAATTTGGACCCAGCCCCGTCTCGCGTAAAAAGCGCGGCGACGTTCAGCGGCGCATAAATAGACACGTCGAAAATCCAGGGCAAAAGCTGCTTGGACGGCATGCTCGACAAGGGCCGAGCCGACGCCGCGCTCACGATACGTGGGATCCGTCCAGACAGCGGCGACCCAGGGCGAATACTGCGGGCGTTCAGCCATATCCGATAGAATGAGGGAAGCTGTGCCGGCGAAGCGGGTTCCATAGCAGGCAATCAAGGTAAAGGGAACCGGCGCGTCAGGCAAGGCCTCACGAAGACGCCCTGTGATGTATTCAAGCGGGCAGTGGTTTGGCATCCACCCCGCCTTCCAGATGCGATCGGCGACCACGTCGAAAAACTCCGGCCGACGCCGCAGGTCGTAAATCGCAAGCCCTTGATTCGCTATTGAGTTCACAACGCCCGCTCCATAGAAGTACGATAAGGGACATTATCGTATATCGCGGCGGGTGGAGCGCCAGTCCGCGCTGGACCATGTTGGACTTCCAACTGCTCCGCAGGATTCGCGAAAGGTTGAAATCAACGGGTTGTTGGCCGCTCTCGTGAATGACCGCAACTGGCGCACTGCGCCCATGCCGCCTACGGCAGCATAACAGGGTTCACCATCCGTAGCGGGCGGCTCTCGAATGCTCACAATGGGTCGATATGGTGCGTTCCCCGAGCCATCGGCGAACGGCCGGTGTTTGCGGATACCGTTGATAAAGTCGGCGATTGATTGTCGTCAGAGGCGCGTCGTGATTCATTAAGTCCCGCTAATTTGCGGGAGAGACGGCGATGATGGGCTTTCAGGGAACGCCTGCGCGGCTGTTCTACGATTTCTGCCTTGAGGAACACGTCCCTGCCGATCACATGCTCAGGGGCATTGACCGACATCTCGCCCTCGATGACCTCCGCCAATCGCTGAAGCCTTTCTATAGTCAGATGGGCCGACCTTCGGTCGATCCGGAGCTGATGATCCGCATGCTGATCGTCGGCTACTGCATGGGCATCCGGTCCGAGCGTCGCCTTTGCGACGAGGTTCATCTCAATCTCGCCTATCGCTGGTTCTGCGGACTCGGACTGGACGGCAGAGTCCCCGATCACTCGACGTTCTCGAAGAACAGACACGGGCGCTTTCGCCAGAGCGACATGCTGCGCCGCCTTTTCGAGACCGTCGTTCACCGGTGCCTGGCGGAGGGTTTGGTCGGCGCGGACGGATTTGCGGTCGACGCGAGTCTTATCGCTGCGGACGCGAACAAGCAGCGCTCGGTTCCAAGCCGCGAATGGAAGCCTGAGGAGGTCAAGGAGAACGCGGTTCGCGCCGCGCGCGAATATCTTGCGACTTTGGACAATGCGGCATTTGGGGCAGCGTCGCCTGTGACGCCAAAATTCATCTCGCGATCCGATCCGGCGGCGCAATGGACCGGCGCACACAAGGGACACGCCTTCTTCGCCTATGCCAATAACTACCTGATCGACACCGATCATGGGGTGATCGTCGATGTCGAAGCTACGCGCGCCATCCGGCAGGCGGAAGTCGGAGCAGCTCGAACGATGCTCGAGCGGACCGAGATGCGCTTCGGCATGAGGCCGGCATCCTTGGCCGCCGACAGCGCCTACGGCTCGGCGGAGAGCTTAGCTTGGCTTGTCAAACACAAGGGGATCGTTCCGCACATTCCGGTCTTCGATAAATCAAATCGAACCGATGGTACGTTCTCCCGGGCCGATTTCGTCTTTGACCCCGAGCACGACCGTTACACCTGTCCGGCGGGCAAAGAACTGGTTCAGTTCCGACGAACCTACGCCATTCCCAGAAGCGGCGTCACAGCCGAGGGCACAAGACTCTATCGCGCCAGCAAATTGGATTGCGATGCCTGCAAACTCAAAGCCCAGTGCTGTCCGAACGCGGTCGCCCGCAAGATCCCGAGAGACCTTAATGAAGACGCCCGCGACGTGGCCCGTGCGCACGCCGCAACTCCGGAATACGTGGAGGCCTGTCGTCGGCGGAAAAAAGTCGAGATGCTGTTCGCACACCTCAAGCGTATCCTTCGCCTTGCGCGCTTGCGGCTCAGGGGTCCGAACGGAGCCAACGACGAATTTCTCCTCGCGGCCACCGCCCAAAACCTGAGACAACTCGCCCGACAAGACCGATGAATATGCTTCCGGAAATGCTGGCCGCCTAACGCCCGGCATGGCGGCCAAGAGCCGTCCAAAAGACCCTAGCCCATCCTTCTCGAAATCCGACGAGCTTCCCACCAGAGCGAATACTTGACGGCTTTTTCAACGGTATCGACGCACAGGAGTCCTTGCTCGACGTGTATCTCAGGGCCATGGAGAGCGCTGGCCCGTTGCAAGCAAGGGTGGCGTGGCGTCAAGCCGGCGACGAACTTCCGGTTGTTGAAATTCTCACCGGACTTCAATCAACCTTCGACGCATTCAATCTGCTTTCGATGAACTCGACGATCGGGAGAGCGCGCCGAGCCGAAGCCATTTGTCGAGCTTCGACCATCGTCGTCGGCCCGATAGATTGCGAACGGCGATCGCGATGGCCTTCTTCTGGCCGACGAGAACCACGAGTCGCTTGCCACGGGTGACGCCGGTGTAGAGCAGATTTCGCTGCAGCATTGCGTAGTGCTGGGTGAGGACAGGGATGATCACGGCGGGATATTCGGAACCCTGGCTCTTGTGAATGGTGGCGGCATAGGCGGGGACCAGCGTATCGAGTTCGCCGAAGCCGTAGGTCACCGAGCGCCCGTCGAAGCTCGCCTTGAGTTCGCCCGCCTCGGGGTCGACGTCGTCGATATAGCCGATGTCGCCGTTGCAGACCTCCTTGTCGTAGTCATTCTCGATCTGCATGACCTTGTCGCCGGGCGCAAAGGTCCAGCCGAAGCGCTCGACTTTGCGCTCACCTCTGGTCAAAGCTCGACGAACCGCTTTGGCTCGGCGGTTCGGCGCGCGGCCTTTCGTCTACAACACTTTACAACGTCCCACGCCGTCTGACTTCGGGCCATACGCATCGCACGCCTCGCGCTGAGCGACGAGCACGTGGTACGAGGTCGTCGCGGCCGCTTGAAAATCTGTAAGGCCAGTCCGCTCTCACTTTTCGCATGGCAACGTGATAGCGGTTCCCCTTGCAACCAGAGTGAACCTAGCGCCAATTAGCGAGTATGAGCGCTCCATCAAAATGGCCCCGCAATCGGCTTTTGCTCGCCTTGCCATCCTCCAATCTTAGGCAGCTTATGCCAGAGCTTGAACGCATCGACTGCCAACGCGGGCAGGTCCTGATGGACGCTGATGCTTCACTCAACCATGTATTCTTCCCCGACAGCGGTGTCGTGTCGGTCGTGGCGGTTTACGCGGACGGCAGTGTCATTGAGATGGCGACGATCGGTAGGGAGGGTTGTACGGATGTGCAAGCCGTCTTCGGCGCCAAGCGTTCCTCAGTCCGGCTTCTCGTCCAGATTCCGGGGAGCGCAGCGAAGATGTCGCGCGCGGGGTTCACCCGGGCCATGGGGTCGATGCCATCATTCCGAACTCTCATGTACGCTTACGTCCAAGCCTTTCTCGGGCAGGTCCTTGTGTCAGTGGCGTGCAACGGTGCGCACAGCCTCAAGGAGCGGCTGGCACGTTGGCTGCTCATGATGCGTGACCGCGGTGACGATGACACGCTGGAGATTACTCAGAACCTGCTCGCCGAAATGCTCGGGGTCCAGAGGCCAACCATCACGAATGCTTTCCGTGAGTTGGAACGCGCCGGTTCGATTGCGCGCGGCCGACGGCAGGTCACGATCCTTGATCGGAAGGGCCTCATGGCGGCATCTTGTGAATGTTATCAGTTGGTCCGGGCACGCCTCGCTTTTCACCTTCCCAAAACATCCACGTAAAAAGCGGGCCTCGCGCGCAGGCTCGGTAATGTACATTACCGACAAACCCCCTCTCTCCGAGATAGCAATCAAAGATGGGCGAGAGGCCGCCCCCTCAGCGGAAGGTGTGGACGAACGACTGCCATGCGCGACGTGCAGTGCTACAGACAAGGGTTGTGTCGAGGCGACATATGGCTTTGCCAGGCCGCAGGCTAAGTACATGACTCTGTTCACATCTTCTTACGTAGAAGCTGCGAGCACGCTTGCTGTCATCGCATCGTCCAACGAGCCGGTGTTGTTCCTTGCTGGCGATCTTTCAATTATTGCCGCGAGTGCGTCATTCTGCCGGACATTTCAAATTGATCCGGCCGGCGTCCCGGGGCGTCAGCTTTCCGAGCTTGGCGCAGGCGAGTGGGGCATGCCGCAGCTTACCTCACTGCTGAAGGCGACTGCCTCGGGGAGCGCCGAAATAGCCGCCTACGAAATTGATCTCGTCAGACAAGGAAGGGAGCCACGGCACCTGGTCGTAAACGCCCGCAAGCTCGACTACGGTGATAACGACCACGTTCGGCTCCTTCTCGCGGTGTCCGACGTGACATTCGCTCGAGCCGAAGCTCGGCAAAAAGATGACCTCATTCGGGAGAAAGCGATACATCTACAGGAAGTCCAACACCGGGTGGCCAACAGCCTCCAGATCATCGCAAGCGTATTGATGCGAACCGCCCGCAACGTGCAGTCCGAAGAAGCTCGCGGACACCTTGAGGACGCGCATCATCGGGTCATGTCTATCGCTGCCGTGCAGCGCCACCTTGCGGTATCCAGCCTCAGTGATGTGGAGCTCCGCCCCTATTTTGTTCAACTCTGCGAAAGCCTCGCCGCCTCGATGATTCCCGACCCCAATGTCCTGTCGATCGAGGTAACCGTCGACGACAGCGTCGTCGACGCGAACAAGTCGGTGAGTTTGGGCCTGATCGCTACCGAACTCGTGATCAATGCCTTGAAGCACGCCTTTCCCGGACATGCGCCGGGTAAGATTGTGGTCGATTACCACTCCGAAGGACCGGACTGGAGTTTGGCGGTGAAGGATGACGGAATTGGTATGCCGACGGGAACTCGCAAAGCCGAGGCCGGGCTTGGCACCGGGATCGTCGAAGCGCTCGCCAAGCATTTACGGGGCAGTATCCAAGTGATCAATTCAGACCCAGGCACCTCAATCACTATCTCCCACGATAAAGGGGCGCGCCGTACACCGGCAGTCTAGCCGGCCGATTGTTTAATTCGACCGGCCCATGCAACTTTCCGTGTGCCCGGCTGTTTAATTAAGCGATCTGGAAACTTCAACATGGCACTGTGCAATGGCGTCGTTTTGGTGGTCGAGGACCACCCGCTGGTGCGCATGGCCATCTTGCAGGTCATGATCGAGACCAATTTCGAGCCTCTTGAGGCCAGCAACGCCGATGAAGCCATCAGGATGCTTGAGGCGCGGCCAGACATCCACCTTGTGTTCACGGACGCAGAAATGCCTGGGACGATGGATGGGATTGAACTGGCCCATTACATCCGAAATCGGTGGCCTGCGGTAAAATTGATCGTCGTTTCGGGCAAGAAGGAGGTCTCTTCCGAGGAGCTTCCCGCAGGGGCGAGGTTTTTCCACAAACCTTATCGCGAAACCTCGATTGTCGAGGCGATGGCCGGCATGCTCTCTGGCTCTTGATCATCGACCATCCCCCGTAACCTGCGGCCGATGGCCGCAAGATCATCGTAGTGGACGACGCCGCGCGCGATGACGGACAGTGCGCCTATAGGCGGCCCATGAGAAATAGGACAATGAGGACAATGAGGATAATGCCGAGGAGGCCTATTCCGCCGTGGCCAAATCCGTAGCCGTATCCCCAATAGGGGACAACGCTGCCTCCTCCCAGTCCGCCGAACAGCAGCAGGATCAAGAGGACGACCAGGACGATTCCTAAAGTAGACAAGGCGCACTCCTCACGTTTTTGTACCGCATGGACCCAGCAGTTCTCATTGATTTGGATCTACTGACATTACCCAAATCTCATTCGGCAGGAAGCTTGCAGACAATTCGCCCAGATGGGTTGCAGCGTCAAACCGAGTGGAATTTCGCTCCAAATTCGGCAGCGGAACCAATGTCGCCCGAAGCAAAGCCGCCCTCCGGGAAACGTCGGATGGATGTTGCTTGATTTCAATCAAGGGGCGCAGCTGATGATAGTGGTATTTAACGCGCACAAACGGCGGGTTGACTAACGTGCAACCCGGTCGTTGTGCGGACTTGCAGAGGAGAAAGTCATGGATAAGGATCGCGTTGCGGGATCGGCAAAGCAGGTCAAGGGCGCCGTAAAGGAGGCGATCGGCAAGGTCGTTGGCGACGCCAAGCTGGAGTCAGAGGGCAAAGCTGACAAGGCCCAAGGGAAAGTGCAAAACGCCATCGGCGGCTTTAAAGACGCAGTGCGGGACGCCGCGAAGAAGTAGTTGAATCTGCGGGCGTAGCTAGCTTTGATCAAACTCTCTCTCAGGGCGGCATATGGGCACGATTCTGATCATCATTCTGCTGATCATAATTTTCGGCGGGGGTGGCGGGTATTGTGCCCATGGCCGCTATGGGATGCCGGGCTCGGCGGCGTCCTCGGGATCGTTTTGATCGTCCTCATTGTGCTTTGGCTAGTCGGTGGGATCGGCGCCTACGGACCGCATCCGTGACGAGGGTCAAGGCGCGGATTTGCTGGAAACGCGGGGCTGGGATGACCTTGCCAGCGGCGTGATCGAGTCCTCGTATTCCTGGTCGAGTTCCTTTCTGACGGCGGCGATCTGGCGCAGCTCGAACTCGGTGAAGCGCAGGCCGCGCCAGCGCTCTGCGGCGCGGATGAGCGCGCCGAACATGAGTTTGAGCACCGGCTTTTCGCCGAAGCCGTTGGGGATGATTTTGAGCCTTCGCCGCTCCTCGACGAACAGCCGTTCGAGCAGGTTGGTCGTCCTGGCGAAGCGCCGATGCGTGACCGGCAGGCGCAGGTGGGCGATGCAGGCCCCGAAGTCGTCGTCAAAACAGGCGAACGCGCTCGGAAGGACATCGGCGTAGTCGGCGCGGATGCCCGCCGCCAGTTGGCGTGCGATCGCCCGCGAGGGCGCCTGATAGCAGGCGGCGACCCGCGTCTTGAACTCCGGCCACAGGTCGGTGGGGACCTTGGCCGCGAGGTTGCGCATCCGGTGCGCCAGGCAGCGCTGGCGCGCCGAGCGCGGAAAGCATTCCTCAATCGCCCGAATGATCCCAGGCGCCCCGTCGGAAACGATCAGCAGCGGATCGCCGAGCCCTCGGGCGCGCAGGTCCTGGAAGAATGCCCGCACGGTCTCGACATCCTCCTTGGATCCCGCCATCAACCCTAAGAGGACTTTGCGTCCGTCCTCGCCGACACCCCAGGCAGCCAGCACAGCCTCACGCCGCTGGCCTGGCCGCAGCCGCTCGGCGATTCCGTCGACGAACAGGTAGACGACGGCGTGCTCCGAAAGATCGCGTTTGCAGAAATCCTCGTATTCGGCCCACAGCCTTTCGGTGATCTCGCTCACCGCCGCCCGCGACAGAAGCCTTCGGCCCGTCTCGTCGGTGAACGCATCCTCGACAAACCGCGCGCGTAGAGCTCCACCGCCAGCCGCTCGAGTTCCCTCGTGCGTCCCGCCAACGCCGCGCGCACGCTCGAGATGAACGGCTCGGGCGTGTCGCGAACCTGCGGCGCGGCGTATTCGACTGCGCCCTCCGCCGTCTTCACCTTGCCCGTCCGATACCCGTTGCGGTAGCCGGGCTTTTCGCCCTCGCCACGTTCGTAGCGCTCGCGGCCGAGGGCGTCGCTGACCTCGCCCTCCAGCGTTTCTTCGACAATCAGCCGCAGCGCCAGGCGGACCAGATCGCCCCGTCCGGCCGCCGTCCCCAAGTCTCCGTTCATCAAGGCGCGAAGCTCCTCGCGCGTGCGCTCGGGCGCGGATAGTCTTTGCATCGGGATGCTCCCTGGGGCCCCCAGCGCCAACCGAAAGCCCGCTTTCCTGTAGCGATTCAGGCAGGGTGCATCCCAACCCCATTTTCCAGCAAGCCTACGCCTTCACCCGTGACGAGCGGCGACGAGAGTGAGTCCCGTGCAGATTAGGTGCGGAATTTATGGTGTTTGATGAGTTGGCGTGCAGGCGATCTGCGATTTCGCTCACGCGAAAATCCGATTCAGTTATCCCGACGCGAGCCCAACCCGCTGCGCCAGCGATTCCATGCGCGAAGGTGTCGGCGTATGCCGCGACTTCGCCCATCTCGCCATCGCGCTCTGCCGCTGCATGAACATTCCCGCGCTCTATTGCACCGGCTATCTCGGCGACATCGGCGTTCCGATCGACATCAATCCGATGGATTTCAGCGCTTGGTTCGAGGTCTTTCTCGACGGGCGCTGGTACACCAAGCACGCGCGTCACAACCATCCTCGCATCGGCCGCATTGTCATGGGACGCGGTCGTGACGCCGCGGACGTCGCGATGTCGACGGCCTTTGGCGTCGCCAATCTCGCGCGCTTTGAGGTGGTGACCCAGGAGCAGGTTCAGCACGGGTAATCGCATCCTGGCCAAAGCGCGCCACTCAGCTGCGCAACCCCGGAGTCGCGCGAGTTGGTACCTTGAGCTGGGCTGGCTGGAGGCCGGAGAAGGAGGACAACGTCGAGTGGGCAGCCGTGCGGGCATACCGAGCCGAAGGACCTCTGGATTGAAGATAGGTAGCTGATTATTATCGGGCTAGGCGTTATCGGCGTTGGGCCCACCCGCCTAAATCAATTGGCAATCGCCTAATCCAAATAGGCGACGAGGCTCGGATAATCCGGCGGCTTGGACCTGATCCGCTGGGAAAGGTTGCTTTCCAGCTTGACCAGTCGACCTTTCAGCCAGCCATACGTCCGCTCATGCATGCCACGGGGTCGCTCAGGAAACGGCGCTGTTGGAGAAGCATCACTGTCCAGACGCAGCCGCAGCTTACAAGCCTGGAAATGAGGCCGGGCCTGAGCGCTGAGAGCCTGGCTCGCATAAATCGGATTGCCGACGCAGCGGCGACAGAAATAGCCGCCAAGGCCAGCGTAGAGCTTGGCCACGCGCCTCTGGCAGTGAGGGCAATGCATCCATGGGCGCTCGCCTCCGAGATGAGGCCTGGTCCATGAGATTCGAATTCGCTGGAGAATCGTGTGGCCTCGCAGGTCGAGCAGGATCACGTATCGGGCGACCCGCATCTCAACGATGTGGGGCCATCTGAACGGCGCTTTGAAACTAGCCCAGTCTCCCCGAGCAAACCTCGCTTTCGAAGCTCACGAATATCGAGACTATCATGCGCCAGCTTCTCGATGGTGAAAGCGGGTGAATTAATGTGACGCGTCACAATGACCTGCCCAGAGTTCCGTCCAGGTACGCATAGAGCGCCTTGCGAATGGCTCGGCTATCACTTCGCGATCCTGGCGAAAGCAATCCCTTGGCGACCAAGGCGTCGATTTCGCCGTCGCGCAGCTCGAGGGTCAGGCAGCGCAAGCCCCTGCGCCGCCGTTCGCGGTGACGACGCATTCGGAGAGCTGGGGCAGAAGGCGGCGACGCCAAATTGCCGTCAGTCTGTGTGAAGCGAATGTCGTCCAAGGGCCAAACCTACGAACCGATCATTCGCTGAGCAGCGGCTAACCCGTTGGCCACGAGTGCGACGGTCTTTTGACGCCGCCGGGCGTCGAAGCAGGCGCGTATTTAGACCAGTCTTGTCATTGGCAAGCCCCCATCGCGCGGCCTCGTTTCGAACAGCGCCGCGGACCGCCTGACTTAGCGACCGCGCGCCCATGAGGACAGCCAGGCGCTCGGTCAATTGGCGATCGGCTTCGCTGGCGGCAAAGCCCAAGGTCATCGTGATCGGCGGATTAGGATTTGCGGGGCGCGTCCCCGGACGACGGTTCGTTTTCATAATTGAAACGTAGCATATCTCTCAGACAGTTTCAAGAGATTCCCAGTTTGTCTGTAGTCGTTTGCTAGTGTTTGCTGAGTGTTGCTGTCGTCTTATTGGGATACAGCAGGTTATGGTCGGCGCTCGAAATCAATTTGATCTCCGGCTCACCTGGGGGTTCTTCGCTGACTCTGGCGCTCTCCCCGCCTTGCGCTGCGCTTTTTGGATATGAGCCCGCCGTCTGCTTCGGACCACGATTTCGATCTCTTTCCAGGGCTTGCCGTGCGCTCTCGACATCGGGTCTTCGTACGCTTTCTACGCTTGCCTTCTGGTCATGGGCCGGTCGCCGGGGTTGGAGCGCGACGATGGAAGCCGAAACGCGATTGCAGCATCGGTGGCCTCGCGCTCTTTGTCGGCTATGAATTGGCGAAGTTTCTTATCGTTGAAAGTCCAAAGCCCTCCGATTTGCGCCGTGCTCGGCAACTTGGCGGTCGCCGCAGCGAAGCCCTCGCCGGTCATAGAGGCACTGACCGGCGGGGGCGAGTTTCACACGAAGCATGAACCGGCCATCGGGGCAACTCGGCGGCCGTTTTGTTTGGGGGCGTCTGTGTTGCCCTGGGTCTTTAGAGTTCGCCCCACAGACGCTGCGTCCCCATTGCGTTTATTAGGGCGCCGACGAACAAGGCCAGCGACAGGCCGAGCGCGATCTCGCCTGCGACGAACAGCGGGGAATGGTTTAGGAACAGCGCTAACATTGGGTTGTTCGCCTCAAACGTGGTGCCTGATCGCGCACTCAGAAAACGTGGCCGCTGACGCCTTTGTTCCGCGCCACAAGGGGCGCGGAGTCCGCTCGGGTTGCATGTGTGCTGGTTGACTTCGACGGCGGCAGTAAAAGCACGCGCCGACTTGGTGATGAACCCGGCCGGCTATCGGCCCCGGCCTGTCCCATCCTCGTCTGGCGAACCCGTCATCGCCCCGCCGACCGAAGCCGAGCGGGGTGATGACCGACAATGTGCTAGTCACAGAAGTCTACAGGCCGAAGAAACCGCCAAGGATGCCGGCCGCTACGCCCGGTCCGCAGCCTTGATTGTAGTATCCTTGATTGTAGCACCCGCCGTAATTTCCTCCACCGTACCCGTAATTTCCTCCACCGTACCCGTAATTTCCTCCACCGTAATAGCCGCTACCGCGATTTCGATGCCCAGAAAATTGGAGGCCCGCGCCGCCGCGATGGACGCCCCCGACGTGGTGTTAGCCGCCTCCGCCGCCGCCGTGCCGAGCGGCCGCGAGAACCGGCGTAGTGGCAAGAGAAACACCGAGGGTGAGCACCGCCAGCGAAGTGGCGACAGTGTGGAACAATGTATTGCGCATAGCTGACTCCTTGAGAATTGCTTGAGATCAAAGTCTCGTAACTCGCAGGTGGTGCTGGGACGGCGCACATAACAGGATCGGAATCTACCTAGTCCGAATTCATGCTTTACCGATGGCCGACCTGGACTGGCCGCCTCGCACCGTCATATGCGCGTAGTTTCCGACGGTTGTCGCCGCTGCCTCGATGCCGGAGTGTCTAAACGACAGGCGGCGAATTCGCGCGTCGGATTGCCCTGAAAAGTGATCCAAGAAACGTCGCTCCGGCAGACAGGTCAAGGAGAACGCTATGACGCCCGCAGCAATTTTTGAGCCCAGCGGCCTGACGCGAGCAGAGGCCCTCGCATGCATTCCGCATCTACGCGCCTTCGCCGCGATGCTCACTGGCAGTCCTCGGCGCGGCGATGATTTGGTGCGAGATACGATCGAGCAGACGTTAGCGGCGGTGAACCGACCGCGCGCTGGGAACGACCTCAACCTCCAAATGTTCTCCGTCATGCACCGGCTGCACTATGGCGCGCGGCGCCCGTCAGCCGAAGGGCCGGCGCAACAGCGGGAATCGCCGTCGAGCGACGAGGACGGTATTGAGCCAGACTACCTCCTTCGCATCGGTCGTCTCTGCGACGAGCAGCGGGAGGCGCTGATCCTAACGGTCGCCAGCGGCTTGTCATACCAGCACGCGGCGGACGTCTGCGAATGCCGGACCGCCGATATAGAGAATCGAGTCTCGGAGGCGTGGTGCGAGATTATTGCCGAGACGAAAGAGAAAGGCCGCCGCCCTGCCGTCGGCAATCTGGTGCGCGCCGGCACTGGCCTGACGGCGCAACACCATTGCTAGGAGGATAGGCATGACCGAACACGCTGATCACCGATTTAGCGCGACCCTAAGTACCCATGACTTGGCGCTGGTCGGATGCCTGCGGGCTTTGGCAGACTTCAGCCAACGAAACATCTCTCCCGAAAGCACGGAGGAAAGAGACTGGCGCGCCGCCGGTCAGCAAGTCACCTTCGGTTTTTCGAGAGCTTTAGATCGCGATCTTTTCAAAAACGAAGTCGGGCGGCTCTTGCCTCCAAACCTTGTGCGCTTTGATACCGAATACGACAACGATTCCACCCATCGAGCGGCTCATTCTATTCCATCGGAACCTTCGCCGTGGGCGCGCCAACCCCCATTGACGGATGACAGATCACGTCGAGACACGCTGGGCCCGAACTGGCCTTGGCCAGTCGCACGGCACTGAATTCGCCGGCAATGCGCCCGCAAGGGCCGCCGCCCTACGAGGGCAGCGAGCTTTTGCCCCTGACGACACCCGGTGGCCTGGCGGAAATGGAGCAGCGACGTTTCGGCGCCGAGGCCGACGCGATCACCAGGCTTTACAGCGGCTGTCAATGAGCACTGAATCGGGACCCTGGATTTGCACCGAATAGGAACCCCTTTGAGGTTTCGCTCACGACGGTAGCGCGCGCCCCGGCGGAGCTGGTTCGGGTTGCGCAGCCGGGGCGGGCGCGGTGGCGAAAAGCGCGGATGGTTTGAAGGTCAGGCGCGGTTCTTGAAGCGCCAGCTTTCGTTGCCGGTCTCAACGATGTCGCAGTGGTGAGTGAGGCGATCGAGCAACGCGGTCGTCATCTTCGGATCGCCGAACACGCTCGGCCATTCGCCGAAGGCGAGGTTGGTCGTGACGATGATCGAGGTGCGCTCGTAGAGACGGCTGATCAGATGGAACAGCAATTGGCCGCCGACCTGGGCGAAGGGGAGATAGCCGAGTTCGTCGAGGATGACGAAGTCGAGGCGCGTGAGATAATCGGCAAGGCGTCCCTGGCGGCCGGCGCGGGCTTGAGCCTCGAGCTGATTGACGAGATCGACGGTGGTGAAGAAGCGCCCCCGTGATCCGGCGCGGATGCAGCTTCGCGCGATGGCGATGGCGAGATGCGTCTTGCCCGTTCCGGTTCCACCGACCAGGACGACGTTGCGCTGCTGGGCGATGAAGCCGCCGGCGGCGAGGTCGCGCACGAGAGCTTCGTTGATCGGCGTGTTCTTAAACCCGAAGTCGTCGACGTCCTTGGCCAGTGGCAGTTTGGCGACGGTGAGCTGGTATTTGATCGAACGCGCCTGCTTCTCCGAGATCTCGGCTTTCAGGAGATCGCCGACGAAGCGCTGCGGCTCATGCTTTCGCTTGATCGCCGTGGCGAGCGTCTCGTCGTAGGCGCTCCTCATCCCGTAGAGCTTGAGGCCGCTCATCATATCGAGGACTTCGGTTCGTTCCATGGGTTACGCGCTCCTGAGTTGATCGTAGCGGGCGCAGTCGGCCGTCGGCGCATGGAGCAGATGCAGCGAGGCTGGAGTTTGGATCGGCTCCAACGGCCCTGGGTCGCGCTGGCGCGCCAGAATGTTGAGGACGACGTCGGCGGAATGGACGCCCTCGGCGAGCGCCTGAACGCAAGCCGCCTCAACCGCAGGCAATCCGTCGGTGAGCACCGCGGCGAGGATTTTGACCATCTGCCGGTCGCCGTCGTGGGAGCCGGAGAGCTTGCGCCGCACCCGATCGAGCGCCGCTGGCAGAACCCAGTCCCTGAACGGCGCCCCGTTGCGCAGAGCGCCGGGCTTGCGCGCCAGAACCGGCACGTAATGCCAGGGATCGTAGATCGTCTCGCCTCGGCCGTAGCAGCGCCGGTGCTCGGCTACCATGCGCCCGTCCTGGCGGATGACGATCCGATCGGCGTAGGCGTGGATGTCGACAGGGCGGCCGACAGCGCTCGCGTTGACCGAGTACTTGTTGTTGTCGAACCGGACCAAGCAGGTCTTCGACACCGAGGCCGGCAGCGCGTGGAACCCATCGAAACGGCCGCGATACGGAATGAGCTTCGGCCGCTCCTCCTCGAAGACTTCCCAGATCGTCTGATCGGGCCGCTCGGGATGGGCGTGTGCTTTCGCCCAGGAAAGGCACTTGTCGAAGAGCCAGGCGTTCAGTTCGTCGTAACTCTTGAATCTCAGCCGCGGCGTGAAGAAGCGTTCGCGCACCAGGCCGACCTGGTTCTCGACCTGGCCCTTCTCCCAGCCCGACGCCGGGGTGCAGGCGACGGGCTCGACGAGATGATGCGAACACATCTGGAGGAAGCGGCGATTGTATTGGCGATCCTTGCCGACGAAGACCGTCTCAACCGCTGTCTTCATGTTATCGTAGACGCCGCGCGAACACGCGCCTTTGAAGAACGCGAAGGCGCGTTCGTGCGCGTCGAACACCATCTCCTGCGTTTCGCGCGGATAGGCGCGCACGAGCATCATGCGGCTGTGGCAGAGGCGGACATGCGCGACCTTCACGGTCGTCGTCACACCGTCCATGACGATGATCTCGTGGCTCCAGTCGAACTGGTAGACCTCGCCCGGCGCGAACATCAGCGGCACATAGGCGTCCGCCATCGCACTCGCGCGCTTCTCTCGCCAGGCGATTGCGTAGCGCCGAACGGCGGCATAGCTGCCTTCGTAACCAAGGTCGCGCAGGTCCTCGTATATCCGGATGAGCGTCAGCCGTTCTCGGGTCGCCTTGCTCTCGTTTTCCTCAAGCAGAGCTTCAAGCCGCTCTCGCCACGGACCAATCCGGGGCTGCGGCTGCCGCGACCGTTCGTAATGGAACTCGGTCGCGTTCGAGCGGATGACCTTCCGCACCACTTTGCGCGAGATCCGCAGCTCGCGGCAGATCTCCTTGATCGGCTTCCCAAGCGTGAAATAGGCCCGGCGTATCTTGGCGATCGTCTCCACAACCAGCATTCCAATCCAGGCCTCCCAGATCTCGGAAGGCCAGTGTGGACCCGACGCCACGGGGTCCCGATTGGATGAAAATCAGCCCCGTAGCGGGGTCCCTATTCCATGAAAAAAGACACAGCGGCGTCGACAAAGAGGCGGCCACCGCCGCGCAGGACCGCTTGCTGAGCGACTACGTGTTCGCCGCGTCGGCGCGGGAAGCGCAGGCGTTCGCGGAGCCCGGCAAGCCCGCCTATGTCTACCGCTTCACCCGGCTCGCCCCGGGATCGGACCCGATCAAGGTCGGCGCGTTCCATTCCGCGGAACTCGCTTATGTGTTCGGGACTCAGGCTTCCATCGATCGCCCATGGTCCGAACGCGACCGAGCGCTGTCGGACCAGATGGAGCAATATTGGACGAATTTCGCCAAGTCCGGGGATCCGAACGGCGTAGGTTTGCCGGAGTGGCCGCGCTATGGGGCGTCGGGGGAACCCGTAATGGAGTTCGGAGACAAGACCGGTCCGATCCCGGTGCTCGATCCCGAACGAAAGGCTGTGTTCGACGCTTATCTGGCGACGCGTTTGTCGGACTGACGCGCGCCGCCGGCGCGCCAAGGGCGGTCAAGCCGAAACGGGCATTTTCGCGATTGGGCTGCATTCATCAGGCTGTCAACCTTCCAACAAGCGCCCATGACCCGGTGGAATTGGAGGGAAGTCCGCAGCAGGCAGTAGTCATTGCGGCCTGAGGCGGGCGCGAAAGACCACGCGGTCTGGAAACGCCATCTAGTGTCTCATGGCGGCTTCATCCGAAAGACGCCCCGTTTTCGGCAGCGGACGCGCCTCGCCTTCCACCGCAAGCTCGTCCGTTCGGAAAGGCCACGGAGAAAGAACGAAATCGATTGAACTGCCTGGCCGCTCGGCGAGTCTCAACCTTAATGTGTCTCCTCCTCGGGTCGGCGCCTCCAAATCGAGCGGCGGCTTAAGGTCGCCGCAGAGCGCAAGAGACAGAGTGTCGGCGAAAGCGATGAGGCCCGTCTCCTTCTCCAGTTCCAAAGCTTCCAACCCAAGCGCCCGCGCCCATGCGCGCTCGATTGGCGCCTGGGCGTCCAGATAATTCTGCGCTGTCGTGGTGTCTGCTTCGCTTATGCGATGCCGATCAATGAAGCGGCGGTAAATGACCCCGCCGTGCCGCGAGACCGGAGAGCGACGTGGGTCCCCCAAGCGTCGCGCGCTCGCTGAACGCCCAGAGTCCACATCGGCGCGTGCGCCGCCGCGCCGACTTCGCGGAAGAGATGCGGCCGCCCAGTGCTGGGGTTGAATGTCGGCTCTATTTCCCAGTCGAGCCATCCGATGTCGTGCTGCTCCGAGGCCAACAGGAGCGTTTCTCCAAAGTTCTCATCCCAGGCGCGCAAAATCTGGCCCGAGATCCAGGCGTGTGTAGGTTGGCTGATGGCGAGCACGCCGGAAGATTGGCTGCGAAACAGCATGACGAGGAAGCTAACCGGCGTCCAGGGGTTCCGTCTATGGTCGGGAGGCGGAGGTCGCTTTGCGCATCCGTACGTAGCCTTTTTGACCGGAGTGGCCCTCTCTCGGCTATCAGTGTAGCCGCCAAATTCGTCGCGGGCGTCAGAACCGGGCCCGCGGGCCGGGACGGGCCAAACGAGCACGGCGAATGCCATGGCCGGGCCTAACTTTCCCTGGCGGGAATCGTCACCCGAGGTGAAGGTCTTTTTGTCGGCTCACATTGCTGCCGTCACCGCTTTTCAATCGATGAAAGACGATCGTGGTCAGGATGGTGATTCCGCCGAGGACAAGAAACGCCTGATGGATACCACGAATCATTGCATCAGGGTTTGAACGAAGACTATCGGGAATGAAAAACGCGGTGATCAATCCCGCCGCTGCCACACCGAAACTGATGGACAGCTGCTGTACCGTGCTAGCGATAGAGCTTGCGCCGCTCGTCTTTTCATCGTCGATATCGGCATAAACGAGGGTGTTCATGCTTGTATATTGTAAGGACGTGAAGGCGCCGTAACAGAATGCTTGCATCACGTAATCCAGATCGGCGTGGCGAGACCGATCGTTGCGAAGAGCATCAGCAAGAGACCGAGGACAATCGTGTTCGAGATCAGCACGCCACGGTAGCCGACGCGGTCCAGAATGCGCGGCATGAGTAATTTCGTACTCATGGCCGCGACGGCCTGGGGCATGATGAGCAGGCCCGACTGAACAGGGGTGAATCCGAGTCCAACCTGATAAAGCAGCGGCAGGAGAAATGGTACGCCGCCGATGCCGAGTCGGGTAAAGAAGCTGCCGCTCACGGCCGCGCTGAAGGTGCGGATGCGGAACAGGCCCAGTTGCAAAAGCGGGAACGCCGTCCGCGTCCCGTGCAGCCCATAGCCGGCGATCAGTGTTAGCGACAGCGCCAGCAGGCCCAGGATCTCGCCTGGGCCCAACGAATGGTCGCCGAATATCTCCAGCACGTAGGACAGCAGAGCAATGCCGGAACCGAAGAGGATGAGCCCGACGATGTCGAGCGGGTGGGTGTTTTGTTCGCGATAGTCAGGCAGGTGCAGATGGACCAGGACCAGACCGGCGATTCCGATGGGCAGGTTCACGAAGAATATGAATCGCCACTGGAGGTATCCAACGATCAGGCCGCCGGCAATAGGTCCCAGCATTGGGCCGATGAGACCGGGAACGGCGACGAAGCTCATGGCGCGGATGAGCTCGGATTTGGCGAAGGTCCGCACCAGGGTGAGACGGCCGACGGGAACCATCATGGCTCCGCCGCAGCCCTGCAGCACCCTGCAGGCGACAAGCAGATGAATGTCGCTGGAAATGCCGCAAAGGAAGGATCCGAGGGTGAACAAGCCGATCGCCGATACGAACACCCGGCGCGTTCCGAAACGGTCGGCCATCCAGCCGCTGATCGGAATGAAGACGGCGAGGCTCAATGTATAGCTGGCCAGCACCGACTTCATGCTCAGCGGAGCGACCTCGAGCGCCTGCGAGACGACCGGCACAGCCGTGTTTAGAATCGTCGTGTCGAGCGACTCCATGAAGAACGCGACGGCGACCAGCCAGGGAAGAAACTTCTTGGCCGAGCCGGACGGTGAGGGCGAGGATCTAGTGATGCCGAGCGTGTCCCAAGCTGGTTGCGGCCCTCCTTTATACTCGACCAGGTGAGCCTGGCGGGTGGAAGCGAAGAACTCCCAATCGACCGTGCCAGTACATCGACACAGAGGTTCTGATTGGTTGGCGAGGGCAGCGTCGGATGGGGAGGTTTTACGGGTCGACGAGCGTTTCGATGGTGCGGGAGATGCCAGGTTGGCGGCGGGCGAAGCCTTCGCGCTCTGGGGTCAGCGGGCTGGCCTACGGAAGCTCACCAAGCTTCAAAGTCAGTCGTGCAATCAAGACTTCCATTTAACCCGCCCCGTGACGCAGAAGGGCTGAGGCGCGTGACGCGAAGTCTCAATCCCGCTGGCCAAACTCGACGACGTCTCCGACCTGAGCGGACCTCCCTGATCTATCTCTATAGCCGCTGACATCGTCGCGGCGTCGGAATGGTATCCGCGGGTCACGGCGGGCCGTATCAGCACTGCGGATGCCGTCGCTGGGCGAACTCGGCGCCAACATCAAACCCCATAGCGCTCGCTGCTCAGCCGCTGCCCAACTTCCCGCGACTTCGCGCCTTGGCGCTTTTTGGACGCCGGCTCGCTGAGCGTGCAGAGAGTTTCGTTGTTGCCAGCGTCCAAGAGCCTGCACAGTAGTGGAAATTGTGCGCTCATGATGCACTCTGATATGTTCAGTCCGACGTGCATCGAGGTAAGCCTAGAATGTCTCGTCGCGCCGTCAACGAAAGCGCTGCAATAGGGGTCGCTAAAAGCGGCGCAGGCGAGCCGGGTTTCGTCTTCCTCCGTTGTTGGCGCGAAGGGACTTGGCGCAGATGACGGCGCCCTCGACGGCGGGCCGGCAAGGTCCTAAAAGAGTCCAGATCAGAAATGCGCGATACTAAGTCAGACCACTAGACGACGGGCCCTGAGAAGGGGGCGTCGGCCAGCTGATTTGTTGCGACAGGGGGGCGATCGAAGGAGGGAACATGTGCCATCTTTTTGCGAGCGCGCCCCCGGATATCTACGCGCTCGAGACTCGTTCCATTCGGCTGAACGGCCAGAGCACGAGCATTCGCCTGGAGAAGGTTTTCTGGGAGATTCTCGAGGACATCGCGACAGCGGAAGGGCTTACATTGCCTCGCTTCATCTCAACGCTGCATCAGGAGATTCTTCTGCTGCGGGGGGAAGTGTCGAACTTCACTTCCCATCTGCGCTGCATCTGCGTCATGGCGCGAAACCCGGCGCACGCCCGTACTCGACCGCAGGTTGCAGCCTAAGCCAGCCGTCCGCGTAGTAAGCTGATAACACCCAGTGTCTGTCGCAATCGCTAACTTCTAATGACTTGGCCGCAAGCGGCGGCTGTGGCATGAGCAGACATGGCGAAAGCGATCCATACGATGGTCCGCGTGCTGGACGAGGCGCGGTCGCTCGAGTTCTACAAAAAGGCCTTCGGGCTCGACATCGCCGACCGGCTCGACTTCCCCGATTTTACGCTTGTCTATCTCTCGAATTCCGAGACGCCTTACGAGCTCGAGCTGACGATCAACAAGGGTCGCGCCGAGCCTTACAATCTTGGCGACGGGTACGGCCATGTCGCCTTCGTGGTGGAGGACCTCGACGCGCAGCACCGCCGTTTCGACGCCGAGGGCCTCAAGCCGCGCAAAATCGTCGAGTTCAACAAGGATGGAAAGCAGATCGCCCGCTTCTTCTTCGTCGAAGATCCGGACGGCTACAAGATCGAGGTACTGCAGAGGTTCGGCCGCTACAGGTAGCCGCCCGCGGCCAACGAATCTTTACAAGAACAGGAGGAGACACCCATGACGGCAACCGATACGACGCCCGCGAGGGGGAGCCTCTCCCGACGCGGATTCCTGCAAAGATCGGCGACCGGTTTCGCAGCCGCGATCGCGATCACTTCGACTGGCGCGCTGCTCAACGCGTCCGAGGCGTGGGCCCTCGATGTCAAGGGCCTGAAACCCGAAACGATGAAGGCCCTGATCCTCGTCGCGCGCGACATCTACCCGCATGACAAAGTCGCCGACCGCTATTACGCGATCGCGATGAAGGGCTACGACGAGAAGGCCGCGGCGAACCCACAGGTGAAGGCTGAGATCGAGGCTTTCGTCGCCGCGCTCGACGGAGCCGCGGGAGAGGGGGGCTATGTCGGCCGCCCCTGGGAAGCCGACCGCGTCGCGCTGCTCAGAAACCAGAGCGCCGATCCCATGTTCGAGCAGATCCGCTCCGGCCTGATCGTGTCGCTCTATAACCAGCAGGAGATCTGGCCGATCTTCGGATACGAGGGCGAGTCCTTCTCCAAGGGCGGATACATCCACCGCGGCTTCGACGACATCACCTGGCTCTGACCGCAGTACAAAGCCCATTCACGCGAGGAAACGGACATGGCAGCGAAATTCGATCAGAACGACGACAGCGTCGTCGTCATTGTGGGGTCGGGCGCGGGTGGCGGCACGCTCAGCAACGAGCTGGCGCAGAAGGGCGTCAAGGTCGTCGTGCTCGAGGCGGGCAAGCGCTACGAATTCGAGGACTTCATCAACAATGAGTGGGACAGCTTCGCCCAACTCGCTTGGAAGGACATGCGGACCACCTCCGGCGGCTGGCGGGTTCACAAGGACTTCCCCCATCTACCGGCCTGGATCGTCAAGGCCGTTGGCGGAACGTCGACCCACTGGGCAGGCGCCTCGCTCCGCTTCCAGGAGCACGAGTTCAGAGACGCCTCGACCTACGGCCACGTCCCGGGCGCCAATCTCCTTGACTGGCCGCTGACCCTCGCTGAGCTCGAGCCCTACTACGCCAAGGCCGAAGACAAGATGGGCGTCACCCGCACGAACGGCTTGCCGGGACTGCCAGGCAACAACAATTTCAAGGTCTTCAAGGCCGGGGCCGACAAGCTCGGCTACAAGGAGTGCCACACCGGCCGGATGGCGATCAATTCGGTCGAACGCGACAATCGCAATTCCTGCCAACAGACCGGCTTCTGCTTCCAGGGTTGCAAGTGGGGCGCGAAATGGTCGACGCTCTACACCGAGATTCCGAAGGGCGAGGCGACCGGCAACATGGAGGTTCGCCCGGAGTTGCATGTCGCCCAGATCGAGCACGACGCCTCGGGCAAGATCACTGGCGTCACTTATTTCGATGGCGACGGCAAGCTGCAGCGGCAGAAGGCGCGCATTGTAGCGGTTGCGGGCAATTCGCTCGAAAGCCCGCGCCTTCTGCTCAACTCCGCATCGTCCAAGTTTCCGGACGGGCTCGCCAATTCATCGGGCCAGGTCGGGCGCAACTATATGCGTCACACCACCGGATCGGTCTACGCTATTTTCGAGCGGCCGGTGCACATGTATCGGGGCACGACAATGGCTGGCATCATGCGGGACGAGGCGCGAAACGATCCGAGCCGCGGCTTCGTCGGCGGCTACGAACTGGAGACGCTCTCCCTCGGGCTCCCCTTCATGGCGGCCTTTCTCGATCCGGGCGCGTGGGGCCGCGAGTTCACCACCGCCATCGACGGCTACTCGAATATGGCCGGGATGTGGATCGTCGGCGAGGACATGCCGCAGGAAACGAACCGGGTAACGCTCAGCGACCAGAAGGACAATTGGGGCCTGCCGGTTGTGGACGTGCATTTCGACGACCACCCTAACGACATCGCGTTGCGCAACCACGCCTATGGGCAGGGTAAGGCGATGTATGAGGCGGTCGGCGCCACGCGCATCTTCCCAACGCCGCCCTATCCTTCAACGCACAATCTCGGCACGAACCGAATGAGCGAGAAATCACGCGAAGGAGTGGTGAATAAGTGGGGGCAGGCGCACGATATCAAGAATCTGTTCATCTCGGACGGCAGCCAGTTCGCCACCGGCGGAGCGGAGAACCCGACCTTGACGATCGTGACGCTCGCGATCCGTCAGGCCGACTATATCGCTGATCAGATGAAGTCGAACACGATCTGAGGCAGACGAGATGGAGTAAATATCCCCCGGGAGAACCCCGGGCTTCATGACGTGAACCTCTCAAAGCGCGAGAAGGGGTTGCTGACGCGGCCCCTTGTGCAAGGAGCTGCCAAAGGGCGGTCCGATCGAGGAGCTTGCCCGCATCATCAACGAGGCGCAGGAGCGGGACGACCTTGACGAGCGCCGATTTGACGTTCTCGCGCGCAGTAAGCGTCCCCAGCCCCGGCGACACCCGAGGCGCGCACGCCGATCCTGAAGCCGTGACGTGCGCTCGAATAGACGCAGGTCGGCGGTTCCGGTCCTCAACCGGGAACCGCATCGGGCCGGGAGCGTCTGAGGACGCCGAACAGGCCATACGGCGATACGTTCCTCAGTCGGAGTGTGGGACCAAATGTGGGACTGGAGACATCGCAACTTTCTAACACACTGATATTACGTTGTAAACCGGCTTGCAATAGTGCCCTCAACCG